>CAYQZQ010000001.1:0-20600 GCA_964422035.1 uncultured Pseudomonadales bacterium
TTCCGTTTACTGATACTGCTCCTGTGGCTCTGAAAAACATAACTCCACCAACAGGGCCGCTGCTGTTGCCCCAATCATCGGGATAGAAGTTGATGCCACTATCTACAGTAACAGTTGTATAGTTTGGTACTCTTTGCAGCATGACTCTTTGTGTACCTGTAGCTGTACCTATGTTGGTGTCGTCATCTGTATTATCTCCATAATAGTTAACTTTATTTGTTACAAAAGTTATTACATTTGATGATATGCTCTCTATTCTTAGAGTTTCCCAGTTACCTGTATTATCAAAAGCTGTATTTGTTCCTTGGAGGTTTATTAAAAGTATTTCATCTCCTACAGCTAAACAACCTGAGGATGGGGTAGAGTTTAAGGTGGCAGTTGTGCTTGTTAAAGCAGTAACACTGTAATTAACTGCGTCGCCGCCATCAGCGCAACTTCTTCCACTAATAAGACTGCCTGAGTTTATGTTTGTGTCCCCAGATACTGTAATGGCACCATCGGCACCATTACCAACACTTGTTTCTTCATATTCTAGTTTTACTGATTCTGTTTTTTTCTTTTGTTTGAACTCAGGATTAAATTCATTATCTAGATCGTGGGTTGTAACTTTATCATTACTTGTGATTTTTTTCCATAAAGAATCTATTTTGTCATAAATCCACCCTATAACTGAAAGATCATTTGTGTTTTGATTATGTTCTACTTCTATGTAGTTTTGATTGGCGATCGTTGCTGAGGTGGAGGAGTATTTGGTCATATCAAGAGCAAGTCTGTGGAAAGCAGAATCATTACCGTAGACAAACAAGTGATTTACGTCGCTGTCATAATACATAGTACCTTCTGTTGAAGATGAAGATGAAGATATAGGATTAAGATAAATCTCCTCGATATATGCATCTGCCCATCCTAGTGATGAGGTGCCTAGATCATAAGTAACATCAGCAGTTGGTGTGATACTTCCTGCCACTTGAAGTGCTGAACTTGGATTGGTGGTGCCGATGCCGACGTTGCCAGCGACAACTAGAGAAGTACCGCCAACGGCGGGGTCAAGAAAATAATTGGAGTTGGAAAGGTCGAGGAATTTTTCGGCAGTAATGTCGCCGGAAACTTCAAGTTTGGTGGAAGGGGAGGTGGTGCCGATGCCGACATTGTCGCCGGTGTCGGTGAGGTAGGTGTCGGAGCCTGAGTCGGTCCAGAGTGCGTCGCCACTTCCGATCTCACTCCAACCAGAGGCAGTGTAGTAGTAGAGTGAGTCGTCGCTGGTGTTGTAATAGGTACTACCTTCGCCGATGTTAGTGGGATCGGAGGAGAAATGGCCAAAGCGGATCTGTCCCGAAACTGTCAAATCAGTCAGGTTGGTTAAATCATCCCCGGCAAAAGAAATCGTGCCCGAAGCCGCATTGATGGTAATATCGCCAGAAGAGTTGCTGATGGTGGAAGTGGAGCCGGCGATGTCGAGTTTGGCGGAAGGAGAGGTGGTGCCGATGCCGACGTTGCCAGCGGTGGTGAGGGAGGTGGTGCTGTTGGCGGGGTCAAGAAAATAGTCGGGGTTGGAGAGGTCGAGGAATTTTTCTCCGATAATATCTCCAGTGGATTTGAGTTGAATTTTAGCAGAAGCAGTGGAGGTTCCACCGATAGTGAGGTCAGCAATACTGCCGTATTCATCTTTGGGGTGGAGAACATTGTCGGTAAGGGCCCAGTAAGATGTGCCACCACCACCGGAACCTAAAGCTGCCCAAGACCCGCCTGAGTTTTTGAATTCCATGGTACCGGTGTTGTCGCGTAAGCCGTAGCCGGTTGAACCACTGGTTGCACCCCAGTTGATGTATGAGGAGGTGGCTAGACCGATGTTGCCTTGGACATCAAGAAGATGATTTGGAGCTGTAGTGCCGATGCCGACGTTGGTACCATCAAACCAGAAGGAGTTGGAGCCAGTCAAAGTATCAGCATCAGACCAGTAGGTGATTTGGTTGACAGCTCCGGAGCCATCAGTGAGGGTAGAACCCCAGACACGTGAGTCGATCTCGTCGGTGGTGACTTGATTGGAGCCGTTGAGAATAAGGACTGTGTTGTCGGTGTCGGCCGATAGGCCAGAGAAAGTGATGGTGCCGTCGGCGGTGATGGCACCGACACCTGAGATATCGCCGGTAGTTGATATATCCCAGTCAGAGGTGTTTATTTGGCCGGTGCCTGAGTTGTCGCCCAAAAGGAATGAGCCAGCTACGTCAAGAGTTTGGGAAGGATTGGTGGTGCCGATGCCGACATTACCACTACTATCTACTCGGAGAGTTTCAGTATCAGAGGTGTCAGTCACTCTTAGAGGTATATCTGAGGCAATCTGGGCAGAGAGAGTAGCGGAGCGGTTGACTTTGAGGAAGTTGAAGATACCGTTAATGGTACCGTATATTGTGCCTAGGACTTCCAGGTCTCCAGCTATGCCTACATCATTGGTACCATCAGCGTATGTGTATGAACCTCCTCCTATATCAAAGTGGGTTGATGGGGAGGTGGTACCGATGCCGATGTTGGTGCCGTCGTCGTAGATATTGGAGTTGGTTAGGGTGTCTGGGTCGGAAAACTTGGGGATATAGGAGGCGGTGGAGGAGGAGTAGTCAACCAAGGTGGAGCCCCAGACACGTGAGTCGATCTCATCGGTGACTATTTCATTAGTAGAGTCTAGTATTAATACGGAATCATCTTGACCGGCAGACAAACCTGAAGCAGCCAGAGTACCAGCTATTTCTAAGGTGTAGCCTGGGTTGGTGGTGCCGATGCCTAAATTGCCAGAGATGTAGGTGGTGCCGTCTTGGCCGACGGTGAAGCGGTCTGTTTCAGAGGAACCTGAGGAGAGGGATATCAGATCACCGGTGGCGGTGTCGTTGCCGACGTAGCCGGAGATAAGATCACCTGAAGTGAGGTTAGCGTTGGTGATTCTGAATAGATTCTGGGTGGTGGTGCCGCCGATGGCTAGGATTTGGCCGGAGCCGTCGGGGTTTAAGGTGATGTCACCATCAGATAACTGGGAGGTGGCTAGAGTTAAGTTTTGGCCTTCGATTTGGAAAGTACCGGCTACTGATTTTACTGTAGGGGACTGTTCTGCCAGAATGATTTCACCGTATTCATTCATAGTGAGAAGAGTGTTGGTGGTGGCTGACTGAGTGGCAGCGACAGGGAAGCCCTGGACGGTTTCGGTGTTGAGAGCGTAGGCGACGGTGGCTATTTGCTGGCGGGGGGAGAGGGTTTCACCACCGACATCTATTTCCATATAGACGGCGGTGTTTTCAGAGAAGACTGAGGAAGCAATTTCTGATCCGCAGCTGCCGTCACCAATGAGAACAGAGAAGATGCCGTTTTCATCAGGGTCGACTGAGCAGGTGCCTGAGGTGTATAGCTGGGAACCACCGGAGTCGGCATCATATAACTTGAAGACAGCGTTGACGGAGGAGGTGATAGGAGTGCCGGCTGAGTCGGTGAGGCGGCCCTGAAAAGAGAGTTGGCGGGTGGGAGTTTGAGGGTCGGAGGGGTAAGCGGCTCCCGGGGTGGCTTGTTTGATTATCTGTCGATATCCAAAGATGGAAAGGGCGGCGGTGAATAAAGTCAGAAGGGCAAGATGTAGATAAGGAGTAAAGGGGAGAGCATGGTAGGAGTGATAGGTGCTTTTAAGAGATTGGGCGACCCTCTGGAGGGGTTGGGGAAGGGAAAAGGCAGGAAGATTCCTTTTGGTGTTGTTTGAGTGACGGGAGAACCATGAGAGAGGTTTTAAAGAAGGAGCAGTATCGGGTTTGGGTTGAGGAGTTTTTTCAATGAGGTTAATTTTCTGGGCAAAATCAATTAGCTTATTTAAGGAAGAAAGACGACGGGTGGCAGTAGAGGGAGCGGTTTGACTTTGTTTGAGGTATTGTGAATAGGCAGAACGTGCCTGAGGGGTAAAAAGCTCCTCTAATGGCAGATTTTGGTGATTATCATTCCATGACAGCAGGTGATTAAGATCGGAAAGATAGTTTTTGACGGTGGAATCTGATAGATCTTTGGATTTTAGGAAATCTTTATAGCGGGAGACAAAATCTTGATGAGGATCGACCTTGGGGAAAGGAGCTGGTTGGTCGGTTATTTCATCAAGGGAGGGAACCTGGATGGAGGGTATTTGGAAGGTGATTTCAAGAAAGGTAGTGAAGCGGCGGATAGAGGAAAGGTAGCGGGTGAGGGTGGATTGAGGGGTATCTTGATCAAGCAGATATTCGATATATTTTTGAATGTGTTTACTTTCCAGGCGGTGAGGCAGACCTCCTTCTAGTTTAGCTTGTACAGAAGGGGTGGGGAAGTCAGTGTAGTCAGACAACCAGTCAAGGAACTGGCGGATATCAGAGAGGTAGTTTTTGATGGATACTTGAGATAAGCCTTTGTACCCAGGCCTGGAAGAGGGTGAGTCTTCTAGGAAGGCTTTAAATTGCTTGAGTATGGTAGGTGATTGGCTGGGCACTATTTGGGCAGGTATTAAATTATTATTTAGCAGCGAATATAAAAAGCAGGAAGGCAGGAAGAAGGAAGATGAGAGCAGCTGTTAGAGTCTCTAAGGTAAGCTTGGAAGATTGATTTGAAGGTTGGGGAAGTGATTGGGAGTAGTCTTTAATTTTCATGGTATTTGCGGTAATTGATAAATATTTTGTAATGAGCTTGATTACATATTTTTATACTCTTTATACAGCTTGAAGTACTATATATATGCATGTCAAGTGGATAAGTGCCTGTATTTGAAGCAATTTTTGCGGTTATTGTCAGGTTGAGAAACATTTTGAGTGTGGATAAGTAAAGGGTATATAGGTATGTGCGGTAATATACTAGGATAAAATGTATGCCTAGGGGAGAGGTATATGGAATGTAGTACTTAAATATTTACCGCAAATAACCAAGAGCGTGAAAATTGATGCTTTGAGAGATTGAAATATATGAGTTAATGGATGTCTATTGTAGTTTTTTCCAATGATTTGGAGATTTGTTCAGCCTTGATGATGGAGGAGATTAAAAGAGGGGTGTTTTATTGATGTTTTAAAGGCCTTTTTACAAGTAAGTGCAAGATGTGATAGTTGGATGGTTAAGATCAGATAATATCGTGTTTTGGCAGAAGAGGGTGATTAGTGATAAGATTTTAAAAACGTTGAAAAGACGGATGAGATAGGTAATGAAAAGTGTGAAAACAAATTGCTTAATTTACTTTGCTTAAAACTCTTGGATTGAATTTTTGACAGTGCGAAAATGTCTGTTTTTTGAGGTGTTTTGGATTGATATATTTTGAAGGGGTTGAATGAGAAGTTGTTACTAGTGAATCTTAGGTTCAGAAGAGAAGAGGAGAGGCAGGTACTGGATGACTAATAGGTACAAAGAGAGGGAGAAGTAGATAAGGAGAAAAAGTTTATTGAGAGTAAGATAGGCATAAATTGAGGTTATCAGAGCGATTAGAAGGGGGATAGGGCGGATGTAGTTGGCTATCTGGTGGGTAAGATCTTTAAAGTTGGAGGTGTTTTTGTCAGATAAGGGTAGGAAATGAGGAAGATCATCGGCGTTGTAGAGGAGTTGTCCTGTCTGATAAAGGGGGTGGTTGATTTTAAGATATACCGTAGGGGGTAGGGTTTGGGGAAGATGGAAATGACCGGTGACGGTAGCGATGATGGTTTTAAGATGCTCTATGTGTTTTTGATCTTTAGCGTTGTAGAGAAGGATGGTAGCTAGTGAGATGGTTTGGTAGCGGGGAGAAGTGGTGAAAGGGAGCAGGAGACGGATGAGGAATTTGGGAATAAGCCAGAGCTTTATACCTTTGGCGTAGATGGTTGAAAGCAGGTGAATGATAAGTCCAAAAACTATCAAGTAGAGAAGGAAAGATGGCAGTTGAACAGGGGTGGCAGGAGTGGGAGTGGGAGCGGGTGAAGGAGCCAGAGGGGGAAGAGGTGCTGGTGGGATGGCGGGGGGCTTTGAGGGAGCTTCTGGTGGCGGGGAGATAGGAGATGGAGAGGGAGTGGGGGTTGGTTTGGTGATACCGGGAATAGGAGGGAGAGGAAAGAGGGGTTTTGGTTGGTAGGTGACGGTAAAGACAGGAAAGTAGGTAGTGTTGGATGCATAGTCGGTGGCGATTAAGTAAACAGTATAGGGAATGAATTCTTTAAGACCGCGGACTCGGTGTACCCAGTTGCCATCTGGGTCGGAGAGGGTGTAGGAGATGTCAGAGCAGTCTTGAGCATCTATGGGGCACAAGAAAGCGATTTTTAAGTTGGCGTTGGCTTCTACTTTACCTTCTAAGAGAGGTTTGTTGGTATTGACAATAAGTTGTCTGTGGGAGAAAGGAGGGAAAGTGTTGGGATCGTTTGAGGCCCAGTACATGGTATGTTTTTCCAGTCTCTCCAGGATGATGATGGGCAAGGTGGTATCGATGGTGAAGGTGAAGGTGGATGATTGCAGGGTGTCGGCGGAGTTGGGATAGGCGAGGACATACCAGGTGTGGGAGCCTTCACTGAGAGGATCTTTGAGGGTGAGGTAGGCTTTGTCATCAGAGCGCGAGTAAGAGTAAGTTGCGGTGTCTTGGGAGAGAGTATTAGTGGGTAGAAAGCCGATGTTGAGCAGATCATCAAGATAGAAGGTGTAGTGATTGATGCCGCCGGAGGCGGTGGCTTCCTGCCAGGAGAACTGCTCGAAGGGATTTTTAGTGTAGGAGTTGTCTTTGGGAGTAATTAGAACCGGGTTTGAGGTACCGGTGGAGGGAACGGTGGCGGAGACGGGAGCTGCAGAAGATTGGGGATTGTCGGCGGCTAGGAGGGGGGGAGGCAGCCAGGCAAGGCTGAAAAGGAGGAAAAGGATGGATAGATAATAACGGGCAGTCATAACTTGATTATAAAAGGAAGTTAAAAGGATAGGTAGAGTCTATTTATCAGCTTGATCTGATGATTTTGCCTGGGTTTTAAGTTGCTCAACTTCTTGTTCTAGTTCTTTTTCGTGCTTGATGTGGCGGTGGCGGAAGATGAGGATAAGGGAGGTGAGTGAGAGAAGCAGTAATAGGGTGTAGATGACGATGCGGATGGGGAAGAGCCAGAAGTAGATGGAGGCGGTGAGAAGGTCACCTTGGGAGCCGTAGGCTAGGTTAAGATCAGCCTGATAGCGGCCGTAGCCTAGTTTTTGCTGCCACTGGGTAACCAGCTGGCGGGAGGCGTAGGGGAAGATGTTTTCCATGTCTACCTTTAAGGTTTCAACCTTTTTACCGAAGATATCTTTGATGGTGATGGTGCCGGTAGGTTGGATGTGAATGTCGGAGAGGTTTTCAACTTGGAGATAGAAGTCGATGGGGCCGTATTCAGTAAATTGAGGGGCGGTGAATTTTTTGATTAAGGCGTCCTGGGTGATGTGGCCGGGGACGGTGGCATAGAGAAGAGTGCCGGTGCGTTGACCGATCTGGGCTCCGGTATCTTTTAGTTCACCGCGGGTAAGGTTAGGATTGGGGCGGTAGGTAATCATGGCGTAGTGGCCACCGGGAAGAGCGTTTGCGGGAGCGGTAACGGTGATCTTGACTGGTTGAGTAGAGTTGCTGTCGACGGGAATAAGAATGGGGGTGGCAATCCAGGAGGATAGGGCCCAGCGACCGGAGGTATCAGGGGTGACGGGAACGGGGGTGCCGTTTAGACCTGAGACGATAAAGTCGGTGACTTCAACGTGGTAGTAGTAGAGGGTATCGGAGTCGTTTCTAAGTTTAAGTTCGATGGTTTTGGATTGGTTAGGGGCGATGTCAAATTCTTTGCGGGGAGGGATGGCGGTGATGGTGGAAGTGGACTGGGCAAAGATAAAGGAAGGGGAGAGAAGAAGGAGGAAGAGAAGGCTGAGAGTGATTAGTATATGTTTGAGCCGGGCAGGCATATTGTTTTTTTTAAATTAATTAAAAGGTAGCAGTGGCGGTGTAGGTGACGATGTTTTCGTAATCACCAGCTTCCTGGGTGGCGCCAATGGAGATACGGTAGCACATATAGATATCTTGATCATCAGCTACACCAGTGCTGGACATGAGTTCAACAGGAGATTCACCATCGGCGTTGTTGGCAAAAGGTAAAGCATCGAAGTTGCCGACGCTGTTGTATTCGAAGGGGACGGATGAGGCATCGTTGTTGTCAATTGAGTAGCCAAAGCCATTGTTGGTGGCGGTGTCCCAGTCAGAGCCGGTGCCGTCGTCAAAAGCACAACTGCCGGAATCACAGGTGGTGTCAGGAATGAAAGGGGTGGTGGCACCGTCTTTACCCAGTTCGTCATCTTCTATGGCGGTGACAGAATAACCACTGGAAGCGTTGGTGGAGACACTTAGTTGATGAGAGGCGTCTTTGAAGGCGTTTAGGGAGAGAGAGCCGAAAGGAACAGCTAGAGGTGAGTTGGTGCCGGTACTGGTATCAACGTCGGGGGTGTCGCCGCAAGTGGTAGTGCCGGTGCCGACGCCAGCAATGGAGAAACTAATGGTTGGCTCAACGGTGGCAGAGACACGGACAGCTTCGATAAGGCCAATGGCTCCTTTGGTTTCGTCGATGAGGCTATCACCTGAGTCGTAGTTACGAACGTAGAAGGTATAGCTGTCGGCGGTGCCTTTGGTGTGGGAGCCGTCTTCGCCGGGAGCGATAGGAGTGTTGGAGCCGTCTGTGTTGCCAATAGTTAGACTGATAGAAGTACTGATACCACCTGAGCCTGAGTAGTGGACCTCAAAGCAGTGATAGTTGGCAGGGCTGGTACAACCAGTACCGCCGGAGGCAGTGGCAACTCCGGTGACAAAGTCGTAGTTACCGGTGTCGGTGGCAGCTACATCGATGGAGCCAGTGGTGAAGTCAAAACCTTCATCATCAAGATTGCCGTCAGCAGGGGTGGTTGAGTCGGCAGGAATAAGAACTTGGAAGTAGCCATCAGCTATGGCGGAGGCAGTGTCGAAGGTAACGACGTGCTGAGGGGTCATTTCCATGTAGATGGGGTCACCGTCGTCAGCGTCTCCAGCTTGAACAACAGGATTGACTGTAAATTCATCTTCATCGATGATGTCAACAATTGTGTATGAATTGGAGTTGATTAAAACGGTATCACCGGCATGTAGATTGGCGGTAGAGGTGGAATGTAGGGGAGCGGCGGGGGCGGCTTGGATTTGAACGATGGAGGAGTCCTCGGAAGTGCCGTCGGCCTCGACGCGAGCACCCCAAGAAAGGCGGGAGGACTGGAGAGTGTCTTTAACGGAGGTTAAGTTAGCGGAGTCTAAAGAGGCAGGGTAAGCCAGAAAACGGGCTTGTAGGAGGATAAAACTCAATATGCTTAAGATAAGCTTGGTTTTCTTTGATTTGACCATGGGTTTATTTAAGTAAAATTATCTGTCTTTTAATTAGTGTGCAGTATAGGTGATGGTTTTGTCAATAGTGTAAAAGTGATTATTTTTTTGATTCTGGCTGGTTGTCTTGAAGTTTTTTGATGACGACAAAAGAGAAGGTGGTAAGCAGAACTATAGCCAAGATGGCTTTGAAGGGGAGGAAGAAGAGAGTAATATAAGTGGTGAGGTTTTGTTGATGAGATTGAAGGAGAAGATGGAGGCGGTGATTGCCGATACGGGTAAGTTGAGGCTTGATGGTTAGATGGGGTTGCCCGGAGGAGGAGGCAAGCAGGGTACGGGAGGACTGGGCGAGCAGGTTAACTGGTAGAAGAGGAATGACTTGGCGAGGGGTGTCTTGTTTGAGAAGCTGGAGGCGGCCGGAAACGACGGTTTTATGCCGGCCTAAGTTGGAGGCGGTGGCTTTTATCTGCAAAGGTGTGGTGGAGTCGTAGATATAGAGGTTTTTGATGGGGATTTTAAAAAGTGGTGGGGTGGTGGGCTCAAGAGTTTGAATGGAGACTTGAGTGGTGGGGAAAGGCTGGTTGGCTATGGAAATTAATAGGTTGGAGCCAATGGAGCCGGAGAGAGAAGAGCCTTGGAGAAGATCAGGTGAGGAGCTTTGCAGCAGAAGAGTGGCGTAGAGGTCCTGGAAGGCAGCAGTGGAGGGTATTTTAATTGCCAGAACGATTTGTTCTTTTTGCTGGGGTTTTAGAGTAAAGGGCTGGTTGAGTTTGATGTCGGTGTTGATAGGTTGGAAGTATGAAAGCCAATGAGGGTTTTGTTGAGGGAGAAGTTGGGGGTGGCCCATTTGATCTGAGGGAGAAAAGGGAATGATGCGGGCAGTGAGAGTAACGGGAGAAGAGGAATTGTTTTTGATGTTGAAGGCTTTGGTGAAGGACTTGCCGGGCTTGACGGTGGCGGTTAAAAGAGGTGGTGAGATGGACAAGTCAAAGGACTGGGCCAGGACGGGGCTGGGTATAAAAAGAGTATAAATGAGGCTGATAAGGGTGATGGTGATTAGTTTTTTCATTAAAATGTGGGGGTGGCTATATATTGAATAAGATTGGTGTAGGTACCGGCTTGCTGGGTGGGGGAGACGTTTAGTTTGTAAGTGACGGTGGCGGTGGCTGAGTTGGTGGCGGCTGCGTCTCTACTCATGACAGAGACAGGGTTGTCTGCATTGGAGTCGTTGGCAAAGGGCCTAAAATAGGTAGAGTCGACAAAGTCAGATGAATTGATGTCGTCTCCGGACATGTTGTAGCCAAAGCCATAGGCTGAGTTGTCAGCCCAGACGTTGGCATCAGAAATAGTGCAGGTGGTGGCTGGGTCACAGGAGGTATCAGGGATAGTGGCGGCGGCTGAGGGAGTTTGCAGGGTGTGATTTTCAATGGCAGTAACGGCATAGCCGACTGAGCCGGTTCTGACGGTCAGCTGATTAGTGTCTGTTTGCGGGGTGGAGGGGGTAAGAGAGCCAAAGTCGATGGTCAGATCAGAGATGGAGAAGGAGAAAGTGGTAAGAGAGTGAATGTACTGGAAACCAGCCAGTAAAACATAGCCGTTGGAGTCAAACTGGCCTTGAAAGGTTTGACCAACGGTGTCTGTGAGAGTGTATGAGGAAGAGGATTTACGGCCGGAGGTTATGTTGATATTGCCCATCTGGATGGTGTAGTTGTCTGAGTCTAGATTGTCAGCATAGATAAAGCTAGGGATAAATATAGAAAGAAGGTAAAGGCAGGCTGTGATGAGGGATATTTTAGTTTTCTGAGGCTTGGTCAATGTCACGTTGTAGTTGATCAGCTGATTGATAAAGATCAAGGAGTTTGCGGTAGGCGTCTTTTAGTTTTTCTTGCAGGCTGGCAGGCAGACGACGGGTTGAGATAACTTGAGAAATGAGGTCTAGTGATATAGTTAGTTGGGGTTTTGAGCTGGTTGATAGCCACATCAGTGTCTGGGTTTCTTCGTTGGCGATGGTGCCTTCAAGCTTTTTAATATCACCCTTGGCCTGCTTGACGGCTATGAAGCGGTTACCAAAGAGAATGGCTAGAGGGGTGATGAGGATGAGGGAAAGCAGGTTGGTGATGTGGGTGTCTGTAGGGGCAGGAAGCTGGGCAATAAAGATGACGGCTATAACGGCGGCTGTTAGAGCAGTTTGCAAGGGGGAGAAGAGGAGAGCCAGGGCAAAAAGGAGGAAATCAAGCAGGAAAAACAAGGGTGAGTCAAGGCCACCGGTGGAGAAGATTAAAAGGAGAGTAATAGTGGAGAGGATCAAGGCTGACTCAAAGTCAATTAAGGGAGCTTTTTTCTTGGATACAAAGCGGGCAGCAAAGTAAAGGATGATTAAAAGGGCGGTTAGTTGAAGATTGTAGAGGCTGAGAGTGGGGTGATTAGTCCAGATCCAGGTGAAAAAGACAGCCAAGACAAGGAATGCAGTCTGGAATATAAAGGGCAGGCGGTTGTTCATAAATAAAAGTATATCAGCAATTTTAAAAAATAGAATTAGTAAAATTTGTAAAAAATATTGTTGAGATTTTGTTTTTGATATAGTTTGTTGGTAAGTTGGCAGTTACTATGTAAGTAGTGATAATAAATATGGGCAGGGAAGAAATAGCAATATGCAAAGAGAAGTGATAAAAAAGAGGGCTTGTAATCAGTGATATAGTGGTTTTATGGGAGTAAAAGCTGAATTACAAGGCTGGATGGATCAGCAGCTGGGTAGGCAGGTAGTTAAGGTTGAAGAGATAGTTTTGCTTGGTTTAGGTTTGGTGCTGATTGGTGGTGGAGGTTTGTGGATGAGTAAAACTAGAGAACCGGTTGAGGTGGAGATTATTGAGGCTGAGGAGGGGGTAGGAGAGATGATCTGGGTGGATGTGAGTGGGGCAGTTGAGAAGCAGGGAGTATACCAGCTTGAGTTAGGTAGTAGAGTAAAAGATGCTTTGCTTAAGGCGGGAGGACTGTCAAGTGAGGCAGACAGGGTATATATTGCCAGATATATTAATTTAGCCGCAAAGATTGAGGATGGGGCTAAGTTGTATTTTCCGGTGCAGGGTATGGCAGGAGCGACAGGAGAGGTGGCAGGAGCGGCAAGCAGGGTTAACTTAAATACGGCTAGTGTGGCTGCCTTGGATGGTTTATGGGGTATTGGTGAGGCCAGGGCTAAGGCGATTGTTGAGGCCAGGCCGTTTGCAAAGGTGGAAGAGCTGGCGGAAGTTGTGCCTAGTAATGTATATGAGCGGATAAAGGATGAGGTGAGTGTTTATTAGTTTTGAAGCTTAAATGAGGAAGAGAGTTTTTTGGCTAGGGGTAATTTTGCTGGTTAGATTGGTATGGAGTGGGGTGGTGAGTAATAGATGTGAGATAGGTGATAAAGTGAGGCTGAAAGGTGAGGTGAGAGAAGTAGTTCAGAAGGGGTCAAAGTCTGTCATTAAAGTGGGGGAGTTTAGGAGTGAGTTTGAGGAGTATAAAGTAGCAGAAAAGGGTGACAAGGTAGTGGTTTCTGGCATCTGCAGTAGAGGAGTGATTGATTTTTTGTTAGGGAGGATTTGGCTGAAGGATGCTGTGATTTCTGAGGTTGTGCAAGGTCAACAAGAAGTAATAGGGGTGGGTAAATACTTGTTTTTGTTTAAAGAGAAGATCTTGGATATTTATAAAGCTCAACTGCCGGCAGAAGAGGCAGGTTTGGTGGCGGGGATAGTTTTAGGTGAGAAGGATTTATTGGGTAGTAGACTTTACGGGCGGTTGAAAGAGACAGGAACGGTGCATATCGTGGTGGCCTCGGGTTATAATTTGATGATACTGTCTGTTATATTGGTTAGGTTTTTGACATATTATGTAAAGAGAAAACAAGCGGTGGCATTAGCCTTGGGGGTAAGTTTTTTATACGCGGTAATGACTGGGTGGCAGCCTCCGGTGGTGAGAGCAATGATAATGGTGTCAGGTTTGCTGATAGGTAGAAGTGTGGGGAGGCTAGTTAAAGGTTGGTGGTGGTGGTTTCTGGCAGGCTGGGGAATGTTAATGGTGAAACCTGAGTTGGCGGTTTCATTGTCATTTCAGTTGTCTATGGCGGCAGTGGGGGGCTTGATTACCATTGAACCTGTATTGGTTGAGTGGGTAGAGAGGAATTTAAAAGGCGGGATGGGGAAATTAATTTTGAAGAGTGAGCTTATGACTACTATTAGTGCCCAGCTGGCAGTGGCGCCTTTATTGTGGTGGTATTTTAGACAGGTACAGTGGCAGGGAGTGATTTATAACAGTATTATTTTGCCTTTGGTGCCGATGCTGATGGGTTTGGGGGGGTTGCAGGCAATATTGGGATTGGTGTGGAGACCTTGGGGTCAGTTGGTGGGTTGGGCAGGATACACAGTGGCTTATTTTATCGTCTGGGTGGTGGGTTAGTTTGAGGTGTCTTGAGGCCAGGGGAGGAGAA
The DNA here is from genome assembly GCA_964422035.1 of uncultured Pseudomonadales bacterium. Lineage (GTDB taxonomy): Bacteria > Patescibacteriota > Microgenomatia > UBA1400 > Chazhemtobacteraceae > CAYQZQ01. Next base: position 13,788 of record CAYQZQ010000001.1, read on the forward strand.
GTAATCCCGAAGATTTTGTTTATGTTGTTGGTTGTGTATTGCTGTTTAAGATAAGAAGCTGGTTTAATGATGTTTATGAAGAAGGGATTGATTAAGACAGGTTTGCTGGTGGTGGGCTTGCTTGTTTTGGCGGCGGTTCAGTGGCCGGATGGGAGGCTGCGGGTGGTTTTTTGTGATGTGGGACAGGGAGATAGTATTTTGATGAGTAAGGGGAGTATGCAGGTTCTAGTAGATGGAGGACCGGGTGATAAGGTTTTGTCTTGTTTGGGCAGGCAGATGCCTTTTTGGGACAGGCAGATCGAGGTGGTGGTAAATACTCACGGGGAGGAGGATCATATGGGAGGCTTGGGAGAGGTATTGGAGAGATATAAGGTGGGGAAGGTGATAGTTTCAGGTTGGGGAGATGGAGACAGTTGGATAGAGAAAGGCAGACAAGTGGAGGTTTATGAGGCAAAGAAAGGTGATGTAATTAAGGCGGGAGAGATTAGTTTTAAGGTTTTGTGGCCAGAGAAAGAAAAGAATAAAGTTTTAGGGGCAAGTAGTCTAAATGAGCAATCTTTGGTTTTATTGGCCAGTTATGGCAGGTTTGATTGGCTGTTGACGGGGGATATTGGAGTTGAGACTGAGAATAGTCTGGATGGCTTGGTGGACGTGGAGGTGTTGAAGGTGGCTCATCATGGCAGCAAGTTTTCAAGTGGTGAGAGTTTTTTGAGGAAGGTGAAGCCTGAGCTGGCTGTTATTCAGGTAGGGAGGAATAGCTTTGGGCACCCAACAGATGAGGTGCTGGAGAGACTTAAGGCAAGCGGGGTCAAGGTGATGCGCAATGATATACATGGAGATATTAAGGTAGTAAGTGATGGGAAAAAATGGTGGGTGGAGTAGTTGACAAAGGAAGGCGCAAAGCATACAAATATAGTATGAAGATAAAAAAAGTTGCGATTTGGCTGTTTAGTTTTTTATTAATCAGTTCTTTTTTGAGCGGGACTGTAGTAGCTGGGGAAGAGGTCAGTGATCCGGTTGAGGTGGAAGAGGAGATGTATGTGCCGAATCCTAGTAGCCCTTGGTTTGGGTTGCAGAGAGGTTTTATGAGAGTAAGTGAGAACGTTCAGTTGTGGGTAGCAGGCAGTGAGGAGAGAAAGGTTTTATTGGAGGAGAAGTTTGCTGCAAGAGAAGAGGTTTTGTTGGAGAGAATTGATAGTTTGCCGCAAGAGGCACAAGAGCAGCTGGCAGATGTGGTAGAAAAACTTGAGGAGAAGCAAGAGGAGAGGGTAAAGCGAATGGAAAGCAGAATTAAAAGAGTACGAGAGAAAAGAGAAGAGGCAGCACAGAGGCTGGAGAGAAACCTGGAGAGAGTGAAAGAGAAAGTTGAAGATAGAGCCAAGGAAAGAGTAAGGGAAGAGCTGGAAGAAGACAAAGGAGAGGGACAGATGATAAAGGAAAGAGCAAGAGATGAGGCGGTGGAGGAAGCTGGCGATGTTGATGAGGAAAGTAAGGGGCAAGGCAGTCAGGGAAGCTCTAATTTGAGAGAGATTCAGGTTGATGACTGGCAGGTTGAGGTGATGGAGTCGGGAAGTGCAGGGAGGGGAAACGGGAGAGTGAGAGGAGTAAGGACGGGAATATTTGCTCAGATAGTTGATATGTTGGGATGGTAAAATAGTTTAGTGGAATTTAAGTACAAGATAAAAAAATTAAAGAGTGGATTGAGTTTGGTGCAGTTGCCTCGCAAGGTACCATCGGTGATGGTGATGGCGATGGTTAAAGCTGGCTCAAGAGATGAAAAGGAAGGTCAGTATGGAGGGGCTCACTTTCTGGAGCACTTTGTATTTAAGGGTACTGAGAAGTATCCGCAGGTGAATGAGATAGCCAAAGAAATTGACAGCTTGGGAGGAGAGCAGAATGCTTTTACCTGGACGGACTACACAGGCTTTTGGGTGAGATTGGCGGAGGAACATTGGAAAAAGGGAGTAGAGGTTGTAGGTCAGATGGTGAGTGAGCCTCTTTTGCCGGCTGATCAACTAGAAAAAGAGAAGGGAACGGTGATAGAGGAGATTAGAATGTATGAAGATGATCCAAAGATGAAAGCCTGGAATGAGGTGGGAGAGAGCATATTTGGAGATACACCTTTGGGCAGACCTATTTTAGGTAGTGAAGAGTCGATTAAACAGATGAGAATTGAGGACTTGGAGAAATTTAGAGAGAATTGGTACTGGCCTGAGAACATGATGGTTTTGATGGCGGGAAATCTGGCAGATGAGGAGAGTATTGTCGAGGAGATTGAAAAAGAGTTTGCAGGTCTAAAAGAGGCAGATAAGGGAAAAAGAGAGGGTTATAATCAGGAGTATAAACAAGAGAAAGCAAAAGTGGTGGTAAGCAGAAAAGAAACGCAGCAGGCACATTTGGCTTTGGGGATGGAGAGTTTTGCATATAGTGATGAGCGAAAGTATGCCTGGCAGGTTTTGGACCAGATACTGGGAGCTAATATGAGCAGTAGATTGTGGAACACGATTAGAGAAAAAAGAGGTTTGGCTTATTATGTTACGTCAGGGTTTAATGGGATGAAAGATACAGGCATGGCTTATGTTAGAGCCGGAGTGAGGTTGGATAAAGCGAGAGAAGCAGTGGGATTGATTAAGGATGAGTTGATAAAGATAGGTGAGGAGAAGGTAAGTGAGGAAGAGTTGAAAAGAGGAGTTGAGGGAGCAAAGGGAAGTTTGAAGTTATCCTTGGAGAGCTCTCAGAAGACAGCGCTGAGAGTGGGAAATAGTTGGGCATTGACGGGGGAGATTAAGGATATGGATGAGGTAATAGAGAAGCTTGATAAGGTAGATAGAAAACAGGTGCAACAGGTAGCTAGAGATGTATTTACAAGCGAGAAGATGAACTTGAGTATCGTGGGGCCGTTTGAGGATGAGGATGAGTTTGAAGAGGTGTTGGAGTAGGGTAAACTTAAGATGTGAAATGGATAAAGGAAAGATCAGTTGGTAGTTTGTTGGTTTTATTGGCTTTGGCGGTGGGTTTGGTTTATGTAAACAGCTTGCCTAACGGCTTTGTCTGGGATGATGAAGAGCAGATTGTAGGTAATGTACAGATTCAGCAAGGGAGAGTGCTGGAGAATTTGGGAGAGGGGACTTTTTATAGTGGGGGTAGTGGGGAGTTGTCTGGTTGGTTTTGGAGGCCAGCAGTGGTATTTTTATACAGCTTTTTATACAAGATATTTGGTTTGCAGGAGTGGGGGTTTCATTTGTTTCAGGTTTTGTTGCATATAGGGGCAGTGGGGTTGGGGTTTTTGGTTTTGTCCAAGTTGTGGAAGAGGGAGTGGGCGTTTTTGGCGGCTTTGATACTGGCGGTGCACCCGGTGGGAGTGGAGGCAGTGGGGTATGTGGCAGCTTTGGGTGATGTGGTGGTGTTGACAGGAGTGATGCTGGCTTTGTGGGTGGTGTTGAGAAAAGAGGAGTATAAGACGGCTGACTGGTTATTGATCGGGGTTGGCTTGTTTTTGGCTTTGTTGGCTAAGGAGTCGGCGGTGATTGGTTTGATGGTGGTGTTGGCTGGATGGCTGTGGAGGAGAGAAAAAATAAACACACTAATTGGAGTGGTTGGTTTGGTGGCTGTGTTGTATTTGAGCTTGCGAGTGGTAGTGGGGGTAAGGATTGGAGGGGCGGCGGAGAGCTTGATAGGAGAGGCAAGTTTGGGAGAGCGGATGCTGAGTGTTTTTGCTATCTGGATGCATTATATAAAGACGTTTGTTTTTCCTTTGAGGTTATCAATTTCGCAGCACTGGATGGTAAGGGAGTGGGTCGATGTGAGGTTTTGGGGGAATGTCTTGGCTTTGCTGGGTTTGGCAGGAGCGGTGATCTGGATGAGTAGGAAGGGAAAGAGGTTGGTGTTTTTTGCCGGCTGGATGGTGATGGGGCTTTTGTTGGTTAGTCAGATAATACCCTTGGAGATGACGGTGGCTGACAGATGGATGTATTTACCAATGTGGGGAATGATGGGAGTGGCAGGAGAGGTGGGAGCAGCAGTGGTGAAGGAAAAAGAGGTAAGAAGAGTGGTGTGGTGGCTTGGAGTGTTGGTGGCGTTTGTGTTTGGGGTGAGAAGCTGGGTGAGATTAGCAGATTGGCGCAGTGGCTTGAGGTTGTATAGTTATGACGTGAAATTAAGTGGAGAAAGCTTTGAGTTGCATAATAATCTGGGAGTGGAGCTGGTAAGAGATGGCAGGCTGGATGAGGCTGAGGAGAGTTTTAAGGAGTCTCTCTCGATAAAAAGTGATTACAGGTTTGCATTAAATAACTTGGGAGTGGTTTATCAAAGACAGGGCAAGATAGAGAAAGCCAGAGTGATGTATGAGAAGTGCTTGGAGGTAAGTGATTACTGGAGAGCGTGGGAGAACTTGGCTTGGTTGAGGTTGAAAAGTGGTGAGGTTGGTCAGATGAGAGAGTGGATTGAGGAGGGAGTGGGGAAGCTGCCTGGTAATGATGATTTAAGGATGGTTTATGCAGTGGTTTTGTACAGACAAGGTGAAGCTGAGGAAGCTTTGGGGCAGGCTAGGATAGGGGTTTCTATTGAAAATAGTGAGAGAAATGTGATGATCTGGCAAATGATCAAAAACGGGGAAGAGATTGATATTTGAAATGTTTAGTTTAGATGATATATTTAAGTTATGATTAAAAAGAAAACATTCATTCTTCTTTCAGTCGGTTTATTATTGTCAGGCTGCGTTTTGGGAGGAAACAACGAAAAAGCAGAAGAGGGAGGGATAATGACAAGTAGAGATAAGCAGGAGCAGACGGTTAAGGGCAGTTTGAAAGATATCTTGAGCAAGGTAAAAGGTCAGCAGTGTAGCTGGAGCTATGAGGGAGAAGATATGAGTAATGAAGGAGTGGTGTATGTAGGTCAGGGAAAGATGTATGGTGAGTTTATGACCGAGGTTGCAATTGAAGAGGGAGTTTCGCAAGTGGATATGAGAATGATTAACGATGGGAAGACTATTTATCAGTGGGTGGAAGGAAAGAATCAGGGGACAAAGATGAGTGTGGAGAAGATAGAAGAGATGGAGAAGGAGACAGAGAGAGAAGCAGATGCTGAGGTGCAGAGTTTGCAACAAGAGTATGAGTATAAGTGCAGCAACTGGAGAGTAGATGAAAGTAAATTTAAAGTACCAGTGGGGATTAAGTTTCTTGACTTGACTGAAATGATGCAACAGACGCAAGAGCAAGCAGATCAGATACAACAGGATACATGTTCGGTGTGTTATCAACTGCCAGAGGGTAGTGAAGCTAGACAACAGTGCTTGGAGTCTTGCCAGTAGGATAAGAGAGGGGTAAAATAAGAGGCATGGAAAAAACCGTAGTTTTAGTTAAACCAGATGGCTTGCAAAGAGGTTTGATTGGTGAGATTATTCGTAGATTTGAGCGTAAAGGCTTGAAGCTTTTGGGTATTAAGATGGTGAGGTTGAGTGATGATATTTTAAAAGAGTGGTACAGTCATCACGTTGAGAAGGATTTTTTTGATGACTTAAAGCAGTTTATGAGTTGGACACCGGTTATAGCTATGGTGTGGGAAGGCCAGGAGGCGATTAAAGTGGTGCGTAGAATTGTGGGAGTAACTAAGGGGTACGAAGCGGAAGCAGGTTCGATCAGAGGCGACTTTGGTCTTTCAGGATCACAGAACATTGTGCACGCTTCGGATTCAAAAGAGAGTGTCGAAAAAGAGATGAGTTTGATGTTTGATAAGGACGAGATATTTGATTATGAGAGAGCCAGTGAGGTATTGATTTATGGGCAGGAGGAGAGGTAAAAAAATTCTTTGAAGTAGATATTGACAAAATGTACATTACGGCTATAATGTACGTATGAAAGTAATAAAGGTAAGTGCCACGGAGGCCAGAAATAACTTTTTTGAGTTGCTCAACGAGGTGATATATGGAGACAAGGAAGTGAGGGTGTATAAGAACAAACAGCCGGCGGTAAGGATTGTGGGAGATAAGAAAGCTAAGGTAGATTGGGATGAGTATAAGAAGAAAGTGAAGGCGGCGAGGGGTATTTTTACTAAGGAGGATGAAGAAGTAATAGAAAAAATTAGAAAAGAGTTTGATGAAAGGATCGATAATAACCAATGGTGAAAGTAGTTGTTGATAGTTCAGTGATAATAGATTATTTGAGGGATAAAGGTGATGATTTGTTGGGTTTGATCGATAAGATGGAGGAGGGGAAAGTTAAGTTGTTGCTGCCTATGGTGGTGGTAATGGAGTTGTGGAGTGGTAAGTCTATGGAAGGAAGGCAGGAGGAAGGGAAAGTGATAGGTTTATTGGAGCAGATAGAAAGAGTGAAGATGGAAGAGAGTATGGCTATGAGAGCCGGTGAGATAAGAAGAAGAGGGCAAGTGAGGGCAATGGATGCGATTATTGCAGCTACAGCTTTGGAAGAAGGTGCCCAGCTGGCTACTTTGAATAGGAAGGATTTTGAGAGAGTGGAAGGGTTGGAGTTGTGGAAGTAGGGTTTAGGGTTCAGGTAAGGGGAGGGAGGTTGAGGTGAGATTCAAGGCGGTGTAAGCGTTTTTTGGTTTTGATATCGGCGTTGTCGAAGAAGCTTGTGATGATGTTATGGTCTTTGCGGTTTTGCTCAAAGCCTGCTTTCATTTCTTTTTCGAGGTTGTTCATACGTTGGCTTAATTTATCAAACTCGGGCTGGAGAGCTTTCTTGACTCGGGCTTCAGTTTTATCAAACTCGGGCTGGAGAGCTTTCTTGACTCGGGCTTCAGTTTTATCAAACTCGGGCTGGAGAGCTTTCTTGACTCGGGCTTCAGTTTTATCAA
>CAYQZQ010000001.1:20700-725544 GCA_964422035.1 uncultured Pseudomonadales bacterium
GCTGGAGAGCTTTCTTGACTCGAGCTTCGGTTTTATCAAACTCGGGCTGGAGAGCTTTCTTGACTCGGGCTTCAGTTTTATCAAACTCGGGCTGGAGAGCTTTCTTGACTCGAGCTTCGGTTTTATCAAACTCGGGCTGGAGAGCCTTTTTGATAGCGGCGATATCTTGTTTGCTTAGGGGCATAGAGTTATTTAATCATGGGGGAGAGAGAGTGGTCAAGTAGATGAGATAAAGGGTTTGGAGTAAAATATGTTCATGCGCCAGTAGCTCAGGGGATAGAGCAATGCATTCCTAACGCATAGGTCGCAGGTTCGAATCCTGCCTGGCGCACAAGCGCGGGGTGTAGCTCAGATGGAAGAGTGCGTCGATCGGGACGACGAGGTCCTCGGTTCGAGTCCGAGCACCCCGACTGATTAGAGAGTTTGGGTTTCCATGTATTTAGCGCGGAAGTGATCAGCTACAGAAGGGAAATTAAGATAATCTTCTAAGTTTTCAAAGCCGAATTTGACAAAGGATTTGATGATCCTATTTTTTATACCAAGGCTGTGGAATAGTTTTTTGAGGCGGTCTTCATCGAAAACGTCGATGGTGTCAGCATCCTGCAAAAGAGAGGAGTAGAGGTCTTGGTCTTTATTGAGTTTTTTAAATGGGAAGGAGTGAGGATGGTTTTTTAAGGCATGAAGGATGGATTGGGTGTCTGGGATGTTGGCGTTGACTTGTTTTAAGATTTTTCGGGCTGGTTTTTGAACTAGCTTGCCTTCGAAGATGTAAGCTTTGAGGAAGAAGGGATTGGAGGCGTAGGTAAGATCATGCAGATAGCAGCAGGCCAGAAGGAGGTTGTTATCGATTTTGTCTTGCAGATTAAGGATCTGGGTTAGTTCACGGGCGTTGTCGACTACATCATGGATGTGGTCCATTTGGTGCAGAAGGTTATTAGTATTGGACATTTCTGTTTTGGCTTTGTTTTTTATGGCTTCAAGCTGTTGGTCGGTGATCATTTTTATTAATTGGTTGGTAACTATTTTAATATTATAGATTAGTTTGTTGTGTGTTTGGTTTGTGTTTGTTTTATTTGTGTGGTTAAAATAAAGTCATGAAGAAAAATAGTAAAAAGATAGAGATGACAGACGAGTTTACAGCTCAAGCAGAGGATACCTGGGTAGAGAGAGTGGAAACTAGGCTGGTAAAAGGGATTGGTTCCTGGTGGTTTTTGTTGGTTAACATCATCTGGTTTGTGATCTGGATTGTAGGTGATTATAACTTTGAGAAGTTGACTTTTTGGGTGAGTTTGGAGGCTATTGTGTTGGCGGTGTTGATCTTGATTAATGAAAACAAGGAGTTAAAGCATGACCGGGAGAGAGCTATTAAGGACTACAAGATTGATTTGTCGATGGCGAAAAAAATTAAGAACTTGGAAAGACAGATAGAGAAAATGTTAGCTAAGATGGATAAGATGGAGTAGTTATTTTAGGTTGAGAGTATAGAGGTTGAGAGGGTCTTGGTTTTGATTGAGGTTGGCGCGCAGGATAAGGCGGTCTCCGTTGGGAGTGGGGTAGACGAAAGTGTTGTCAAAGGGGCCTGAGTAAATAGAGGCAGGATTTTTGTTGTCATATTCTTTGATGATGATCTGGTCTTGGGTGGTGGTAATTAGGTGACGAGAGGTAGGGAACCATTGAGGATTATTGGTAAATAAGGCGCTGTAGTGGGCTTTGAAGGCAAGCAGAGTTTGAAGAGGTGTTCTGTCTTTCTGCAGACGATTGTAGGCTGGTAGCTCTTGCTGGCCAGCGACGGTGGCATCAGCTTGGGTGGGGGTGGGGGAGGCTTCAAAGAGAAGAATTTTATCAGTGGGATATGAGTCAGTAGTGGGGGCATCTGCAAGGTTAAAGTTGGTGTCTTCTTTGATGTCGTAGATGTAGAGTTGGTCTGGTTTGATGTCTCTTTGTTGAGGAGTGGGGTTGGTGGAGGCTAGGGGTTGATCAAGTTGAGGGGGGATAGTTAGTTGTTGGGTAGCGGTGTAGAGCATTTTTTCACCGTCTGGTGAGAAGTAGATGTTTTTAGCTGAAGCGGTAGCGACATTGAACATGAAGTCAGGCAGGTTGGAGAGATGCTGGGTTTCCTGTTTGGTGAGTTCTTGCTCCCAGCCGGTAAAGATTAAGGGGAGCTGGATGGTGACGTCAGGAGTGATTGAGAGTTGGTTGTTTTGGTCGCTGTCTAAAAGAAAGCTGTTGGTGATGGTTTGGTCTTCTTGGTTAGTGGTGACAGTCAGGATTTGCTTGGAGTCAGGAGACCAGACAATGGTGGCTTGGGTAAAATCAAAGTCATCGGTTGAGGATGCTATTTGGGTGGGCTGGCGCTTGAGGGGAAGCAGAGAGTTGGTGAGATCGAGTACGTAAAGGCCGTTAAGGTCCTTGTTTTTGTTGCTCTGGACGATATAGGCAAGTTTTTGGCCGTTGGGAGAAGGGGTGGGGTTTTTGGAGTCAGTGTAGGTAAGGGCGGTGAGAGAGGGAACGGAAGGGAAGAGGTGGGCATCGGTGGTGGTGACCAGCTGGGCTTCTATTGGCAAGTCTTTTTCCCAGGGAATGTAGCCTTGTTTTTGAATTCTGACCTTGTATGTAGCAGGTGGTAAGTTGAGAGTGTCATCGGTGGCGGTGACTAGTTTGCCATCTATATATACCTGGGCTGATTTTGGTTGTGAAGTGACTGAGAGAAGACCGGTGCCTTTTATGATGGAGCCTTTTTGAGGGTTGAAGCGATAGCCTTTAGCAAAGAGGATAACTGCAGCGGTAGAGATAGTTAGGGTAAAAATAGCACCTAAGGTAATAAAAAGACGTCTTTTTTTGATTTTTTTTGTATTGGACATACAACTGTTATTATACATTGGATAGCAAAAAGAGGCCAGAAAGAGACGTTTGGAGATTGATGGTTGAGCTGATATACTAAACGCCTAGAATTAAGTTTAAATATGGCATTAGCAAAAAAAGTTGGAATAGATTTGGGTACGGCAAACAGCTTGGTGTATGTAGTGGGAGAAGGAATAATTGTTGATGAACCAACGGTGGTGGCAGTTTCCTTGGATGATGAGAGAGTTTTGGCTGTAGGAAATGAGGCCAGACAGATGCTGGGAAGGACGCCGGGCAATATACGAGCCAGCAGGCCGATGAGGGATGGAGTAATAGCAGACTATCGAGTGACTGAGGCTATGTTGAGATTCTTTTTGAAAAAAGTAACCGGTAAAGGTTTTTTCAAACCGGAAGTTATGGTGAGTGTGCCGGCGGGAGTAACACAGGTTGAGAAAAGAGCGGTGCTAAACGCTACTAGATCAGCGGGGGCAAGGCAGGCCTATCTGATTGATGAGCCTCTGGCGGCGGCAGTGGGAGCAGAGATACCGATTGATGAAGCCTCGGGAAACATGATCTTGAATATGGGTGGAGGTGCCAGTGAAGCAGCAGTGATTAGCTTAGGGGGTGTGGTGGCATCAAGTAGTGTTAGAGCGGCAGGAAACAAGATTGATGAGGCTATTGCAGGTTTTGTCAGGAGAAACCAGAACTTGGTGATTGGTGATCAGACAGCAGAGGAGGTAAAGATTAAGATAGGGTCGGCCACGCTCTTGAAAAAAGAGAGAAAGATGGAGGTTAAAGGCAGAGATTCGGTTACTGGATTACCTAGAAACATTGAGATAACCAGCAGCGATGTTACAGAAGCAATACAGGCTCCGTTGGGAAAGATAATAGATATGGTTAAGAGAGTGTTGGAAGAGGTACCTCCAGAGTTATCATCGGATATTATTGATAAGGGTATGGTGTTATCAGGAGGTACAGCCCAGTTGAGAAGCTTAGATATTAAGTTAACAGAGGAGTTGAATATTCCGGTATTTGTAGCAGAAGAACCGTTGTTGTGTGTGATTAAAGGAATAGGGGAGGTGTTGGAACACTTTGAAGAGTTTAAAGATAACTTGAAACTAAATTAACCTAGAAGATTTAGTTATACGGATAATAGAGTTTTTTTGGTGGTGTTTTAAGCTGATGTGATGATAATTTTGCTATATCAATTGAAAAATATATATTTATCAATTGACTTGGATGAGTGATATTTTGCTAGTTTAAAAATGAATTTACTAGTTATACAAGATACAAAGGGTAATCTAGCTGGGGTGATGAGATTCTTTTAAAAACGCTTGTAAAATGATAGTTGATTTTGAGAAGTCTTGTAATAAGCAATATAGTGGTTTTTTATTTTTTTTCTGCTTGATATATATCTTGGTTGCAATTTGGTTTTGTTGCTAGTTGGTAAAGTTTGATGTATTAGATTTTGAGGTGGTCTAAAGTTAGTTTAATTTGTGGTTTTGGGGTAGGGGGTAGGGGGTATGTTTTAAGTATCTACTTAGGTTTAAAATTGAATTTGAATGACGAGTAGTTAAAGTTTTTAAATTATTCCGTGATGGGTTTTTTATGCTTAGATTGCCTTTTGCTTGATAGATATTTAATCCTTGATGTGTTTAACTTAGATGTTTTTAAGTTTCTGTAAGATCTGAGTGGGAATTTAATGCTTTCACATAGGCAACTATCTTGGTTGTAATATTGTTATTTTTTGTTTTATGTTATGTGGGAAGTAGCTAAGAAGGTTCACAAAGAGCTTAAGGCAAGTTTTTAGGAGGATGAGAGTCATGTTGGGGTGGTAAGGTAGTAGGAGGTGCTGAAAACAAGAGTGAAGAAATGGTAGTTATGTAGGTTTTGAAAGGGGAAATACAGAGCAGAAAATAATGTAAAAGATTACTGTTTGGAGTGAGAAAAAAGTCAATGAAAAAAGTGGTGTTTGAATGAAAACCGAACAGAAACCGAAGTCTAAAAAAATAGGACAATATTATGGGAAATAATTATCAGCAAAATTTATACAAAAATAAATGTAGAAATATTGAGTAGGGGAGGAGTTATAGTATTTTTACAGTGATTTTATGAAATTTTATGTAAAAGTGGCGTTTTATATAATTTTTAGTTCAAAATTTGGTTACAGATTGTGTTCAAACAGTGGCTGACAAGTGGTTGGAATGGGAGTAAAGTGTTGATATAGTATTTTGGGGTAGTTTTATTGGTTAGTTAGAAATATAAGATAAAGAATTTTTGGTAAGTTTAGATGTATTGATAGTCAAAATTTGCATAAAGTGATAAATTTTTTGAGTTTAAAATGACATTAAATGCAATAATTGTCTTGAAAGTGGTGATGAGAGTCAAAAAAGTGTGCTTGAGAGGGAAAATGTTGATGTAGATGTTGATAGAAAAGTGCGCTGAGTAGGGAAAAGTTTTTCAAAATTTGTAGTTGTCAGTTGGCGTGGTGGAGTGCTAGATTTAAGGTGGTGAAGTTGAGCGGTTAAATAGTGATTGAAGTGTTAGTGGTGGGTGTTAAGGGGTGTGATTGGTATTTAGGAGCTCAAACCCCCTTTCAAACTATATCAAACTGTTACAAAGGTGCTATAATTACCGTTGGTTGGTAAAAGTTATTAGTAGTATATTAGAGTATAGATAAATGAATAATAAAAGCCAAGAAGTTTTAGGAGTTGATGTAGATAGACTAAATAAGGATCAAGTGGTGAGAGTTATTGAAAAATGGATAGAAAAGGGAGGTTTTCATTATGTGGTGACGGTTTATAGTGAGTTTTTGGTTAGGGCTGGTGAAGATGGTGAGTTTAAAAAGATACTTAACAAGGCGGATTTGGTGGTAGTTGATGGGGCGGCAGTACTGGCGGCTATGGAGTTTGTAAGAAGAGGGGCTGGTGCAGGAGGACTAAAGAAGATTGTAGAGGGTTTGAGGATAGGCTGGAGAGGTTTGCAAGGCAAAAATGGTGAGACAGTGACTGGTGTCTGGTTAAGCAGCAAGTTAATTGAAGAGGCGGCGGTGAATGGTTGGAAGGTTTTTCTGTTGGGAGGTTATGGTGAGCGAGCAGAAGAGCTGGCGGAAAAAATGCGGGCAAAGTATCCGGGATTACAGATTAAGGCAAACAAGGGAGAACAAAGAGTGGGTGAGGACAAAGAAGTCAATAGAGAGGTTTTGGAAGAAATAAGTGAGTATGAGCCTGATGTTTTACTGGTGGCGTATGGGCCGGTTAAGCAGGAGAAGTGGATCTGGGAGAACAAAGATAGGTTGATGACAAAGGTGGCCATTGGAGTAGGGGGTACATTTGATGAGTTGACGGGTAAGGTGAAGAAGGTGCCGGCGTGGATGGAGAAAAGGGGTTTAAAGTCGTTTTGGAGGGTAATTCAAGAACCTAGTAGGATAAATAGAATGATTAGAGCTTGGTTTGTGTTTCCTTGGAAAGTGTTTATGGAGAGTTAGGTGCTTTTCTGGTTGTCAGGGTCCATGCCTAGAAGGTAGAGAACAGATTCTTTTTTATAGCGTCGGTCGCCGCGGGAGTTGATGCGGATGGCGGGCAGCTTGCCGCGCTTGCCCCATCTTTTTATGGTTAAGGGAGAGACTCGCAGTAACTCAGCTACTTCCTTGACGGTCAGAAGGTCGGGAAGGTTGTTTAAGGAGATGTTTCGTTTGGATGATTTTTTATTTTTGGATTTGCCCATATCTGATATACAAAGTAACATTAAAGTGAATGAATAGTCAAGTAGCAGTTTAGGGAAAAAAGTGTATTGGGGGAGTGCTTTAGGGGTTTGGAGTGATGAGGCTGTGGTGTTATATATTTATATAGATAAGTAATATTTAGGTAAGGTAATTTGTTAGGCATGAAAAACCCCGCTGTAAAAAGCGGGGTTTCTATTTGCCTTGGATGAAAAAATTTATTTCAGCTCGACTTTTCCGCCGGCTTCTTCTAATTTTTTCTTGGCTTCTTCTGCTTCCTCTTTGGGAGCAGCTTCTAGAAGAGTTTCGGGTGCGCTTTCAACTAATTTCTTAGCGTCAACGAGACCGAGGTCTTTTCTGATTTCTCTTAGGGCTTTGATGACAGCAATTTTGTTGTCACCAGCAGCGGAGAGAACTACGTCGTACTCAGATTTTTCTTCGTCTTCTTGTTTCTCACCATTGCCTCCAGCAGCAGCTCCAGCTACGGCTACAGGTGCGGCGGAAACTCCAAACTTGTCTTCTAAGGCTTTGACTAGATCAGCTAGTTCAAGAACTGATAACTTCTCTACATCTTCGATGATGCTGGAGATTTTTTTATCTAGTTTTGGTGCCTTTTTTTCTTCTTTTTGTTTACTTTCTTCTTTCTTTTTCTTGGTGGCCATGTAATTCACCTCCTCTCGGGTAGCTTATTTGCGTTTAATTAACAATTATTGGTCTGCTTGTTTTTGTTTTTCGATTGCCTTGAGAGCAAAAACCAGGTTTTGCAGGTTGGCACGCAGTACCTGGGCAAAACCGGTGATAGGAGCGTTAAGTTGAGCGGCTAGTTGACCGAGCAGTTCTTCTTTACCTGGTAGTTTGGCAAGTTCTTCTATCTGGGTTACGGTTAAGACTTTTTCATCCATGAAGCCGATCTTGAGGGAAGGGGTTTCGTTTTCTTCGATGAATTGTTGGAGGGCTTTGGCGGGGGAAACTGGGTCATCATCTGGACTGAAAAGGATAGCAGTGGGGCCTTCCAGGGCTTGTTTAAGCTGGTCTGGCACCTGATCGGATAGGATATCCTTTAGAGCCAGGCGGATAAGGGTGTTTTTGGCAATGGTGTAGGTAGCGCCTGAGTCTCTTAGAGCATCACGAAGTTGGGTTTGAGTGTCGACGTCCATGCCGGCGTAGTCTACAAGAATAAAGGCTTTGGTATCTTTGATTTGTTCGGTTAGCTCTTGGAGAGCCTGAATGTTTTGTGGTGAGGGCATAGGAATAATTAATTATTAAAAAGACCAAAAATAAACCTCGCCTAAGCGAGGGAGGTAAATTGGCCTCGGCAGGACTTATGATTGCCTGCTGTCTTAGGACAATGATCATTATACAAGAAAAAATAAAAAATTGAAAATTTGCAGGCTAGTGATAGAATAAGAGGGCTTATCAATTAAGTTTTAAAGTGAATAAAGAGATTGATAGAGGCGAGTTTTGGTTGGGTCCAGAGTGGTTTGGAGTGGAGCCTAAGTCAAGGGAGCACTGGGTATTGTTGGATAAATTGGCGCGGGTGGCGATGTCGATGGGATTGGAGGAAGATGAGATTGAGTTTTTTGAGGTTAAAGAGGGGCTGGAGAATGAAGCGAGACCAGTAGGAGCTTTGTTACCAGTGATGAAAGGCGATAGAGGGGTGAGGACTATAAATAATGGTGATAAGGCAGCGGTTTTCAATTTGATGTCTTTGGCGGATGTGTGGCCTCCAGGAATGGAAGAGTTGATTGAAAATAGGTAAAAGGTGGTTGGTTTGTGGGTGTTTTGGTATACTATGCATCACCTTACTTAAGGTGGTGTACTTTTAAAAGTTGGGTATCTAGCCGATCCTTGCAGGAGAGTTTTCAGGAGAGTATTAATTTTGGAGAGAACAAGGAGTGAATAATGGCTAACGGCTTTACTGATCTGCAACGACGTATCTTTAACTTTGTGAAGAATTCTTCTTATCCGACAATTCCGAAACTTTGTGAATGTTGTGGAGGAGATGAAGAGGAAGTACGGGCCGAGGCAGAAAACTTGGCTGACATAGGGTATCTGAGGATTGATGAGGGAAAGAATGGAGATCCTGACAGGATCAAACCTCATCCTGACAGGAAGAGACTACTATGGCAGATTAAGATTTAGAATTTTCTCTATAGAAAGGATCGGAGAAATAGATTGGGGCCGGTAAGGTAGCGACGTACCTTGAACCTTCTCCTGGGTTCCCCCGTAAGGGTATCGAAGCCGGATATGGTACCCCTACATGCACTTGCCGCAAGGGCACAGTTAGTCACATTTTGTGATCTGATTGTTTTGCCTTTGCGGTTTTTTTTTGTTTTGAAATTGAGATTTTTTTGAGGGGTGGTACAAGAGTGAGATCGTAAGTAGAGAGCGATTGGGATTTTTGATCCCACTCTTGTAAGAACTAAAAGTCTGATGAAGGTACACTTTTCTGTGAGGAAAAGTTGGGCAGAATATCCTGAAAGGTTTTTTCCAGAAATGGAAAAAGAAGTATGGCGCTGACGCCGATAACTTCGCCGGCAACTGATAGACCCCGGATGAGGTGTCGAAACAGTCTTTGGTTTTGATCGATGTTGACCAAAGGGTGTCCGAACTTGAGTATTTCAGCTGCTTGACCGTCAAGATATGCATCAAGGACGATGATGCCGATAGCTACCAGGGAAGTGATGAAGATTTTAAGCTGAGATTTCAGGTCCATGTTCTCGGATTGCCAGTAGCGGATTGCTAGGCCAGTAATGCCTGCCAGGACTCCGGTGGTGGCGAATGAGATGAACCAAGCTGCAGCTTTGCTGCCACCGACGTAGAAGTCGGCGACGATGTATCCCAGGTAGATGTCTGCCAAGATGAGGCTAAGAAGGCCGCCTAGTAAGGTGATAAAAACTACTATGACGATGATCAGGGGACCAACTTTTGCCAGAATCTGGTTTGTGTCTTTGGTAAAGTTATCCATAAGATTTCCTTACCTAATCGCTCTCTGTAAAGGTACAAACTAAGGCTACAAGTAGACTTGCAGCAATAATTCAAATATAGCTTAATTATCCTATAATGTCAATATAAGAAAGGGAGTTTTGAGGCTAGGGAAAGAGAGGTTGAGGCTAGAAATCAGGGTACTGGTCTTCTGTGGTTAGAGTGCTTAGAGCTCTATCTGGTGATAGGCCTTGAATTTGCAGTAGCTGGGTTTGAGCCGGGTGTTGTCTGTTTAGAATATTCCAGAGCTTGATCAGGTAGTTTTGGGCCTCTTTTGCTTCTGAGATGTAGCCTTGTGGATATTTGTGTCGTTGGTCTGGTTTGGCAGGTTGAAAATCGGCGATGTTTTCGATGAATTGATGGAAAGATTCAGGCAGGTTGATGATTTGGTGCTTGTCTAGAATACTTAAAGATTGTGCTGAGATGTTGTAGGCTTTACTGACCTGTTGCCAGTTTTGGGACTGGATTCCGCCATATATTTCTTGATACCAGCGTTTGATTTGATCGCCTCTTTGGTTTTCGTCTGAAGCCAGGCGGGAGATGTCAGAGATTGATTCAGGCAGGTAGTTGAGGGTGCGGTGAAGAAGATTTATCTCTACCTGGTTTCTTTTTTGATCCATGAGAAGGAAAAGCTTGTTTTCATCAAGAGCTTGGAAGAACTCTTTTTGAGGTTGGGAGAAGACCATGGCTGCTTGTTTTTGGGGGATGATGAGCCTGGCTGTTTGTGGTTGGTTGGCTGCCTCAATCAGCTCTTGGCGGATTTGAGATATAGGTTGGGGAGAAAGATTTTCTTTGTTCATAAGGAAGGGTATTATAACAGATACATAGGGGGAAAAAGCAAGTTTTGCTTAAGGGGTTTATTTGAGGTCAGAAAGATCGAGCTTGATGGAAGGGCTCATGGTGGATTTAAGATAGGCTGATTTGATCAGATGCGGGTTGACGGCTTGAAGTGATTCAACTAGGTTTTGGTGAAGCTTTTTGTTGTTTAAATCTAGGGTGCCGATAACTAAGTGAATGATAGGGGCTTTGGGTTGAGTGCGGAAGGTTAAAGTGGTGCCTTTTTCTAGTTCCTGCTTTCTCTTTTCAGGGTCATCAACAATGGTGTTTGATTTAGGGTTGGGCATTAAGCCTCTGGGGCCTAAGATTTTGGCTAGAGGTGCAATGTCGCTCATGTGGGATGGTTTGGCTAGTAAAACATCAAAGTCGAAGTCTTGAGCTTTAATCTTTTTGGCTATTTTTTCGGAAAAGATGGCGATTTTTTGAGATTGGCCGGTGGAGTGAGGTAGATTGATCTCACCTCTTAGTGAGTCGGACTTGACGTTGATGTGCAGCTCAACGGTGTTGTGGGTGGAGTATGAGACTTGTCTTAGAAGGCGGACAGCCGAGTCTAGAGGGTATTTTTGAGTGTTATCGATTAGTTGTTGTTTTTCTTGGTACTTTTTACTTCTGCCGTGGACGGCTCTTGGGTATTTGGTTTTAGGGTGGGGAGCGGTTGATTCTTTGTTTTCATCTTCTTTTTTGCTATCTTTTGATTCTTGTGAAGTAGAGACAGGTTCAGGGGCGGTGCCTTGAGGTGGGTACTGGGCGCGGATCTCTTCGAGGCCAACTTCACCGATGCCGTCGATGGAGAGAATCTCGCCGTCGGTCATTGTGCGGATCTGATCTGGTTTGAGACGGGCAGATTTGAGGGAGTTGGCGGTACGGGTGGAGAGGTCTTGGTAGGCGTTTTCCCAGTTGAAATCGATTTTTTGTTTCTTTTTAGCCATGATATTTAAATTATTCTTCTATTTTTACCCCCATTGATCTGGCGGTGCCCTTGACGATGTTTTTGGCGGATTCGAGTTTGGTGGTGTTTAGGTCGGGAAGCTTTTTTTCGGCAATTTTTTCTACTTGAGCTTCAGTGAGGGTGCCGACGGTTTCTTTTTTAACGTCTGAGGCACCTTTTTCAAGGTTAATTTCCTGTTTGATGAGTTCTGAAACAGGGGGGAGTTTGGTAATAAAGTCAAAGGAGCGGTCTTGATAGATGGTGATGACAGCAGGAATTATCTGGCCGCGCTGGTCTTTGGTCTTTTCGTTGTAAGCATTGACAAAGTCCATGATGTTAACACCATGTTGACCTAAAGCCGGGCCAGTAGGGGGTGCGGGAGTGGCTTGTGCGGCGGGAAGGTTGAGTTTGAGCTTAGTTTTTACTTTTTTGGCTGCCATAAGATTATTTTAATAAACGCGCCGAGAATACAAGAAAGAAAGTTTCGCACTTGTATAGCGCTACCTCTATTGCGAGGTACAAGTATTGTAGCAAGAAAGAGGGAATTGGGCAACTACTGGCCTTGAGGAAGAGGGGTAACGCAAGGGGAATTGGAAATAACAGCTACACCGGCTTGTTGGGCTTGGCAGACGTTTTCATAGGTGACTTGATCTGAGCCACAGACAGGGTTGTATAGAGAAGAGCAGGCTGTTTGCGGAGTGGGAGTGGGAGTTGGAAGGGGGGTTTGGGTAGGGGTTGGAGTGGTGATACCGGGTACGTTCTGGGCAGCACGGTTTCTAATGTCTTGGTTTTGAGGAGCAAAGATAATAGCAGCGGAAAGGGCGGTAAGGATGATGACTAAGGGTAGGGCTGAAATTATGGTTGTTTTTGAATCCATGGGCAGATGAATTTAGTATAGCTAGATTTTCTCAAGTTGCAAGAAGTCTAGCTCAACGGGTGTTTCACGACCAAAGATTGAGACTAGTACTTGAGCCTTGCCTTTTTCCTCATCGATTTCGGAGACGGAGCCTAACATGTCAGCGAAAGGACCGTCAACGATCTTGACGGCTTCACCTTTGGAGAAGGTGGACTGGAATTTGGGAGTGTCTTGGGTGAGATAGCTTTTGATGGCATCGACTTCATCTTGAGGGAGGGCAGTGGGTTTGTTGCCGGTACCGACGAAGCCGGTGATGCCTCTGGTGGTACGAACGGCAGACCAGGTATCGTCTGTAACTTGCATTTTAATCATCATGTAGCCGGGGAAAAGACGTTCTTGAGATGTTTCTTTTTTACCTTTTTTGATCTGAATTTTTTTCTGGGTAGGGATAAGTAGTTCAAGAATCTTGTCTTCTAGACTCATGGTGTCTACTTTTTGCTCAAGAGTCTGGGCAATTTTTTCTTCCTGACCGGCGTAGGTGTGGAGAATATACCATTTGGCTTTGGGGTTATTGATGTCAGAGATAATAAGGTGGTGGGGATTGTCTTTGGGTTTTGAAGTTTTTTTGGATGCCATAAAATTATTTTGTAATTAAAGATGCAATCAGTTTAGTAAAGAGGAAATCTAAGCCACCGATATAGGCTCCGATGACTATGCTGACACCTAGGACTACTAGAGTCAATCGCCATGTTTGTTGACGATCAGGCCAGTTAACTTTGTTTAATTCTACCTTAACTGAGCGTAAAAAGGCAAGTAAGCCGGTAGTTTTTTGTTTTTTTTCTGCCACGGATGTATTTTATCATGGAGGTTAGAAAGATAATAGGCAGCTGAGGGTTGTAGAAGTTAGTTGTATTGGTAGAATAATGCTATGGAAGAGAAAAGTATTGAGTATGCAAGAATAAAAAGGCAGTTGGAAAGTGACTCAAGGAAACTTCAAGATGAGGTTTTAGGTAAGGAACTGGAGGAGGGTGCTCGTGAGGTTTTGGAGAACTTGGCCGATTCAGTTGAAAGGGATGATAGCAGGCTGGGAGGGTTCGATGAGGAAGGTAATCTTGTCTTTACAGTACCAAGTAAGGAGGGGGATATAGAGAAAAGAGTAATCAGGTTGGGAGGCAAACAGAGAGATTATATGGTTGGACTTTTGAAGGAAAGAGAAATTGAACTGGAATAGATAATTAATATATACTTTCTTGTTATGAAAGGCATTATTCCTATTGGTGGCAGAGGTACGAGAATGAGGCCGGTAACGTATTCGGTGAATAAGCACTTTATTCCGGTGGCAAATAGACTTTTGATTGAGTACCCGATTGAGACGATAACTCAAACTGGCATAAAGGAGATAGGGATCACTCATAATCCAGGTCAGCTTAAGATGGCCAAGGAGGTTTTGGGAGATGGGAGCAGGTGGGGGGCAAAGTTTACTTACATATTGCAAAAGGAGCCTTTGGGATTAGCTAATATTGTTGAGGTGGTAGAAGAGTTTGTAGATGGAGACAGTTTTGTATTTCACTTGGGAGATAATATTTTTACTGACGGTATTGTAGATTTAGTAGATAAGTTTAAGAGGGAAAACTGGGATGGAATGGTGTCTAAGCTGGAACATGAAGAGAACAGGCGAATGGGTGTGCCTTATTTTGACAAACAAGGACGATTGCAAAAGTATGTTGAGAAACCTGAAAACCCGCCGCATAAGTTTGCTGTACCGGGCGTATATCTGGCTAATGCAAAAATATTCGGAGCTTTTGAGGGTAAGGACAGGATTAAGCCTTCTGACAGAGGTGAGTATGAGATTGCGGATTTGTTTCAGTGGATGATTGATAAGGGTATGAAAGTAGGAGTTGAAGAGTATAAGGGGCTTTGGCTTGACCCGGGTAAGTTTGGAGATTGGCTGGAGAGTAACCAGATTTTACTAGATCGATATGTTGTGAGACATATTGATGGGGAAGTTGATAGTAAATCAGTGATAAAGGGCAGGGTAGAGATAGGTGAAGGAAGCAAGATAATTGATTCAAAAATCAGAGGACCGGTAAGGATAGGAGAGAATGTAATTGTTAAAAATAGTTTTATTGGTCCCTATACATCTATATATAATCAGAGTCGAGTTGAAGGGTCCAGAGTTGAAAACACGGTAGTGATGGGTGAGGTGGAGATGGAGAAAGTGAGTAAGGGGATTGATGCTAGTATTATTGGAAAGAATGCCAGGGTGGCAGGAAATGGCAGAAAAGGGGTAATGGAGTTGTTTGTAGGCAGTGGCGGAGTATTGAAGTTATAAATTTTTTTTTGATTGCATGAAACTTTTAGTAACAGGTGGGGCAGGCTTTATTGGTAGTAATTTTGTTAAATACTGGCTTGGTAAAAATAAGCAGGATGAGATAGTTGTTTTGGATAGTTTAACTTATGCAGGCAGAAGAGAAAATTTAAGAGAGTTGGAAAAGAATGATAATTTTGAGTTTGTAAAAGGGGACATTGTGGATGAGGATTTAGTAAAGAAGTTGGTGGGCAAGGTGGATACGGTAGTTCATTTTGCGGCAGAGAGTCATGTTGATCGGTCAATTATGGGGCCGGGGGTGGTTTTGGAAACAAATATTTGGGGTACTTTTGCTTTACTTGAGGCAGTGAGAGACAACTTGGAGGTTCATTTTCATCATGTATCAACTGATGAGGTGTATGGGGAGCTGGAACGTGACTCTAGTGAGAAGTTTTCTGAAAAGACAGCTTATGATCCGCACAGTCCGTATTCTGCTTCAAAGGCAGCTTCGGATCACTTGGTGAGGGCATATAGGGATACATATGGTATTAAGATGACTTTGACTAACTGTTCAAATAATTATGGTCCATATCAACATGTAGAGAAGTTGATTCCTCTGGTGATAACCAATGTCTTGGAAGGCAAGAGGATTCCTGTATATGGTGATGGAGGTCAGATCAGAGACTGGTTGTATGTTGAGGACCACTGCAGGGGGATTGAGACGGTGATAAAAGAGGGTAAGATAGGAGAAACATACATGATTGGAGGAATGAAAAAACAAGTAACTAATCTGCAAGTGGTGAAGATTATTTTGCAGATTATGGAAAAAGATGAGGAGAGGTTTATTGATTTTGTTAAAGACAGACCGGGGCATGATCAAAAGTATGCAGTTGACTGGAGCAAGATAAATGAAGAGTTAGGTTGGGAGCCCCGGATGAGTTTGAAAGAGGGACTTGAGGAGACGATAAAATGGTATAGACAGAATGAGGATTGGTGGAGGAAGGTTAAGGGGGTTGAGTTTAAGAAGTATTATCAAAGACAATATAATAAAGATAATGAGTAGAATATATAAGCCAAGTGAAGAGAAGAAAATCTTTAAACACATATACAAGACAAGTTTGAACAAAGTTTATTATATTGAGAGGCCTCTAAATGAGGATAAGCGGGGATTTTTTATGGAGATGGCTAATATCCCAAATTTAGAAGAAGTGACAGGTAGGGAGTTTATAGTCAAACAAGTTAATCATAGTCGATCAAAAACTAATGTAGTACGGGGAATGCATGCGGAAGGATGGAATAAATTGGTAAGAGTAATGTCAGGTAA
The DNA here is from genome assembly GCA_964422035.1 of uncultured Pseudomonadales bacterium. Lineage (GTDB taxonomy): Bacteria > Patescibacteriota > Microgenomatia > UBA1400 > Chazhemtobacteraceae > CAYQZQ01. The sequence goes on from CAYQZQ010000001.1 coordinate 36,501, forward strand.
AGTTTTTTGTGCTTTGGCGGATGTCGACTCCAAATCGGGTAGTTTTGGTCAGATGGAGTATTTTAAGTTGGGGTGGGGCGAAGGGTACTTGCCGGGCAGCTTGTATATAGAACAAGGGATTGCCAACTCTATTTGTGTGGTGGCAGGACCGGCTGACTATGTTTATTTGGTTGACAGGTTGTACAGTGAGCGAGATCCGCAAGGGGATAAAGCTATTTCGGTGTTTGATGAGGATTTGTCTATTGAGTGGCCGGTTGACAAAGAGGAGATGATTTTGTCGGATAGAGACAAGGAGTCGATAAGTTTGCGTAAATTATTTCCAGACAAATATGAAAGCTAGAAAGGCAGAGACTTTAAAGGTATTATCAACCGGGATGAGTGGAATGGTGGGGAGAAGAGTGGAGGAGCTTTTAGGCTGGAAGTTTATGGATATGAGTTTGGATAGGGGAGTTGATATCACTGACAAGACTCAAATTGAAGAGTTTGTTGAGGCAAATCCAGCAAAGGTACTGGTTCACATGGCTGCTTTCACTGATGTTAATAAGGCCTGGGAGGAGAGGGATGAAAAGGATGGGGTGGTGTACAAAGTTAACGTGAAGGGCACGCAGAATTTGGCGGAAGCTTGCAGTAAGCGGGACATGCATATGATTTATATTTCAACCGACATGGTGTTTTCCGGCGATAAAGATGAGCCTTATGTAGAACAAGACAAGCCAGATCCAATTGAGTGGTACGGAGAGACAAAGGCTTTGGGTGAAGAAAAAATAAAGGAGATTGTGGATTCATACACTATTGCTAGAATTGCTTTTCCATTCAAGGCGGGCAGAGAAGGCAAGACAGATTTAGTAGATAAGATCAGGATTGGACTGGAGGAAGGGACGCTTTACCCTCAGTTTGCGGACATGATTATTACCCCTACCTTTGCTGATGACATTGCCAAAGCTTTGGATGAGATGATTGGAGTGCGGCCGGTGGGAATCTATCATGTGACTGGGAGTAGTTTTGTGTCTACCTATCAGTTGGCACAAGAGGTAGCGCAGGTATTTGGGTTTGGGAAAGAACAGATAAAAAAAGGAAGTCTTGGGGAGTATATGGAGGAGAATGCTGATATCAGGCCGTACCAGATGTGTTTGAAGATGGATAACAGTAAAATGGAGCGGGAGCTGGGAGTGAAGATGAAGACGATAAGAGAAGCTTTGGAGGAAATTCGAGAACAAGAAAAGTAGTTATAAGGGCTGTTTCAAGCAAAGTAAAAGGAGGGGAAAATATCAGTGTTTGCAGACTTGACAAGTTGGTATAATAGTAAGCGGCCCTGCATAAGCGGATCAAGGGCGCAAGTGCTTTTTCCTCCACAAGCACTTATAAAAGGGGAGCGGAGTCTGGTAAGTCCATAGGAGTTACTGGCAGCTCACCCCACCTGGAGTCATCCGGGGAAAATACTTGGCCCTGTGCTTTTGCGGGGCTATTTTATTGTTTTTTTATGCAAGTAGTTTGGAGAAAAGCTTTTGAAGTTTTTTGGGGTTGTGGCGAAGGCGATGGAATTTGGGAGTTAAGGAAAAGAGGTCTTGTTTTTTTATGTTGATACCCATTTTTATTAAGGGCTTAAAGTCTTTTTGGGGCCAGCCCAGAAAGTAGGAGTGTTCGCGAGCGTAGATTTTGGCAGCTTGGGGGTGTTTTTGTTCAAATTGTTTGAAGGTGGTTCTGGGAGCGACAATGGTATCGAAGGGTTTTTCCAGTTGGGTGTATTTTTGAAAGATTTTTAAGTAATCGGTGGGGGTGAAGCGATGGGTTTGATTACGGGTTGAAGTAAGGTTAGTGATGAGTATTTTGTGGGCCTTGGAGGCTTTGAGAGCAGTCTTGACGCCTTGGGGAAGGAAGTTAGCTATAATTGAGCCATAAAGAGAGCCAGGGCAGTAGATGAGGTATTGGGCATCTTTGATAGCTGCAAGAGCCTGTGGGGTGGCTTTAACTTGGGGTTCTAACCAGACTTTGGTGACTGAGTTTTTGGACATGGAGAGGCGGTCTAGTTCGTGTTCGCCGTGGAAGTTTTGGCCTGATTGAGTGGAGAATTTTAGGTTAGTGGGCTTTAGGGTGATGGGGATAGCAGTGCCGGCAAACTTGATTTCAAGCATGTCTTCAAAATGCTGCTGGACTTTCAGGAAACTATTGTGGTATTTTTCAAGTAGAGAGTAGTAGATGCGGTAGCCTAGGTTGCGATTGCGTCCGTCGATGTAAGAAAGAAGTTGGGTAAAGGAGTTTATTTTTGGGGAGTCTGCGTGATTGGGAATGAGGGCAAGTAGATTGCGAAGCAGGTCTGAGATGGCGATTACTTGGTCGCGTTCGTCTGAGCGGATGACTCCGGTTTTGCCACCTGAGTCAGAAGCGGCACAGACGGCTTTGATGTTGTCAAAATCGGCAGAAACAAGGCTTTTTATAATGGTGGGAGCTCCGGTGCCGCCACCGATAGTGGTTATTTGTGGCATCAGGGCCATTTTACCAGTTTAGAAAGTGGGGTATTGGAAGTAGTCTGCGAAGAAGTCGGTAACGGTATCTGAAAGGCTGTGTGGTAAAGGAGAGAGAGATTTGGAGCGGATGATTTTGCAGGGATCTTTGGCTTGAATGACGCCGCCGCCTTCAAACTCAAAGCTATCGAGCTGATCTTCATTTATAACACCTTTTTCTTGAAGCAGGTACTTGATTTCTTCATGGTTGGTGTATTGATGGAAGTTGTGGTATGCTTCTGGCCCTTTGTTATATAGGTTACAGGCAGAGCAAAACTCTTTGGTGGTGACGTAAAAGACAAAAGACTGGTCTTGATGGTAGGCGTGAATGAAGGAGACTGTATTACCAGCAGGGTTGAAATCATCAGTGTCGATACCAACGAGAGTTATTCTTTTTTGATTAGGTAGGTCGATGGTTTTTGGGCCTTCAGCCAGGGTAGAGGGGTTAAAAAGATGCTCTGATTTTGAGAGTGGGTTAGGCATGAATTCTTTTCTCATACAGGGATTATACTAAGTAGGGAAATGTAATGCAACTATAGGATATGTAAGCGGTAAATGTAAGTATGGAAAAAAGATTGAGTGAGGGTTTGATATTGGAAGAAAAACTGATTTGGATGAGATGAGTTGGGTTTTGATTAATTATTAGGACGCCAAGTTTGAGTATCTGGATGAACTGGGTGATGAGTGCAGGTAGGAAGAGGAGTGTGAGTATGCGTGTGCTGCAGGAGGAGGTTGTGAGATGTTTGATGATCCTTTGGTAAATGAGTGTCTTGAGGTGTATATTAACAATCTATCTTTTGAGAATGATTGTGAAGAGAGAGAAACCAGATGTAAAAATGCCAGGGGTAAGATGACACTTTATTAAAGATCAGTCATTACGATCATCTTTGTCGTTGCGGTTGTCATGGTCATCATCACGATTATCTTTGTCTTGGCGGTGCTCATCTGAGCGACCAGGGGCTTGTTTGTCTTTGGGAGGTGATTTCATTTGATGCTTTTCTTGTTGAATTTTATCCAGTTTTTCGATAATTTCATCGATGTCATCTTGAGTTTCCTGGATGGTTTCGATGACTTCTTCATCTTCTTGAGGTTCTACTTTTTTGGGAGGTGTTGGTTTGGGGGTGGAAGTAGGAGTAGGAGTTGAGGTGAGGGGAGAGTAAGTTGAGGTTGGGGTATTAATTGGAGTTGGAGTGGGGGTGGGAGTTTTGGAGCGAGTGGGATAAGCGGTGGGAGTTTGAGTGTTTTGTTGAGGTGAAGTCTGAGTTACAGTTTGTTTTTGAAGCTCTAGTTCTTGTTTGGTTTGTTGAAGTTTTTGTTTAAATTCAGCGGCCTGTTAGGGATTAGTTTTTTTGGGGTCAAGAATACTTTTTTCAGCGGAGTGGATCTGGGTGCGAAGTTCGATTACGCCGGCACTGGAGTGTTTGGCGATTATGGTGTGATTGCTTTCATCAAGGCGACGATCGATGAGTTTGAGCTGTAAAGTAGAGTGGGCGGCGTATGAGGGGGAGACTAGGATGACAGCGGCGCTTTCCAGGGCTCTTTTTAGGGGGTAGAGGCGATCACCGGGTATAGCGTTCCAGGAGATGAGAATGGATAGAGATAGGGGAGCAAGCAGAATAGCTAAGCTGTTGGTGAAGGTGTTAAGGAGACTCTTGATGTTCATTAAGAATAGTATAACCTATTGGGAGTCTGGTATTATTAGAGTGCTTATTTAAGGTGATATTGGTAACTGATTAATTTGAGTGTGGCAGGGGTGGTAGGACTCGAACCTACAACATCCGGATTTGGAGTCCGGCGCTCTGCCAATTGGAGCTACACCCCTAACTAGAAATATTATACCTGAAAATTAGCTTTAGGCGCAGATAATTATTGAGAAGGATGATCTATGCTTGAGGCTAAGGGTAGAGAGAGTTTATTTAAGCTTGGAAGTCTCTTTGTGGATGGTGTGTTTTCTACATTTGGGGCAGTGCTTTTTGATTTCAAGCTTGTCAGGAGTGTTGGTACGGTTTCTCTCAGATATGTAATTGAAGTTATTACACTTAGAGCAAACTAGACCTAGTATTCGTCGGGGACCTTTTTGAGCCATGAGTTAATATTAATTGCAACGAGAGTCATTTTACCAGTTTTGATGGTTTTTGGCCAGATATTTAATTTATAATGAAGAGTATTAGTAATAAAAAAGTAATATGGAAGTAGGAGAAGGATACAAGGAAAGTGGGGGTGAGTCTAAGCTTGAGAGAGTGCTTGAGAAGTTGTCTGAGCAAGACAGAGAAGTGGTTGAGAGTGAAATTCAGAGGCTAAAAGAAGTGGCTGGATATGATCACTTGCTGGAGAAGGAAGGGGTTTTGAACAAGCGAGGTCTGTATAGGGAAATGAGTAGAGAGTTTAGTCGATTGAAAAGAGGGGAAAGACAGGAGTTGGTAGTGGTAATTTGGGATATTGATTACTTTAAAAAAATAAATGATGAGTTTGGTCATGTCCTTGGTGATGAGATATTAAAAGATGTGGCAAAGAGTATGAATGAGAAGGCTAGGGATACTGATGTAGTTGCTAGAGTAGGAGGAGATGAGTTGGTACAGATTCTTCCAGTTACATATATAGAGGAAGGGTTTGGAGATGGGGGAGAAAAACTAGATCAGAGGCTTGCAGAGATTGGTCAAACGATGAGAGAGAAGATAGTTAAAAGGGAGAAGGAGTCAAACTCAGTATGGCCGGAAGAAAATGGCAAGAAAGCAGGGGAGATAAGCTATGGATATAAGCGGTGGGATTGGGTGGAGGTAGAGAGTAAGCAGGAAGAATGGGGGGAGAAGTGGTGGGAAGAAATGGAACCTGATGAGTTGTACAGTAGTTTAGTGGAAGAAGCTGACGATAAGTTGCTTGAAGTTAAGAGAGAAAGATAGGGAGCCGAGACCGGGAGTCGAACCCGGGACCTTTCGCTTACCATGCGAATGCTCTTCCACCTGAGCTATCTCGGCATTTTCGAACTATCGTAAAGGGCAAAGAGAATGGTGCGGGGAGAGGGATTCGAACCCCCGTAGCCTTACGGCGCGAATTTTACAGACTCGTGCATTTGTCCGCTCTGCCATCCCCGCATATCGGTTTTTTTCTTTGCTTTTGGATATTTTTAATGTTTTTTTAGAGATTGTAGCTTAAGAGCCTAATTTCTTTCATGATAAGTTCTATTAGGCGTTTGTCAAAGTAGCGGATGTGAAGCAGTCCGTGTTTCATTTTATCACGAATTTGGCCTCCGTCGCTACGTATGTATGGTTTGGTAAATTGGTTTGAGGGTATCTGAGTGAGATTTGACCAGTATTTGATTAATTTTTTAATATTGTGGGAAGGGTAGCAGTAAATGTAAGCAGAGAGCTTTTCCTCTTCTATTTGATAGATTTTTCTTAGGAATTTACAAAATAATTTAATCATTTTAGAATCGGAATTAGCAAAATCGACAACGTGCTCATTATTTTTTTTAAATCCTTCAGCCCAGTAAAGCATTAGGCCAGCTACTTTGAGCTTTTCTTCTTGTGTGGTGAGGTTTTGTTTGGGAGTAAAAGAGAAAGGAGAGTTGTAGAACTTGATTTTGTTAGTTTGGGCGGCGGTGCGGCGGGGGATATTGTTGCGGCGCATAGCATTATTGATTGCCCCATGAGTGTGGCCTAGTTTCTGGGCGACATCTTTGACACTTAAGCCAGAGTCGTAGAGTTGTTTGATTTTTTGTAGTTTTTCTGGTGTCCATTTGGTGTTTTTGATGTGGGGTGGACGGTTTGTAGGTTGATTGATAGAGGAGAAGCAACCCAGTCTATTTTTTTGGTCCAGGATTTTTTGGGCTTGGGGAGAGAGCTTGAGATCTCTGACCCAGCGGGAGGCACTGTTTTTGGAGACACCAATTTCTTGGGCTATCTCATTTAAGGAGTAGCCTTTCTTTCTTAGTTTCTTGGTTTGGTGTTTTACTTTAGTAGAGTAGGCCATAAGAGTATTTAACCCAAAGGAGACCCGAAAAGTCAAGTAGCAGATGGTTTGTGTTATTATGTTGCCCATGATAGAAAGATTAAGTAGAAATAATGAACTAAGAGAAAGATTTGAGAGTTGGGGGATAGAAATGGTTTTGTTTGATGTTGATAATACCTTGATTAATACAAGTAAGTTGTATAGAGAGAAGATGGGAGATTATTGTCAGTTTTTGGAAGAGAAAAGTGGGTATGGCAGTGAGGAGTTAGCGGGTATGTATTTTGAAGCTATTTACTCAATGAGGGATGAGTTTAATGTTATACCAGCGATTATGGAATATCCAGCCAGGATTTTAGGTATGTTGACGGGTGTAGATGGTGAAGAGTTGGAGAAGGAGATTGGTAAGATTCTGGAGATTTATGATACAAACCCTGATGTCTTTGATGGGGCAGTTGAGCAGGTTAAGAGAGTTAGAGATGCAGGAGTGGATACGGCGGTGGTGACTCACGCTGAAGAGGGGTGGACATTTGATAAGTTAAAGAATTTCAGGGGACTTTTTAAAGAAAAAATATGTACACCGATTGATGAACCTAAGGATAGTCGGGCTTGGTATGAGGGGATGGAGAGACTAGGAGTTGAGCCGGAAGAGGTGATGATTGTGGGAGATAGTATCTCGTCGGATATTATTCCCGGCTTGCAGTTGGGGGTTGGCAAACTGGTTTGGATTAGCAGTGGCAAGAAGTGGGAAGATATGCCTGTTGGTGATGTGTACTTGTATCCACAGAAGCCGGATGAAGTGATAGTGATAGAAAGTATTGATAAGTTGGATGAAGCTTTGCTTGCAGTTTAGAAAGATAGCTGGAATAATGTGAGCAACATGGAAAGAGAAAGATCAACAGTACTGGAGATGGTTTTAAGAAAGCAGGAGATGGATGGTGAGGGGATAGAGAGAATTGATACGGATTTTTGGTCTGAGAAACTTGGTAGGCGAGTATATGTAGCCTGGGACGGGAAGCATAACAATAAAGAAGCAGCGGTATATGTACATATAGTAGGTGAAAGTCAGATCAAGCTGCAGCAAAGACTGGGCAGCTGGGAATTGTGGGTAGATAATTATAAAAATCTACAAGAAGATTTTTATAGATTTGGTATGAATGGGAGCTTGTGTAGTGAGGAAGTGAGTTTGAGTGATGATTTGAGGATGGAGAAGTGCTATCTGTTGGAGAATAACTGGTGGTGTTTGGGGATTGCAGTTGGGGAAGAGGTTGAGTCTTTGTTTTTACCTAGAGAATTAAGTTGAGCCGAGGGTGGGGTTCGAACCCACGACCTGCTGTTTACAAAACAGCTGCTCTGACCACTGAGCTACCTCGGCAACGTATATATTGTACCAATAATAGGGGGTTGTTTAGAAGTTTTTGTAGACTAACTGTTGATTTTGGGCGTTGTATTGAACGACGAGGTTGTTTTGAGTGGAGAACTTGAAAGAAAACTGCCAGAGATTGATTTGATCTTGAATATCAGGATTGGAAGGTCGGGAGCGGATGAATTTGGCGGCGATGGATGATGGTTCTTGATCGGTTTGTTTGTCGATTTCCTGCTGGGCTTTGGCAAGAAGTTGCTGGTCGGACTGGCCGAGGTTGTCTTGTTGCCAGAGGGGAATAAGGTCAGGAATGTTGTTATCGGGGGTAACGGTGGCATATGAGATGTATTCAAGTTCTTGTTGGGGGGCGAGTTTTATGAAAAAGTAGTCTTTGAGATTTGGTTGGTTTCTGAACCAGTATTTATAAGTGGGTGAGGAGAGGATGTTGTCGGAAGTGATCATGAGAAGTTGGGCTTGGGAGTGGTTATCTTGGGCAAGGGAGATGACATCTTCAAGGTTTGAGAAGGCAGTTAGACTTTGATTTGAGATGGTGGGTTGAGGTGAGGGAGTTTCGGTTGGTGAGGAGGTAATCTCAACTGTGGGATATGAGTCAGGTGAAGCAACTGGATTGGTAGTGGGTGTAGGAGTTGGGGTGGGAGTGGGAGAAGAAGTTGGTTGGAGATTGGCTTGAATTGAGTTGAGCTGGTCCTTTAGGGCCTGATTTTGCATATAGAAGTAGGCGCCACCACCTAAAGCGGTAATGACAAGCAAGACAATAGCAATTAATAAGACTGGTTTTATTGAAGATCTGGATGGTGGTTGGGCGGGAGCTTGTTTTTTGGTTGGAGATTTAGGAGGAGTAGGAGGTTGTTGTTTTGATTTATTATTTTTCTGCTTCTTGTCTTTTTTCATTTGAGGTGGTTGGGGGAAGGATTGGGAAGACTCAGGCTCGTTTTGAGTAGATGTTTGAGGCTGAGAAGTGCTGGAAGGTTGTTCTGGCATGACGGGATCAGTTAGAAAAGGTACAGAACCTTGTGAAGATTGATTGTCTTGATCAGACGAAGGGCCCGGCGGTGGTGATTGACCAATGGGTTGGTCGGCTTTGTCTTTGGGATCCATAAGAATAATATAGCATAAATACTAAGCTTGAGGCTAGAAGATGACAAATCAGCTATTTTGTTATAATATAAGACAAATGAAGAGAGCTATTATAAGCCTATTGGCACTAACTACTATATTTTTATTGTCCAGCAAAGCGGTAAAAGCTAATGAGGGAGTATTTAATTTGGAGTCTGTTGAAGGTTCTGGAAGCTGTTATGCGTTAAGTGTGTATGATGATGCACGTTTTGAGATTTTATTGTCTTGCCAGAGTTTGGAGACGCCTTTTTCGGCTGAGTTGAATCGATATATGCTTTGGGTTGAGGACAGCCAGGGAGATGTCAGCAGATTAGGTGAGATTGATAGAGGCAAGTATGAGGGCAGTATCGGTAGTGAGTTTGTAAGAATGTTTGTTACAGCGGAAGGCAAGAGAACGCCTAGAAGTGCCAGCGAGCAGGTAGTGGTATCAGGTACGATAGAAGATATCCCATTTGCTACAGGAAACGATAGTGAGCAAGAAGAGGAAGTCAGGGAGGCGGATAGACAAGTAGATGAGCAGGTAGATGAGCAGGTGGTGCAGGAAGAAGATAGTCAGGAGGAGCAAGACACTCCAGGAAGTATTTTGCGAACAGTCGGTAGAGTATTTTTGATAGCTTTGGTGATTTTGCTGGGGGTGGTAATTGTGATGACAGTGATAACCAGACGCAAGGGTGGAGTTTAAGAGACAAAGGATTGAATAAAGGTTTTTCTGTGTAGAGATGATAGTCCGTGCTTTTTGAGGCTGTCGATGTGTTGTTTGGTGCCGTAGCCTTTATTGGAGTGCCAGTGGTAGTGAGGGTGTTTTTGGTGGTGCTTTTGCATGAGAGAGTCGCGGTGTACTTTAGCCAAGATTGAGGCAGCGGCAATGGAGAGGGAGATTTGATCACCTTTTTTTATGGCAGTTTGATGTGTTTTTTGAGGGTAGTCGGAAGAGTCGGGAAGAGAGAGACCGTCGAGTAACAGGTGGTTGGCTTGAGGCAGGTGTTTGAGAGTAGTATGCATGGTTTTATGGAGGGCATAGATGATGCCGGATTGGTCAATTATTTTATGACTTGATGATTTGACGGTATAGTGGAGGGCGTGTTTTTTAATTAGGGGAGCCAGCTTGAGTCGAGTGTTGGGGGAGAGTTTTTTGCTGTCGTTAACTTGGGATATTTTTTGGGAGTTAAAGTGGGGAGGAAAGATAACGCCGGCCACGGTGATTGGTCCGGCCAGAGCGCCTCGACCGACCTCGTCGATACCGATGACTAACTGGTTTTTATTCCAGAAAGGTTTTTCGTGGTTGAAACTAGGTTTGTTAGACAAAGTTGGCGTTGGGTAAAATCAGGTTGATTATGAACCTAACTACTGGTTGAACAAGGCTGATAACGGGTGAGGTACCGGAGAAAGGTAAAAGCATAAGAAGAAGAATGAGGGTGCCGTAGCGTTGCATGATTTGTTGATATTCACGGGCGATCTCTATGGGTAAGATGCCGATGGCAATCTTGGAGCCATCAAGGGGGTGAATGGGAATTAAGTTAAAGATGGCCAGCATGACGTTTAAGAAAACGAAGGGGTAAAGGGCTGGGGCCAGATGGAAGGGGAGTAGGCGGGAGACAAGGCCGGCTAGGGTGGCCAGGACAAGATTGGTGGCTGGGCCAGCTATTGAGATGAGAGCTGAATCGCGGCGGGGGTTTTTAAGATTAAAAGGATCAAACTGGACTGGCTTTCCCCAGCCGAAACCAATGAGTAGGAGAGTTATGGTGCCAATCGGGGATAAATGGACCAGAGGATTGAGGGTTAAACGTCCTTGTGAGCGAGGAGTTGGATCTCCTAGACGATCGGCGGTGTATGCATGGGCGGCTTCATGAAAAGAGATAGCAAGCAGAAGGGAGATAGCCCAAAAGACAAAAAGAAGTGGATTATTGAGTAGCATTCCTAGTGGTGTAGTCATTTCAAGTATTTATTTTACAGTATGTGGTAAAATAGGCACGTTGTAAATTTATTTTCAGTATATGGCAGGAAGACAATGTGATTACTGTGGCAAAGGAGTCCAGTTTGCTAATTTAGTTTCTCACGCTAAGAATCGGAACCGAAAGGTGAGGAAGCCTAATTTGCACACAGTTAAGGTGGTAGAAGATGGTGAGGTGGTAAAGCGAACACTGTGTGCCAAGTGTATCAAAAAAGCAACCCGTCCTTACGAGGCTAAAAAATCCAAGTGATATTAAAATTGATAGGTGTAGATTTGAGCAGAAAGACGGCTTGGATAAAAAAAGAGCTTATTGGGGTGATTTTTATAAACTAATGGTCAGGTTTGATTTGGTAGCCGGTGGTGAATTGCTGCCAGCTGATAGGGTTTTTGCCTGGTAGTTGTACTTTTTGGAGAGTAAGTTTTTGTTTATTTAGTTTAGTTTTGATTATTTTGAGTATTTTGTCGCCTTTGGTGGTCGGTATTTCTGTCCAGGCGCCCGGATCGGGGCTGTTGGCTCTAATTTGAGCATGAAGTTGTGAGGCGTCCTGGGATTGGGTAGCTTTTTCAATTTTTTGCCAGGGGATGAAGGCATTTTGATGTGTGTTTTGTGAGGTGGGAGGGGTGTGGGTGGCTTGGGAGTGATCTTGTGGTTGAGGAGGAAGGAAAAGGGAGATGTCAGGGTGGTTGATTTTAGAGGTTTTTGAATCTTTGTTTTGAGTGAATTGCAGATAGGGAAGGAGAGTTTTGTCCAGCAAGGTGTTGGCTTTGGTTTTAAGTTTTTGAGTCAGAGTGGAGAGATCGTCGTTGGTGGATATTGGTTGTTTGATTTGGGAGATGACAGGGCCGTGATCAAGCTTTTGGTCCATTTCAAGTAGAGTGACGCCGGTGTCTGGGTCTTGATTTAGAAGGGCTTGTTTTATGCAAAGGGCGCCGCGGTATTTAGGTAGAAGAGAGAAATGAAAGTTGAGAGTGGCTATCTGGGGAGCGTTTAACCAAGAGGAGGGTAAAATTTGTCCGTAGGCAACGATTAGAAAGAGGTCCGGTTTGAGTAGTTTTAAGTGTTGCAGATTATCATTGTTGGTGTTTTGAGGTTTGAAGGTGGGAATGCCTAGTTTTTGGGCGGTTTGAGCAACTGGTGAGGGGGTGATTGCACCTTGTCTTCCTTGTGGTTTGTCGGGTTGGGTGACAACGGCTTGAAGGTTGATAAAAGAAAGATTGGCAGAGATGAACCTTAAGATGTTAGCTGAAAACTGGGGAGTACCAAGATAAATAAGTTTGTAAGTGGACATAAAGTTATGATAGCAGTTGTTTAAATGTAGACTTGTTTTTGAGGTGAGGGAATAGGGACCAGACCTTGATCGGTTTCTTTGTAGATAGTGCCACCTTGTTCGATGATACGGTCGGTGAAGAGCACACCATTTAGGTGATCGTTTTCGTGTTGAATGTAGGCACTTTCCATGTCTTTGAAAGTCTGATTTTTTGAGGTTAGTTGGGGATTCTTGCTTTTTAGATCAAAAGTTTGAAAATCAAGAGTAATCTGATGGGGGCGGTTGACGAAACCCCAGGTCTGGGGAATGGATAGACAGCCCTCTAGCCAGTGATCTTGAGGATCGGGATAGTGGTCTGTGAAGGTTTGTTTTGATTTTTTTGTTATTTGAGGGTTGATGAAGATGTGGGGTTGGTCTTGGAGGAGGAGAATGAAAATGCGCTTGTCTATACCAACTTGGGTAGCGGCCAGGCCGACACCTTGAGGATCGGTGGCTGCTTTTAGGGTTTTGACCATTTGTTTGACTTGATCGATGGTTTTTGAGTCAAGTTTTTTAACAGGCCGGGCCTTTTTTCTTAAAAAATCGTTAGGAGTGGATAAAATTTCCATGGGTATATTTTACCAAAATTTGGGTATCTGAGCAGAAGAAAAGGTGTTTTGCTTGTGCTATATTAAAAAATATTGTACTTTGACATGGCTGGAAAGGAGGTACGGCATGGAACTTGATGTGAAGTTTAAGGACCTGGGGAGAAAACTTGAAGTTTTGTCGGGGTTGATTTTGGTATTGTTGGCGAACTTAATTTTGGGATTTAATGATGATCTGGCAAAGCTTGATCTGTCTTTGCAAATGCAAGCAGTCTTGATTTTTTCTGACTGGGTTTGGCCAGTAATATTGCTGCCTAAAATGGAGTGGCAATACTGGCACAATAAATGGACTTTGATCTGGTTGATGCTGGTAGTTTTGGAAACTGGCGCAATGTGGTGGTACTTTAGTGCAGAACTGGGTCAAAGTTTTGAAAGTGGTGCAAGTATTGCTGTCAGTTCTTTGATTTTGAGATTATTAGGGGTGATTTTGATGAAGCCGTAAGGTGTTAGATTTAATGTACTTTCCAAGTAGAGGGTGATCCAGCCCATCCTCTACTTGGAGGCTTTTTTTGTTGACAAAGCTTTAGGGCGGTGCAGGATGTTTGTGCTGTGAATTCAAAGGAAATAAGTTGAGGATAAATCATAGATAGCATTGAGCGAGACTGGAGTGGAAGTTGAAGCCTATTGAATTTGATCTTTTAGAGGATGGTTGGGGAAGGATTCAAGTAGGATGTTTAGTTGTTGTTGGGCTTTTTGATTTTGGTTGAGTGTGTCAAGAAGCTTGATATAGGCGGTGCGAGTGGGAGTGTAGTCAGGTTTTAACTCCAGAGTTTTTTGGTAGGAGGTGAGAGCCTGTTGAGTTTTTTGTGTGTTTTGATAGAGAAGGCCTAAGTTGTAGACAAGTTTGGGGTCGGTGGGGGCTTTTTGATGGGCGCGAAGGAGAGTATCGATGGCTTTGGAGTAATAGTCAGGATTAATTTGAGCTAAGGTAATGAAGACTTGAGCTTTGGCTTTGTAGAAGTTTAAGTGTTGGGAGTTTTGTTTAAGAGTGGTATCAATGTTGTTTGTTGCCAGTCTTGTGTATTGATTGATTTGGCTTTGGGCTGAGGCTTCAAGTTGAGCTGCTTGAGAAGCAGGCAGGCTGGCCAGTTGCTGGTGGATGCTTAAGGCGGCTTGTGAGTAAGCTTTGGAAAGTTCAGAGCGGAAGGTTGGTTCTTGAGGATAGAGATTGGTTGAGTTTTCCAGCAGGGGAATGGCAGAGGCAAGGTAACCGGCAGAGGAAAATGAGCGGCCTTTGTTGTATTTGAGATCAGCCAGCCAGTGGCGGATGATGATAACGGACCAGAGCATGGTGAGCAGCAATATAGCGACGATGAGAAATTGTTTTATAGGGGAGTCTTTTTTAATCAACTGAGGAGAGAAAGAAAATTTGGAGATGAAGCGGGGGTATAAAGATAACAGGAGAGCCGGATAGAGATAGAAGAGAAGGGCAATGGGAATAACGGAGAAGCCAAAGAAGTTGGTGATTAGGATGCTGATGTAGCCTATAAGTAGAGCGGTGGGGAGAGGTTTGTCTTTATTTTTAAGAAATGTTTTGATGTAGATAACGAAAGTAGAGACAATCAGCGCCAGATAAGTGAGAGTACCAACCAGACCGGTGGTGGCAAGAAAGTTTAAGTATTCATTGTGGGCCTTGTTGTAGAGAAAGTCCCATTCGGAGAGTTGGTTGTGTTCTTGAGGGCGTGTCCAGTAGTAAGAGTAGGCAAAGGTTTCAACTCCGGTTCCCAGAACTGGGTTTTGTTTAAATAATTTCCAGGCACCAGTCCAGACAACACGGCGGATTTCAAAAGAGTCGGAGCCCCCGAAGCGAACTCCTTTTTGTTTGGCTTCTATGAGCTGTTGGGTTTGGGGGGAGAGCTTTTCAAGTTCAAGCGGTTTTGCCTGAGTGGTGAGATTTATTATATTTAAAAGGGGCTCGGCTGTGGGCCAGACAGGACCGCCAACGTTAAGGCGGTGTTGGATTTGGGCGGGACTAGGTGTCCAGGGGGTGCCAACCAGAAAAGTTACAGATAGACAGAAGAGAGTGGTGAGGATAAGTGGTTTTAGTTTCTTTTTGTTTTTAAGGGAGCGGAAAAATAGAAAGAGGAAGCTTAAAGTGAGAATGATAAAAGTGGTGCCGATACCAGAGCGGGATTTGGTGAAAAGAATGGTGGTGTAGTATAGGGAGGCGAGAAAGATAAATAAAAGTCGTTTTTTAGTTGATTGACTGTGAAAGGCGAGAAAAATGGGGAGAGGGAGAAGAGCTACCAGGTAAGCTGAAAGCCAGTTGGGCTGGCCTAAAGTTGAGAAAACTCTGTTTTGGACGTCTTGAATCCAGATATGTTTGTCGATGCCAAAGTGCTCTAAAAAGCCGTAAAAAGCAACTAAGCCGGCAGAGGCCAGGATTGAGTAAAGGATGGTGGTTTCAAGATGCTTTTGGTTTTTTTGTTGGGAGAAGTGGCTGGTGAAGGTAAAGTATAAAAATAGATAGGAGATAGTGGAGATCAGGCCACCGTGAAAGCGGGAGTAGTAGCCCCAGAGTGAGGTGTGAGTATCTATCGAGAAGATGGTGGTTATAAGTTGGCCAAGAAAGAAAAGTAGTAGAGGAATGTCAAGAAAGGTGCGTTTGATTTTTAATTCACCTTGGAAGAGGGATTTGATGAGAAAGGCGCAGGTTATAAGGCCAGTTAAGAGATAGGTAAAGATCATTTTATTGAATTCAAAGACTTCGCTGGTTTTGGGCCAGAGCAGTAAAGGAACAAAAAAGAGCAAAGCAGCAAATCCGTAGGTGACAAAGCGGTCTAGAAAGTTTTGTAATTTGGTTTTTGGCATGAGGATATTGTAACGGATGTTTAGATTATTTGGGAAGGAGAGTTGTATATATAAAGCTGGAAAGTTGGAGATATGAGTGGGAAGGATGAATTAAAAAGAGTTTTAGAACAACCTGTAATTCGTGTTATACTAAGCTGCGATGATTGATCAATTTTGGCAAATGGTTTCATATGATATCGGCGTGGATTTGGGGACTGCCAATACTGTGGTACATGTTAAGGATAAAGGAATTGTAGTTAGAGAACCTTCGGTGGTAGCCAGACACAGGAAAACTTTGGAGATTCTGGCGATTGGAACTGAAGCTAAACAAATGACAGGGAAGACTCCGGAGAATATTGAAGTGGTAAGACCCTTGCGAGATGGAGTGATTGCGGATTTTGATGCGGCTGAGGCAATGCTTGATTATCACATTAGGCAAGTACATGAGTTGATGGGTGGACTTCGAGGAACTTTAAGGAAGCCTAGAGTAGTGGTGGGAATTCCCTCTGGAGTAACAGAGGTTGAGAGAAGGGCAGTGCAAGAAGCAGCTTTAAACGCGGGGGCAAGAAAGGCATTTTTAATTGAAGAGCCGATGGCGGCAGCCATTGGAGGGGGTTTACCGGTACAGAAAGCGATGGGTCAGATGGTGATTGATATTGGGGGAGGAACCAGTGAGATTGGAGTAATATCTTTGGGAGGATTGGTTTTAAATAAATCTTTGAGGATTGCCGGAGATGAGTTGACCGAGGCAGTGATTAGTTTTGCTCGGCTTAAATACAACTTGTTGATGGGTGAGTCGACGGCGGAGGCGGTGAAGATTGCAGTTGGTAGTGCGTACCCTTTGGATGAAGAGAAAAAGGCTAAGCCTTTGACTATTGTAGTTAGAGGTAGAAGTTTGGAGGATGGACTGCCTAAAAGCCAGAAGATTAACAGTGTTGAGGTAAGAGAAGCCTTGGCTCCGGTAGTGCGTCAGATTTTGCAGGAGGTGGCTTTGGTAATTGAAGAGACACCTCCGGAGCTTATTAGTGATATTTTGGAAAGGGGAATTATGATGGCAGGTGGAGGTTCACTTTTGCGTAATATTGATAAGTTGGTAGCTGAGGAAACAGGAATGCCGGTATGGGTGACGGACAATCCAATGGAGGCAGTGGTGAGAGGAACAGCTAAAGTATTGGAAGATGAAAAATTGTTAGGGCAGGTGAAGGTAGTTGGCGGTCTGGTCTGATATGATGGTTTTATGAGTAAGAAAAAGGGTAAATTGTTTGACAAGATAGCTGCTATATCTAGTCGTGTTTTTGATCCGGTGATAGAGATTCCTGTATTGTTGTCGGCAGCTGTTTTGATAGCAGTGAATAATGGGATGAGGTGGAGATTTTTGGCGCTGCTTTTGTTAGTTGATGCAGTACTGCCGGCTGGTTATTTGGCTTGGGGGCTTAAAAGTGGAAAGCTGTCTGATTGGGATATAACAGATAGGAAAGAAAGAATGAGTATTTATCTGTTTGCAGTTCTGACTCATCTGTTTGGAGTTTTATTGGCTTTATTTATTGGTAAGTATGTGCTGTTTAGGATTTTGTTGGTTTGGTGGAGTATGGCGGTGGTGTTTTTTGTAGTAACTTTGTTCTGGAAGATATCAGTTCACGCTGGTGTGAATGCGGCTTTAGTGGTATTTGTTAATCATTTTTATGGTTGGGATAGATATTGGTGGTTGATAGGAGGATTGATTTTGGTGATGTGGGCAAGAGTGAGGAGTAATAAGCACACGTGGGTGCAGGTATTGGTAGGAGCAGGACTGGCGCTGTTGTGGACAGGATTAGGGTTGCAGGTGATATAGGACTGCGGCGACGTTGAGTTGAGTTTTGGGGTTTATGGCAGGAGTTAGTGAAGCTGATTGATAGACATCTGTCTGGGCTGGTTGGACTTGGTTTATAGTGCCGATAAGCAAGCCGGAGGGGTAGTCGTCTGTGCCTTGGGTGAAAACGGGTTGGTCAGCCGTTAAGGCGGGGTCTGGTGAGACCTGAGTGAAGCGCAGTGTCTGGGATTGAAAGATGACTTGACCGGTTTGCCCTTTGGATGTTTTGGCAGGAATCTGAATTTGAGGATCAGTGAGGAGGCGGACTGAGCTGGTGCGGGGGTTGACTTGTTCAATTATGCCTAGAAGTGAGGAGCCGGAGATGACAGCGTAACCCGGTTTGATGTGGGAAATGGCACCGTGATCAATGTATGCATAGCGGGAAAGACCAGTGACTCGAGCAGGTTGAATGGGAGCTTGGGCGACGGCGGGAACGTCAAGTAATTGTTTTAGGTGCTGGTTTTGATCTTTGAGTTCTTGGAGGGTGAGAAGCTGGCTTTGGAGCTGAGTGTTTTGACTGTTTAGGTTGTCAATGGTTTGTTGCTTGTTAGGGAGTTGTTTAAGAAAGGAGAGTCTGTTTTGAATATAGAGGCGGGAGTTGGTGGCGGGTATACGCAAGGGAGAGGTGAGAGTAGTAAGGGAGAGCTTGAGCCAGTTTAAGCGATTCTGGTATGAGAAACCAACCAGGGTGGCAGAAATCAAAACAGCCAATAAGTAGTGAGTGAAAGTGGCGTCTTTGGTTTGCATATAGGGGTATTGTAACTTATGAGTTAAGAACGTGGTAAATTAATGGTATGAAAATTAAGTTTTGGGCGGTAGTCTTTACAACAGGTCTGTTGGTGATGATACTGGAGTCCAGTTTCTGGCCTTTGCCGATGGTTATTTGGTGGTGGTGGTGGATATCAAGGCGGATAAGTTGGAAAGAGTTGATCTGGATTAGTTTGGTGGTGGGTGTTTTGATGGATAGTTTGAAGGTTAGAGCTTTGGGGTGGTCGAGTCTAGTGCTTTTGGCTTATGTAGCTGTGTTGTGGTGGATAAAAGAAAAGGTTGGTAGAGAAGAGATAGAGTGGGTAGTTGTTTTGGTGATGGCTATAGTATGGAGTGGTTTTTGGGGATGGGGATGGGGGATTGGTAAGATGGTTTTAATAGCAGTGATAACAGGAGTTGAGATTTTACTGATAGATAGATTGAGTAGTTATTCAGCAATTAGATTAAGAAGATGAATTCAGTAGGCAGACGAATGCTGGGTGAGCAGATGGGAGAGAAGGGAAAATTAAGAAACAGTGACAGCAAGGGTGGGATGTTGTGGCTTAAGTTAGTGGTTGTTTTATTGGCGGGAATTTTTATGAGCAGAGCCTTTTTTGTTCAAGTAGTGACGGGTCAGATTCAGTCAGGTCAGGCGCAAGGAAATAGTTTGGAGCGAAAATGGATAGAAGCCAAAAGAGGGGTGATTAAAGACAGGGAGGGTGAGGTGATGGTTAGAAATAGCAAAAATGATAAAGGTGAGGTGGAAAGGGAGTATTTACTTGAAGAGGCAGGAGCTCATCTTTTGGGGTATGTAGGAGAAGTTAATGAAGATGAGATGGAGAAGTTTAATCTGAGAGCAGGTGAGTTGATAGGTAAGATGGGGGTTGAAAAAGCCTTTGATGAAGTTTTAAGAGGAGTACCGGGTCAAAGCCTGGTGGAAGTTGATGCTGAAGGGGAAATAATACGTGAGGTAACAAGAAAGAACCCGATTGATGGACGCGAGCTTAAACTTAACGTGTCGAAAGGACTGCAAGAGCAGATTACTAAAGTACTAAGGGAGAGGGAGGATGAGACAAAGGGAGCGGTGGTGGTAACAACGGTTGATGGAGAGCTTTTGGGGATGGTTTCCTGGCCAAGTTTTGATGCTAACTTATTTGTAAAGAAAGATGACAAGGTAAAAGAGCTTTTAAACTCAGAGGATAAGCCTTTATTTAACAGGGCAGCTTTGGGTATTTATCCACCCGGTTCTGTTTATAAGCTGGTAACAGCAACAGCTGGACTGGAGGAGGGGGTAATTGATGAGAACACCTTAATTGAGGATACGGGAGAGATTGTAATTGGTCAGTATAGGTATGGGAACTGGTACTATGACCAGTACGGAAAGACAGAGGGAGAGTTGGATGTGATAGGAGCACTGAAGCGCAGCAACGATATTTTCTTTTATAAAACTGGAGAGAAGTTGGGAGTAGAGAAGATGAGGGAGTGGTCACATAAAATGGGTTTGGGCGAGAAGATTGACTGGGATTTGGGAGGACAGATAACAGGAGGAGTACCAGATCCGATTGAGTGGGAAAAGAGAACCGGTCAGCGCTGGTTTTTGGGTAATACGTATCATATGTCAATTGGTCAGGGTGATTTGAGAACCAGCCCGTTGCAGATAAACAGAATGACGGCAACAGCTGTTTCAGGAGAGATTTGTGATGTAAGGGTAGAGGGGAAGAGTGGTGACTGCAGCAGAGTTGATATTGGAGACAAGACTAGAGAGCTGGTGGTGGAGGGAATGAAACAGACTTGCAGTCAGGGAGGTACGGCATTTCCGTTTTTTGATTTTAAGCCACAGGCAGCTTGTAAGACGGGAACAGCGCAACAGGGAGGAGAGGAAGCATTACCGCATGCTTGGATCAGTGTGGTGGTGCCAAAGAAGGGGGAGGAAGAGTTTGATTTGAAAGCGTACGAGAAGGGAGCGGTGATCACTGTTTTGCTGGAAGCAGCTGGTGAAGGAAGTGAACAAGCGGGGTCGGTAGCGAGAGAGGTTGCTGATTATTTAATTGAAGATGTGGAGTGGTAGAAAATAAAGTTAAGTATTTGTTGGGGTTGTCGGAAGTTGAAGGATTAAGGGGTAAGAAATTGAAGAAAATTTTGGATGAGGTAGGTGATGCCAAACAGATCTGGATGGCAAGTGATGAAATGTTGAATAAGTGGGGGGTTTCAGGTCAAGTTTTGGATAGCTTGCGGGCCTATAAGCGTAGTGTGAACTTGGATAAAAAAATTGTTCAATACGAAAATGAAAAAATTGAGTTGTTGCCAATCTGGAGTGATAAGTATCCGGATAATTTAAAGGAGATTGAAGGAGCGCCGGGACTACTTTTTGTGAAAGGAAATTTGGATGTTTTAAATAAAAAAATGATGGCGGTGGTTGGCAGTCGAAATGCCAGTGATGGGGCGAAAGAAAAAACTGCAGCGGTGTGTGGAGTTCTGGTTAATAGAGGGTTTGTAGTGGTATCGGGACTGGCACAGGGAATTGATGGATATGCGCATAAGGCTTGTCTGGGGCAGAAGGGTGAGACGGTGGCAGTTCTGGCGCATGGGTTGGAGAGAATATATCCTAAAAATCATCAGGGACTGGCGGAGCGAATACTGGATAAGGGAGGGGCATTGGTTAGTGAGCAACCGATGGATGTGGAGATAAAAAGGGAGTACTTTTTGGAGAGAAACAGGATAATGGTGGGGATGAGCGAGGGCTTGGTAGTGGTAGAGGCGCAGGTAAGGTCAGGTTCGATGGCTTCGGCTAACAGGGCGGCCAGTATGGGAAGAGAAGTTTGGGCTGTTGAGGGAAGTATGGGGACTGATTTGTTAATAAAGGAGGGGGCAAACAAGTTGGCAGTGGACGTTTGAGGTTGTTGGTGATTATGTGTTTAAATAGGGAAAGTATGAAACTTATTATTGTTGAGTCACCAACAAAGACTAAGTCCTTGTCAAAGTATTTGGGAAAAAAATTTAAGGTAATGGCTTCGATGGGTCATATTCGTGATTTGCCCAAGTCAAAGATGGGGATTGAGATTAAAAAGAAGAATGGTGATTATCACTTTGAGCCCGACTACATTACAGTTCGAGGCAAAGGTGAGCAGATAAAGAGAATACAAAAGGAAGCTAAAAAAGCTGGTGAAGTGATTTTGGCTACTGACCCGGATAGAGAAGGAGAAGCGATTGCTTATCACGTTGAGCATTATCTGAAAGATGATATGGAGAAAGAGAAGATAAAAAGAATTGTTTTTCACTCGATTACCAAAGAGTCGGTGTTGGAGGCGATAGAGGAACCAAGAGGAATAGATAAAGACTTATTTCATGCCCAGCAGGCAAGAAGGCTTCTGGACAGGTTAGTGGGTTATACGCTGTCTCCGGTTTTATGGAAGAAGGTAAGGAGAGGTTTGTCAGCAGGTCGAGTTCAGAGTGTGGCTTTGCGTTTGACGGTGGAGAAAGAAAAAGAGATTGAGGCTTTTGAGCCGCAGGAGTACTGGAATATAACTGCTTTGACTAAAACAACCAAAAAGGATGACTTGGAGATGGCTTTATGGAAAGTCAAAGGCGAGAAGCTGGAAGTTGACAGTGAGAAAAAGGCCAAAAAGATTGAAAGTGATCTGAAAAAAAGTAGTATCAGTGTAGTTGAGGTAAAAGAGAAGAAAAGGAAAAGGAAAGCTAAGGCTCCTTACAGAACTTCAACTCTGCAACAGGCGGCTGCCAATGTCTTGGGTTGGTCTTCAAAGAAGACGATGGCAGTAGCGCAGAGATTGTATGAACAGGGGGACATTACTTATCACAGAACTGACTCGGCCAAGCTGGCAGATTCGGCTATTGGACAGGTAAGAGATTTTGTGAAAGATGAATGGGGGGAGAAGTTTTTACCTGGAAAGCCTAAAGAGTACAAGACAAAGAAAGGCGCAGTTGCTCAAGAGGCACATGAGGCTATCAGGCCGACAAGAATGGAAGTAGGTACTCATAGTTTTAAGGGTCAGGGAAAGATGGCTGACAGTCAAGAGAGATTGTATGATCTTATCTGGCGAAGAACGGTTAGCTCTCAGATGAAACCGGCTATTTATGAAGGTGTGCGGATTTTAGCGGAAGATGAGAAGGGAAACTATACTTTAAGAGCCAGTGGTGAGAGATTGATTTTTTCCGGATGGAGAGAGTTGTATAAGAGATTTGAGAAAAAAGACGAGGAGATGCCTGAAGTTGAGGAGGGCGAGAAGCTTGATTTGCAGAAAGTGGAGTTGGAACAGAAGTTTACCAACCCGCCGGCCAGATATAATGATGCGTCTTTGGTTAAGCAGTTGGAAAAGAAGGGGATTGGAAGACCAAGTACTTATGCATCAATTATCAGTACACTTTTGAGCAGGCGTTATGTAGTTAGGGAAGAGAGAAGATTTAAGCCAACTTCGATCGGAATTGGTGTTTGTGAGTTTTTAGTTAAAAATTTTCCCGAGGAGATGGAGTATGACTTTACCAAAGAGATGGAGGATGGGTTAGATGATATTGCCAGAGGAGAGAAAGACTGGCAGGAGTATTTAAGTAATTTTTATAAAGATTTTCATAAGACGGTAGAGAAAGTAGAAGAAGAGGCTGAGAGAGTGGAGTTGCCGGTTGAGAAAACTGGAGAGAAGTGCCCTAAGTGTGATGAGGGAGAAGTGATTATCAGAGAGGGAAGATATGGCAAGTTTTACAGTTGTGACAGGTTCCCTGATTGTGATTACACCAAAGACTATAAGGAGTACCTGGATAATTTTAAGTGCCCTGAGTGTGATGGTAGGGTTGTCATTAAAAAAACTAGAGGAGGCAAGCAGTTTTATGGCTGTGAGAATTATCCTAAATGTGATTGGGCAAGTTGGAAAGATCCTCGTGAAGAGATGGATAAAGAGGGGAAAGAAGACAAAAAGGAAAAAGAAGATAAGAAAGAAAGCAAACAAGAAAAAAATAAAAAAAAGAGTAATGATAAGAAGAAATGATTTTATCTGACAAGGATATAAAAAAACGAATAAAGAAAGGGGATTTAAAGATTGAGCCGTTTGATGTGAGTTGCGTGCAGCCTTCTACGTATGATTTGCATTTGGGTAATGAGTTTAGAATTTTTAACAGTCATAAGCAAAGCCATATTGATTTGAAGAAGAAGTTTTCGTTAACCAGAGTTGAAGAGGTGAAAGACGATGAGGGGTTTGTTTTGCATCCCAGTGAGTTTGTTTTAGCAAGTACCGGTGAGAGCTTTAAGATACCGACTAATGTGGCGGCTAAGCTGGAGGGAAAGAGTAGTCTGGGTAGACTAGGCTTGGTGGTGCACGCTACAGCTGGATATATTGACCCAGGGTTTGAAGGGGAGATTACTTTTGAGATGAGTAACATGAATACGATACCGATTGTTTTATATCCGGGTATGAAGGTGGCCCAGATATGCTTTTTTGAGATGAGTAGTGAAGTTGAAAGACCGTATGGAAAGGCGGGAAATAAGTATCAGGGACAGATGGGGCCAACGGAAAGCAGAGCGTGGCAGGATTTTGAGAATGAGGAATAGATAGCATTAGAAAGAAGCGTTTTTGCATATATAATAGTTGAGTAATGAAAGAAAAACTAATAGTAATCGAAGGAGCAGATGGATCTGGCAAGAGTGTTCAAGTACAAAAACTTAGGGAGAGGATCGAGGAGGAAGGGGAGCAAGTAGTTGTGTATGACTTTCCTCAGTATGAGAAAACATTTTTTGGCGGCAAGGTAGGCGAGTATTTGAACGGCAAGTATGGAGGCTTTGAGGACATGCATCCCTTTTTTCCAGGGTTGTTGTTTGCCATAGATAGGTATGAAGCCAAAGATGAAATGATAGAAGACTTAAAAGCAGGCAGGGTGGTGATTTGCAATCGATATATGAGCTCTAATTTGGCTCACGGGGGAGCAAAGTTAAAGGATGAAAGCGGGGGCGATGTTGAGAATTTTATCGAGGAGATGGAGAAGGTTGAGTTTGAGGTTTTTAAGATTCCGGTGCCTGATTTGGAGATAATAGTATCAGTGCCGGCTGATATTAGTCAGAAGTTAGTTGAGATGAAAGGGGAGCGCTCTTATGTAAAGGGTAAGGATATTGCTGAAGAGGATGTTTTGCATCAGGAAAGGGCTTTGCAGATTTATCATTGGCTGGTTGAGAATAGAGATCGATATGAGTTGGTGGAGTGTGTTGATGAGGAGGGTGAGTTGTTGTCGATTGAAGAAGTGGCAGAAAAAGTTTGGGCAAAGGTGGAAGATAGACTTTGGTAAGAGCAATTGGGGTTGGCAAAGTATTTAAGGATTGTTACTTTGGTAAAGGTGGGTTATTAATTAATGTATTAAGATGACAAAAGAAAGAGTCCCTTTGGTCAAAACAGGAAGATCTTTAGATGATGATAATGGGATTGATAGAAGTGAGTTAGATAATCGTTTTGAGAGGTGGTATCGAGGATTGGATAAAGAAGAACAAGAAAATGGTCAACAAGCTAAGGAAGAGGTAGAATAAAATTATGATCTTTGATGGCATTAAAGCAGCGGGTAAGATAAAGAAGAGACTTAAGGCAAAAGTGGTAAAGGAGAGACTTAAGTCTAAGTTGGTGATTTTTTTAAGTGAAGACAATAAGGCAGGTAAAAGTTATGTTGATCAGAAAAAAGAGGTGGCTGAGGACTTGGGAGTTGAGGTTGAGATAAAAAAGCCGGAGTCGGTTGATGAGTTAAAAAAGGGCTTGAGGCAGGCTAGTGAAGACAGTGGCGTGGATGGAGTGATGGTTCAGCTGCCTTGGGGGAACTTAGAGGGCAGCCAGTTGGCGGAAGTTTTAAGTTTGATTGACATTAAAAAGGATGTGGATGGTCTTAACCCTAAAACGCTGGAGCTGATTAGAAAAGGGAGAGTAAATTATCTACCAGCTACGGTAAGAGCGATTGAAAAGATAGTTGATCAGGCTCTTTTGGAAACGGATAAAGAGATGAATGAGGAGTTTAAGATAGCTGTGGTAGGTAGTGAGGGCATGGTGGGTAAGCCTTTGGTGGCAAGACTCTTGTATTTTGATTTTGAAGTGAGAGAGTTTGAAGAGGGAGATGACTTGGGTGATTTAAAAGACTATTGTGTAGTGATAAGTTGTACAGGTAAAGACAGCTTAATCAAAAAGGAAATGGTACAGGATGATTTTGTGGGAATTGATGTTGGTTTTCCTGAAGGTGATTTTGATTTTGAGCGAGTAAAGGGTAAAGCTGGTTTTATTACACCTGTGCCCGGAGGGGTGGGGCCTGTGACGGTGGCTTGTTTGATGTCTAACCTGATTGAGGCAACGGCAGGCTGAATATGTTATAATAAAAAAAGTTAATTAATTACACATTCTTGGTTAATCTTCTCTCGTATGCGAGCGGCCAAGAAGAGGGATAAAAAGAAGATGGCAAAAACAAAATTTTCAGTTGATCTAGAAGAGTTATTAGAAGCAGGTGCTCACTTTGGGCATCAGTCTCGTCGTTGGAATCCTAAGATGGAGAAGTACATCTGGGATGAGAGAGATGATGTTCATGTATTTGATCTGGCAATTACTGCCAAAAAGATTGAGGAGGCTTGTGATTTTTTGTATGAGAAGGCCAAAGAGGGCAAAGATATCGTGATGGTAGGCACCAAGAGACAAGCTGAGGAGATTGTTAAAGAGGAAGCTAAAAATGCAGGAGTGTATTATGTGACAGAGAGATGGTTGGGGGGAACTTTGACCAACTGGAAACAGATGAAGACAAGAATTGATAAATTATTGAAGATGAAAGCAGAGAAAGAAGCGGGTGAGTATGAGGTGTATACCAACAAGGAGCAGGTACTTTTGGATAGAGAGATAGACAGATTGGAGCGCTTTTTTGGCGGTCTGGTGGGTCTGGATGACATTCCAGATATAATGTTTGTGGTTGATACCCTAAGGGAACGAGTGGCGGTTAGAGAAGCTAACCAGAGTGGAGTTACAGTAGTGGGAGTGGTGGATAGCAACGCTGACCCTGAATTGGTTGATTATGTAATACCGGCAAATGATGATGCGGTAAGGACAGTGAAGTTGATTGTAGAAAAGATTGGCAGCGCTTTAGCTAAGGGTCGAGAAGAATGGGAAAAGAAACAAGGGGTGATTAGAAAGAAAGAAGAAAAGAAGAAGAAAGACGAGAAGAAGGCAAAAAAGAAATAGGTTAATATTTAGGTAATATTATGCTGGATAAAATTAAAAAACTTCGTGAAGAGACAGGTTCGGGGGTAATGGATGCCAAAAAAGTGCTGGAGGAGGCTAAGGGTGACCTGGAGAAGGCTAAAGATCTGCTTTTGAAAAAAGGATTTGAGAAAGCAGAGAAAAAGTCAGGCAGAGAAGCCAAAGCAGGAGTAGTTGAGGCGTATATACATCAGAATCACAGAGTAGGAGTAATGATTGAACTTAATTGTGAGACTGATTTTGTAGCAAAAAATGAAGAGTTTAAGAAACTAGCTTATGAGATTGCCATGCAGGTAGCCAGTATGGAGCCTGAATCAGTAGATGAGTTGCTTGAACAAAAATATATTCGAGATCAAGAAAAAACTATCGAAGGATTAATTGCTGAGCAAATTACCAAGCTGGGTGAAAACATTCAGATAGGCAGGTTTGTAAGATATGAGTTGGAAAAGTAATGTGTTAAGATAATTTTAATGGAAGATAAGCATATGAATAAGGAGTCAACTGTTGGTGTCGATGAGGAGAAAAAAGAAGCAAAGCCATGGAGAGGTGAAGAGACAAGTGATCCGGAAGAATTTGTTAATGATTTTATGAAAGATGAATTCTTTTTGAAAGGATATAACAAAGATAATATGAAGTCGGGGCCCAATTTAATTGGATTAAATGATTATATTGATAGAGTAAAATCTAGAGCAAAAGAAGAGATCGGTGATGATGAGATAAAAGAAGTGTTTTTGAACACTAAGCAGACTAAGATGCTGCTGACATATTTTGCTAAGAATAAGAAGATGTTGGTATATGACGAAAACAAGTATCCAGATAATATTAACCGGCTGTACGAAAAGTATAAAAAGACTGTTGAATTGATGAATAATTTTAGTAGTAGTCCCGAGTGGGCAAGGCTAGATTCATATGGGAGACAAGAAAGAATAAAAGAATTAGATAGTAAAAGACAGTTTAACCATGTGAAGTTATCAGAGCAACTTGCAAAAGACGTCTTCCCATCTCACAGAATAGGCAGGACAGTGGCAAGGTTGTGGTTGATCTCGGAAGGATTGGATACGTTTGGACATTATGAGCGTGATGAGGAAATGAGAAGTCAAAGAATGAGTGAATAAGAATACTATTTATTAAAATTAAAAAATAAGATGGACGATATTCTACAAAAAATAGAGAGCAAGATGCAGAAAGCTGTTGAGACAGTAAGAGGGGATATGAGCACTATCAGAGTAGGAGGTGCCAAACCTTCTTTGGTGCAGGACATTCAGGTGGATGCGTATGGATCAAAGATGAAGTTAGTTGAGTTGGCTCAGATCACAGCTCCGGACCCGACACAGATCATTATTTCCCCTTGGGACAAAGATGTTTTGGTGAATATCCAGGCAGCTATTGAGGAGGCTGACTTAGGTTTAACTCCAACAGCAACAGGTGACAGGCTAGTGATTAACATGCCTGAGTTAACTGAGGAGAGGCGAAAGGATTATGTCAGGTTGGTAGGACAAAAGCTGGAGAGTGGCAGGGTAATGGTCCGTCAGATCAGACAAGAAGGCAGAGAAGAGATTGACAAATTAAAGGATGAACAGGGTATCAGTGAAGATGATGTGCATGAGATGTATAAACAACTTGATGAGTTGACTGATAAATATAATGAGAAGCTTGAAGAGATGGCTGAGAAGAAGGAAGAAGAGATAATGAAGGTTTAAACGGGCGAGATTTAGCCTTATAGGTTGTTGTGAGGAAATTTATTTGTTAAGATGTGAGGACTACTTTAGGTAAAGCTTGGAGTGTTGTACTTGGACTTGCACCTTAATTTAATAAGAATAACCTATGAAGAAAGAGGTATGTATTTGTGCTATTTCTGCCTATAGGGGTAGAAAACTAACAAAAAAAAGGAGGTTTGATGAAGTATGCTGCTTTTGAGATTTGTATGAATAAGTGTTTAGATAGGAAAAGAGATCAATCTAAGAAAGAGTGATTAGATAGGAGGAGAAATGGATAAGACTAGTGATTGGGTAACAGCGGCTCTTGGAAGAGGGCTTATCCTTAAGTCTCAAAATTTGGTTGATAAAGTTAAAAAGGAGATTAGTGATGAAGAAGAAGTTCTTTTAAAAAAGATCCAAATAATGTATCGGGAGTCTTATGTGGAAAGAATCAAAGTGATTGAAAGGTACTTGACTGAGTTTCGCATGGCTTGTTTGGGTAAAGTATCTTTGAAAGGTCCGCAGATTATCCTGAACACGGATATGCCTGGGTTCTTTCGTACTAAAGTTGATAAAATTGTTTGGGAGCTGAATTTCCCTGAGGTAGATGATTGTATAGGGGTGGATAAATCAGCAAGGGTGATATTTGTGTTTGGAGAGGGCCCAAATTGGTTTTTTAGTACGCAAAGTTTATCGACAGAGCGTTTGGAAAGCAGAGAAGAATGGGAGAGTTGTCTTTATGAATGGTTGGTGCAGTTGGTCAAGCACGGATTTGTCGCTTGACGATTAGTTTGTGTACTTTAGGGACAGTTGCCTCTAAAAAAGGTGGCTGTCCTTTTTTATTGGTTGCAAGTTTATTGTGAGGGAAAGTTGTATTATGATTAAGCTATGCGAAAAAAAATAAAAAATGCAGTTTTGGAGGCTTTAAAAAGTTTGGATTGGAAAACTAAAAAAGTAGAACTGGAACACCCACAGGAGGATAGTTTTGGAGACTACTCCACAAGCGTGGCCTTGAAAGAAGCTGCAAAAAGTAAAAAGGAGGCAAGAGAGTTGGCTGAGGAATTGCTGGAGAAACTAGAAGAAGAAGGAATTGTAGGTGTGGAGGAGATCAAGCTTGCGGGGGCGGGATTTATTAACTTATATTTAAGTGAGGAGTGGTTGATCAGCCAGGCGGAAAAAGTGGTCAAAAAAGGGGAAAGATATGGAAGGAGCAGTTGGGGGAAGGACAGGAGAATGCTGATTGATTATTCTGCACCAAATATTGCCAAACAGTTTAGTGTGGGGCACTTGCGGAGCACTATTATTGGTCAGGCGATTTATAATTTGTATGATTTTGGAGGCTGGGAAACGATTGGAGACAATCATTTAGGAGATTGGGGCACTCAGTTTGGAATGATAATTGCAGCAGTTGAAGAGGAGGGCTTGAATATAGATAAGATGAGTGTTACTCAGATGGAGGACTTGTATGTTGAGTACAACAAGAAAGCAAAAGAGGATGAGGAGTATCAAGAGAAGGCCAGGGAAGCTTTTTTAAGGCTTGAAAAAGGAGAGGAGGAGGCTAAAAAAATCTGGCAAGAGGCGGTTAAGGTGAGTATGGAAGAGTTTGTAAAAATCTATGATCTTTTAGATGTAAAAATTGATATGGCTTTAGGAGAGAGTTTTTATGAAGACAAGATGGGTAAGGTTATAAAAGAGGCAAAGGAGAGCGGGATTGCAGTCGAGGGGGAGGGTGGTTCATGGATTGTTGAGTTTGAGGATATGCCACCGGCTATGCTGGTTAAATCAGATGGGGCAACAACTTATTTTACCCGTGATTTGGCAACTGTTAAGCACAGAGTAAGTGATGATAAGCTTAAATCAGATCTTTATGTATACGAGGTTGGAGCAGAGCAGAAACTGCATTTTAGACAAGTGTTTGCTGCAGCGGAAAAGCTAGGCTGGGTGGAAAATGATCAGTTAGTACATGTTGCTCATGGGTTAGTTTTGGATAGTAAGGGCAAAAAGATGAGTACCAGGAAGGGAACTGTTGAGAGTATGGAGGAGCTTTTGGATAAGGCGATTAAGAAAGCTGAGAGTATTAATGAAAAGTCAGCGCAGAAAGTAGGAGTGGGAGCGGTGAAGTTTAATGACTTAAAGCATGAACCACAGACTAGTTATCGTTTTGACTGGGAGCAGGCTTTGAGCCTGGAGGGTGATAGTGGTCCTTATCTGCAGTACACAGCAGTGAGATGCAAAAGTGTGCTTAGTAAATCAGAGAAAAAGAAGAGTGACTGGTCAGAGGTGGACTGGGAGGAAGTGAGTGATGAGGGTAAAAGGGTCTTGCGCTGGATGTATAGATTCCCGCAGAAGGTAAAGGAGTCAGCGGTTAAGTTTGCACCCAATATTTTGGCTTCGTATTTGTTGGAGCTGGGACAAAGATATAATAGTTTTTATAACAAGCGACAGATTATAGATAGTGAGAACGAGGATTTGAGGCTACTTTTAACGGCAGCAAGTGGTCAGATTTTTGAGAACGGACTGGGTATTTTAGGGATAAAAGTACCCAGCAAGATGTAAGGCTATCTATGTTAAGATGGTGATTATGCAAGCTTTAGTGTTTTTGGCAGTTTTGTCAGTGGTTGTTTTGATTCACGAGGGCGGTCATTTTCTGACAGCTAGATTGTTTGATATCAAGGTAGAGGAGTTTGGATTTGGTTTGCCGCCTAGATTAGTTAGGTTATTTAAGAAAGGTGAGACGGAGTACACCTTAAACTGGTTGCCGATCGGGGGATTTGTGAAGCTATATGGTGAGAACGGGCTACAGGAGGGTGTTGAGGACAAGCGGGCCTTTGGAAGTAAACCGATATGGCAGAGAGTGGTGGTGTTAACGGCTGGAGTGATAGGAAACTTTTTGTTGGCAGTGGTTTTGTTTGGTGTGGTTTACTCGGTATTGGGTATTCCAACTGCCGTTGATGGAGCAGCAGTGTCGGAAGTGGTGGATGGATCCCCGGCGGCAGCGGCGGGGATTGAAGAGGGAATGATAATCAAGGAGATTGTAGTTGAGGGAGAAAGTATGGATGTAAACGATGTGCCTGAGCTGATTACACAGATAGAGAACTATAAAGGTGAAGAGATTGGCTTAAGAGTTGAGAAAAATGGTGAAAGCAGGGTGATCAAACTGACACCCAGGGAAAATCCACCTGAAGGAGAAGGCTCCTTGGGGGTGGTGATAACTGACAGTCAGCTTAAGGAATATCCGCTTTGGCAGATGCCATTTAGGGGTGTTTGGGTTGGGTTTAAGGAAGCTTTAGCGTGGGGGGCGGAGATTGTGTTGGGACTTAAAGACGTATTTATAAGACTGGTAACAGGACAGGGAATTGATGCTGAAGAGGTAGCCGGACCGGTGGGAATATATCAGGTAACCGGTCAGGTCAGTAAGATGGGTATCTGGCCATTGCTGCAGTTTATTGGAGTGTTTTCGGTCAACTTGGCAATTTTGAATATGATTCCTTTCCCGGCATTGGATGGGGGAAGGGTATTGCTTTTGGGGGTTGAGAAAATAAGAGGTAAGAAAATGGAAGTCAGAGTTGAGCAGTGGATAAATGCGTTGGGGATGATGATATTACTGGGGTTGATGGCGGCGGTGACTTTAAATGACGTGGCTAGACTAGCAGGGGGATGGCAGAAGTTATGGGTTAAGATCTGGTGGTGGTTTTAAGAATTAGATTTGAAAGAGTTTTTTGAAATTGGATGAAGTTTGAGGGAAATCTTTGCTATAATAGAACGGTATGAAAAATGAAGAAAAATGTATTTTTTGCCAGATAGTTGAAGGTAAAGAAGAGGCTAATATGAGATATGAGGATGATAATTTTTTGGTGTTTGATGACATTAGCCCAAAAGCGCCTGAGCATGTATTGATTGTTCCTCGGGAACATATTGAGAGTATGAATCAGGCGGATGAGAAGATTCTAAATGAGATGATTAAGCTGTCAAAAAAGATATGCAATGATTGGCAATTAGATCACTTTAGGGTGCAGATAAACAACGGTCAAAAAGCCGGACAGATAGTTGATCATCTGCATATGCATCTTTTAGGATGGAATAAAGGGAAGGAGGTGGCTTAGTTTGAGTATTGTGACGGTAAAGCGAAAGCCTGGTGATAGCAATCAGAGCTTAATTCGCAGATTCAAAAACAAGACATATAAAGATCCTGATCTAGAACGCTATGAAGAGCGTCAAGAAGGGTATAAACCTGATTCTGTTAAGAAAAAAGAACAACGCAATAAAGAAGCGCTACGATCAAAAATTGAGAGTCGTAGACACAGAAGACGCAAGAAAGGCGGCAAGATTAAAAATTAATCTATTTATATGGAATTAATTGATAAGGTAAGGCAAGATCTTAAAAAAGCAGCAAAGAAGCGAGATAGAGAAAGACAGGCTGCAGTTAGGATGCTATTGGCTGGGTTGGAAACAGAATCAAAGCGTGAAGGAGAGTTTGATAAAGCTAAAGCTATATCAGTGGTCAAGTCGGAAGTGAACAAAAGAAAGGAAGCTATTGAAGCCTATGAGAAAGTAGGGGCAGATAAGAGAGCTGCCGGTGAAAAGAGAGAGCTTGAGATACTCAGCGAATATCTGCCTGAACAGGCCAGTGAAGAGCAAGTGCGAAAAGTGGTTGAGGAGATAATTGAGCAACAGGGAGGGGTTGATAATATTGACAGCCCCGGGCCGATTATCGGTCAGGTGATGAGTAGGATTGGAAAAGAAAAGGTAGATGGAAGTGTAGTGGCACAAGTAGTTAGAGAGATCTTGGCTTAAATGATAAAGGTAGACTTTAAGGTAAGAAGTGAGTATCAAATTGACAGAGACAGCTTGCGTGAGATGATTGGAGACTTTTTAGAGGAGAAAGGTATTGATAATGCCAAGGTAGGGGTGGTGGTGATAGGAGACAGGAAGATGAAGGAGCTTAATGAGAAGTATTTAGGTAAAGAAGGTACTACTGATGTATTGAGTTTCTCTTTGATTGAAGATGAAGGGGAGTTTATGGGGATAGATGAACAGCTGCTTGATTTAGGAGAGGTGGTTGTTTCTTGGCCGCAAGCGATGAAGCAAGCTTTGTCCAGACAAGTGAAAATTGATGAAGAGATTGAGTTTTTGGTGCAACATGGACTGCTTCATTTGTTGGGAATTCATCACGATTGAATAAGATTCGTGTGCTTTAAGTAAGGTGGTTTTGTTAGTGGGGGAGATTAAGGCTAAAAAGGCGAGTGTCTTATTTTGATGTAGTAATTGGTAGTTGACAGAAACTGAGTGTACTTTAGAGTGATTAATACATGGCAGTTTTTTATCGCAAATACCGACCACAGAAAATTTCAGATCTAGATCTTGTTGATGTGCGAGAAAGACTGGAAAAAGACCTTAAAAAAGGAGAACTTACTCATGCATATTTGTTTGTTGGTCCCAGAGGATCTGGCAAAACCAGTGCAGCTAGGATTTTGTCCAAGGTTTTAAATTGCAAAGAGAATCAGGACAATAAAGGCAAGTTGGAAGAGCCTTGTTTGGATTGCAATCAATGTGAGAACATTGAGAAGAACAAAGCGGTGGATGTGATTGAGATTGATGCGGCTTCTCATAGAGGTATTGATGCGATAAGAGAGTTGCGTGACAAGATAGGTTTGTCTCCTGTCTCGGCGGAGAAGAAGGTTTATATCATTGATGAGGTGCACATGTTGACCACCCCAGCTTTTAATGCGTTACTTAAGACACTGGAAGAGCCGCCAGAGCATGCCCAGTTCTTTTTATGTACTACGGAAGAGGAAAAAGTACCGGAGACAATTGCCTCACGTTGTGTGAGGGTTGGGTTTACCAAAGCAACTGCGCAGGAGGTAAGGGATAGTTTGGAGAAAGTGGTGGAAGGTGAAAATCTTGAGATATCTGATGAAGCTTTGGAGTTGTTGGCTGAATCGGTAGATGGAAGTTTTCGCGAGGGGCATAAGTTATTAGAGCAGCTATCGGGTAAAGATGAGATTAAGCTAGAGGATGTTAAGAAAGTGTTGGGAGTGGCTCAGGGGATAGAGCCGGAGAAGCTGGCGTTGTTGTTGTTGGATGGAGATGCCAAGGGTGCTTTAAAGGAATTGGATAAAGCTGACAAGGCGGGAGTTATCTGGAGTGGGTATAGCTTAAGTGTTTTGGGGTATTTGCGTAATCAGCTTAAAGCCAAGTATGGATTAGGTAAGGAAGAGGTAAAGCATAGTAAAAGCCGGGTTAAAAATGTAACAGTAAGAGTAGAAAGGGCATGTGTAGAGATGAAAGATGCTGTGGTGGAACCGCTACCTTTGGAAGTGGCAGCGGCTGAATTGGGTGAAGAGCAAAAAAATGGAGAAGAGGGCAAAAAAGGCAATGGAGTAAAAAAGAAAAAACCTAAGTCGAGCTCTAAAGTTAAGAAAGCGAAGAAGAAAAGTACTCAAAAAGAAATAGGTAAAGTTAAGGCTAATAAGAAAAAATGTAAGGGAGGAGCGAAGATAAGTCTGCAGGATATTAAGGATAAATGGGATGAGTTGATTAAAAGACTGGCGCCTGATAATCACAGCGTGGCGGGGCTATTGCGCTCATGTGAACCAAAGTCTGTTGATGATGATTGTTTGGTTATTGAAGCTTATTACAAGTTTCACAAAGAGCAGTTGGAACAGTCGAATAGAAGGATAATGGTTGAGAGGGAAGTTGATGAGTTAATGGGAATTAGGGGTGTCAAATATAAACTGGGAAAAAAGTCGAGCAAGAATAAAGTAGTTAAGGAAAAGCCGGTAAGTGATAATGCAAAGACTGGTGAAGATATTGAACTGGCAGATGCGGTAGAAGAGCTATTTGGGGTTTGAAGAGTAGTAATGGCGTGTTAAAATGGCAAGCATGTTAGATAAAATAGGAAAAGTTGGTTCTCAGGGTAAAGCAGCGGCCAAGATGATGATGCTGCAAAGAAAGATTGGTAAAAAAAAGATAGAGTATCAGGATGAGAATATTAAAGTAGTGGTGACGGGTGACGGTAAGGTAAAGAGTATTGAGGTTGAAGGAGAGAAAAAAGAGGAGATTGCTAAGGTAGTTAATAAAGCTATCGAGAAAGCTCAAAAATGGGCTGCCAAACAAATGCAGGGGAAGATGGGCGATTTAAGTAAGATTCTTGGATAAGGCTTGCTTGAGGGATTACAAAGAAGTTAAACTAGTTAGTGGATGAATAGTATTAAACCAATTGCCAAACTAATTGATCATTTGGAGCACTTGCCGGGGATTGGCCCCAAGACAGCCCAGAGACTGGCTTATTATATGTTGCGTTTTCCTCAGGGCAAGTTGGAAAGTTTTGCAGAAACGATAGAGAGATTGAAAAAAGAAACCAAGTTTTGTGAGATTTGTTACAACATAGATGATCAATCACCTTGTAAGATATGTGAGAATGAGAGCAGAAGTATAAAGACTTTGTGTGTGGTGGAGAGTCCGTTGGATGTGTTGGCTTTGGAGAAGTCAAATGGATTTGATGGAAAGTATCATGTTTTACATGGAGTGATTAACCCTTTAAATAATGTGGGGCCGGGGGATTTGTATTTACCTCAACTGCTGGAGAGATTGGAGAGCGAGTCAGTGGAGGAGTTGATAATGGCTACCAACCCTTCGATGGAGGGAGAGGCGACGGCAATGTATATAGTAAATAAAATTAGAGAGATGCAAGAGGAGGACAGGATGGGTGAGATCAGAATAACCAGGATTGGAAGAGGGTTGCCGACGGGGGCTGACGTGGAGTATGCAGATGAGGTAACTTTAAGCAAGGCTTTGGAGGGAAGAACTGAGTTATAGATATGCTTAAATGGATATATGAGTAGTCTGGGAAAGCAAATGCAAAAAGGTGTTGGGCAGTTGGGTAAATCAGTTGGTGGTGACGTAGTTAAGGGTGTGGGGGAGGTGGGTAAAGGGATTGTGGAGGAGGCGGGTAAGAAAGGTATCGAGCAGATCACGGGAGGGGTGGTAAAGCCAGATGATGACAATAAGGACAGAATGAAGACAGGATTATCTGACGAGGAGGTAGTTTGGCAGAGACAACAACAAGAGAAAAGAGCCCGGGTGAGAAAAAGAATCAAAGAGTTGCAGGAGGAGTTTAAAAGAATGAGTAGAGGTGAGGAGATATTAGAGGAAAGAGAGGAAAGACAGGAAGAGGAGTTTGTTGAGAGGCGAAAAGAACAACAGGAAGAGGTAAAAAAACAACAGAGACGCAAACTAATTAATCAGAAACAAAGCAGAGCCAGAGGAGAGTTTTTAGGGAAGCACTGAAGATGATATGATATTGCCCTATGGGCAGGATAGAGAAGATTCGTTCTACAAATCCAAAACTTTTGGAGGGGGAAAACAAGCAGATGGTGTCTGTGTGGAGACAGAGACTGGATGACAAGGAAAAACGTAAGCTTAATCATGAGGGGGCGATTTTATTTACATATAATGACGAGATTGTAGATCATGTATGCTTACGCGGACTTCGATTTAAGGCAGAAAGCGAAGAGGAGTTGGAGAGAATGAGAGAGGAGTTGGCCCGTAGAGTGATTGCAGAGGGAAAGATGTGGCAACTGGGAGGGGATTGGAAAGTATTATGGCTTGAACCGAGGAGAAATAGTGCAGGAGGGGGAAGTTATAGATATAAATTTTGGGATACGAAAGCAAGCTCAAGGGAAGATTCTAATATCCAGAGAGTTGGAGGATACACAAAAAGTAAATACAGGCATAGTAAGCACCGTCAGTCGGTGTCGGATTATTTGAAGAGAACAGAAAGGTACAAAAATAACCAGTTTAGAAAGAAGTGGAAGAAGGATAAATAGAATTTGACAGGTGTTTGGGGGATATTTATAATTGCCTACGCACGTTAACAAGGGGCTGTCGTCTAATGGTAAGACATCCGGTTTTATAAATTTATCCTCGCACCGGAAAAATATGGGTTCGAGTCCCATCAGTCCCTATAGGAAGGAAGTTGGTTAGGGCCGACCATGGTCTAAGGTTAAATACTCTTATTGAATGAGAGTGAACTAGTACCGTGAGGGAATTTCACATTCAATCAGCGTATTTGTTTTCCCACTAAATGCTTCCACCAACTTCCTTCCTTTTGTACTTTGCGTCTGTAGCTTAACTGGTAAAGCCTAAGGTCCACTTCCTTAGAGTTGAGAGTTCAACTCTCTCCAGGCGCTTTAGAAAGTTTGCTTAATGCTGAGTCGCATATCAGCTGTGTACTTGATAGCAGGCTTTCTTATACCGTGGGGTAAAAAAATAAACGAGTAGCTAATTACTCGGTCTCCTCCTTTGAGATATTTTTTACAACCCCACGGTTTTTTTGTGGTACAAATTGGTTTATATGAGGCTGTAAGCTTGATGTAAATTAAGAGAGTGAATGTAATAACAAGTGTACTTTGAAAGGCACGCCTAGGGTTAGTTGTTTTCAGCCAAGGCTCGGCCTTTTTGAACTCCTTGCTTAGCCGCAGGGGAGTAAACTGAGTTTTTTTAATTGTCTTTCCCTCAGTTTGTACTTTGTTCTTGTGGCTTTTTTTATGCTTTAAAATTGGTAAGATAGAGGTTATGAAGTTACACAATTCATTAACAGATGAAAGGGAGGAATTTGTACCTTTGGGAGATGTGGTAAGGATGTATACTTGCGGACCGACTGTTTATGATTATGTGACGATAGGTAACTGGAGAACATACACTTTGGGGGACTTTGTAGTTAGAACACTTAAGTTTTTGGGGTATGAAGTTAAGTATGTGATGAATATTACTGATGTTGGTCATTTAACCGGTGATAATTTAGGGGACTCTGATAGTGGTGAGGACAGGATGGAGAAGGCCAGTGAGCGGGAAGGCAAGACTGCCAGTGAACTGGCTGATTTTTATAGCAAGGATTTTAAAAAAGGGATGGAGAAGTTGAATTTTGTTATGCCTGACAAGCTGCCTAAGGCAACGGCTCATATTGATGAGCAGATTGAGATGATTGAAAAGATTGAGAAGAAAGGGTTTGCCTATCAGATATCGGATGGAGTGTATTTTGATACCAGCGCTTATGAAAAAGCAGGCAATGAGTATGGCAAGTTATCATCGTTGGATGAGATAAAAGAAGGAGCAAGAGTTGAAGTTAA
Source organism: uncultured Pseudomonadales bacterium (assembly GCA_964422035.1). GTDB lineage: Bacteria > Patescibacteriota > Microgenomatia > UBA1400 > Chazhemtobacteraceae > CAYQZQ01. The sequence goes on from CAYQZQ010000001.1 coordinate 74,739, forward strand.
TGAGGAGAAAAAGGATGCGCGAGATTTTGCTTTATGGAAGTTTTCAAAAGAGAAAGATCGACAGATGGAGTGGGACAGTCCTTGGGGGATAGGGTTTCCCGGTTGGCATATAGAGTGCTCGGCTATGAGTATGGAATATCTGGGCAGTCAGTTTGATATTCATATTGGTGGTGAAGACTTGCGTTCTACACACCATCCGAATGAGATTGCCCAGAGTGAGACAGTAAGTGGAAAAAAGCCGTTTGTTAAGTACTGGCTGCATGGAGCATTTTTGCAAGTGGATGGAGGCAGAATGGGGAAGAGCTTGGGTAATGCATATAGTTTGCATGATCTGGAAGAGAGGGGATACTCAGCGCTTGATCTAAGATACTTTTTTTTGACAGGACACTGGCGTAAGCCGTTGAATTTTACCTGGGAGGCTCTGGAGGCAGCCAAGGTGGCCCGAAAGAAGCTGGTAAGTAGAGTCAGTCATTGGCAAGAGAAGGGGGAAAAGGGTGGAGGCTGTTTTGAGTATGAAGAAAAGTTTGTAGAGGCGGTGGAGGATAATCTGAACATGCCAAAAGCGCTGGCGGTGATGTGGGATATGATAAAAAGTGAAGAGGAAGGTAGAGATAAGCTGGCAAGTGTGATCAGATTTGACAGAATTTTGGGCTTGGGGCTGCAGGAGAGAAAAATAGTTGAGATACCGGAGAGAATTCGGGAGCTGGTAAGAAAAAGAGAATGGCTGCGGGAGCAGAGAAAATGGGATGAGGCAGATGAGGTAAGAGAGAAGATTGAAAGCCAGGGATTTAAGCTTGAGGATGAGGATGAACAAACCAAGATTGTTTCTGAGTAGTTAGGAGTTTGGTAAATACGATATGATGGAGATATGAAGAAGTTGGGGAGTATTTTATTGGTAATACTGGGAGTTTTGCTGTTTGTGGATTTGGCGTTTGTTAACTGGAAGATTTTAAATAGTAATCAATCACAGGTAGTTGAGCAACAAAGAGAGACAAATATCTGTGACAGAGAGTGCGTTGAGGCAATAATAGAGAGTAGACTGGGTAATGTTGATAGAGAGCAAGTTGAACAGATGGGTAGTGAGGTGGTTGAGACTGATGGTTGTGATAGGGAGTGTGTCAGTAAAATTGTAGATGAGAAGGTGGCTTTGATTAAGAATGAGTTGGTGGCAACGCCAACACCGACTCCAACGGAGACGACTTCACAGGCTAGTGTGGTGAAAGAGACGCATATAGAGACGGTTGATTTATCAGGCGGCAGTGCAAAAGGGGGAGATTGGGTAAGGATTGGTGGTAGCGAGAAGTGGATGGATACTTCTTTATATGGGGAGTTGGTTTCAGCTACCTGGCAGGGGTGGATTGAGGTAAAGGATGGTAATGGAGTAGCTTATGCAAGAATTTATGACGCAACTAACAACCGAGCAGTTGATGGTAGTTTAGTTAGTAATGCAAGTGGGGGGAAAGCAAGTTTTTATTCTGAGAATCTGTCTATATGGAGAGGGCAAAATCAGTACTATATAGAGGTTAAGAGCAGTACAGGATATGAAGTGACTGTAGAGGGGACGAAGATAAAGCTTGAGGTGAGGTGATTATGATAAGATGAAGGCAATGAAAGGAGGTGAGAGTAAATGAAAGATCAGAAAATAGGTGAAGTAACTCACTTTTATACTGGTATTAATGTAGCTATTGTGAAGCTGGAAGGTAAGCTGTCTGTAGGTGACAAGGTTATTTTTGAGGGAGCAACTACTGATTTTGAGCAGGAAGTTGATGATATGGAGTTTGATCACGAAAAACTGCAGGAAGCAGAAGCCGGCCAGGAAGTAGGTATTAAGGTAAAGGAAAGAGTAAGAGAGGGTGATGAGGTGTATTTAGCTTAAGAGGAATAGTAGGTGAATGTTAAAGTGTTGGAGAAAGAGTGTAATTGGATAGACAAGAGAGGCTAGACTGGTATAATTGGGTTATGATGAAGTTTGTCAATTTTTTATTGAGTAGCCTTTCAGGTAAGAGGAATTTTTCCGTTGAGGAAGGTGTGAAGTATAGTCTGAAAAAATACAAGAAGGCCTATAAATTGCTGGAGAAGTATGACCAAGAAACTGCAAAAGACTGCCAAGAATTGGCTGACCCTGAAGACTTGCGCTCTTCTATTCAAGAGCTTTAAGCAAGGGCTTGAATTTGGGGAACCGATTCCGGTTTTTGATAGCAGGTATCCAGGTAAGTTAGAGGGTATTTTGGATTCAGTGAGGCAGACCTATGACGGGAATTACTTGAATGCGACTGTAGCTGACGCATCAGCGGCATATTTTAATCAGTTAATTAGGGGCCATCCGTTTGAAAATGGAAATAAGAGAATGGCAGTTTTGTTTAGCCACTTTTTTCTTTTGAGAAATGGAGTAGATTTTACTTTGGGAAATCGGCAGATGTACCGATTTGCTTTAATAATTGCTAAAGCGGGAGAAAGTGGAATTAAAGCTGATGAGACAAAAAGGTGGTGTAAGCAGATTATTATACGATTTACTGAGGAGAAAAAATGAGTTTATCAGTAGGAATAGTAGGGCTACCTAATGCAGGCAAGTCTACTTTATTTAACGCCCTTTTGGGCAAGCAGAAAGCCTTAACGGCTGAGTATCCATTTGCCACCATTGACCCAAACAAGGGTGTGGTAGGAGTGCCTGACAATAGATTGGATAGATTATCAAACGCCACTGGTATTGATAATAAAAAACAGGCGACGGTGACATTTATTGATATTGCCGGATTGGTTAAAGGAGCAGCTGATGGCGAAGGGTTGGGAAATCAGTTTTTAGGCCAGATCAGGGAAGTGGATTTGATTTGTCATGTAGTGCGTGATTTTGAAGCTGAAGGAGTAGAGAAGATCGGCAAGAACCCTTTAGATGATTATCAGACTGTTCAAGCAGAGCTTATTTTAAAAGATCTGGAGACAGTGGAGAAGGCTTTGGATAAGACAGGAGTTAATCAGAAAGAAGAGAAAAGAGTTTTGAAAAGCCTTTATGAAAGTTTGAATGAAGGTGTGCCGGTGCGGGAACTGGAGGAGAGGAGAAGTGAAGAAGTAAAGCAGTTGAATCTGTTGACCATCAAGGAGGAGATAGTGGTGGTTAACGTAGATGAAGATAAATTAGGAGAGATCAAAGAGGTTGAGAGCAAAGTTGGACAAGAGCTTGATATACCTGCCATTGCATTGGCAGCTAAGCTTGAAGAGCAGGTATGGCAGTTGTCACAAGAAGAGCGAGAGGAGTTTTTGGAAGAGTTGTCAATCTTGGAGCTGGGATTAAATAGATTGATAAGAGTAGCATTTGCTAAATTGGGATTGATTATTTTTTATACTACTACTTCGGAGGAGGAGATAAGGGCCTGGCCGGTAAAGAGAGGAATTGAAGCCAGAAAGGCGGCTGGAGTGGTACATACAGACTTTGAGGAGAAGTTTATTAAAGCCAGAGTGATTGACTGGGAGGAGTATGCTAACTGGGGCAGTTGGCAGATAGCAGCCCAGGAGGGCAGGGTGAGAGTAGTGGGGGCGGACTACAAGATTGAAGACGGAGAAGCGGTTGAGTTTGTCAGTGGTTCTTGATTGGGGAAAAGAAAAATTGTAAAATACAAGAGTTGTAAAAAATAAATTATTTATTTAAAAAAAGTAACGAGAGATACAGATGAGCAAGCGTGTATACGAATTGACAGTGATTTTTCCTGTTGACACCAAAGAAGAAAAAGCTGAGAAGTTAATTGGGTCTATTATTAACAAGGCTGGTGGATCTTTGTCCGAGTTTGATTATTGGGGAGAGAAGGGACTGGCTTACCCGATCAAGAAAAATAAGAGAGCTGTTTATGCTCACATGGAGGTAGAGATTGATGCTAGTAAAGTTAAAGATTTGGAGAGAAGAATTGGTTTGGAAGATGATATTATGCGAAGTTTATTAACAATTAAAGAATAATGAGTCAGAAAGGCTGTTTGGCCGGAAAAGACTTATAATACACATGGCTGCAAGAAGCTTAAACAAAGTTGAGTTAATTGGAAATTTGACCCGTGATCCGGAGCTTAGATACACTCCTTCCGGTACAGCTGTATGTACTTTTGGAGTAGCTACTAATCGTGAGTGGACCGATTCGTCCGGTCAGCACAATGAAGAAGCAGAGTTTCATAATATTGTAGCTTGGGCTAAGTTGGCAGAGATTTGTGATCAGATTCTTCATAAAGGAAGAAAAGTATATCTTGAGGGTAGAATCTCAACCCGTGAATGGGAAGGCAAGGATGGCCAAGACCGCAAAACCGTTGAGATTGTGATTGATGAAATGATTGCTTTTGGAAAAGGGCAATACGGAGATAATGATGAGAGTGAAGATGAAGAGGATGGTATGGATCTGGATACTTCTGATCTTGTTGAAGAAGAAGCACAGGGCGAAGAAAAGAATGAGGAAGAGAAGCCAAAAGAGGCTGATAAGGATGAAGACGCAGCAGAGGAAGTAGCTGATGACATCCCTTTTTAGGAAATATAAAAACAAAAAATGGCAAAAGATAAAGATAAGAAAAACAAAATAACTGATAAAGGCGGATGTCACTTCTGTGGCAGCAAGACTGAGCCTGATTACAAGGATCTTGAGGTATTGGGCGAGTTTTTGTCTAATAAGAACAGGATAAGACCAGCTGAGTACACAGGTTTGTGCAGGAAGCATCAGAAAAGAGTAGCCACAGAGATAAAGAGAGCCAGACACCTGGCTTTAATGCCAACTCACTAAAAGGTAAACTATTCTTATGAGAGTTTTGGGAGATTTACTAGTAGATGTTGAGGTATTGAGTAAAGAGAGTCTGGGTGAGATTGAGGTTGGGGCAGTTAAGACGGATTCAAGAGATGTTGAGGAGGGAGATTTGTTCATTGCTTACAAGGGTGTTGAGACTGACGGACATGAGTATATAAAACAGGCGATTGAAAAAGGGGTAAAAGCAGTTTTGGGTGAGAAAGACATGGAGCTTGATGTGCCATATATTCAGGTTGAGAATGGGCGTTTGGCTTGGGCTAGGATTGAGTCAGCCTGGCATGAACAGCCTGAAAAGAAACTGAAGATGATAGGAGTGACCGGCACCGACGGGAAGACGACGACGGTTAGCTTGATTTACAACATCTTGCAAGCGGCGGGTAAAAAGGTAGGTATGTTGTCAACTATTGAAGCTAAAATCGGTGAGAAGGCTAGATCAACAGGGCTGCATACGACCAGCCCTAACCCTAAAGTGTTTTTTAAGTTTTTAAGTGAGATGGTGGAGGCAGGTCTTGAGTATGCGGTGGTGGAGGTAACCTCGCACGCTTTGGTGCAAGACAGATTTGGAGACAGTCAGTTTGAAGTGGGGGTAATTACCAACATTGCCAGTGAGCACTTGGATTTACATAAAAGTAAAGAAGAATACAGAAAGGCCAAGCTTAAGTTAGTTAATAAAAGCAAGAAAGCTGTTTTGAACATGAGAATTGCCGGTCTGGAGAAGTTGGAGGTAGAAAAAGAGAAGTTGATTCTTTTTGATAGAAGAAGGGAAGTGTCAGAGACTGAGTATGTAGAGCTTGAAGAGAAGGTCTATCAGCAGTTTGAGATGATGTATGAGAATGAGTGGAGGGTGTTTAAAAGCCAGCTTTTGGGAGAGTACAACCAGGAAAATATATTGGCGGCTAGTAAAATAGCGGAGCTGTTGGGAATTGAGGTTGATAAAGTACAGATGGGAGTAGGAAAGCTGGCTAAGGTTGAAGGCAGATTTGAAAAAGTTGCTAATGACAAGGATTTGCATGTAGTGGTTGATTTTGCCCATACTGCTCAGTCGATGTGGCAGGTGTTGAAACTGGTGCGCGAGGAGTTTTTGGAAGAGGGTAATAGAATAATTGTAGTATTTGGTTGTGCGGGAGAAAGGGACGCCAGTAAAAGAAGGCCGATGGGTCAGGTGGCAGTAGCTTTGGCAGATTTGTCGATTATCACTGCTGAGGATCCTCGTAGTGAGAAGATGGATGAGATTTTCAAAGAGATTGAGAAGGGTTGTAAGATGGCTCGAGGTAAAAAGGGAAAGGATTATATCAGGGAAGATGATAGGCGAGAGGCTATCAAAAGAGCTATTTTGGAGGCTAATGAGGGAGACTGGGTGATGATTTTAGGCAAGGGACATGAGCAAAGCCTGAACTTGGGCGAGGGAGAGATGCCCTGGAGTGACGTTGAGACGGCTGAGGAAGTGTTAAGTAAGGGATTTAAAAGTTAACTTAAAGTATGTAGAATGGGCAGATATGAATGGAATGGTAGAAATACATGGTGGCAAGAAATTAAAAGGAGAAGTTAAACCAATTGCTAACAAAAACTCAGTAGTGGCAGTTTTGCCGGCAGCTCTTTTGAGTAAAGAAAAAGTTGTCTATGAAGGTATACCCCAGACTAGTGATGTAGATAAGATCTTGGCGATTATGGAGAAACTGGGAGCTAAGGTTAAAAGAGAGGGAGGTAGAGTTGAGATTAAGGCTGAGGATTTAATTAATTACAAGATTGACGAGGAGTTGGGAGGTCAGTTTAGGGCCAGTTTGATGTTTGTAGGGCCCCTTTTGGCTAGAATGGGCAAGGCAAGAATTCCTCTGCCGGGTGGTTGCGTTTTGGGGCACAGGTCAATTTCGGGACATGTGGATGTATTTAGAAAAGTGGGAGTGAAAGTTAAGCTGGAAGATGACAGTGTCTTTTTTGAAGTACCTGAAAAGCTTGAAGAATGTTATCGCATTTGGCAGCTTGAAGCTTCGGTGACAGCCACAGAGAATTTGCTTATGTATGCTGCGGGAATAGAAACGCAGATAGAGATAGTGGATGCGGCAGCTGAACCACATGTAGTGGAGCTACAGGAGCTTTTGCAGCGCATGGGAGCTGAGATTGAAGGATTGGGATCTAATAAACTGACTGTAAGGGGAAAAAGCGATCTTAGGGGCTCGGAGTTTACTCCCGGTCCTGACTTTGTTGACATTGCTGGTTTTATGGTAGCTGCGGCAGTGACAGACGGGAAGATAAGGATATTGGGAGCTAATAAAGCAGGAGTAATTGATGGATTGATTGACTGGTTTGGTTTGTTTGGTGTGAAAGTTGAAAAAGATGGTGATGATATTGTTGTTGAAAGAGAAGAGAAAGGATTGCGTTATGATCTGTCGGGCAGGTATCCGATGGCAGCTGACAATTTACCAAAGTTATATCCGCGTCCCTGGCCAGGATTTCCGGTAGATGTGATCCCAGTTATGGCCACTTTGGCTTGCAAGACAAAAGGAAGGTTGATGCTTAAGAACTGGATGTATGAGAGCGGTTTTGATTTTGTGAGAGAACTTAACAGCTTGGGAGGAGACATTGTGATGGCTGACCCGCAAAGAATCTTGATTCACGGTCCGGTGAGCTTTACAGGTGGAGAAGTGGCACCGCCTAAGGTAATTCAGTCCACAAAAGCAGTGTTTTTGGCAGCCTTAGCTGATGAGGTGAGGACGGTGATTCATGGAGTGGATATTTTAAAGAGAAGATATCCTGACATTATCTCGGTTTATAAAGGGTTGGGAGCTGAGATTAAAAGTGAGGTTTAAAAGCAGAGAAAGATTAGGTTATCTTCGGTTTGTTTGACGGATTTTATGTTAAAGCCAGCTTGTTTGAGGAGTTTTTGAAGGCATGTTTTATCCAGAGCGGTGTAAAAGCGGGAGTGGTTGGTGTCTTTGTAAGGAATTTTGAGAAAGCGTAAGTTTAAGTGTTTTATCTTTAAGGGCAGGCTTTTAAGATGCTGGATAGCGAATTTTGGTCTAAGCAGTCTCCAGGTAGTTAAGATAAGTAAGCCATCTTTTTTAAGATGTTTTTTGGCTTGTTTTAAGACAAAAAGTTGTTGAGATTTTTCAGGTAAATGATGAATGAAGGCGATGGTTAAGATTGCGTCGAACTGATCAAGGTCCTGCCAGGCTTGAGGCTTGGTTAGGTCAGCTTGAATAAAGTTGTGAGAGGGAAAAGACTGACGGGCCTGGTTGAGCCATTTTTTGGAGAAGTCGATTCCGGTATAATTAAGCTGCTTTGGTAGGTAGTTTAGTACACGACCATGGCCACAGCCAAGATCAAGTACTTTCTGATCAGGTTGAATTTTTTGGATGAAGGGCTTTAGACCCGGCCAAAGCCTGGGATGATAGGAGGCATGATCTGAGGCTATGTGATTGTAAGTTAGTTGTAAGTTTTTAAGTATGGACATAAAGGTTTTGTTTAGTGAAATTTTAGCAAAGTGAAGAGTTTGAGGGAAATGAATTAATAAAAAGCTTGACATAGTATTTTAGGGGGCGTATTATGTACATATACGTACATAAATCGTCTTCAAATAAATTTTTAGGTAATTATCTTATGGATTACAAATCAGAGTTGTTAAAACAGGGCAGAAAGATATTTAAGACAGATGATCTGGCTTTGTTGTGGCAGATAAAGAAGAGAAACACCTTGCTGAAGACGATTTATCGCTATTTGGAGAGGGAAGTGTTGTTTAGTGTGCGAAAAGGAGTATATAGTGTGATGCCGCCAGAGGAGCTAGATCCGTTTGTGTTGGGTACGGCCTACATGAAAGGTTTTTGTTATGTCAGTTTGCAGACGGTACTAGCTAAAGAAGGGCTGATTAATCAGGTGGTGAGGCGAGTTACTTTAATAGGAGAGAGATCGTTGGAGTTTGAGGCGGGGGGAAGAGAGTATAGCTGCAGAAAAATGAAAAAGGAGTATTTGTATAACCAGATGGGGATAGAGTTTAAACATGAGTATGCTCAAGCGAGTAAGGCAAGAGCCATTGCTGATATATTGTATTATAATTCTGATTTTTACTTTGATAAGAAGTGGGGAGAAGTAGAAAACAGGGTTGAAGAAATTAGAAAGCAGGTGTTTTTAAAATGATGAAAGTACCAAGACGAAACGAGATGCCTCATAAACTGGCGATGTATAGCTTGCTGCAGAAGCTTTTGGCTGATGTGGAGATTGTTTCAAGTATTTATTTTAAGGGTGGAAGTTGTGCGGCCATGCTGGGATATCTGGACCGGTTTAGTGTGGACTTGGATTTTGATTTACTGGATAAAGAGAAAAAAAGTAATTTGCGTCAAAAGATCCATCAGGTAATAGACAGTTTGGGGTATGAAGTTAAAGATGAGGCAAAAGAGCAGTTGCAGTTTTTCTTAAAGTACAGAGATGCGGCAAATGAGCGCAACACCTTGAAGCTGGAGATTGGAGATTTGGTGTCTGAGGCTAATGAGTATAAAAAAGTGTATTTGGTGGAGATAGATAAGTATTGTAAGGCACAGACGATCGAGACGATGTTTGCAAATAAACTGGTGGCGTTAAAGGCTCGTTATGAGGAGGGAAAGGGGATAGCAGGGAGAGATGTTTATGATGTTGGTCATTTTTTTAAGCAAGGATATGGAATAAACAATAAAGTGGTGGAAGACTTAAGAGGGGTGAGTATGACTAAATATATAGAAGAGCTGGTTGAGTTTGTAGAAAATGAGGTGGGAGAGAAAGTACTATATCAGGATTTAAATCCTTTGTTGAGTAAAGAGAAGCTAAATCAGGCAGTACCAAGATTGAAGGAAGAAGTGTTGATTGCTTTGAGAAGCCTAATTGTGGGTAGTTGAGTTGAATTATCAGTGGATGGTAAGTTTTTAAGTATGGACATAAAAGAATTCCTTTACCAGGATTTCAGCAAACTAAAACCAGATAATCTGGAGAGTTTTAAGCGCAGTTGGGCAGAGGATTTGGGTAAGATGCCCAAGCACAGCGATGTGTATGTGGCATATAGAAAGCTTCTGGAAGAGGGGAAAATTGAGCCTAATATCGAGCTGGAGAGGGAGATGACAACCAGCAAGGTGCGCAGCCAGTCAGGAGTAGCTCCGATGGCGGTGATGACCAAGGCTTTTGTTTGTCCTGGCGAGTGTATTTACTGTCCACTGGAGGCTGGATTGCCTAAAAGTTATCTACCTGATGAACCAGCAGCCCAGAGGGCCTTAAAGTATGATTTTGACCCATATAAGCAGGTTGAGTCTAGATTAGAGCAGCTTGAGAAAACGGGGCATAAGACTGACAAAGTGGAGTTGATTGTGATCGGAGGCACGTTTGGGGCGTATGCGGATGATTACAAAATTGAGTTTTTTAAGGGGATATATGAGGCTTTAAATGGCAAGAGGGCGGAGAGTTTGGAAGAAGCTAAGAAAGTTAACCAGACGGCTGATAGAAGAGCGGTGGGAATAAGTGTGGAGACAAGACCAGACTGGGTGAGTGATGAGGAAGTAAGGCTATATAGAAGGCTGGGAGTAACTAAGATTCAGCTTGGAGTGCAGGCTTTTGATGAGAAGATTCAAAAGATAATCAAAAGGGGGCACGGTATTGAGGCGGTGGCGCAGGCAACTAGGAAACTGAAGAATGCAGGTTTTAAGGTTTCTTATCATTTTATGCCTAACTTGCCGGGAAGTAACCCCAAAAAAGACGTTAAGATGGCCAAGCAGATGTTTGAAGATAAGCGATTCAAGCCTGATTACTTGAAGGTTTATCCTACTCAGGTAATTGCTGGCACGGTGCTGCACAGAATGCACCAGCAGGGTGAGTTTGAAGCTTATGATGATCAGACTTTAAAAGAAGTTTTGAAAAAAATTAAGGCAGTGACCCCTGAGTGGGTAAGAATAGATAGGTTAGTGAGAGATATTTCCAAAAAATGGGTAAAGAGTGGCACTCATAAGTCAAACATGCGCCAGATTATCAAAGACGAGTTGAAGGAGGAAAGTGGAGTGGGGTGTAGGTGTATCAGATGTCGAGAGATCAAACTACGTGAGTATACAGATAGACCCAAAATGAGTATTTTGAGGCTGGAAACTAGTGGCGGAGAGGAGTTGTTTATGAGCTTTGAAAAAGATGACAAATTGTACTCAATTTTACGTCTGCGATTGCCAAATGCTGATAAGAAGATGCTCTTTGATGAACTTGAAGGAGCGGCAATTGTACGTGAGATTCATACCTATGGAACGGTGTTGGGGTTAAGTGAGAGAGTAAAGAAGAGGGTGCAACACAGAGGATTGGGACAGGAGTTGCTGGAAGAGGCAGAAAAACAAGCTAAAAAGGCGGGCTACAAAAGGGTAGCAGTTATCTCAGCAATTGGCACCCACCAGTATTATGAAAAATGGGGATACAGGCTTGAGGGTGAGTATATGGTTAAAGATTTGTAGCTGGTAAGATAGAAGCTATGCAAGCAGTCTATGTTGACCAGTTAGCGGAGGGTAACAGAGAAAAAGTAGAGAAGGTTAATGGATTGATAAATGACAAGCAAGCAGCGAAGAGATTTGGAGCTAGAAACCTAAAGGAGTACAGTTATTGGGCGTGGCGAGCTTGCGGGGTGGCTAATGTGGCGATGATTTTTCAAAGTGAGAATTTGTGGGAAGGGAAGCTGATGGAGTTGGTGTTGGAGGGGTTGAAGATGAACGGCTATGCATATAAAAATATAAGGGGTGAGAAAGATGTGGGTTGGCGGCATCAGTGCTTGATGAAAATGATGGAAGAGAGAGGTTTGCAGTCTAAGAGGCGAGAGGGAGTGAAGGCAAAGGAGTTGAAAAATGAGATCGACGGTAGTTATGTAATAGCTTCTATTAAAAGTAAACCAGGTAGTCATTTGGTGCTGTTAAAAGAGTTTGTAAAAGGAACATGGATAGTAAATGACCCTTACGGGTTTGATAGGCAGGGAGAGGATAGAAAGATAGGAGAGGAAGAGTTTAAAAAAGTGTTTTTAGGTAAAGTAATTATGGTGTCTTATGGATAAATTTGATTACGGTGAAAGCAATATAGTTAAAAAAGCATTTCGCAGCCTACGCTGGCAAGTTGCCAAGGCTTGGCTCAAGTTACACCCACATGTAGATGTAATCGGGATAACTGGCAGTGTGGGTAAAACGAGTGGTAAAGAAATGATAAAAGCAGTGTTGTCAGAGGTATTTAAGATAGAAGCAACACGGGAGAACTTGGATCCTATTTTTAACATTCCACTGACAGTATTGAGGCTGCAAGACAATGAAAAGATGATTTGTGAGATGGGAGTGGATGATTTTGGCCAGATGAGTGCGTATTTGGAGTTGGTTCAGCCAAGAATTGGGGTTGTGACTGAGCTTTCTTTGGCGCATGCAGACGAGAGTCATTTTGGTTCTTTGGATGGGTTGATAGAGGAGAAGAGTAAGTTGATTAAAGGATTGTCTGAGCATAGTTGGGCGGTTTTAAATGGAGATAGTAACAAGGTGAGGAGCTTGGCTAAGAAGACAAAGGCTTGGGTGTTGACGTATGGATTTGGGAAAGATAATGACATAGTAGTTAGTAGTTTTACGCATTTTGATAGGGGCAAAAAGGTGGGGAGTAAGTTTAAGATTAACTATGGATTGGGAGAAGAAGAGGTAGAGATAAAGCTTATGGGTAGACATAATGCTAAGCTGGCAGCGATGACTGTGGCGGTGGGAATGATTGAGGGAATGAAGATAGAAGAGATAAAAAGAGGATTGAAGAAAATTAAGCCAGTAGAGCAGAGATTGGAGCCAAAGTGGGCAGGTGAGAGATTGATTATTGATGATACATATAATGCCAGTCCGCAAGCTTGCAAGGCAGCCATTGAGGTGTTGGCTGATCTGGATAAAAAGGGAGTATTTGTAATGGGAGATATGCTGGAGCTGGGTAAGCATAGCAAGAGAGCCCATAAACATGTAGGTGAGTATGCGGCAAAAAAGGGAGTAAGCAAGCTGGCAGTGCTGGGTGAGGAGAGCAAAAGCACAGCTGATGGCATTATTAAAGCAGGGGGAGATAGACAGAGGGTGTTACGAGCAGAAAGCCCAGAGGAGATTGTAGAGTGGCTAAAAGAAGGGCAAGAGACGGTACTGGTGAAGGGTTCACGAGGAATGAGGATGGAGAGAGTAGTAGAAGGATTGATGGAGTAGATTTAATAGTAAGCAATAAGTAGTGGGGATATTGGGGGCTAGGTGGATAGAGGGTGATATAAGTGGAGCTGATGGGAGTTAAAAGCTGTGACTAGAAAGCCGTTTTTGGTTGAGCAAAGCCCGGTAGGCTCTTGTCCAGTGTAAGAAGATCGACCAAGAATCTTAAATGTTTGAGGATTAAGAAGATAAACTGCCTGAGATGCCCGACAAGATACGGCTAAAAGAGGGTTGAAGTCTAAAAGACACAGAGAGTTAGGTTGTTTACCTACCTTAGTGCTAGTGAGTAGTTTTCTTTCAGGGATAGACCAAAGATTAACAGTATTTAGGCCAAGGTTGGAAAAGGCGGCATATTGGGAGTTGAGGGTGATTAAATCACGAGGATTGCCGGCATATTGCTGGTTGGGAGTTAATCGGGAAGAAATGTGTTCAAAGTGGAAGCCTCTTTTGGGGTGATAACTGATTTCTAAAATGTTTTGGGAGTAAAAACCGGTGACAAGAGCTGTTCTGCCGTTAGGAGTGAATTCGATAGCTCTGGGGGACTCTAGTTGTTGACGACCTTTTGGGGGTGAGAGGAGTTTTATAACTGAGGGGCGAGAGCGATTTCGGATATCAATCACAGAAATATCGTGAGATTTCCAGTTGCTGACTAGGATGTATTTACCGCTAGGGTGTAGGGCAGGAACCTTGCTCCAATTACCTTGGGTGTTGACGGAGGAAATGATTTTCAGACTACGGGGGTCAATTAACCAGAGTTTGTTGTGATGAGGAGGCAGGTGTGAAAAATTGGTGGTAGTAACCATAATTAGATCTTGTTGTCTTTTAACTTCTACTACCTGATTTGGGAGATTGAACTCTTTTTTTAGGTGTAGTTTTTTAGATAAGTCAAAAACTTGGAGTTTGCGGCTTGACATGCAGGAAACAAAGACATGGTTTTGGTAAAGAGCAACTTGTTTAGGTTGTTTTTGGGTGGAAACAGTGGTTGTTTTTTTAGTCAAGACGGGAAGGTCCTTGGCAGATTGATAGATTTTTGTCTCAGGTGGGGGGTGAAAGTAAATTCTCCAGGTTCTTTTGAGAAGAATGAAAAATCTATTTAAGTGTTTTCTTAGACTAGTGATAAAAAGATTGAATGAGCGCAATTTAAAAGTATTCTATCATTAGCTTGTGTGAGACTATTTGGTTAGTGAAAATGAATATTTGGGAGTTTAATTGGAGGTTGTTTTTTTAGCTTAAAAATAGAAAGGAGGCTGTGATAGAATTGTCGTATGAGTAAAGATCATTATAATCACCAGAAAATCGAAGATAAATGGAGTAGTAAGTGGGGAGATGAGAGAGTTTATGAGGTTGATTTGGAAAAGGCAGAGAAACCTTTTTATAACCTAATGATGTTTCCTTATCCGTCAGCGGAAGGGCTGCATGTAGGTAATGTATATGCTTTTGTAGGTGCTGATATATATGGCAGATACCAGCGACTTTTAGGTAAAGATGTATTTGAGCCGATCGGTCTGGACGGGTTTGGAATTCACTCTGAAAATTACGCCCTAAAGATAGGTAAGCACCCAGCAGAGCAGGCTAAGATCTCTGAGAAGAATTTTTATAAGCAACTTAAGATGATTGGTAATGGTTTTGCTTGGGAGAACAAGTTGGAGACATATAAAAGTGAGTATTATGGCTGGACTCAGTGGATGTTTGTTCAGATGTATAAAAATGGTTTGGCATATAAAAAAGCTGCACAAGTAAACTGGTGTGGGCAGTGTAAGACTGTGCTGGCAGATGAGCAAGTAGAGGCTGGAGCTTGTGAGAGATGTAAAAGTAAGGTGGAAAGAAGGGAAGTTGAGAGCTGGCATTTTAAGATAACTGATTATGCAGATAAACTTTTGGAGAATATTGATGGGGAAGACAAGGACAGTCAGACAGGTAAGGTAGGGCCGGTAGAAGATGACTGGGAAGCTAGTCGTGATGGCTTGCGTTGGCCGGAGAAGATAAAAACAGCTCAAAGACAGTGGATTGGCAGGAAAAAAGGAGTGAAGGTAAAGTTTGATATAAAGGGTAAAGAATTTGATTTGGAGATATTTACTACTCGACTTGATACTATTTTTGGTACCACTTTTATGGCTGTGTCTCCGGAGACGGTAAAGAGCTGGCAGAAGCGGGGTCTTAAGGTGAGCGAAAAAGTTGAAAACTATGTTGAAGAGAGTCTGCGCATGAGTGATCAGGAAAGATTGGTTGAGGCAGGAGAGAAAAGTGGGGTAAGGCTGGAAAAGATTAGAGCGATTAACCCAGTAAATGAGGAAGAGCTACCTGTTTATGTGGGTGATTATGTACTATCAACGGTGGGGACAGGTGCGGTAATGGGAGTACCAGGCCATGACCAGCGTGACTATGATTTTGCAGAGAAATACGGATTGCCAATTGAGAAAGTGATTAAGCCTGAAGATGGTGAAGTTAAAAGTGAGGGAGCCTTTGAGGAAGATGGAGTACTTGTCAACTCAGGCAAGTACAGCGATTTAAGTTCAAAGGGAGCTAGAGAAGAGATACTGGAAAGCTTGGAAAGCAGGGGATTGGCTGAGAGACAAGTTAATTATCATCTGCGGGACTGGGTTATTTCTCGTCAACGCTATTGGGGTCCGCCGATTCCGATGGTTAAGTGTGAGAAGTGTGACTGGCAGCCGGTACCAGAGGAAGAGTTGCCAGTTGAGTTGCCGGATATTGAAGAGTATAAGCCTAAAGGAGGAGGAACAACGCCTTTGTCTAATGCGCCTGATGAGTGGAAAGAGACTGAGTGTCCTAAGTGTGGAGGTAAGGCTAAGCGTGAGCTTAATGTGTCAGATTCGTTTGTTGACAGTTCTTGGTACTTTTTGGCCTATGTGCATATGAATGAAGGTAGATGGGTGAAGGAGGGCAAAAATGAGCCGTTTGTTGAAGAAAGGTTGGAAAAATGGCTGCCAGTGGATGCTTATATTGGTGGAGCGGAGCATGCGGTGTTGCATTTGCTTTACTCGAGATTTGTAACTATGGCTTTGCATGACTTTGGTTATTTGTCTTTTGAAGAACCGTTTCCATTTTTGTACTCGCATGGCCTGATCATTAAAGATGGCTCCAAGATGAGTAAGTCAAAGGGGAATGTGATTAACCCGGATGAGTATATAGAAAAATACGGGGCGGATGCATTACGGACTTACTTGATGTTTTTGGGTCCATATAGTCAGGGAGGAGACTTTCAAGACTCGGGCATGAGAGGGGTAAGAAAGTGGTTGGATAGAGTATACAGAACAGTATTGGATGAGAACAAACAAGCAAAGCAGACAACCCAGAAGAGTAAAAGAAAGCTGGCGGAGACGATTAAAAAGGCCAAGGAAGACTACGAGAAGCTCTCATACAACACGGTGGTGGCAGCTTTGATGGAGTTTTCCAATATGTGGCGCGAAGAGGGGGAGAAGCTGTCAAAGAAAGATATGGAGAAGTTTTTGGTTATTCTTTCACCTTTGGCACCGTTTATTAGTGAAGAGTTGTATGAAGAAATTGGAGGAGAGGGGTTACTACACCAAAGAGAGTGGCCTGAGTTTGAAGAAAAACTTTTGGAGAAAAAACAAGTAGAGATTCCAGTTCAGGTGAATGGCAAGCTGCGGGCTGTTATTAAGATGGAGAAAAGTGAGGCTCAAGATGAGAAGAAAGTAGTGGAAAAGGCTTTAAAGCAGAATCAGGTGCAAAAGTATGTGGAAGGTAAAGAGCGAAAGGTGGTATTCGTACCGGGAAGATTGGTTAATTTGGTAATAAAAGAATAAATTCGGTGAAAAAGAATTATATGACTTTGGAAGGTAAAAAGGTTTTGGAAAGGAGGCTAAAGGAGGCTAAGGATGAGTTTAAAAAACAGAACTTGGCGATAGGTAGTGCGGCTGGTGAAGAGTATGATTGGCATGATAACGCGGCGTTTGATATAGCAGTGGCAAATAGAGATGTAGCCAGTAGCAGAATTAGAGAATTAAAGCAGAAATTGCAGAATGTGGAGATTATTAAACCGCGTGAAGAGACGAATGAGGTAGGAATAGGGAATGAGGTGGTGGTTAGGTACAACAAGGAGAAGGAAGATAAAGTGTTTACCATTGTGGGACCGGTAGATTCTGAGTTACATGAAGGCTGGATTAGCCATAAAACCCCATTGGGGAAGAGTTTATTAGGAGCTGAGGTGGGAGAATTCGTAGAAATGAAGCTTGGGGATGGGATGGTTGCTAGAATTAAAGTTAAGGAAATTAAAAAGATGAATGTTTTTGTTGAAATATAGTGCTGAGAAAGATAAGTGGAGGATATATTATGTAAACGATTTCTCTCATCTTAAATATATGAGGAGGGAGAGTTAATATTTTTTTAGTTATCTTTTGTTGTGGATAGATATGAGCTTTGCCTTTGATGAAAGTAGTTAAGAGCTCTGGTTGATGTAAATAATAAGTAAAACGCAAGAATTGATTTTTAGAGAGTGCAAATTTTTATAAGAGATAAGGCTTGACAGGGGGTGATATAAAGATATACTACAAACAGATGTCTGAATTTGAGGTGCAGGACACCATAGTTTTAGCAAAAAGCTAATAAAACTTATTAACCGCCGTTTGGCGGTTTTTTTGCAGTTGAATTGACAGGCATAAGAATAACTTATAATATATATTTATAATAATTTAAAATAAAAAAATGAGTGAAAAATCAATAAATTCAGAGCAACCAAAGAATATTGAAAAAGGGGAGGACAAAAAAGGAGGTATATCGAGAAGAAGGTTCTTGAAAATAGCAGGAGCATTGGTGGCGGTGGGGGCAATAACTAAGTTAGAGAAAGCTACAGGAGTGACTAAGGGATTGGGTAAGGAAAAGGGGGAGAAAGTGTTATCAGGTGAATCTGTGGAGTTTAAGGTTGGGGATAGGATTAAAGAAATCTATCAAATTAACGGAGTGGGGATAAATCCAGAATTTGATAATGAGACGGAAGGGTCAGCAGAGGATATAATGGCTCTGGTTTTTGTTAAGGCTTGTCATAAGGCGTGGCAGCGACATCATAAGGATTTAGAGACTGGCTTTGATGAGTATGTGAGTATGCTGGATGAGGCAGAAAAAACAGGAGAATATGAGCAAATAATGTTTACTGTGGGAGGAGCGGATTTAACGGCTGGCGGAGATTATGATCAGATGATGATAAATCCTCTGGAAGGGTTTGATGTGGTGGTAGCTGATTATATATATGATGACATGAGAATGAAGATGAGAATCGAGAGGCAAGAGGCGAGTTATAGGAGTAGTGATAAAGTGATGGATGAAGATGTGTCTCCTATCGAGGTTAAAAAAGACAATGTTATGCTTGGGTACGCAAAGAGTGAAGAAGGAAAGTTGCAGTTGATGTTTAATTTACCCAGTCAGGCATGGGCTAAAGATCCTACTTCTTCAAAACATCTGACAGAAAGGTTGATGATATCCTTGATAATGTTGCAAAGTTCCCCGGGCGAACAGATGGGTCATACGATTAGTGGTGAGAAGCAGCAAGAAGAGCTTAATTCAAAGTTGGAAAGAGAGTCAGATGGGTATAAGAAGCTGATGTTTGTTAGTGATGAGATTGGTATACTGGCAGCTGAGTGATGTAAGGAGAAGTAATAGGCAAGTTGTGTGTTGTTGGTATTTTTTGTTATATTGGAGTTATGAGGAGATGGAAAAGATGGGATATTTTGGTTTTATTAATATTTTTGGTGATTTTAATTATTGGAGGATTGTGGATATTGAGACCTATAATTAATGCGAATAGGAGAATTAAGTTTGAGAATAATTCTTCAGTTAAAATTAGTAAATCATTTATAGGAATGGTAAGGCTTGATGAGTTTCTAGAAGAAAATGAGGTATGGAGTAATGGGTTAAGGGCCGAAGGATCAGAAGGAGAGGTGAAGTTTTCAAAGATTAAGTTTGTCTATCAAGATGATAAATTATCGAATTATATACTGGTGGATGCTCAAGGAGTATCAGCAAGTTATGGTAATGGATATCTTGAAGGAGATGTTTATAGAGTACCCTTGCATGTGAATGTGAGGCTGAAGTCATTGAGTGAGGCAGATTATGAGCGGATGATAAATTTTCTGCCGATATATGCAGTTTTGGCCTTACAGAGAGAGAAATATTTTGATAGGCAGGTGGCGGAAGAGGTAATGACGGAGAGCTTGGGAGTAATGGAGGGAGTGCGGGAGAATGAGCACTGGATTTTGGCGAGGGAGAGGACGATAGTAGATATCGGCAGAGGGTTGTTTAGGAAGATTTGGAATTTTTTCACAGTTGATGAAATTGAGGCATACTGGGCTTGTGGCGGGAGTTATACTTGTAGTCCGATTGGTTGTGGGGGTCTACATGGTGAATGCAGTTGTGCATATTCGGGTGGTGGTGGTAATAGTAGTGCTTGTGTTTGGGGAATGGCGAATAACTGTACAGGATATTGTGGGAATGCGGCGTATCCTTGTAAAACATCGGATAATTGTAGTACCTATTGGGTAGATGAAGAAGGTGGTGGTAATGGTGGTAATGGTGGGTGCACTCCGAGTTGTTCATCACCACTATGTGGTCAGGGCGATGGATGTGGAGGTACGTGTTCAGATGAAGATGTGGGTACATATACAGAAGGTGCTTGGAGTGCATGTGATCCGGTTACTTTTGAGCGAACTAGAACAATAGATTATGCATGTGATGAGACTGATCAGACAGAGACAGAGGATTGTAGAGGGGAGATAACCGGTACTTTTTTTGATGCCAGTGAGGTAGATAACTGTAGTAATATAGTTGCGCAGCCTAAGATAGAGGGAGTGATGATACAGGCAGAGGCGCAGACAAATCATAGTGGTGTATATAGTGATGTTACAAGCGCAGATGGTAGTTACTTGATAAATGGGACAAGTTTAAGGGTGCCGGATGATTATTTAATGAGCTTTTCAGGGTTAGATACGGCTTTATATATTGGAGATGCGCCCAAGTTAATGTGTGACTTTGGAGTGGCGGATACTCCCAGTACTTGGGTAGCTAGTTTGAGTGATCAGGCTGAGGTGGAACAATGGAGAGTGGGTTTTTGGAGAATATATGGCAGTTGGTTTCAAGTGCAGGGTGGTGATGTGTATGCAGATGAGGGGATTGAATCAGTAATTCCTGCGAATTGTGGTGAAGCAGAGAACTGGGAGAGTTGTGGAAATGTGATAGATGCAGGGGGAAGTTATACCAGCAGTACACCTTTGGTAAGGCAGGTATTTAACACAGATGGCAGTCGTGATAATCCGGGAGTGGCATTTGTGGGAAATGGAGATATAGATCTGGGTGGGGCAGGTAATGCAGTGGTAAGCAGTGAGGGCTGGGAGGCTGTCTCAGACTATCAAGGAAGGAATGCAGATTACGGATACTTTAATGTGGTAACAGGTAGGGTAGACAGGCAGGCTTGGGAGGGGAGTGGCAAGCCTAGCGGATCTAGTACTGGCATATACACAAGCTCAGGGAATGTAACCATTGATAGTGATTGGGATCTGGGGGGAGGAGGAAGCGATGAGACGATGGTGGTGGTGCATGATGGTAGTGTGAATATCACAAGTAATATTAACGTTGAGAAAGGCTCCTACTTGGCTGTAATAGCGTCAGGGAGTATTAATGTGGCCAGCAACGTAACCTTATTGGAAGGGGTTTATGTAGCAGACAGTACTATAAACATCGAATCAACGGATGATACCAGTACAGATCAACAGTTTATTGGTGAAGGAACGTTTATTGGCTGGGATGGAGTTTCGTTAAACAGAGATAGAGGTATAACTAACAACAGTGAGCCACCACACAGATTTATTTTCCGTCAGGACTTTATTGTTAATGGGCCGGATGGGATGAGGAGTTCGAGGGTAACATGGAGGGAGATTAGGCCGTAGGGTAGATGATTGGGTAAAAGAGAGAGCCCAGAAGGGTATTGACAGAAAATGTACATTTATGTATATTAACTATTAATGAGATTAAAAGAGTTAGAAGACAAGCTGGAGTATCCGATTTTTAGTTCAAATCAGGTTGAAAGGATGTTTGTTGAGGAAGAGAATAATAGTATAAATATTCAGCTCTCCCGTTGGGAAAAGAGAGGGGAGCTGGTGCGGTTAAAAAGAGGGATATATAAGCTGGCGGATAGGGAAGTGGAGGAGATGGTAGTGGCGAGTGTTATGTATAGGCCTTCTTATGTAAGCTTGGAGACGGCTTTGCATTATCAGGGGGTGATACCGGAGGTGGTGAATATGATTACCAGTGTGACAACGATTACCTCAAAAGAGTTTGAAAACCAGATGGGGGTTTTTGTATACAGCAAACTTAAAAAAGAGCTTTATTTTGGTTTTAAGAAAGTGAAGGATAGTAAAAGTGGCATGTACTACCAGATAGCCGAGCCGGAGAAGGCTTTATTGGACTGGATTTACGTGAAGGGAGTAAAAGACTTGCAGGCAAGCAGAGTAGATAGAAGTCTTTTGGAGGAGGAAAAGTTGTCCAGGTGGGCTGAAAAGTACCCGGACTGGGTGGGGGAGGTAATTGATTAATTTAATAATAAAATGAATAATTTAATAACCAACTTTGATCAGATCTTGCAGATGGCGGACGATCAGGGAGTGCCTTTAAAAAAGCGGGGTGTTTTAAGGGAGTATCTGCAAAGTAAATTTCTGGCAGAGTTTTATGGTTTGAAAAAGGCTAGCAAGATGTCGTTTGTGGGCGGGACGAGCCTGAGGTTTTTGGAAGGACTGCCTAGATTTTCAGAAGATCTGGATTTTGACAATTTGGGTTTAAGTGATGACCAGGTAGAAGAGTTGGTGGAGGAAGTGGTGGGTAGTTTTGAGGCGGAGAATATAGATTTGGAACTTAAAAAAACGATAAGGGAGCACAAGAAGTATTTTGAATTAAGGTTTCCCAAGATACTTTATCAGCTGGGGATATCCTCACATGCAAAGGAGAAGATGATGATTAAGATTGACTATGCCCGTCACTGGCGGGGGCAAAAGACCAGGTCGGTTTTGTTTTCGAAGTACGGGTTTATTGAGCAGATAGTCAGCAATCAGTTGGATCAGATTTTGGTGCAAAAGATAGCGGCTTATGTGGGGCGTAGGCAAGTGCAGCCGAGAGATATGTATGACATAGTCTGGTTGTATGCTCGGGGAGTAAGACTCGATAGGGAGTTTATGAAGGAAAATGGAAAAACAGAGCTGATAGAAAAGGCTCGAGAAAGGTTTGAAGAAAAGGGAGTTTCTCAGGCTGACAAAAGAAGACTGAGACCCTTTTTATTCAAAGAAGGTGAGGTGGATAAGATAGAGTTGTTAGGTGAAGTTTTGTCTAAGTTGTAAATTATGATGATTAAAGAAAAATGCAGATAAATTTTTACCCCGATTGTGACAGGAAAGAGGTGGAGACGGTCACCGAAGAATACAAAAACTTGTGGGAAGAGAAAGGAGAGTTGATAGAAAAAAGTGTGGAAGAGGTGTCAGGCTTAAAATTTAAAGAAAAGTATATTAATGCAGTGGTCTATCGGTCTAGTCTGGTTCCACGCTCTTTTCCCTTGAGCCTGCAGGCTATTATATCGGAGGAGGATAAATTGGGGCTATTGGTACATGAGTTGATTCATAGGCTGTTGTCGGGGAATGATGTTAAGATTGAATATGAAATACATAAAGTGGTGGATTTGATCTTATTTGATGTTTGGGAGAAAGTGGGGGGTGAGGGGTTTGCTCAAAGAATGGTAGAGAAGGAGAAGAGTTTTGATAACAAGGCATATAAACGGGCCTGGGAGTGGGCTTTGAAGTTGAGTAAGGAAGAGAGGAGTAAAAAGTTTAAAGAAGTGTTGGGAAATAGCAGTTGAAAGTAGAAAGGGTGAGGACTAAAAATGAAATAGAAGAGAGGTTAAGTAAGAAATTGAGGTACGGATATGAGATGTATAATCAAGATATGGCAGAAAAAATTGATTATGAAAAGTTCTATGAAAGAGTGGGAGAGGAAATTGGTTGGGATTTTAGCGAGTTGAAGGTGGAAAAAGAGGAGAGAAAGTGGAATCTTTATGAAAAGGCTATAAAAAAAGTAGAAGATAGGGGAGAGTTACTTGATATCGGATGCGGAGGAGGCAAGAAGATATTAAAAGTGGCGGATGCCTTTGACAAAGTTGTAGGAATTGATAGCTCTAAGGCGATGATTAAAAAAGCTAAACAAAATCTTAAAGAGGCTGGAAAAGAGGATGTTGAGTTTAAGTTGATGGATGCTAAGAGTTTAGAGTTTGAAGATGAAAGTTTTATGGTGATTACTTGTAGACATGCCCCTTTTGAGGCTGATCAGGTTTACCGGGCTTTGAAAAATGGAGGCTTGTTTATAACTCAGCAAGTATCGTTGGGAGATAAGAGAAATATTAAGGAGGTGTTTGGAAGGGGGCAGGGATGGGGAGAGGAAGAGGGAAGTTTCAAAAAGAGGTTGTTAAATGAGCTAGAGGAGGCAGGATTTGAGGATATAGAGGTAGATGAGTATGAAGTGGATGAGTTCTATAAAGAAGCTGAGGACGTAATATTTTTATTAAAACATACTCCAATAGTTGTGGATTTTGGGAAAAAGGAAGGTGATTTTGATAAGCTGGAGAAGTTTATTGAGGAAAATAAGGAAGAGAGAGGGATTAGAACAACATCAAAACGGTTTATGTTAAGTGGGAGGAAGAGATAGTAGTTGAAAAAGGGCAAAGAGGGAGCTTAGGGGAAATTATTGATTAAGATATTGATTGAAGTTCTTATAAGAAGGCTCAAAATAAAGTCGAGTAAAGATATGGCTAAATTCTTCCTGGTTGGGTTTGGTCTTTTTAATTTCTTCAAGAAGTTTGAGAAATGTATCTTGGGGAAAGTTATCAAGCAGGATTTTGACTGCCCAGCCGGCTTCAGAATAGATTTCTTTACCTGGCTTGTTAAAAAAGTCTAAGGACTTAGTTAGTTTTTCAGGCTGGTCTTTCCATTTAAGTTGACCGGATAGGTAGGTGGCGATACCCTCATCTAGCCATCGAGGCTGGGTGTAGTTGTCGGTTAAGACATAATAAAAGCAATGAGTTAGCTCATGTTTTAGAAGGGCGGCGTATTTGTCTTGTGAATAAGAATGACAACTCTCAGTTTCGAAGTTTTCTTTATCTAAAAGATAAACGGTGGGGGGAGCAAAAGATGTCCAACCTATGACCCAGTCATCTGTTTTGCGGTCTTTTAATAGATCAATGGTTTGGCGATTAGGGACAAGAAAGACTTGAGGTAGGTGATGCTTCCAGCCCAGCTTGAAGAATTGATTTAAGTCTTTGATGGCTTGTTGGTAGGTTTTTTGCAGTTGTGGGTCTGATAGGGGTTGGAGTTTGTAGAGCATAGGCTGATTATATAAGAAAAGAGGTTGAGTATAATAAAAATATGAGTAAGGTTTGGGATGAGTTATATAACAAGCAGGGAAAAAAGTATGTAAGCCGGCTGGATGGAGTTGGTAAGCTGGCTGATTTTTGGCAGGAAGAAGAGGTGAAGAATGTATTGGATGTGGGCTGTGGGAGTGGTAAACATCTGCTAAAGCTAGTTGAAGCAGGATTCGAGGTGACAGGCTTTGATGTCTCCCAGGAGGCAATTAGGTTAGCCAAAGAGCGCTTCAAAGCAGCAGGAGAAAGGGGAGAGTTTAAGAGGGCTTCGATGTATGAGAGCTGGCCTTATGAGGATAATAGCTTTGGAGCGGTGATGGCGCTGCGATCTTTTAATCATGGTAACAGGAAACAAATCAGAGAAGCTATTGTGGAGATAAAGAGAGTACTGAAACCGCAGGGTTGGTTTTATATGTCGGTATTAAAGATACCAGAAAAGCAGATTAAGACAGACAGGGGGGAAACTACCTTGAATAACTTGCCGGTTAAGATGATTGAGCCACGCACCTATGTACCTTTGGAGGGGAAAGAGAAGGGTCAGGTTCATTTTATCTTCAACGAGCAGATTCTAAGAGAGGATTTTGAGGATTTTAAGATCGAGGATTTGTGGGTAGAGTACGGAGAAAAGCAGTGGGAAAAGTATTGGTGTTTATTGGTGAAAAATAGGCAAGCTGGAGAGAAAAAATACAGTCGGAGTTTGAGTAAACTGCAACAAGCGATGCAAGAGTCAGGAATCAGTGAGGACGAGCTTCAGAAAGCAGGAGAGAAGATTAGAAAGAAGTTAGTCAAGGAGAAAGGTCTTAAGGTTTTGGATTAAAAGCTTGTCTTGTAAAAATTTCTAACATACAATAAAGGATATTGTGTCAAAAACAATTGAGAAAAAGACTAGTAATTTAAACAAAATAAGAGCGGTATTGATAGGTTTGTTGTTGTTGGTTCTGGGTGGATTGGGTGGATGGGGAATGGGATATAAAACTGGTAAGCTGCAAAAAGAGAATGGCGGACCTTCATTGCAGGAAGTAGTAAACAGGCAATCGGGTGAGGAGACGGTTGATTTTAGTTTGTTCTGGGATGTGTGGGGCAGGCTGGAGAGAAGTTTTTTGGATCAGAGTAAGTTGAACGCACAGAAGATGGTATATGGAGCGATTGAGGGCATGACTGGTGCTTTGGGTGACCCATACACTTCATTTTTACCTCCTTCGGAGAATAAGCAGACGAAACAGGATTTGGCTGGTGAGTTTGCAGGAGTAGGAATTCAGCTGGGATACAAGGATGAGACGTTGGCTGTTATTGCACCCTTGGAGGGGCACCCGGCGATAGAGCAGGGAGTTGAGGCGGGGGACTTGATACTGCATATTAAAGATGAGAAAAAGGATGTTGATATAGATACTAAGGGAATGAGTTTGCCGGAAGCGGTAAGCATAATCAGAGGTAAAAAAGGAGAACCGGTAACTTTAACTTTATATAGTAAAGGAGACGAAGAGGAAAGAGAGGTAACAATTGTTAGAGATACAATCGTTGTACCAACTGTTGAGTTGGTTTTTGTTGGTAGAGCAGGAGAAACTGTTGAGTCGGGTACATCGTATGCTCATCTTAAGGTAGCCAGATTTGGTGAAAAAACTGCTTCGGAGTGGGAGGATGCAGTTGATCAAATTGTGGCAAGAGGTGATGTCGGCGGAGTAGTTTTGGATATGCGCAATAACCCGGGTGGATATCTGCAAAGAGCGGTTGATCTGGCAGGTGAGTTTGTAAGCTCAGGCTCAGTAGTAGTGCAAGAGGAGGGGAGAGAGAAGACTGTTGAGTTTAAATCAGATAGAAGAGGCAGGCTTTTAAATGTACCCTTAGTGGTTTTGGTAAATGAAGGTAGCGCCTCGGCTAGTGAGATACTGGCAGGAGCTTTGCGTGACCAGGTAGGGGCTAAACTGGTAGGGGAGAATACATTTGGAAAAGGGACAGTGCAAGAAGCCCAGGAGTTGAGAGATGGGGCAGGGTTGCATGTAACTATTGCCAGGTGGCTATTGCCAAGTGGTGAAAATATTCATGAGACAGGACTTGAACCGGATGTAGTGGTAGAAAATGAACGGGTAGATGGTGAGTTGGTAGACAAGCAACTGCAAAAAGCGATTGAGGTATTAGATGAGCAAAGTATGGTGGCAGGACTTGAAAATTAGAAAAACAAGGACTTAAATAATAAATATGAAGAAGTTTCTATTGGGACTGGCAGTTTCGGTTTTAATTATTTTTTCGGCCTTGGGTGGAGCGATTGCTGACAGATTATTTGTAATAAGACCACTTGATAGGATAACAGGAGGAGAAAAGGAACAGGTAAGAAAACTGGAGCAGAGGGTAGTGAATGAGGAAAGTGTGGTTATTGATGTGGCTAGTAAGGCGTCACCGTCGGTGGTGACTGTGTCAATACAAAAGGAGAGGAGAATAGTGGAGCCGCTTTTTGAAGACCCATTTGGCTTGTTTAATGTGCCCGGTGAGCAGAGATTGGAGACGATTGAGAGGGATATAGGAACAGGATTTGTAATTGAGGGGGGTTTGATTGTAACCAACAAGCATGTTGTGGCTGACAGTGAGGCTGAGTATGAGGTAATTGATAATGAGGAAAACCGCTATCAGGTGAGCGATATTTATAGAGATCCGGTTAATGATCTGGCTATTTTGCAGGCTAAGAGTTCAGAGAGTTTGCCGGCTTTACAGATGGGGGATTCGGATAATATTCAAGTTGGTCAGTTTGCCATGGCAATTGGAACTGCTTTGGGTGAGTTTAGGCATACGGTGACTACGGGGGTTATATCGGGAGTGGGTAGAGGTATTCAGGCGCAAGCATCAGGTTATTTTGAAAGTCTTGATAATGTGATCCAAACTGATGCGGCTATCAACCCGGGCAACTCAGGAGGACCGCTTTTAAACTCTGCTGGTCAGGTGGTGGCGGTGAATGTGGCGGTGGCGGGAGCGGCTGAGAATATTGGTTTTGCTATTCCTATAAATGTAGTTAAGGAAAGTGTGGAGACATTTCAGGAGACGGGCAGATTTGAGAGAGCCAGATTGGGGGTTAGATACCAGATGATAAGTAGAGAAGTGGCGGTATTAAACGAGGTACCGCAAGGAGCGTATATTGTGCAGGTAACGGAGGGAGGGCCTGCTGATAAAGCTGGTATTCAAAGAGGAGAGATAATTGTTAGTGTTGATGGACAGAAAGTTAGTGAAGTTAAGGGTGGCTTGGCGGGAATTATTAACAAGAAAAGAGTGGGTGAGAGGATAAGAGCTGAGATTTGGGGGGAGGGAGAACAGACATCAGTTGAGCTAAGACTGGAGACGATAGAAGAGTAGTTGGATTTTTGTAAATTTGGGTGTATATTGAAGTCAATGAAAAAAGAACATATTGCAGTAGCAGTTTTATTTTTAATTATTGGTCTGTCATTTGGTTATCTTCTAAACTCCAGCCAATTGGGAATAAACAAGGGTGAGGAGATAGCGACAAGTAAGCAAGAGGGTGAAGAGGAAAAAATTGGAGGAGAGAGAGACGAGCAAGGCTGTTTGGCAGCGGCTGGTTATGCGTATGATGAAGAAATTGGGGCTTGTATTCGTGATTGGGAGCTAAATGAGAATCAAAAAGATGGAGCTAAAATAGCGGTTGATTATTTGGATAAGGATAAAGTAACGGTAGTTGAGGTTTTGGAGAGTAGTATTTCTGGCACGTATAGAGTAGTGGTGAATATGGCTGATGACCAAAGGGTAACGGTGGATATTGCGGATGGGGAAGTGATTGAGGTAGATGGAGAAGTTGTTGTGCGAGAAGAAAAAGTTGACTATGAGGAGATAGCGCGACTAGTAGAGGTAGCCTTACAAGATAAGCATGGATGGGAAGAGGGGGAGATGAAGGTTGAGGTTAACTGGAGTGATGGTGAGTGGGCTAAGGGTGGGGTGAGTCCGACTGAGGGTAGAATTGGCGGGGCGATGTGGTTTGCCGGCAAGGTTGATGGCGAGTGGGAGATTATCTGGGATGGTAATGGAACGGTGATGTGTGAGGATGTAGATAGCTTTGCAAAGCAAGTACCAACAAGCCTGATAGAGGAGTGTTATCAGGAAGGCAGTGGAATGATTAAGCGTTAAAATTAGGAAAGTTGTTTGTGGGTGATTTTGATGACTTTTTTGAGTTGGCCGTCTAGGATGTCACCCAGTTGGTGCCAACTTTGATTTATTCTGTGGTCGGTGACGCGGTTTTGAGGAAAGTTGTAGGTGCGGATTTTTTCAGCTCTATCGCCGGTGCCAACAGCCTGAGAACGGGTTTTTTTAAGTTTTTGCTGTTGTTCTTGTTGTTTTTTGTTCCAGAGGATTTGGCGTAGGCGCTCTAGAGCAATTTCCCGGTTTCTTTGCTGGGTTCTTTCCTGCCTGACAGAGACAACTTCGCCGCTTGGTTTGTGGGTGAGGCGAACAGCGGTGGCTACTTTGTTGACGTTTTGGCCGCCTGGTCCGCCGGAGCGGGAGAAGTTCCATTCTAGCTCAGAGTCTTTGAGTTCTACTTGTTGGGGGTTGATTTCTGGAAGTACGGCAACGGTAGCGGTTGAGGTATGTATACGTCCTTGCGACTCTGTTTGGGGGACTCGTTGTACGCGATGGACGCCAGCTTCGTGTTTAAAGGTTCCGTAAGGGCCCAGAGACCAGTCTTTGGGGTTGCCTGAGACTTTGATAACTCCATTATCAATGAGTTGAACTTTAAAACCGATTGATCGAGCAAAGCGGGTGTACATTTGTTGGAGATCTTCAGCGAAAAGCTTGGCTTCATCACCACCGGCAGCACCTTTGATCTCGATGGTGGCAGGTTTGTCATCAAAGCTGGCTTGAGCTTGTTTTTTTTGTTTGCTTTTGAGGGATTTTTGAATATCTTTGAGAGATTTTTGCAGAACTTGTTTTTGTTGTTTAAGTTGGGAAATTTCTTGTTGGGCGAGATTTTTGAGGGATTTGTCTTCTAAAAGCTGAGTGTTTTCTTTGATTTTTTCCTCTACCTGATTGATCTGTTTTTTAAGATAGTCTAGTTGGTTGGACATATGTATAGTTTATACAAAAAAGAGGAGGAAGGTTTACTCTTTGCTCTCTTTGACCTGCTGTTGAAGCATGTCTTTTAGGGTCTTGGGTTGTTGGTCTTTGTCGGGTTGAGTCTTTTGTTCTTTTTTCTTATTTTTGCCTTGTTTTTTGGCAGCTTCCATTTTTTGACGGAATTTTTCTACACGTCCCTGGGTATCGATGTATTTAACTTCTCCGGTGAAGAAAGGGTGGCAAGCTGAGCAGATCTCAACGTTGATTTTCTCTTGAGTGGAGCCGGTGGTAAAAGTGTTGCCACAAGCACACTCTACTTTGGCATCTGAGTAGTATTTGGGATGTATTTTGGATTTCATAACAGAGTGTATTTTAACATAGGTAGAGGCATGAAGCTAGTTATGGAAGGCTAGTTTGCTTTATATTTGTCCGAGAGAGTGGATTTTGTGTCACTTGTCACAGGTTTGACAACTATAGGGTATTGTAGTAGAATCAAGGCTAATTATATATTATTGAAAGGGTAGAGTGATAACTAGTTTAACTTTATCTGATCTGAGGGACAAATATCAAATACCTGAGAATGATATAGTATTGCAGACTCTAAATATATGTGGAATTAAAGCTGCGATGGAACATAAAAGAGTGAGGTTGAGGTTGAGGGTTGAGGATTCGGGGAAGGAATATTTTTTGGCTATTTGTGTGAATACGCGGGAAACACCTTTTGTGTATAAGGATGGCTATATTTGGTTTGAGGAAAAAAAATGGGGAAAAGTTTTATCCTTGAAAAATGATACTTGTGATCAGACGTATTTGAGAAAAGGCGGCAAACACTTAACTTTAAACTCTAACTCTAGAAGTTTATGTAAGGGTTGCAGGTTTTGTGGGACTTATAGTTTGAAAGAAGAAGATATATCTAATTTTAATACTAAAGAAAAAGTGGTGGATCACATAAAAGAGGTTGTAATCGGCAAGAACGGTATGGAAGATTTGTCTAATCTGGATTCGATCGGTGTTTGTACGGGGTGTTTTGTAGATGGTCAGGCAGCTGTAGAGCATATCATTATGTTAAATAAAGTTTTGTGCGAAGAATTTGGTTTTGAGGGAGAGGTTCAATATATTGGCTCTCAAATAATTGAGACAAAACAACTTGATAGGTTAAAGAGAGAGGGGATAGATTTGGCTTTGTATTTAACAATAGAATGTTTTGAGCGTAGGAAAAAGTTTTTAAAGCCTGTGAAGGCATCTATTTCTTTGGAGGATGCTTATGAAGTGTTGGAATATGCTATGGAAAAAGAGTTTAACACCAGTTTTTTGTATATTTTAGGACTAGATTCGTTAAAATCAATTAGGAAATACTTTGAGTACTTTAAGCCGGTAATAACTCGTTTTCCATTGCTGAATCTAATGCAGAATTATGTACCGAACCATGAGAGCTTGAGAAACAAAAAGGCGGATAAGATAGATTATTATCTGAAAGCGAGGAAGTTGCTAGAAGAAATTTTTATAGATAGTAATTTTAGACCGAGGGATTGGGAGAATTATCGCTCTCCTTGGTATACTAGCTTTGCTGGAGAAAAATTAATAAAAACACCCTTATATGAATCCAAATAAAGCAAAAAAGTATTGGATGGCTTTGAAGGATATAGCGGGAATAGATTTTGCAGTTGGAGTTCCTTGTGGTGTTCAAAAATATTTGATTGAAGAGATTGAGAAAGAAGAATCGATTAAGAATATAACCACGGCGCGTGAATCAGAAGCGGTGGGAGTGGCTGCAGGATCATTTTTATCAGGAAAGACACCGTTAGTCTACCTACAAAATTCTGGATTATTGGACTCAATGAATGATGTAGGTTCTCTACTAATTTCTTATCAGATCCCGATGCTGTTTTCAGTGACTTGGAGAGGCGCGCCGGGAGAGAGTGCACCACACCACTGGTATACAGGAAAGGCTACCAAGGATGTATTGAGGGCTTTTGAGATTCCTTTCGTAGTGCTCGATTTAAATGAGCCTAGTGAGGTTGTAAAGATAGCAAGTAGTTATGTTAAGAGAGGGCAATCAGTAATGATTTTAATAATTAGAGAAAGATTTAATCAATGAAAAGGAAACAAGCAATTGAGATAATTGACAAGGTTTTAGGTGAAGGAGTGCCGATTATAAGCTCGACAGGGTTGATGAGTCGGCAGCTGTTTGACATGAATGATACGGTGAACCATTTTTATATGACAGGTTCAATGGGTTTGGCGGGAGCTATAGGTTTTGGTTTGGCATTAAATAGCAAACAAAAAATTGTTGTATTAGAAGGAGATGCTAGTTTATTGATGAATTTAGGAGTGATGACGACTATTTGTCGTTACAAACCAGAAAATTTAATTCATATAGTTCTTGATAATCAAGCATATGCCTCGTGTAGTGAAGAAAAATCGGCCTCTTCAGTGATTGCTTTGGAAAAGTTGGCCAAGGTGGCGGGATACGAAGAGATTGTGAAGGTTTCTACAATTAAAAAATTGGAGAATACTCTGGAAATGGTGTTGGGTGAAAAAGGTCCAATATTTGTTTTGGTTGAAATTGATTTAGGAGGCAGGAGAGATTTGCCTAGACCAATAGATTTACCAGGAATAGCGAAGAGATTTAAAAAATATATTGAGAAAAATGAATAAATGGAACGAGATATATCAGAAAGGAGTAGAGGAGTATGAGTATTATGATCTTGAAGAACCACACGAAGATATTGAAAAAGTGATTGATTATTTTAAAAAAGGGGGAGTTAATAAGGTTTTGGATTTAGGCTGTGGAATAGGTAGAAATATGATTCCACTGGCGAAAGCAGGTTTTAAAATGACAGGGGTTGATTTGTCTGTTAAAGGAGTAGATCTGGCGAAGAAAAAAATTAAAGAGAACGGTCTGTCTGGGGAATTTGCAAGAGGAGATTTTCAAAAATTACCTTTTAAAGATAGAAAATTTGATGCCGTAGTGGCGGTACAAGTACTTCAACATGGAAGGGAAGATGAGATTAGAAAAGCAGTAGATGAGATTGAAAGAGTGCTTATTCCTAAAGGGGCAATCTTTATTACCTTGTCGGGTAGATATTCAAAGGGGAAAGTAAGATATTGTTTGGTAAAGACAGCAAAACGTGTTGGAGAGAGAACATATATTCCAATGAAAGGTAATGAAATAGGAGTACCTCATTTTATATATAACAAAGAGTGGATAAGGCGTCATTATCAGAATTTTTTGATTAATCAGTTCTGGAGAGATGATAAAGACTATTATTGTTTTTTAGCTAATAAAAATGAATAGAGAAAGAAATACCGTTAGAAGATATGATGAGATAGCAGAGCAATATGATAGTGATTGGCGAGGGGAGTTGGATGATGAACAGAAAGATAGGTTGGATATATTTATGAAGTTGCTAGGGGTCCCGCCTAAAGAGGTTCTCGATGCTGGTTGTGGAACTGGTAAGCATGCAGTGTATTTATCGAGTAAGGGATTTCAAGTAACGGGCTTGGATTTGTCTAAGGGAATGTTGAAAAAGTTTCAAAATAAGGTGAAAAGACAAGAATTAAATGCAGGCTTGGTAATATCTGAGATGCAGAAATTGAGCTTGGAGAGTGAGAGTTTTGATGGAGTTTGGTCGTCAGTGGCTTTGGTGCATGTAGATCATGAAGAAAAAGAGAAAGTATTAGAAGAATTTAATAGAGTCTTGAAGCCTAAAGGTTTGTTGTATCTTAGAATTCAAAATTTATATGGAAAGAAGCATATTAAAAGGATGTTTCAATCGTGGGTGAGTGATTTGGGTTATGATGATGATGGTAAATTTTATATGAAGCCAAAGCAGTGGAAAGAGATTTGGGCTAATCCGATTTGGGATAGGTGGAAGGAAGGCTATGCTAAGCTTGATAGTAGAGATTGGTATTTTATATCTAAACAAAGAATGTTAAAACAACTTGATAATAATGGGTTTGAGGTTAAAAAAGTAAATAGTGTGCTTGATCGTAGATTAAGTATTTGGGCAGTAAAAAAATGAGTAAAAGCTGGGACGAAATATATCAAAAAGAGGGCAGAAAATATGTAAGTAGATTGACTTATTTAGAAAAGCTGTCTAAATTTTGGAAGGAAAATAAGGTTAAGAGGGTGTTGGATGTGGGGTGTGGAGCAGGAGAACACCTGAGAAAAATGAATGATTATGGATTTGAGGTAGCAGGAATGGATATATCTGAAAAGGCAGTGGATATAGCAAGAGATAAGTTTAAGAATAGTAAAGCTAGAAGTGATATAAAGGTAGCTTCGATGCATAATGAGTGGCCTTTTGTGGATGAAAGCTTTGGAGGCGTAATGGCTTTGCGATCTTTCAATCACGGTTTTCTAAGAGAGATCAGGTTTGCTATTGAAGAGGTGAGAAGAATGTTAAAACCGGGAGGGTGGTTTTTTATGACGACCTTGATGATACCAGGAAGAAAGGTAGTGCAAGGAATAACAACTTTAAATACCATGAAAGCAGTGATGATTAGACCCAGGACTTATGTTCCTTTGGAAGGGAAAGAAGTGGGGGTAGTACATTATATTTTTAATAAAAAGATTATTAGGCAGGAGTTGTCAGGTTTTGTTATTGAGGATCTGTGGGTAGATTATGGGGAAAAAGAATGGGAGAGATATTATTGTGTATTGGCCAAGAAGTTAGCGTAAGGAATCAAACCAACTATCAAGTTGTTGATAAAAGTCTGATTCAATTCCTACGTAAGGCATGTTTTTTTTCAACTCTTGAATAAATATTTGTCGTTGATTAATTGAGTGGTGAACAATAGGTTGATCATGAGGGACAATTGCAAGCTTAGTTTGTTGAATATTCTGACATGGTTTGTTGATGGGTAGATGGGCTTTTTCTAAGTCTGGATCCCAAGTAGCGTCGAGTAAGCAAGAGTGATCGTGAAATGATAGAGAAATACAGAGATGATACTGAAGAGGCATTTTTTTACTTAGTTTTTCTAGGGAAGGAGGGTAGTTTGCTGGCAACTCTTGCCAGTAAAAAGGAAAAGTAAGATATTTAACAGTCAGATTGTATTTTTCAAGCCATTCTCCTAAAAGATAGTGTTTATCTGTACAACCACCTTTTTGAAATTTGATAATGCTTTCTTTCCATGAAAGAGAAGAGGGAGGTGGGGTACCAAAAGGAATATCTCTTACCTTTAAGTAGAGAGGTAGGATTTGTTGCTCTAAAGATTCAGACAGTTCAGGAGTACTGGTATAGCACTGAAACCTTTCCTTATTCATATACCCTGTATTATATATTATTGAGACTCTATGTGAAACTTTAAGGATAATGGAGGTTTAATATAAACAAAAACTTTTGATACAGATCAGATTGTGAGGAAAATTAGAAACTTTTATTTATCGGCGTTTTTCTACGAGAAATACACCTAGGATGATGATTATGATAGCGATGATTTCAAGTGTTTTTATGTGTTCTGAGAGGAGGAGGTAGGCAGTGGGGACAGCAAAGAGGGGTTGTAAATAGGTAAAGACAGCGGCTTCTGAGGCTTCAATCTTTTCTTGGCCTTTTAGATATAAAGTTAAGCCAATAACTGAGCCGAAGATACCCATATATAGAGAAGCAATTAGGGGAGAGCGGGCGGATTGGGTGAAAAGAGTGGTGATTTGGTTGATGGGTGAGTGGCCGACAAAAAGGCTGTATGAAGCGAAAACTAGAAGAGCTATCCAAAAACTGATGTGAGTGGTGACCCATTTGTTAAGTTTTTTGTAGTGTTTTTTAGCTAGGAGTAAGTAGGCAGCCATGGAGATGTTTTGCAGGAAAATGAGAATGTTGCCAAAAAGAGCACCGTTGAAGCCTTTTCTTATAACAGGCTCGATGACTAGTAGAATTGTACCGATGATGGCAATGAAAAGGCCAATTAACTCATTTTTTTCTTCTTTTTCTTTAAAGATAAAAATTCCGCCTATGGTAACAAAGATGGGCCAGGTGACGGCGATTAAAGTAGCTTCGATAGAGGTGGTGTGGTTTAGGCCGATGTAGAGTAGGGAAAGGGTAACAACGGTGCCTAAAAGTTCCAAAAGGACGATGGTTATTAGTTGTTTGAAGGTAGGGGGATTTTTTTTGATAGCGATGATGCCGATGGGGAGGGAGAAGATTACAGCAAAGAAAAAGCGGGCTAGAAGGAAGGTAAGGGGAGTGAGCCCATTTAGAAAACCTAGTTTAATGATAGGAAAGGCGATACCCCAGAAAAAGGCATTGCCAACAAGCATAAGATAGGCTACAAGACGATTAGGAGTTAGCTTCATGAGGAAAGTTTATCAATAAGTTCTTTTTGTGTTAAGAGAGACTGATCTCCTGATCTCATGTCTTTGAGGGTTATTTTTTGTTCTTTTGTTTCTTCTGGGCCGATGATGGCTACAAAAGAGACGTTTTTCTTGTCGGCGTATTTAAGCTGTTTGCCGATGTCTGTTTTAGAGTTGGTGTATAAAAGAGTATTAACACCAGCCTGGCGGAGCTTATCGGCTAGTTGTAAAGATTTTTCCACTAAATCTTGATTGAAGATGGTGACCAAGATTTGAGCAGAGGAGAGGTCTTCAGGGAAGAGATCCAGCTTTTCCATAGCCTCTATGGTGCGATCAAAGCCTATGGCTAGACCAACAGCTGGAACGTTAAAGTCACTTAGTTGGCCAATTAGCTTATCGTATCGACCGCCGCCAGCCAGTGAGCCGGCCTTAAACTGAGGAGACTTGAGCTCAAAAATAGTGGAGGTATAGTAATCAAGGCCGCGGGCGAGGGTAGGCTTGAATTCAAGTTGTGTTTCAAGTACACCTAGAAGCTGACAGAGACCAATTAGTTGTTTGGTGTTTTCATCTGGTTTGGCGGAGTCAATAAGATTGAAGAGTTTGTCAACTTTTTGAGTATCGATTTGTTTGCCTTCAAGCTCTTTTTTAATTTTTTGGGTAGATTGCTTGTCCAGTTTATCTATGGATTGGATGACAGAATTAGCTTTGTTTTTGTCGATGCCTGTTTGTTTGATTAAGTCAAATAAAAGAGAGCGTGAGTTTAATAGCATTTTGATGTTTTTAAAACCTAAGTTTTGATAGGTTTTTAGAGTGGTGGCGATGATTTGGGCGTCTGCCAGTAGTGAGTCTTCACCGAAGATGTCGATGTCGCACTGGAGGAACTCGCGGAAACGGCCCTTTTGAGGATTCTCAGCTCGCCAGACGGGCTGGATTTGATAGCGCTTGAAAGGTAGACCAAGATTGTTGCGGTAGGCGGCAATAACGCGGGAGACAGGCACAGTCTGGTCGAAGCGTAAGCCCACCTTTCTGTTACCTTGATCAGTAAAGGTAAAAACTAATTTGTCGGTTTCTTGTCCGGATTTGCCCATTAGCAACTCTTGCCTTTCCAGGGCAGGGGTTTGGAGTGGTTCAAAGCCAAACAGCTCGAAGCTTTGGCGGATTTTATCTAAGGCGAA
Organism: uncultured Pseudomonadales bacterium; assembly: GCA_964422035.1. Classification (GTDB taxonomy): domain Bacteria; phylum Patescibacteriota; class Microgenomatia; order UBA1400; family Chazhemtobacteraceae; genus CAYQZQ01. Next base: position 111,620 of record CAYQZQ010000001.1, read on the forward strand.
CTGACGTTTTCTGGCTTGGGAGGGCAGAAAATCACGAAAGCCTTTTAGTGGTTGTAGATTTTGTTTGTCCATATTTAGATATTAACATTGATAACGTGTAAATGGGGGAGATCGACGGGATTTGAACCCGCAACCGTCGGTACCACAAACCGATGCTCTACCATTGAGCTACGATCTCCATATAAAAAACCTGGCGATTAAGCCAGGCATATAAAAAAACGGACCAAGTGGTCCGATTGTATTTGCCTGACTCGGTTTCCCTTATGGGTGACATCAGGTGATTTTTTACGGAAATCTAACCGGCTGGCATTTGACCAGCAGCTGGCTTAGGCGTGAACTAAGCTCATAACGCTTTGTTTTGTGTTTTTAAGGTAAAAGTAGTATATAACCCTATAAGACTAATGTCAATTCTGGGTGCAGTCGGCTGGGCACGTTTCTGGAGTTTCAGGTTCGGGGCAACCTAGGCCTTGACAGACTACATCCTGGCAGATGCCGTCTCCACAAGTGCCTGCCTGGGCTGAGTCTGTGGCTGGGCTAGTTGTGTCATTGATTTGCTCTGAGATAGGGAAGGCGATTAGATTTAGAATGCCGATGTCTTGATCGTCTGTGTCTACTGAGAGAACCAGGGCGACTGATTGATTGATTTGGAGATCTTCAATGTCAATTTCTTGTTGGTTGATGGTGGTCAGAATGGTGTTTGAGGAGATGGCTATTGGGTCATTCAGATAGGAGCTGTGGTTGGAAAAGGTTATGGTGTCGTCTTGTATTTGCTCAATTTGGGCGTAGGCGATACGGCGAATGGAGGAGGGGGGAGTGTAGTCGTCAACTACGATACGTTGAGCTGTGAGTGTTTGTTCATTTTGGAGAGTGCCCATGGCGATGATGTAATCACCGATTTGAAAGTCTTCAATCTGGACTTCTGTTTGGCCGACTTTTATCAGGTTTGTGTCAGGAGTGACGATAGCTTGTTTGATGACGGTGGCTGAGCCGTGGTTGGGGTTGATGGTGATGGAGATGGTTTCCTCTGAGATGGATTCAATTAAGCCGACGAAAGCTTTTAGAGAGGCTTGTTCACCTAGAGTTTTATTATTGATGTTTTCATCAACGGATTGCTTGATGCGTTCTTTTAGGTCTTTTTGAATCTCTTCTGCTGAGTTAGTGGCTTCTTGGGCATTGATAAGCTGAGGAGCAAGTAGAATGGAGAGAGATAGTAAAAAGGCGACTGCGATTTTGTTTTTCATTATTCTAGTTGAGTTGTAAAGACTAAGTTAATGTATTGATCTTGTTTTTGTCCGGTGGAGGTTATTGCTGAGATGTGAATGAGATTGCCGCCGGGGATAAGCTCGATTGTCTGGGTGAAATTACCACTATCATCAACTTGAGGAGTTAGCTCGTTTTGCTCGGTAATGATGATTAAAGCGTTGTTTGGTTGAGTCTGGCCTGAGATGGTGGCAGTTTGATTGCCAAAGATCTGTCCGTCTTGGGGAGAGTAGATGGTTAAAAGTGAGGTGGGAGTAGGTTGAGCGGTGGGTTGGGCAGTGGTTTGCTGGTCTGTTTGATTTTGAGGCGACATAGCCTGGTTAGCACGATGCAGGCCGTAGACAAGTACGGAGCCTAATAAGAGACCGATGATGATAGCTAAAATTACTTCTTTTCTCATTGACAGATGAAGGTTATCAGGTTAGAGGGAAAGTTGCAAGTGTTAGGGGATGATTTTTGACTTTAAAAGGGGGTAGTAAAGAAACTCCAATATGATATATTACTAATGTATGTTAATTAGATATTTGGGCCATTCCAGTTTTAAAATTAGAGGCAGTGAGGGAGCAGTTATCACTGACCCTTATGATAATAAAGCAGTGGGACTGGAGCTGCCAAGAATGAGTGCAGAGGTAGTGACTGTCAGCCATGATCATGATGACCATAATGCGGCTGATAGAGTGCAGGGAACTTCTGATAGAAAAGAGCCTTTTGTGATTGATAAGCCCGGTGAGTATGAAGCAAGTGGAGTGTCAGTGATTGGGGTACAGTCTTTTCATGATGACAAAGAGGGAGCTGAAAGAGGAAACAACATAATTTATGTATTTAAGCTTGATGATATCTGGGTGTGCCACTTGGGAGATCTGGGACATACTTTAAGCAACAGTCAGATCAAGCAGATCGGCCAGATTGATGTCTTGATGGTGCCGGTGGGAGACAAGTACACAATTGGGCCTAAAAATGCACTTAAGGTAATGGAAAGTCTTTCACCATCTTTGGTTATCCCTATGCACTATAAACAGAAGGGAATGAATGAGCAGTTTGATGAGCTGGTAACAGTTGATGAATTTTTGGAAAAAGCAGCATTGAATGGAGTAGAGAGATTGGAGAAGATCTCTTTGAGTGAAACAAACCTGCCGGATGAGATGGAAGTTATAGTAATGGAGATGTAATGTTTGTGAGAATTTGTAAAATTTAAAGATCTATGGCTTCTAAAGCTAAGGTACCACCGCATTCAAGTAAAGCAGAAAGCTCGATATTGGGCTCGTTGCTTTTGTCTAAAGACGCGATGATGGATGTGGCTGAGATAGTCAGCCCGGAGATGTTTTATGAAGACAAACATCAAAGAATCTATGAGGCGATCAGATCTTTGTATGAAGCTAGAGAGCCGATTGACGTAGTAACGGTATCTGAGTGGTTGAAAAAGAAGGACGATCTAAAGAAAATAGGGGGATCCAGTTATCTATCTGAGTTGGTAAATAGTGTACCGACGGCTGCTCATGCTAAGGGGTATGCCAAGATTATAAAAAACCACTTTATTAAAAGAGAGATGATTGACTCAGCTAGCCAGTTAGTTGAGTTGGCTTTTGATGAGGGAGCTGAAGTAGAGCAGGTTTTGGATAAGGCAGAGAGAGAAATATTTGGATTAAGTCAGAAAAACCTGCGAGGAGGATTTGTGCCTGTAAAGGAGGCCTTGGCTGAAAGTTTTGATAGATTGGACGAGCTTCACAAGAGAGCAGATGGAATGAGGGGGGTACCCACCGGCATTGATGATCTTGATGATGCTTTGGCGGGAATGCAGGACAGTAATTTGCTGATTTTGGCGGCCAGGCCAGGTATGGGTAAATGTGTAACTGGAAATACTTTGGTACTAGATCCAAAAAGTGGAAGGAGAGTGCCCATCAGTGAAATGGTAGAGAAAGAAAGCGGCAGCATAATCAGCTTGGATAAGCGGTATAAGTTAAGAGAAGGAAAGCCTGATAGGTTTGTAGATGATGGAGTAAAGCCGGTTTTTAAGATAACTACAGCTTTGGGTAATGAGCTTGAGGCCACGGCGGTGCACCCTCTGTTGACGATTGATGGTTGGAAGGAAGTGGCGGATCTTAAGACAGGTGATAGGGTGGCGGTGCCCAGGGAACTATCATATTTTGGAGAAAAGTCTTGGGCTGATTATAAACTTAAGGTTCTGGCTTACTTTCTGGGAGATGGAGGGTTGACCAATAGCAGCCCTCAGTTTACTAACGCTGATAAAAAAATTAGAGAAGATTTTAAGGGGGCGGTCTTACAGTTTGAGGGAGTTAAAGTAAGAAAGGTAAAGCAAACAGGCAAGAGGCTGCGTACCACCAGCTTGGTAGTGACCCAGGACATGAGTGTTTACGACGAGTATAAAAAGAGTTTTGCGAAGAAGTTATCTGGTTGGCTTAAGGTGGCAGGAATGCCACAGAGGCAGTTGGCGACGACTATGGGGGCCAGTCCAGCCACGGTTTGTATGTGGGCGGGAGGATCAAGCTTGCCGGGTGCAGAGTATGCAGGCAAACTGGAGAAGATGTGGGGTGAGAGGCTGGATAGAGTGGCGGGAGTTAATCCGGTGACTGAGTGGTTGGATGATTTGGGAGTGATGGGTATATCAGCGGTTGACAAGAGTATTCCGGATGAGGTTTTTGAATTGAACAAAGAGAGCCTGGCTTTGTTTTTGAATAGGTTGTATGCATGTGATGGTAGTGTGGTGATTGATAAGAGAGGAGGGGTAAGGATAAGTTATGCGTCGTCGTCTAAGAATCTGGCTGAACAGGTAAAGCACTTGTTACTGAGATTTGGAGTTTTAGCTGGCATGCGGGAGAAAAGGGTGAAGTATAAAGGGGGTAAAAGGGTTAGCTATGAAGTGGAGGTGATGGGGGCAAAAGAGGTATTGAGATTTATAGAAAAGATTGGAGTTATTGGTAGTGAGGAAAAACTACAGGAGGCTGAAAAGATTGTTCGGAGCAAGTTGACCAGTAAAAATTATACTAAAGATACTTTGCCGATGGGGGTCTGGGATATTATCTTGAAGGAGAAGGGTGATTTGCCTTGGCGGCAGGTATATAAAAAGATGGGTAGACCTCTGACTCATAATATTCATTGTAAGAGGCGTGAGCCCAGACGAGAAACAGTGAAGGAGATAGGGGAGGCCTTAGATTCGCAAAGATTGATAGATTTAGCAAAAAGTGATGTTTACTGGGACAGGATAGTGGAAATTGAACCATCCGGAAAGAAGCAGGTTTTTGATTTAAGTGTTGGTAAGTGGCGCAATTTTATAGCTGGGGATGTAGTGGTGCATAATACCACCTTGGCCTTAAATATCGCCCAACACGTGGCGGTAGAGGAGAAAATACCGGTGGGTTTTTTCAGTCTGGAGATGAGTAACTTGGAGTTGGTAGATAGATTGTTGGTGGCTCAAGCCAGAATTGATGCCTGGAAGATGAAAACGGGGAATTTGAAGGAAGATGAGTTTACAAAATTAAGTGAAGCGATGGGTTTGTTGGCGGATAGTCCTTTATATATTGATGATACGCCTGGTTTGTCTATTTTGGAGATGAGAACAAAGGCTAGAAGGTTGCAGGTAGAACATGGAGTGAAGCTGATTGTGGTTGACTATCTTCAGTTGGCGGTGGGAAATACCAGATATGATAATAGGGTGCAGGAAGTGCAGGCTATTTCACAGGGATTGAAGAACTTAGCAAGGGAACTTAAGATACCTGTTTTGGCCTTATCTCAGCTTAATCGAGCTATTGAGCAAAGGGGTAGTAAGGTTCCGCAGTTGTCTGACTTGAGGGAAAGTGGTTGTTTATTGGGTGATAGTTTGATTTTCAGGATTGATACAGGAGAGAGGGTAAGGATAGAGAATTTGGTAGGAGAGAAAGCTGTGCCAGTATTGGCTTTGGATGAAGATGGGAAATTGGTGAAGACTATGATTAGTAAGGTATTTTCCAGCGGAACGAAGACGGTTTATCAGTTGAAACTGAAAAGTGGTAGAAGTATTAAGGCTTCTGGTAATCATCCGTTTTTGAAGTTATCAGGCTGGGAAAGACTGGATAAGCTTGAGGTGGGTGATAGGTTAGCTATACCTAGACAGTTAGATGTTGAGGCAGGAGGGGATGTTATGGTAGAAAATAGATTGGTACTTTTAGCTCATTTGATTGGAGATGGTTGTTATGTTAGAAGACAACCCTTACACTACACCAATTCGGATAAACAATTAATTGAGATTGTACGTGATTCAGTTGAAGAGTTTGCAGTGGAACCCAGAGTAGTCAGACAGGAAAATTGTCAGCATTTATACTTATCAGCTAAGGCAAATCTGGGGCGGGGAAGGAGAAATCCGATTGTCAAGTGGCTAGATGAGGAACTTAGTATATATGGGCAAAGATCAAGGAATAAAGTCATTCCAGAGCAGGTTTTGCAGCAGGATAATGGACGGATAGCTTTGTTCTTGAAGCACCTATGGGCAACGGATGGATGTATTTTTGTAAAGAAGAAGGGGACTAAAGGGCCTAGAGTCAGAATTTATTTTGCTAGCTCTTCCCAGACGATGATTGATCAAGTCCAGCATTTACTGTTGCGGTTGGGGATAATGAGCAGGAAGAGTTACACTACCAAGGAAGATTATGGAAAGGTTTGGAAGGTGGAAGTTACAGGGAAGCCTAATCAGGTAAGATTTTTGAAAGAAGTGGGATGTGTGGGAGAGAAAGAGAAGGTTGTGGAAAAGGCTTTGACTGAACTGGAAAAGATTAAAGGCAATCCAAATAATGATGTGATACCTAAAGAAGTGTGGTTGTTAATCGAGCAAAAAAGGAAAGAGAAAGGCTGGTCTGGTAGAGAGTTTCATAAAAAGATGGGGTGGGCTTATAGCGGAACACAGAGACATAAACATGGGGTGAGCAGGAGAAGATTAAGTAAAATTGCTAAGGTAATGGATAGTGAGGAGCTTAGGCAATGGGCAGAGAGTGATATATATTGGGATGAAGTAGTGGAGATAGAGAAGTTGGGAAGGGAAGAGGTCTATGATGCTACAGTACCAAAGTTACATAATTTTATAGCAGACGACATTTTGGTTCACAACAGTATTGAGCAGGATGCTGACGTGGTGACGTTTTTATATCGACCTGATGATGATGATATTAAAAACTACAAACTGGGAATTGCCAAACACCGGAACGGACCACTGGCGACTATTGATTTGGTATTTAAGAATACTCAGGTAAGGTTTTTTGGAGCTAGCAAGAAGGGAAGTTAGCAAAACTATTCATCGGTATATTCTAAAAACAGTTTCTTTTGAAAAGCACCGCGTTCTTTGGCTTTTTGCAGCATTTTCTTTTCAACTTTATCTAGAGAAAAATTGTGGTTTTTGGCTAAGGTTGTAATCAGTTGAAGTAGATCAGCTAGTTCATTAAGAAGCTCCTTTTTATTTTTGGTGTCTTTTAGTTCTTGGGCTTCCTCCAAGACCTTGTCTTTGAGGGCAGAGATGAATTCTTTAGAGTTAAGTTCCCTGACTTTGGGCTGGGCATTATCATCTTTAATGATTTGAGGTATTTTGTCTCGGATAAGCTTTTGATATTGTTGGCGGGCCATAGTTTTTTTAAATAGTGTTTTCAAGAGATTGGTGGTGCCGGGAGTGGGAGTCGAACCCACATGAGGGTAAACCTCATCGGTTTTTGAGACCGACCTGTATGCCAATTCCAGCATCCCGGCCTATTGATATTTTACCAGTAAGCTTGGTTTGAGGCTAGTGAAGTGATAAAATAACAAACATGGCAGAAATTGATGTAAACCAACTGAAGGAGGGGACGGCATTTGAAGAGAGTGGTGTGCCTTATAGAGTGATGAAGTTTGATTTTACAAAGTTGGCTCGTGGTAAGGCTAATATTAAGGTTAAGGCTAGAAACTTGGAGTCAGGGGCGATTGTGAAGAAAAGTTTTTTGTCCGGCAATAAGGTTAGATATATTGATCTGGAGAAAAGAGAGATGCAGTTTTTATATAAAAATGAGGATAAAGCTTATTTTATGGATGCTGAGAGTTTTGAACAGATTGGAATTGATTTATCTAAAATTGGTGATGACGTTGATTATCTAATAGAAGGTGAAGATGTGTGGGTGTTGTTCTGGCCTAAGGAAGAGGGAAGAGAGGTCTTGGGTGTTGAGATACCAGCAAGTGTAGAGATGAAGGTAGTAGAAGCAGAGCCGGGTATGAAGGGAGATAGTGCCAATAATGTAACTAAGTCAGCTACTTTGAAAAGTGGTCTGAAGATTCAGGTACCGCTGTTTATCAAAAAAGGTGACAAAATTAAGGTGAATACGGAAAGCGGAGAGTATGTAAGTCGAGTCTAGGCTAAAAAGTAGACGGCTATGACGATTAAGATTTGGGGAATTAAGCCTTTTACCTTGTCGGGTATTGAGTTATGGAAGCGAGAGTGGAATTTAGCCAGTGGTTTGATGGGCCAGAATCTCCAGTTTAGGAAGATGTAAGGAAATTCTAAAAAATCAGGTAGTAGGGCTACAAACCAGCCAAGCCAAGGCCAGATTGAGAAAGGGCGATTGTGTTGGAAGACAAAGTATACAAAAGCAATGGAGAGAGGGAAGTCGGTGAGAAGTTCTTGAAAAAAGGCATCTGTTTTGCTTTTTTTGCCTTTGGTAAGGCCTTGACCTACGTCCCAGTGAGGAATGTAGTCTTGAGCGTAGTGTGCAGCAAGAGTGAGGGGAACTGAAATAATTGGGTAGGGGATTTTGGTGGTGATAAGGGCGCCAGTAGCGGCGTGAGATATGGAGAGCATAAGGGTAAGTTTACCTAATCTACAACAATAATGAAAGTGTAAAAAGAGTCGTTTATCTGTGGCTGGAGTGTTATACTTATCAGTATGAAGCCAGTTTTAATAGAGTTTGGACCGATAACGATCTATTCAATGGGGGTGTTTTTGTTTTTGGCTTTAATATTAGGAGGGTTTGTAGTTTATAAAAAAGGTAAAGAGTATCATTTTGAGATTGAGGAGATGTTTGATGTGATATTTGCCAGTCTGTTTTGGGCTTTGGTGGGGGGAAGAGTAAGTTTCATCATTTTAAATTTTGAGAAGTTTGGAGCATCATTTTTGAGATGGTTGTGGGTGACTCATTATGTAGGTATTAACATGTGGGGAGCTATGGGGGCGGCAATATTGTTTTTTGTTATCTGGGCTAGAAGCAACGACAAGAAAGTATTTAAGTGGTTGGATGTAATGAGTTTAGGATTTATGCTTGGTTTGACGATTGGGATGCTGGGAGCTTTATTTAATGGTAGTTTTGTAGGTATAGCCAGTAATTTGCCGATAGCTTTTTATCAAGTTGGAGTAGGTAAGGTAATTCCAGTTCAGATTTTGGCGTTTATATTATTTGGAGGAGTATTTTGGTGGTTGATGGTAACTGAGCATAAGTACAGAACCTTTGAGTGGTATAGAGGAGGGAAGACAGAGGCCAAGTCTGGATTTATATTCTATGCTAGTTTGGTTTTTGTGGGCATGATTTATCTGGTTTTGGCAAAGCTGAGAGCTAATCAAGAATGGTTTATGCCACTTTTGTCATTGCTTGTGGGCTTGATTGGGTTGTACAGACGTTCTGGTAGGGAGTGGAAGGATGATATTCAGTCTTTAGGGGGAGATAAGGAAAAAATCGAAGAGATAGATAGTCAGATAAGGAGCAGATGGCAGCGTTTAAAAAGGTAAGTTTATTGTTATAAAGTATAGTAAAATTAAAGTAATGATGAATAATAAGATAAAACAGGTGATTGAATTTCCTGCCAAAGTATTGGAACCAGTTAAAAATTATCTTCAACGGGAAGAGAAGAGGCTTAAAAAACGAAAAGAACAGCTGGAGGAGGAGGATCCTTTTTCTGATCCAGAGAGAGCTAACAATAACGCTGTGGATACAGATGCCTTGGAGCAGGCAGGTCATGAGCGAGTAGAAGCTATAAAAGAGGAAGTGGATAAAGCTCTTATTACGGTACGCAAGTCTTTAACTAGAATTAAGTTGGGTAGTTATGGGTTGTGTGAGAAGTGCGGCAAGATGATTGATACTGACAGGCTGGCGGTAAACCCAACAGCAATCCATTGTATTGAGTGTGTTCGTAAGCAAGAAAAGAAAAACAAGAAGTAGTTGGCTTGTCTGGGTAAGTCTATTGACAGTAGATTTGGCAATAAAGTGGTGGATGAGAAGTAGGGGAGAGTTTGTGGTTAATCGAGGGGTGGCTTTCGGGGTTGAGTTTTCAAGCTGGTTTGTATGGGTGGGGATTTTAGGATTGATAACTGTTATGTGGATTAAAAGTCACTGTGTTGAGTGGGGGTGGCTTTTTGTGGGCGGGCTGGCGAACTTGATAGACAGATTTTTGTGGGGAACAGTAACAGACTGGATAAAAATGCCAGGGGTAGAGATGTGGTTTAATTTGGCTGATGTGTATATAAATATTGGAATAGCTTGGGTACTGGGCAGAGAAGTGGCTAATTTGTTAGTATTAAAGCATGGAGATAAAGAAGCTGTTTGATGATGAGGCGGTGATGGTTTTGGATAAGCCGGCTGGAGTGGTGGTAAATAAGGCACAGACAGTGCCGGGTGAGACTATTCAAGACTGGTTTGTTGATAACTATGGTGAGATTTTGGAGATGTATAGGGATGATGATGTTTTTATGAAAAGACTGGGAATGGTGCACAGGTTGGACAAGGAAACCAGTGGATGTTTGCTTTGGGCTCTGGAGCCTAAGGTTTTAAAGGACTTGATGGCTCAGTTTAAAAATCGTGAGATTGAAAAAGAATATATAGCGCTTTTGCATGGCGAGCTGCGACCAGCAAAGGGAACTATGAGGCTGCCGATAACTAGAGACTTGGATAACAGACATAAAAGAACAGTTAGTTTTGAAGGTAAGCAGGCGCAAACTTCCTGGCAAGTAGTTAAAAGATTTGCGGGTGAGGATTATAAATATAGTTTGGTGCGGGTAAGGCCCAAAACAGGTAGAACTCATCAGATTAGAGTCCATATGGCTCATTTGGGTCATCCGGTGGTGGCTGACAGTCTGTATTTGAATGATAAGCGATACAAGAATGATAGTAAAAAGCTTGATAGACAGTTTTTGCATGCATACAAAATTGGATTTAGGCATCCGTTGAGTAATGAGCAGATTGTGGTTGAAAGCAAGTTGTCGGAGAAGTTGAAGAGTTTTGTTGATAAACTTGAACTAGTGGAAGAGGTGGAGGTGGGATATGAGTAGGAAAAAAAAGAAGAGTAAAGCTTGGGGTGGTTTGGTTTTGGTTATATTGGTTATTATGTCGGTAGTTGTTTGGAGAATGGTGGTTGGGCTAGGGGAGGGGGGAAGAGTAGTTTTTGTGAATAATGATCAAGTTGAAGTCAGGCAGTTGAGTATAGAGCAGGACAGGGGAGTTAAGATCAATTTACCGGCTCATTTGATGGTGCCGGTTAAGGGAATGCAGGGTAGATTGAGGCTAAAGTCAATGATTAAGTTTGCAGATGATGAGGGTGAACCCTTTGATATTGTGCGACGTAGTGTTGAGATTTTACTGGGTTCACAGACTGACGGGGTAATTTATCAAGTTGAGGGGTCCAATATAAGGCAACTGATTTACAAAAAATCTGATATGGGAGTTATTAAGAGAATTACTTGGTTGTGGCAATGGGGCAGACTGGAGAAGAACAAGGTTCAAGAGATTGACTGGCCGACCAGTTTGGGTGATGAGGAGCAAAGGCCTGACGGGACAGAGATTATAGTAGTGGAACGAGATGCAGCATGGGATTTCTCTCATGAGTATCTGGGCACAGGTAGGTTGAGAGATGGAAATGTGGGGGTAAGGGTAGTTAATGCCAGTGGATGGCAGGGGTTGGGGTATCTGGCAACGACGATGTTGGAGATTGAAGGAGCTGTGGTAGTTGATGTGGAAGCGCAAGAGAGGCAAGAAGGATTGTGCACGGTTACATACAAGCAGAAAAATGAGATTGTGGACTGGATTAAAGACAAATGGAGTTGTAAGGGTGAGGAATCAGAAGTTGAGGATGTGATAGTGGTTTTAAAGGGGAATTGGGGAGAGAAATATCAGCGGGAGATGTAATCTATCTTTTAACTTTTTGAACATTGTCGGGATCTTCAGCGTCGGGAATTTCTAAAGGTGATTCGTCTAAAGGAGCGGCAGGGAGAGCTGAGAGGTTCTTTGAGCTGTCTCCTGTAAAGGCTGGGAGACCTTTTAGGCGTTTGGATCTTCTGGTCTCTTTGATGAAAATTTGAACACTTCGATCTTCGATTTTTTTAATTGCTGCTTCAAATTTGCTACCCAGTCTCATCAGACGAGTTAAGTAAGCTGAGAGATCATCCGGCAAGTAGCCAAGATGTTCATTGTCTTGAGTTAGGACAGTAATGCGGTGTCTGTTAGGTTCAAGTTGTACTCTTTGAGAATTTTCTAGTTGAGGAAGAAGTTTGGTGACTACTTTGGTAAGCCAAATGGTTTTGGTTTTACCGGGCTCTTCAATAAACGAGAAGTCGCCGGAAAGTGTTGAGGAGGGGGTGTGTGAGGAGTTGGTGTTTTTGAGTCTTTTTAGGTTGGATTGAGCAATGTTGTTGTATTGATCGTGCTTGAGAACTTTTTTGTATGTTCGCTTAGCTTGTTGGACTTGGCTGGTTTTTTCATAGGCTTTAGCTAGTCGATTAAGAGCGGGGATGTGACTTGAATTGAGCTGCAGGATATGCTGATTTAGAGTTACAGCTCGATCCCAGTTTTGTTTTAAAGCTGCTTTGATAGCTTGGTGGTTTAAGCTGGATATGTTTTGGGACATGGCTGCTGAAACTTTAATAAAAATAGAGTGCTAAGTCAAGTTGTTTTTGATAGAATATAGCTTATGTCAGGACATAGTAAGTGGTCGAAAATAAAAAGACAAAAAGGAGCAGAGGATAAGAAGCGATCTAAATTGTTCACAAAGATTGTTCATAAGATCGTGGTGGCTGTTAAAGATCACAATGATGGTGACCCAGATACTAATGCTGATTTAAGGCAAGCAATAGATGAAGCTAAGGAGGCTAATATGCCCAAAGAAAACATAGAAAGGGCGATAGATCGGGCTTTAGGGCGTGGTGAGGAAGGTGGATTGCAAGAGGCTGTATATGAAGGTTACGGTCCAGGTGGTGTTGGTGTATTGGTTAAGGTTCTGACAGATAATAGAAATAGAACTTCCTCACAGATTAAGACAATATTTGATAAAGCGGGAGGTAGTTTGGGGTCTCCGGGGTCTGTTGCTTATTTGCGTAAGATTGATCCTGTTCCAAAGATTGCTTTAGAGGGAAGTCAAAAAGAAGCGATGAAGAAGTTGATTAAAATTCTGGAAGATCACGAAGATATCGTTGATGTCTGGAGTAATTTAGAATAAATGTATGAGTAAACGGGCCAAGTTTATTATCGCTGCACTAATTTTGTCATTGGCTTTATGGGGAACGCGGCTGATTGTACCTGGACAAAGGATGCAAGCTGTGGTGGCCATTGTGGTGGCTTCATATTTGATATCAGCTTGGGTGTTGTTTGAGGATCTTAAGGGCGTTGAGTGGCTTACTGTGCTGATTCTACCGGTAATGTATACCTTGGGTGCTGGATTGTTCTCTTTATTTTTGCCCGAGTCGATACCAAGGATTTTCGGACAGAGACTGGAAGCTGATGTGAGTAGATTAATTGCTGGAATCATCAGAGGGGGTTTTTGGTTGTTGTTTGGTGTTGGTGCATATGGTTTGTATTTAACGGAAAACATTTTTTCGGTGGCGGCGATCCGAACGATTCAACTTTTGCGGGCAGCAAGATCGGTTGGTTTTTTGATTACTTTGGTAGTGGCGATGTTTTTGTTTCAAGCTTTGTTCTCTTTTAAATTACAGTTTTATTGGTTAGGTCTATTGGCTGGTATTTTGAGCTTTCCATTATTTTTACAAGGTGATTGGTCGATGCGGCTTAAGAGTGGTTTAGATAGGCGAGTGATTCTTTATAGTTTGGTGGGGGCAGTGATTGTAGCCCAGTTGGCGATGGTGTTATCTTTCTGGCCTGTGGATAGCCTTGTAGCAGCCTTGATGTTGGTAACTGTGATGTATGTAACTTTAGGTTTGTCTCAACAGAAGCTTATCGGTAGATTATTTAAAAAACAAATTAATGAATACGTGGCTGTGGCTCTGGCTGTACTGGTGGCTAGTTTTTATATAACTTCTTGGCGGTAAAAAGAGTCGGATGATAATAGGGAAGAGGGGAGGCCTATAGTAGTAATAACCTATAATATATCCTATAACTATAGTTTTCACACTACATCCTATAATTTTCACGGAGTTCTTTCACTTAGCCTTGAAATGAAGTGAAAAGTTGTTCTTTAGAGGAGAGGTTTGGATGGGTGTAAGGTATATATTCGGGTAGGAGAGGCAGATCTGCCTTCCCTGCGGGAATTTTGCAGGCTGGCAATTGATGATATAGTCTGATGGGGTTTGTGGATAAGTCAAGGTAATAGAGGTTGGTATGAAGATAAACCGGTTGAAAGGAATGGTAAATAGAAGAGGGGTGTTAGGATAAATATTTTATTAATTGTTTAGACGTATTTGGGACCGGTGCAGATACTCTTCCCTATTGTTGATTAATAGAGGAGATTCTAGAATGATTTCTATTAGGTCGTACAATATTACTTTTACGACGTATGTAAAAATTAAATAGTGGAGAAGAGTCGGTTTTCACTTCTCCTAATGATTTGAATCAAAACCCGAACAACAGTGTTTAAAAGTTGTGTACCTCTCTCCCCGATTAAATATGGCTATCTATGGTTTTTGTTCTCTAAATTCGGTTTTGAATATAAACCCGAAAAGTTTTTTAAATTTTTGTAGTTTTTTGAAAAAATGTATCTGAAAATAAGATCTATTGTAAAAACTGCCTTTTAAATGAGATGTCTATATACATGCATACCTTTCAGAAAGCCTTCTAGGGCTATTAGAGCGCTTCTTAAGTTCAAAAAAAAACGCAATTTTGAGGCTAGAAATACTTCAATAGACTAAAGTTTCGAGAAATTGTCGACAGATGTAAAGATATTTTTTTGCACTGGCCTATTTGTTTTTGTAAATTTACGTTTGGTGTTTAGTTTAAACAATTTTTATTATTTATTTTTAATTTGTTTATTAGATATTGTTTGTTATTTGTGTGTTAGTTATTTTTTTGCCGTGGATTGTTGATGTTAATTTGTGTTTTTTTGTTTACGTGGTTTTAGGTAAAAATAATTTTTTGATCAGAGAATACTATCGGACTTTTGTAAGTAATATAAGCGATTTTTTAAGTGATGGGTTATATCCCCTCCCTCACTGGATGTATGTCAAAATATGACGTCGCACAATCTTGACTAGCTAATTATTTAATGGTTAAGTGAAAGTAGAGTAAATTAAATATATATATGGTAGATAAGAAAAAAGAGGATTTACAGATTAAACGCTTGATAGAAAAGTACCTTGGTCATTTAGAAGTCGAAAAAAACTATTCTAAGTACACGATAAGAAATTACAAACTGTATTTAAAGCGGTTTAGAAACTGGTTTGAGGAAAACTATGAGCAGGAATACATAAATAGGCTTAGCAGTGAGATAGTTCGTAAGTACCGTCTTTATTTATCTAGATTTGAAAATGACCGGGGTCAGAGATTGTCTAAAAAGACTCAGAGCTACTACATCATTGCCTTGAGGGCTTTTTTGAAATATCTGATTAAACAGGGTGTTAAGACTCTGGCTCCTGAGAAGATTGATTTGCCTAAAATTGAAGGCAGGCAGATTAAGTTTCTTAATCGCAAACAGGTTGAGAGGCTTTTAAATCAGCCTAGTGTCTCAACAGAGATGGGACTGAGGGATAAAGCCATACTAGAGACATTGTTTAGTACAGGAATGCGTGTGTCTGAATTAGCTAAGCTTAGGATAGATGATCTTGATCTAAAAAGCAGAGAGTTTGGTATTCGAGGAAAAGGTAGGAAAGTTAGGGTAGTATTTCTGTCAGAGAGAGCAGCTAAATGGTTGAGAAGGTACTTGAGAGCAAGAGACGATCATTATAAACCGTTATGGATCAGGTATTCTGGAAAGAAGCCGGATCCTTCCACCTCTGGTGAGAGTATGAGACTGTCTGTTAGAAGTATTCAGAGAATGGTGGAGAAGTATCGTAAGAAGGCAAATTTGCCGATTAAGGTAAGTCCTCATGTAATCAGACATTCATTTGCAACTAATTTACTCCAAAATGGGGCGGATCTAAGAAGTGTGCAGGAGATGTTGGGACATGAAAATGTATCAACGACTCAGATATATACACATGTAACTAATCCACAACTTAAAAAAGTGCATGACAAGTTTCACTCAAAAGAGTAGTTAGATCCCCTAGCCTATTTGTGTTCGTCGATTCTGGTAACGGCGGTAACTTTATCCGATTTTTTAAGTCTCATCAAGATCACACCTTGAGTTGGCCGTTTTAATTCAGGAATATTTTTTAGAGGTAGCTTGATGGCTTGGGCACTCTTAGTGCTTAAAATGATGAATTCTGTATTATGGGATACTTTTTCTGCACCTGCAATCTCGCCTGTTTTTTTGCTAATATTGGCTACTTTTACCCCCTGCCCTCCCCTATTCTGGGTTGGGTATTGTTTTAGTGGAGTTCGTTTACCTAAGCCGTTTTCTGTTACAATTAGTAAGTGACGGAAAAACTTGCGACGTTTATCATCAGGTTTTGGTGGTTTAGCATTGAAGGTTTCTAGGGCGAGGACGTAGTCGCCTTTTTTGAGATTAATACCTTTGACACCCATGGTGTCACGACCGGTATCACGAACATCTTTTTCTTCAAAGCGAATTGATTTGCCTTTTTTGGTGACTAGAAGGATATGATCTTTGCCGGAGGTCTTTTTGACTTGAATTAATTCGTCGCCTTTTTTGAGGTTGATGGCGATAAGGCCGTTTCGTTTGATGTTTTCATATTCTTTTATCTGGGTTCTTTTGACCATTCCTTGTTTGGTAGCAAATAAGAAGTAGTCTTCACCAATTTTGTCTAGTGTTTTTGGTACTGCCATGATGGTCTGGACTTTTTCTTCTGGGGTAATCTCTATTAAATTAATTATGGCTTGTCCCTTGGCTTTACGAGTCCCTTCTGGTATATCCCAAACTCTGATTTGATAGACCTGGCCTTGGTCTGTGAAGATTAACAGATGGTCATGAGTGTTGGCAGAGAGAATGATGTTTAACTCATCTGCCTCTCTTTTGGTCATTCCAGAGACACCTTTTCCTCCTCTGCGCTGGCTTCTGAAAGTACCCGTTGACATGCGTTTGATGTATCCGGTTTTGGTTAGGGTGACGATACAGTCTTCGCTGGGGATTAAGTCTTCTTGTTGGAATTCTCCGATTGGATTGAGATGGACTTTGGTTTTTCTGTCGTCTCCATATTTTTTAACGACTTCTTTAAGTTCTTTTTGAATGACTTTTAGAATCTTTTTGGGGTTGGTAATTATAGAGAGAAGATCTTCAATCTGACTCATCAATTCGTCATACTCATCTTTGACTTTTTGTCTTTCAAGAGCAGCTAGTCTGCGAAGTTGCATGCTTAGAATAGCCTGGGCCTGTTTTTCTGAAAATTGATATTTTTTCATTAGATTATCTTGAGCGTCGTTAGAGCTATCGCTTTTTTTGATTAACTCGATGATTTCATCAATGTGGTCTAGGGCTTTTAGTAGTCCTTCAAGAATGTGGGCTCTGGCGCGAGCTGACTTAAGGTCGTGCTGACTTCTTTTTACGATGACTAGTTGTCTGTGAATTACGTATTCATTTAAGATTTGTTTGAGGTTCATGATATGAGGATGAAGGTCTGAAGAGAGCGCAACCATGTTGGCTGGGAATGAGGTTTGTAATTTTGATTGTTTGAATAAATTATTGAGGACTTTTTTGGGGATAGCGTTTCTTTTTAGTTCGATGGAGATGCTTAACCCTTGCCTGTCTGATTCATCGATGATGTCTGAGATACCGTCAAGCTTGTCTTTTTTGACAAGATCGGCAATTTTGGAAATTAATTTAGCTTTATTTACCTGGTATGGTAGTTGTGTGACCTTGATCTCTGCTTTCCCGTGGCTTATCTCTTTAATGCCAGTGATAGCTCGGATAGTTATCTGGCCTTTTCCTGTGGCATATACTTGTCGGATGTCTTCTTGGTTGTATATTTGACCTCCTGTTGGGAAGTCTGGACCTTTGATGTGTTTGAGAAGATCATCTAAACCGGCGGGAGATTCAAAGTTGCCGATTAGTAGTTGTGGATCATCAGTTTCAGGGTTTTCAAGTTTTTCTTTTTCTTCGTCAGTGATGGGAGATTCTCCTTGGTCAATTAGCTCGTTAATGGCGCCGACTACTTCTACTAGATTGTGAGGAGGAATCTTGGTTGCCATTCCAACAGCGATGCCGTCGGCACCCATTAAGAGAAGATTTGGAAGTAAGGCTGGAAGAACGTCTGGTTCTTGGAGTGATGCATCAAAGTTGTCGGTGAATTTAACGGTTTCTTTGTCGATATCTTTAAGTAGCTCTTGAGAGATGTTCTCCATTCTGGCTTCTGTGTAACGCATTTGAGCAGCTGGGTCTCCATCGACTGATCCAAAGTTACCTTGACCATCAATTAATGGGTAGCGCATGGAGAAATCTTGAGCAAGTCGAACTAGAGCATCGTATACTGCTGTATCACCATGTGGGTGGAATTTACCTAGAACATCTCCGACGATACGAGCGGATTTTTTGTAGGGACTACTATGAGTAATGCCAGCTTCATGCATGGCGTAAAGAATGCGTCTGTGAACTGGTTTAAGCCCATCGCGAACATCTGGCAAAGCACGGGAGACAATAACACTCATGGCATAGTCTACATATGCTTTTTGGACTTCTTCGACGATGCTGACTTTTTTAACTAAACCAAAATCAGTCTGTTTAGTTTCGTTAAGCCCGTCTTCTATTTTCTCTGTGGTTAGTTCTGGTTCTTTAGCCATACGGTATTATAGGATATTATTATAATGTCAATTGGGATATTTATTTACAGGATTTTTGGATGACTTTTTTTGCCTCCTCTACCCCACTCCAGTCTTTTACTTTAACCCATTTGTTGGGCTCTAGTGCTTTATAGGTTTCAAAAAAGTGTTTGATCTTGTCTTTTGTGGCTGAGGGAACGTCATCTGCTGATTTATATGCACCGTATACTGGATCAATCTTCTCTAGTGGTACAGCAACGATTTTTTCGTCTTTTCCTGATTCATCCTCCATGTCAAGAATTGCAAGTGGTTTACATTTAATAGTGGCCATAGGGACTATAGGATATTGTGATAAAACGATTACATCTAGCGGGTCTCCGTCTTCTGCATGCGAGCTGGGGACAAATCCATAATTAAATGGGTATGCTGAGGCGGTGTGAAGAAAGCGATCAACAAACAAGGCTCCAGTTTCCTCATCTAGCTCGTATTTGATTTGATCTTGAGCCGGAATTTCGATGACAACATTGATTTGATCTGGTAGATTGTCGCCCGCTGGTAAGTTTTTTAAGTTCATGGTTTTTATTTAGTTAAATAATAAATTAATGATTAGATGTCTAATGTAGCAAATTTAGCGTGAGTTTGAATAAATTTACGTCGAGGAGGGACTTTTTTACCCATTAAGGTAGTAAAAGTTTGGTCTGCTTGAACAGCGTCCTGAATAGTTACTTTTTTTAAGGTTCTAGTTTCAGGATTCATGGTTGTGTCCCAAAGTTGATCAGGATTCATTTCTCCAAGACCTTTAAAGCGCTGCACTGTTGGCTTGTTGTCTTTATATTCTTTTTCAACGATTTTAGCTTTTTCTTCATCTGTAAAGGCATAAAATGATTTTTTACCTTTGTGAATTTTGTATAAAGGTGACATAGCTAGATAGATAAAACCAGCTTCAATGAGTGGTTTCATGTGTCTGAAGAAAAATGTTAGCAGTAAAGTGGCGATGTGAGCACCGTCTACATCGGCGTCGACCATGATGATGATTCGGTGATATCGGAGCTCTTCAAGGTCCATGGTCTCCCCTATTCCCATTCCTAGAGCAACGACTAAGTCTTTAATTTCGTTAAATTCAACGATTTTGTCCAGTCTGGCTCTTTCGGTATTTAGAATTTTTCCTCTTAAAGGGAGAATAGCTTGTGCTTTTCTGTCTCGGCCGGCTTTAGCTGAGCCACCGGCTGAGTCTCCCTCAACTAAGAATAGCTCGGAATTTTTAGGATCCTTGCTTTGGCAGTCAGCCAGTTTACCAGGTAAGGTGGATCCTTCAAGAGCTCCTTTTCTTACCACTGCCTCACGAGCAGCGCGAGCGGCAAGTCTGGCTTTGGTGGCAAGTAGGATTTTTTCAATGATTGAGCGGGCTGATGAAGGATTTTCTTCAAAATATGCTTCTAGCGAGTCCTTGGCGACTTGATATACCGCGGATTGAGCTTCTGGATTGTTAAGTTTGGTTTTGGTTTGTGATTCGAATTGAATTTCTGAAGAAGGCATTTTGACCCAAACGATAGCGGTTAGACCTTCTTTGGTGTCGTCGCCGGTGAAGGTGAGTTTGTTTTTCCCTTTTCCCTCATCGATCATGTCGTTTTTAAGGGCGTAGTCTTTAAGAGTGCGAGTAAGGGCAGATCTAAAGCCTGTTAAGTGAGCGCCACCGTCGTGGGTGTTAATTGTATTGGCGAAGGTTTCGACGCTTTCAGTCATGGCATCAGTGTATTGGACGGCTATTTCGACGCTGACGGGGATGTCTAGATCATCAACACTGCCTTCAAAGTGAATTACTTGGTGAAGTGATTCTTTGTTGCGATTTAGATGGGAAACTAAAGACTTGATGCCTGATTCGAAGTAGAAGTTTGTCTCGTGTTTGGTTTCTTGGTCGATTAATGTAAGGTAAACACCGGCTACAAGATAAGCTCGTTGGCGCATTTGTTTTTCCAGGTGAGAGAATTTAAAGTCGGTGGTTTTTTTGAAGATTTGAGTATCTGGTTTAAAGCAGATAAAGGTGCCAGAGTCTGATTTGATTATATGATGGTGCTCTTTGGGTATTTGTTTTTTTGCTTCGGTTTTTGTAATTTCTTTGACCTCGTGTTTGGGGGCTCCTCTTTTGTAGCTTTGAGTGTAGTATTTGCCGACTCTTTTGACGATGGCAATAAAATCTGAAGAAAGAGCGTTAACGGCTGAAGCGCCAACACCATGTAAGCCTCCTGATGCTTGATAAGCGGTTTGTTCGAACTTGCCTCCGGCGTGAAGTTTGGTTAAAGAAATTTCAAGAGCTGAAACACCAGTTTCGTGTTCTTCTACCGGAATACCTCGACCGTCGTCTGACACTGATAGATATCCATCAGTGTGAAGTAAAACAACGATTTTTTGAGCATGATCCGCGATGGCTTCGTCTAAAGAGTTGTCGATTATTTCAATGGCTAGATGATGAAGTCCTCTTTCGTCGGTTGAGCCGATGTACATTCCAGGACGTTTGCGTACTGGTTCTAAGCCTTCTAAAACGGTTATGTCTTTAGCTGTGTAGCTGAGTCTTTTATTTGCCATGAACGAAGTTATTGTAATGTAATTTTAATGACTATTCAAACGCTAATTAGGATATGGAGCTTGAAAAGAAGACGCTCGATAACTAAGCGTGAGTTAACATTATTATCTAGGTCTTTAAGGCTTTGGTCAACCAGTTGAATTGCTCGGCTTCTAGATTTATTGGGTTGTTTTTTTAGGTGAAAACGAAGGGTGTCTAAAGCTTGAATTAAAGACTGGTTGTTTTTTTGTTTTGATAGTTTCTCAGCGAGGGATACGAGCTTGCCGGGAGGATTTTTAGCTATGGTCTTAAATAAATCTAATGAATCTGGGTGGGAGGAGTTAGACTTTTTATCATTTATATATATTAGCTGACCTCGAGATAAGACGGTGGGAAGTAGTTGGTTGGCAATTGGTGTAGTGAGGATGATTAGGTGATCTTGGGGTGGTTCTTCAAGAGTTTTAAGAAGGGCTTGTTGGGCAGGAAGAGTTAGATTTTGGGCTTGTTTTATGATAACTGGTTGAGTTTTTCCTCCTGTGGTTAAGGAAATTTGCTGTTGTAGTTTTCTGATTTGTGAGATCTTAATGCTCTCTTTTTTGCCGTCTAGTATTATTGGTGGCGAACTATCTTTGGGTATTAAAGATTTAATCTGGGATTTTATTTGAGTTTGAGGACCAATGAGAATTTTTGTTAGCATAACTTTAGTATATATAATTTGCTACACTGTAGTTAATGCCTGCCAATCAACAAGCAAGTACCGGTAATGCTGGAGTGGCTGATATTCTATTTGATGAAGGTCAGTTAACTGAAGAACAAAGAGACAAAGTTAAGTTGGAAGCTGTCAATCAGGGGAAAAGCGAGGTTGAGTTAATTTTGGAGCATAATTATGCTGGCAAGCAGAATGT
This sequence comes from uncultured Pseudomonadales bacterium, assembly GCA_964422035.1. GTDB lineage: Bacteria > Patescibacteriota > Microgenomatia > UBA1400 > Chazhemtobacteraceae > CAYQZQ01. The sequence goes on from CAYQZQ010000001.1 coordinate 133,363, forward strand.
GGTAAAAGCTAAAGCGCAAAAAATGGGGGTAGGTTTTGTGGATGTGTCATCAGTTGGTATTGCGCCTGAGGCGGTGGGAATGATACCTGAATCGGTGGCAAAAAGATATCAGGTTTTGCCATTTGCCATTGATAATCAGGCAGGAGTTTTGTCTTTGGCAATTGCTAACCCGAATGATTTGGAGACGATTGATTTTATTCAATCAAAGTCAAATATGAAGGTGAAGCCTTATATGGCTGTAAAAGAAGATTTAAAGCAAGCTATTGATAGAAGGTATAGTGAAAGTCTTTCAGGTGAGGTCAGCGAAGCTTTGGAAGAAGGCGGAGTTGTTGATCGGGGTGTGAAAACAGTTGATTCGGAGAGTTTGGGTGATGTAATAAAAGAGGCGCCGATTGCTAAGATTGTTAGCACGATTTTAGAGTTTGCTATTAAGGCTAGAGCTTCAGATGTACATATTGAGCCTCATGAAACTAAAACGAGAATTCGATATAGGATCGATGGTATTTTGAGAGAGAAGTTGGTCTTACCCAAGTCAGTACATGAAGCGGTGATAAGTAGGATTAAGATTTTGTCTGATATGAAGATTGATGAAAAAAGAGTGCCTCAGGATGGACGTTTTAATTTTGTAATGGGAGAGCATGAGGTTGATTTGAGGGTGAGTTCGATGCCAACTGTAAATGGTGAGAAAATTGTAATGAGGTTGTTGGAAAAGTCAGGAAGAGCGATGAGTTTGCCTGAGTTGGGGTTAAGAGGTAAGGCATTGAAAGACTTGAGAAACGCTATTCAGTATCCTCATGGTGTTGTGCTGGTAACTGGTCCTACGGGATCTGGTAAAACGACTACTTTGTATTCGGCTTTGTCTATTTTGAATACTTCTAGGGTTAATATTATGACTTTGGAGGACCCGGTTGAGTATCAGATTTCAGGAGTGAACCAGGTACAGGTAAATCCCCAAGCCGGACTAACTTTTGCTTCCGGGCTGCGTAGCTTTTTGCGTCAAGACCCTAACATCATAATGGTCGGTGAGATTCGAGACGAAGAAACGGCCGGTTTGGCTATTCAAGCAGCTTTGACTGGTCACTTGGTTTTATCTACTTTGCATACTAATAGTGCTGCTGGTGCGTTGCCGCGTTTGTTGGATATGAAGGCTGAGCCATATCTTTTGGCTTCTTCTATATTGGCTGTAGTGGCTCAAAGAGTGGTAAGAAAAGTCTGTCCGGTTTGTAAAACTTCGTATGTACCTGATCAAGAGATAATTAGTGATATGAAAGAGATTCTAGGTCCTTTGTATGAAGCTTGGAGAAAAACACACTCTGAGGAAGTACAAAAAGCGCAAGAACAAAATGGGGATATTTTATTGTATAAAGGGGGAACGCAAGACTGCGTTGAGTGTGGTGGGACGGGATATAAAGGAAGGGTGGGTATTTTTGAGGTAATGTTGATATCAGATCAGATAAGTAAAATGTTGCTGGAGAGATCTTCATCAGGCGATATACAAAAACAAGCTGTGAAAGAAGGCATGGTGTTGATGGACCAAGATGGTTATCTGAAGGCTTTAGATGGTATGACGACTTTAGAAGAGGTGTTAAGAGTTGCTAAACAACAGTAATTAACTATATTTAAGATAATGACTATACAAGAATTAATGCAGACTGCTTTTGAAAAGGGTGCTTCGGATCTGCATATTATTGCTGGTTCTCCGCCTACTTTAAGGATTGATGGGAAATTAGCTCCATTGACTGATCAGGAGTTGACGGGAGATCAGACTCAAGAGTTGATTTTGCAGCTTATAAATGAACAGCAAAAAAACAAGTTGTGGGAGTCAAGAGAGCTTGATTTTTCAACTGAGCTTGAAGGTGTGGGAAGATTTAGGGCTAATGCCTATTGGCAAAAGAAAAGCTTAGGAATAGCTTTGCGCACGATAAGTGACAAAATTCCTACTATTGACGAGTTGAGACTGCCTAAGATTTGCTATCAGTTGTCACAATTAAGGCAAGGGTTTGTTTTGGTAACTGGTCCTACAGGTCATGGTAAAAGTTCTACATTGGCTGCAATTATTGGAGAGATAAATCGCAATCGTTTTGAGCATATTGTTACTATTGAAGACCCAATTGAGTTTGTATATGAAGCTGATAAGTCAATTATTTCTCAAAGAGAGATGAGTGAAGATACCTTAAGTTGGCCAGGTGCCCTGAAAAGTACCTTGCGTGAAGATCCTGATGTTGTACTGGTGGGAGAGATGCGAGACCCTGAGACGATGCAGGCGGCATTGACGGTAGCTGAGACCGGCCACTTGGTTTTTGCCACTTTACATACTAATAGTGCAGCTCAGACGGTTGACCGTATTGTTGATAGTTTCCCTGAAGAGCAGCAAGGGCAAGTTAAGATTCAGTTGGCTGCAACCCTTGAAGCAGTTGTCTCACAGAGGTTGATTCCGGCTATTGAAGGTGGTCGAGTACCTGCTGCTGAGATTTTAGTTGGTACTCCAGCGGTAAGAAATAATATCAGAGAAGGTAAAACGCATCAGTTAGATAGTGTGATTCAAACTTCTGCTGAGATGGGTATGGCCAGCCTTGAGGCATCACTAGCTTATTGGGTAAAGCAAAATGTAGTTAGTCTGGAGACAGCCAGAGGATTTGCTGTAAGACCTGGAGATTTAGATAGATTAGTAAGGTAATATGGCAACACAACAAAAAAAACAGTATGAGTATAAAGCTAGAAAAGAAGATGGGGCGGTGGCAACAGGAAGTGTTGAGGCTGTTAGTGAAGAGCAAGCGGTGAGGATGATTAGAGCTCGTGGGTGGCTTTTAGTTTCAATTAAAGAAAAGAAGGAGGGTGATCTTTCTCAGTTATTGCAAAAGTTTGAGAAAGTTAAAAGTGATGATGTGGTGGGTTTTACTCGCCAGTTGTCAACTATGGTTGGTGCAGGCTTGCCTTTAACTGAAGCCTTAAGCATTTTGGAGGTGCAGAGCAGTCAGGCGATGAGTAGATTGGTGTCTGAGATAAGGCAGGAGGTTGAGGCAGGAAATTCCTTGTCAGATGCTCTTGAAGAAGCTGGCAGCGATGTTTTTTCCAAGGTGTATATAGCTCTTGTAAGGGCAGGTGAATCAGCTGGTGTTTTAGATGAAATATTGATGAGGTTGGCTAATAATATGGAGAAACAGAGAGAGTTTAAACAAAATATTAAAGGAGCAATGATCTATCCGATTATTGTTTTGGTTGGTATGGTTGTTGTTGGTATTATAATGATGATTTTTGTGGTTCCTAAAATGACAGCTATGTACAAGGATTTTGGAGCTACACTCCCCTTACCTACTCAGATCTTGATTGGACTGAGTGATTTTCTAGTAAATTTTTGGTACATACTTTTTATATTGGTTGGAGGGGTTGCTTATTTTGTGTATAAGTGGTCAAAGACAGAAGTGGGGGCTTTATTAATTGAGAAAGCAATTTTTGATATTCCAATAATTGGTCCTTTACGTAAAAAGGTCATTTTGGCAGAGTTTGCTAGAACAATGAGTTTATTAATCGGGGCTGGAATTTCTATTTTGGAGGCATTGCGTATTGTTTCTGATGCTGTTGGTAGCAAGATTATTAAAATGAGACTTGAAGAGGCTGCTAGTGAAGTAGAAAAAGGAAGGCCTTTGGGAATTGTGTTGGCGAAATTTGAGGAGTTTCCACCGATTTTTCCTCAAATGTTGTCTGTGGGAGAACAAACTGGTCAGGTGTCGGAGATTCTAACTAGGATTGCTGATTATTTTGAGCAGGAGAGTGAGGTGGGAGTGAATGCGCTAGCGACTGCAATTGAGCCTATTATTATTGTAATCATGGGAATTGGTGTCTTGTTTTTAGTAATGGCTGTTATCATGCCTATCTATAACTTGACCAGTCAGTTTTAAGGACTTGACAAGGGCACTTAGGTGCATCATAGTTAAGATATAATAAATATTTAGTTGTACCTGCCTCAAATGAAAAATAAAAAAGGTTTTACGTTAATTGAGCTTTTAATTGTTATTGGAATTTTAGGAATTTTAGCAACAGGACTTTTAGCTGCTGTTGATCCATTTGAACAACTTAAGAAGGCTAGAGATACAAATACCAGGAATGCAGCAGTTGAGATGCATAATGGTTTTATTAGGTATTACGCAACACACGGTGCTTTGCCTTGGGATGACAGCGGTGCAGGTACTGATTGTACTGACAATTTGGCTGATATTAGAAGTACGTCCACTGAGACTTCTGTGTCTGATATTTCAGACTGTGTGCAGGAGTTGATAGACGATGGTGAACTCAAAGAAGATTTTATTGGAGCCTTAGGAGACGATGCGGATGATATTATTATTACCTCAACAAGTGGTGTTGCTGTCTCTGTTTGTTTTTCACCTGAGAGTAAGGCAATCTTTAGTGATGTAGCTACAAAATATAATGTATATGGAGAAGATGTAAGTGCAACAACGTGTGAGAGTACTGCTAAGGATTCATTAACTCCAGGAACAACTTGCTATTGGTGTGCTAAGTAAAGAGATTTAAATTAAAAAGAAGAAACAGTCAGTATTTAACTGGCTGTTTTTTTATGATTGATGATAAGATGGCTTTATGATGATAGGATTATGGTTGTTTATCATTGGAGTAGTAATAGGAAGTTTTTTAAACGTTGTAGTTTATAGAACTGTGTATGACAAGTCGCCTCTTGAGGGAAGATCAAAGTGTCCTGAGTGTGAAGAAAAAATATCATGGAAGCACAACATTCCCCTACTCTCTTATGTATTGCTTAAAGGCAGATGTGCTCACTGTAACTCAAAGATTTCTTTACAGTATCCGGTGGTTGAGTTATTGTCTGGTCTGCTATTTGTATGGTGGTATGTAGTTGGGTGGAGCTTTTTTCAGTTAGTCGAGACTCCTCTAATTTGGATACAGCCGATTTTTTGGCTAGGTGTAGGGATAGCTTTGCTTTTGGTGACTGTGTTTGATTTTAAGTATGGGATTATTCCAAACGGCTTAAATGTTGCTTTGTTTGTATGGGTTATGGTGTATCGGTTAGGGTTGGTTGGTATGGGAAGAATGCAGACAAGAGATTTTCTACTGGCTTTGTTATCCAGCGGTGTATTAGCAGCTTTTTTCTACTTTTTGTATAGGATTACTAAAAGACAGGGTTTTGGGTTTGGTGATGTTAAGCTGGCTCCTAGTTTGGGATTGATCTTGGGATGGCCCAAGATACTAGTGGGTGTGATGGCGTCTTTTGTAATAGGTGGAGTTGTGGCTGTTGTTTTAATGATTTTAGGCAAAAAGAAGATGAAGGAGACAATCGTGTTTGGTCCCTTTCTAACTTTGGGAACCTTGATTTCTTTATGGTGGGGTGATTATATTTGGAGTTGGTACATGACTATGCTTAAATGATAATAAGAATGAGGGACAAACAAGTTAGAGGTTTTACATTAATGGAGATACTTATTGCAATGGCAATTATAGGTATTTTGGCTAGTGTGGGATTTGGTTCATACATTAGAAGCTTAAAAAAAGGTCGAGATGCACAACGAAAATCTGATCTGAATCAGGTTCAAAGTGCACTGGAGGCTTATATGAGCGATTTTCAGGTGTATCCGGGTTGTAATTCGGAAGGTAAGATTGTTGGTTGTAGTGATGGAGATGCTGATTGTGATTGGGGTGATTCATTTGTTAGAAATGTGGGAGATACCACGAAAACATATATGAGTAGGTTGCCTGAGGATCCTGTGTCTGGAGCAGATTATGTTTATGTTTCGGATGGAGATAAGTATCAATTGTTTTCTGTTTTGGAAAATGATCAGGATCCTGATTATGTGGATAGCTATACGACTGTATGTGGCGAAGAGGCTTGTAAGTATGGAGTGCCTAGTCCAAACAATAACATGAGTGCTGAAATGACAATTGCAGACGATTGTTCGTTGTAATTATCAAATTGATGGGATAGTATTAAATTATGATTAGTCAGGAAAAGAAGGGGTTTACATTAATTGAGCTTTTAGTGGTAGTGGCGATAATTGGAACATTGACGGGTTTGGCTACTGTTAATTTTCAGGATGCAAGAGAGCGAGCAAGAGACGCTCAGAGAAAAGGAGACGTGAAGCAGATTCAGAAGGCTATGGAGCTTTATAAGAATGATCAGTCAGCTCAACACTACCCGGATGATAATGATCCTGTCGAGACTTGGAGAGAAAAGTTGGAATCAGGAGGATATATGAATAATGTACCCAATGACCCCAAGGCTAGGGCAGCAGAAAGTAGTTGGCCTGATTACGAATATGATCGCAGTAGTGTTTTGGAGTACACCTTGGTGGCTTGTTTGGAGAATCCTGCAGATCTAGATATAGATGAGACAAATACTTGCGATAGTGGCTATAGTTATACATTAACCCAACCTTAAAAATGGAAAACAAACAAAGAGGATTTACATTACTTGAGCTTTTAGTAGTTATTGGAATTATTGGAATATTAGTAGGTATCGGGACTATTTCGTACCAGTCTGCACAAGAAAAAAGTCGTGACTCTAGACGGCGTGGAGATTTAAAGGCGATTTCAAATGCTTTAGAGCAGTACTATGCTGAAAATACTGGCAGTTATCCTCAAGATATAGCTTGCACCGGATATGTTGATTATTTATCTGGTCCCGAACCTACTGATCCAGTGACTGGTGATACTTATCTTGATGATGGCGACTGCGTTGTTGATGGAAGCAGTTATTGTGTGTGCGTAGAACTTGAAGGAACTGGGACTGGGAATGCTTATGATGCAAGTTGTACCTGGACGGGCTCGGGAGACAAAGATTATTTTTGTGTTGAAAACCTACAATGATAAATAATCGTAAAGGTTTTACGTTCATCGAGCTTTTGGTGGTGGTAACTATAATTGGGGTGTTGGCGGCTGTGGGTATGGTTAGTTATACGAGTACGAACAAAAGTGCTCGAGACTCAAAGAGGCTGGCTGATCTGGAACAAATAAGGACAGCATTGGAGATTTGTAGATCTGAGGCCGGTAGTTATCCAGCTGATATTTCAAGCGGAGTAGTTTGTGGTGGTGACTCTTATTTGTCTCCCCTACCCAGTGATCCCTGGGATAGTAAGACAGAGTATGGTTATAGTTATACTCAAAATTCTGAAACAAGTTATGATATTTGTGCAACTTTGGAAAATGATGATAAATGCACAGGAACAATAAATGGAGATGGAGAATGTTGCCTAAGCAATCCTTAAAGACCAAGGCTTTTACTTTAATTGAAATAATGGTGGTTATATCGATAATTGCTCTGTTGAGCGCAGGATCTTTGGTGGCATTTAATAACTTAAGAGAGAAAAGGTTGGTTAGAGGTGATGCAGATTTGGTAATACAGGAGTTGAAGAAGGCAAGAACAAAGGCAAGATCGGGTGAAAAACCTGAAGCTTGTCTTTCAGATTTAGAAGGATACGAAGTAGAAGTGTCTGGACCCTCTGTGATTTTAAGAGTAAGTTGCGGAAATACGATAGAGCATAATACAGTACAGATGCAAAACAGTTCAATTGTAGGCACTGAAGAGGTTGAGTTCGATGCGTTGGGAGGAGCCACTCCAGCAACTATTTATGTATGTGGAAGCAATAGTCTATATGGATATGCAATTGAGGTGACGGGCTCAGGCTTGATTGAGTCACCTGTAGAATACAGTGGTTGTAGTTAAAACTTTTAAGATATTATGAAGTTATTTAAAGACATTAACGGCCAGACTTTGATAGAAGTGATAGTAGCTGTGGCGGTGATAAGTTTGGTTTTAACAGGGATTGTCATAGCGGTAACTAGTGGATTGAAGACTTCAAGAATATCTAGAGAAAGATTTGAGGCAAGGAGGATTGTTGATTCTGAGTTGGAAGACATACGAAGTGAAAGAAATAACGATCCTGGTAGTTTTTTTGTAAGTGAAAATGCTGGAGATACCATTGAGGTAGGTCCTGATGTGGTAGAAGGCAACTCGACTAGTTATGAGAAAACAGTGACTTATGATTATGCTGCTGATGGCAGAGAGGTTGAAGTGACGGTTGCAGTGGAATGGGGGGGTGAAGAATCATATTCTGTAAGCCAGACAACGATATTAACTCTTTGGCAGTAGGTTAATTATTGATATGATGAGTTTATGAAGGGGTTTACATTAATGGAATTGGTAGTGGTGGTTGCAGTTATGGCGGTGGCTTTAGCAGCGACAGCTGGTTTATTTACTCAATCTTTTAGGAGTGGTAGTAAGACTGAGAAAATAGTTTTGGTAGAAGAGAACATGAGACAATCAATGGATATTATGGAGAGAATGATTAGAAATGCTTCTAAAATAGAAAGTGTTGGTGGAGGTGTGTGCCCAGGGTCAGGGCAGAGCTTGACGATATTAAATACTGATAATGATACGACTATTTTTTCTTTAAGTGATGGGCAGATTGCTTCTAACGGGGCTGCCTTAAGTGGAGATAAGGTTGTGGTAGAGAGTTTGCAGTTTCAGTGTATTAGGAATAGCGGGGCGCCTGATAAAGTTGAGATTAATACGCAGGCGAGAGCAGATGTGGATGAGGAGGGTGATATAGTAGAATATACTAGAAATGTTGATTTAAGAAACTATTAAAGATTAAATGTGTATATGGGTATAAAAAGAGATGAGTCAGGGCAGGTAGCAGTCATTGTGGCTTTGAGTATGGCAGTTATGGCCACTATTACTCTATCTGTGGTGAGCAGATCAGTAGTAGATTTAAGGTTAACTGATATTGAGGAGGAGTCCGCGTCAGCATTGAAAGCAGCTGAGGCTGGTCTTGAAAAAGCTCTGAAAGGTCTTGAGTCTGATGATTTTAGTAGTAGCGATTTTCCAGGTGCGTCTTATCAGGTTGATGTAGAAGACAAAGGTGAGACAGGTTTTGTTACCGCGTCGGCGATAAGTAGAGGCGAGGTTGTTGAGGTTGAGATGGGAGGGGCTAATCCGCCATCTAGTATAAGAGTTTATTGGGGAGATAGTAATGATGACAACCAGTCCCCTACTGGCGCAGTTGAGATTTTAAAATACAGCAAGGTTTCTGATAGTGATTATAGAGTTGAGAGATTTGTTTATGATCCAGATGCTACTAGGAGGTCGTCTAATAATTTTTCTGCTCCACTTTCAATCAATCCGGGAGGTTTTCAGAGTGTTGATTTTACTGCTAGGTCAGAGATTCTTACAGATGCTGATGATGTTTTGATTAGGATAAGAACTTTTTATAATCTGGCAACTTTGGGGGTTGAGCCTTTGGGAGGGGTGCTACCTCAGCAGATATATGAAGCGGTGGCAACAGGTGAGGCGGCAGATGATGTGCAAAGGAAAGTCAGGGCGGTAAGAGGTAGTCCTCAATTGCCGGCAGCTTTTGATGCGGCTTTATATTCAGGAGGTAGTTTGTAGTTGTTTAATGTTATGATAATGTTATGTCTGCCCAGCTAGGAATCGATATTGGTACAGCAAATATAAAACTTGTTTCTCTAAGTGGTAACAAGATTAATGGTGCCCAAGTGATTAGTAACCCTTTGGGCAAGATTAAACTGGAAACTGAATCTGAAGTTGTAAAGATGGTTGAGGAGATGAAGAAGTCCTTATTTTCTGAGATAAAATTGTCGGGACAAAGCACTGCTGTGGTGGTGCCTGAAAGTGTTGTGTATAGTCGAGTCATCAGCATGCCTGTGTTGACTGACGCGGAATTATCAAACGCTATAAAGTGGGAAGCGGAACAATATGTACCCCAACCGTTGGAGGAAGTTGAGCTGTCATGGCAGGTTGTAGATAAGCCTCAAAAAACAGAAGGCAAGATGAAGGTATATTTAGTGGCGATTGATAAAAAGGTTGTAGGTGGTTTAATAAATATGTTTTCAAGATTAGGGTTGGAGCCGACTAGTATTAAGCCTGAGTTTGTTGCAGCCTCATCTTTAATTAGAAGTAAGGGAGACGTGATGTTGTCTACCATGGGTGCAAGTACAGTTACAAGTGGTGTATTTAGGGATGGTAATTTGCTTTTCATATATCAATTTGGAAGTGGTGGAACAGCAATGACAAGGGCAATATCTTCAGGTTTGCAGCTTAATACCTCTCAAGCTGAAGAGTACAAACGTTCATATGGTGTGAGAAAAGATGTTTTGGAGGGAAAGTTATATCAGGCAATGAGGCCCGTAACTGAGGGAGTTATATCGGAGCTTAAGAAGGTAGTTGGTTATTACAATCAAAATTTTGCAGATAAGGGCCAGTTGGTTAATCTTTCAATTTGTGGAGGTATGGCGCTAACACCGGGGATAGTGCAGTTGTTGGGCTCTGAGTTAAATGTTGAGACAGAGCTTTTAAGTAGTTTTGGTGATGTAGAGTTTGAGGTTCAAATAGATAACAGATTACGAGTAGTGTACGCTCCAGCAATTGGTGCTGTAAAAAGTTAAATATGGCAGATTTAAATGTTGATTTATTGTCAGGTAAGGCAAGAGGAATAGCTCGGACGAACAGAATTGTGAAGTGGCAAAAAAAGGCTGTTTGGATAATATTAGGTTTATTTCTAGTTATTTCGTTCGGTGTTTTTGCTTGGTGGGGGTTTGAAGTTAATAGAAAATCTAAAATTGAAAAGAGGCAGAGAAGGTTGTTGGCAGAGCTTGAAGATAGATCAGATCTTCAAGGTCGATATATGTTGACTAAAGAAGTTTTATTTCAAGCGGATCAAATACTGGGGGTAAGAAAAGATTTTGAAGGAGTCTTGTCTGATGCATATTCTCTACTTCCCCCTGGATCAGTCGCAAGAGGTATAAATTTTGGTGATAATAATGTTTCTTTGCAGGTAAGTAATGATGGAGTTCAAGAGTATGCAAGCTTAATAAGAAATTTAGAGGTAGTTGAGGATCACGATCGTTTTCAGTCTGCTACAGTTGTATCTTCAACTAGATTACGAGATGGGAGTTGGACAGCAAATTTAGTATTTAATTTCAAAAAAGCTTTATGAGCGAAGATGGAAAGAAAAAATCTAATTTAGGAGGAGAAATATCTAGTTTGGGCGGTGTTGAGCTTGGTTTTGCGGTTCACAAAAAGGTCCTTGAGTGGTCTGGTTATATCGCTTTGGAAATATTTGTAGTTATGATGATTGGTTTATTGTTTTTGAAGCCTCAAGTAGTCAAACTGAATAAAATTAGAAAAGAAACGGCTGGACAAGTTGAAAAAATGAACAAGATGGAAGACAAGATAAAAGCTTTAGATGATTTTGCATTAGAGTTTGGTCAGTATCAAAGCTTGGTGACCAATATTATTCCTCAAGACAATAATTTAGGTGTTATTTTGTCGGGTATTAGAGAATCATCTAATGATGCAGGTATAGAGTTGGTTAGCTATTCAGTTGAAAATTTTAAAGATAGAGATGATGATGAATTGTCATCTAAGGGGTTGGAAAAATCTGGTTTAGAGGTGCATGTAAGCGGAAGTAATAGTCAAATTCAGAGCTTTCTTGATGAACTTAATAATTCTCTACCACTTAAAAATGTTGAAGAATTTGGTGTTAGCAGGCAAAATATTAGTGAACAAGTTTCAAATAATTTGAGGGTTCGTTTGAGGCTGTTAACATATACTCTTACAAAGGATTTTGAAAAGACTAGTATTAATCAAACATTGAGAATATTTGATCAGAAAGATCGAGAACTTCTAACAGAACTTGAAACATATGATACCTGGCAAGTTGAGGCTCAACCTGTAGAACAATCTGGTAGGAACGATAACTTATTCGGTTTGTAAGTCCAGCCCTTCTTCAGGGATGATGCTGTCTTCTTCATTTTCGGCTTCAGGAGTCTCGCTTTCAGGTTCATCGGTTACCTCTTCTTGTTGAGAAGATTCTTGATTTGAGCCTGAGTCAGCGATGTCGATGTTAACTCTGACACCATTTTTAATAGCTATAATACGAGCGATTTGGCGTAGAGAATTAATTACCTTACCGTTTTTGCCGATTACTCTTCCAATATCATCAGGATGAGTGCTTATTGTTAGGTAAATAATTCCATCCTGTTCAGTTTTTTTGATTGCTACTTCATCAGGATTATTAACGATTTGGGGCACTATGTATTCTAATAGTTCTTTCATGAGTGTTTTTTAACTAAATTTTTAACAGTTCGGGTGGGTTGAGCGCCTTGATCAATCCATTTCCGATATTTTTTAATGTCGATTTTAAATTCATGTTTTGTGGGGGTGTAGTGGCCAATAACTTCTACGTTGTTTCCACCTGGTCTATTTTGAGCCTCGGTGACAACAATACGAAAATGCGGTTGATTCCGCTTGCCGGTTCTGGAAAGTTTTACTTTAAGCACGTGTGAGGTTGTGTAAAGAAGTCATTGGTAAGTTGATAACAAGATGAATTTTAACAGTTTTATTGTTTTGGTTCAAGTTTATGAACCTGAAGTAGAGCTTTTTTGGCTGCATTTTGTTCTGCTTGCTGCTTGCTTTTACCTTTTCCTACAGCCAGCTGAGTATGATTTGCTGAGACAGTGATGGTAAAGGTTTTTTTGTGGTCAGGCCCTGATTGTTTTATGGTGTCATAGTCTGGTGAAGAATATCCCTTGGCTTGTATTTTCTCTTGGAGCTGGCTCTTGGGGTCTTTAAGAGGCTTAGAGAGGATATCTTCGGCTAACGGGAGAACGTGTTTTTGCACAAAATCTTTAGATTTGTCTATTCCCCCATCAAGATAGATGGCGCCAATTATTGCTTCGGTGGTGTTGGCAAGTAAATGAATGTTATTTCTGCCTCCAGAGGCCTCTTCACCCTTACTTAAGAGTAAATAGTCTCCCAGTTTTATGTTTTTGGCAATTTGGGCTAGTGATTCTGTTCTTACAATGGCTGATCGAGCGGTAGTAAGAATGCCTTCAGGTTGATCAGGTTTGTTATTAAATAAATGTTTGCTGATTAAGAGCTCAAGTACCGCGTCGCCTAGAAATTCTAGTCTTTCGTTGGATTTTTTCACTTTTTGGTCTTCGTTGAGATATGATCTATGTGTTAAAGCACGTTTTAGTAAGTTAATATTCTCGAATTCGTAACCAATCTGTGATTGTAGTTTGTCTAGGTTATCATTCATCTTCTTGTGTTAATTCATCTTTCTTTTTAATATCTTCTAGACGATCAGTTTTTTCTAATGCTGCACCCAGTACTCCATTGATAAAGCTGCCGGATGAAGATGATCCGAAATGTTTTCCTATTTCTATGGCTTCATCAATAATAACTTTTGGTGGGGTTTGCTTTTCATAAAGAAGTTCATATATGGCTAGTCTTAAAACAGCCAGATCAATCTTGTTGATTTGATTTAAAGGCCATTCCGGAGCACATTTTGTGATTACAGAATCAACTTTTTTAATGTCATCTAGAACTTTTTTGCTAAGATTAGACTCAAGATCTTGATCTTTATCAAAAGAGTATGAAAACAGTGATTTAACTGCGTTAACTCGACGAATGTGGCGAGGGTCTTTTGATGTCTTCAAAGCAGGTTTTTACTTATTTTTGTTTGATGAGGTAGAACGCAAATGAGGTGGGATAAAGTCTTTTAAATTAAGACTTTTTTTAAATTGTTTTAACTTAGAGCTGACTCTGTGGTTTTTTCTTTGCTTTGAGTGTCTACGTTTTGGTGTAGGCATAATTTAGATTTGTTTGACAACAGGGTAATTTTAATCGCCGGGGAGAAATTTTGCAAGCTGTCTGTTAAGTTGTTTGAGGATGGAGAGGGCTTTTTGTTTTTTGATTAGTGTTTTTGCGAGGTCTTTTGCATTGTCATTTAAGGATTTATCCCAAAAAGCGTTAAACTGAGTATCTATGTGGCCAGTTTGGGATGTGCCGAACAGTTCTCCACTTCCTCTGAGTTTGAGATCAATTTTGGCTAGCTTGAAGCCATCATTTGTTTTGGTAAGGTGATTTAGACGCTCTTTTTGCTCTGTATCGTTTGATATGAGAATACAATATGCCTGTTTATTGTCTCTACCCACCCTTCCTCTCAATTGGTGTAATTGAGCAAGGCCAAATCGTTCGGCGTTCTCTATCATGATGATAGTGGTGGATTTGATATCGATTCCCACTTCAATAACAGGGGTGGTAACTAAAATATCTGACTTTTGGTTTTTAAAGTCGACAATTATTTTATTTTTTTCTTTTGAGTTTAGTTTTCCATGTAAAAGTTCTAACTTTAGATCAGAGAAGTAATTATTTTTGAGTTTTTCATATTGGACGGTAGCTGCTTTAACATTTTTAAAACCCCTTGCCTTTGAGAGTTTAATTAACGGACAGACGATAAAAGCTTGGTTTCCCGTTTCTTTTATTTCTTCTTTTATCCAGGAGAGAGCGTCTTTTCTTTTTTCCTGGTCTACAAGCCATGTTTTGATGGGCTTTCTTTCTTTAGGTAGTTGTTTTAATGGAGCTATTTGAACGTGACCATATATTGAAAGAGCTAGAGATCTAGGGATTGGTGTGGCTGAAATTGTGATTACGTGTGGTATAGGATCTTTTTTAAGATATTGACTTCTTTGAAGAACTCCGAAGCGGTGTTGTTCGTCAATTACAATCAGTCCTAGTTTTTTGTGATTGATAGTTTCGGGGCGATGCAGAAGAGCGTGGGTACCTATTAGAAGTGAGTGAGGTTGTTTTATATTGGTATCCCCTGTAACCAACTTTGGATTAATCCCAAATGGTTTGAGTATTTGGGAAAATGTATGTTGATGTTGCTGGGCTAATACTTGTGTGGGTGCCATGATGATTACTTGTTTTTCATTAAGTAGAGTTTGAAGAACAGCTGATAAGGCCACTATTGTTTTACCTGAACCTACGTCACCTTGTAGAAGAGTGCTTGTTGGGTATTTGTGACTAATACTTTTGAATAGTTGTTTGATGGCGTCTTGTTGAGCTTGAGTAAGCTGAAAAGGTAGTGAGTCTAATAGTTTTTGGTGTTTATCTTTGTCTATGGAGACAGATCTTGATGTATGACTTTTCCATTGCTTTTTGGTTAGCTCAGATTTCAGAAAGATAGAGAGCAGATCATTGAAGGCAAGTCGATCTTGTGATTTATCTACTGCAGATTTGTCTTTGGGGAAATGGATGTTGTGATACGATTTATTTAATGGTTGGAGGGAGTATTTATCGAGTATATTTTTAGAGAGTGGGTCAGGCAATTTAATGTTCTTGTTGTTTAAAACAATATGGATTTTATTTCGCAGCCATTTTGAACTTACTCCTTCGGTTTGTGGATATACGGGTACCAACCTTTGACTGTGGAGTTGAATCTTTTTTTCTTGTTCAAATTGAGGAGAGTTGATTGTTAGTCGACCCCTGTATGTTTTAGTTTTGCCGGTAAAGTAGTAAATCTCTCCTTTTTTTAGAGTGTTGGTTAGGTAAGGTTGATTGAACCAGGTTATTTTGATTGGTCCCGAGGAATCTTTGACTAAGGCTGTTTGAATAGTTAGTCTCCCCTTAGTTTGACTACTAATTACAGATTCAATTTGAGCTTTAATGCAAACATCTTGATTAGGCTTAATTTTCCCAATAGGTGTTAGATTTTGATAGTCAATATAGCGACTGGGAAAGTGATTAATTAAATCACTGACTGTTGAAATGTTTAAGTTTTGAAGTTTTTTTTGATAGGCATCCCCTACTCCAGGGATGATTGTCACAGGTGATTTGAGTTGCATGATTAAAATAGTGTTAGGAAAAATGGAAGCAGAGTTGAAGTTATCAGTGCTAAGGTGGCTATAGCTATAATGGTTTTAAATAACTTTCTTCTTTTCTTGTTTAAGCGCATATGAGTATTATATCTAATTCCTATATGGATTATAGGATAATTGGTGTTTTCAAACCTGCATTAGACTGGTAAAATTCTTATATGGCAAGATATTTGAGGTTAAAAAGGCAAAGATTGTGGAGAAAATTCAAAAAATCAGTGAGTTCATTTGTCACAGATAAGATAGGTTTGGATAATTTAGCCAAGTTTGGTTTTATTGGAGTTGTTGTGGGTACAGTTTTAATGGTTTTTCTTTTCTTTTGGTTTTCTAGAGATTTACCTAATCCAAATACAATTGTTAGAGACAAGGGGTTTTCAACACAGATTTTAGATAGAGAGGGAGAAAAGGTTTTATATGATGTTTATGAACAGCAAAATCGTCAGTTTACTCCACTTGACGATATGCCTGACGATTTGAGAAATGCAACTGTTGCTATTGAGGATAAGGATTTTTATAAACATGAGGGTTTTTATCTTCCGGGCATGATAAGGGGTATTTCGCGATTTTTTACGAGAGGTAGAGCTCAGGGTGGTTCTACTTTAACTCAGCAGTTAGTCAAAAACGTTCTTTTAACTCAAGAAAGAACTATTAGTAGAAAAATTAAAGAATTAGTTTTAGCTGTTCAAATTGAACGTAAGTTTAGCAAGGATCAGATTTTGCAGATGTATTTAAATGAGGCTCCTTATGGAGGAACAGCTTGGGGAATTGCTGCAGCATCTGAAAAGTATTTTGAGAAGGAACCTTCAGAGTTGTCGTTGATTGAATCTGTATTTCTGGCTGGAATGCCACAATCCCCTTCAAGATATTCGCCTTATGGCAGTGATAATGATGCCTACATAGCAAGGGCAAAAAATGTTGCTAGAAGAATGAGAGAGGATGGATACATAACAGAGGAAAAAGAAAATGAGATAGTTGAAGACTTGCCTGAAATGGAGTTTGAGGATAGAGACAGTACACTGAAGGCCCCACATTTTGTAATGTATGTGAGGGAACAATTGGAGGAAATGTTTGGGGAAGCTATGGTTACAGGTGGGGGTTTGAGAGTTACTACTACTCTTGATTGGGAGCTTCATGAGAGAGCTGAGGAAATTGTAGAGAGTGAGATAGATAAAGTTAGTGAAAGCTTACATATAACTAATGGTGCTAGCGTGATGATAGATCCTCAAACAGGAGAGATATTAAGTATGGTGGGATCAAAGGATTTTTTCGATGAAGAAATTGATGGTCAGGTGAATGTGGCTTTAAGGCCTAGACAACCTGGTTCGTCCATTAAGCCAGTTACTTATGCAGCTGCTTTTGAAGAAGGGTTTTGGCCGGGTAAAGTATTTGCTGATGTGGTTACAGAGTTTCCTTCTGGAGATTCTGATGATCCATATCGTCCTGAAAACTATGACGGGACAGAACATGGTTTGGTACACTTGAGAGAGGCGTTGGGAAGCTCCTTAAATGTTGTGGCTGTTAAGTTACTTGCTAAAGTTGGTGTTCAAGATATGTTGGAGACTGCTTATAGAATGGGAATTGATAGTTTGGAACCTAGTAAAGAGAATTTGAGAAGGCTGGGGTTGTCAGTTACTCTGGGTGGTGGTGAAGTGAGACTTTTGGATATGTCTGCTGCTTATAGTAGTTTTGCAAATGGTGGTTATAGAGTCGAACCGGTAAGCATATTAAAAGTTGAAGATAGAGATGGTGAAGTCTTGTATGAAAGAAAAGAGTTAAGTAGGCCAAGAGTTTTGGATGAAGAGGTTGCCTTTTTAATAAATGACATTTTGTCTGATAACCAGGCCAGGTTATTGACTTTTGGACCAAACAGTTTGATTAACATCTCAGGCAGAGATGTGGCTGTAAAGACTGGAACTACTAATGATCTGCGCGATAACTGGACTGTTGGTTGGAGTAAAAATACTTTAGTTGGTGTTTGGGTTGGTAATAATGATAATTCATCGATGAAACAGGTTGCGTCTGGTGTTTCAGGTGCTTCTCCAATTTGGAGACGGCAGATGTTGGAAGCATTGACAAAGCGTGGGGATGAGCTATTTAGTCCTCCTGGTGGTGTCAGAGAGGTTGAGTTAGATAGTGTTTCAGGTTATCCGGCACATGATGGTTTTACCAGTTATAAAGAATGGGTAATCAACGGTACGCTGCCTGTTCAAGAAGATCCTATTCATAAAATGACAAAGGTATGTAAAGGGCAACCAGATAAGTTGGCTACTGAAGTTCAGGTGGCTAGAGGTGATTATGATACTGCCGAGTATATCTATGTTAGAGAAGATGATCCTTTGACTAGTGATGATTTGTGGCAGAAAGCAATAAATAATTGGCTTGAGTCAGTTAATGATGATAAATACCATCCACCAACTGAGTATTGTGGAGAAGGTGGGGTGCATGTAGAAATTTCCAGTCCGTCAGATGATAGCAGAGTTGATAAAAATGATGTAAACATAAAAGCTGTGGTGTATGCCGATAAAGAAATAGAGTGGGTTGATTTGTATATTGATGGAAATAAAGAGTGGAGATGGGAGGAGAGACCTTATGAGAGGGTATTTACACTGTCAGATGGATATCATGAGATTAGAGTTGTGGCACGAATTGAGGGTGGAGCCGAGAGCGAGAGGGTTCATACATTTACTGTTAATGAAAAATATCAAGAACCTACCCCTTCTGCTACTTCAACCCCCACACCGACCTCTACATTAACCCCTACTCCTACCTCTACCCCTACTCCTACTACTGAATAATCTACTGAAAGTTGATTTTTATAAACTGTTTTTTATTTTTTCTTTTACCTTATTAACATCTTTTTGAGTTATGTTTTTTTTGGGGTTATTAAAATATAGCTTGAATGTGTGTTTACCTTTATATTCTGTAACGTATTGTGTTTTAAAAATTAAGTCGTAAGACAGCAGTCTATTAAGGATTTGTCCTGTGGGCATGTCAGATTTGATGGTCATGTCTTCAATAACGATAGATGTTTCTGGTATTGGTTTAAATTTGTGAATTGGGGTGATGTTGTGACTTATGGCTTTAAAATCTAGATGAGCTATTATTACCTTATCCTTTATTTCAAATTTGCTGGTAATCTGAGGATTGATTACTCCCAGATAGCCCAGTGCGTGCTCACCTGATTTGATTTGAGCAGTTTGGTTTGTAACAAAGGGTGGTGTTTCTTTTTGGATAGGAAGATAGGTGAAGTTAATTTTTAGGTAGTTAGATAGTGATTCTAAATAGCTTTTTGCGGAAAAGAAATCAAGTTCTTGAGTGGCTATGACTAAAGTTGGTATTTCGTCAGCCAGGTCCTTATCCTGTTGGGGAATGTATATGTTAGCGAGTTCGAAAATTCTTGTTGGTTGATTTGTGGTCCCAATATTTTTTGAAAGATTGTCAAGAATTGAAGGAATAAGGGATGTCCGCATGTATTGATGTTCTTCAGACAAAGGATTGTTGAGTTTGAATTTTGTTTGAAGTTTTAGATTGCATTTATCAAAAATTTCTTTAGATACAAGGGATCTGTTATAGATTTCTGTAAAACCCAAATGAGTTAATATCTGCTTTGCTGTGTGTTCATGTTTTAAAGCGTTGTTGATTGGTTGAGTATATGGCTTTGTTTTTGGCAGCTTGCTTGGTAGCGAAAAATATCCAGATATTCTGGTTATCTCTTCAGCTAAGTCCTCCTTAATGTTGATGTCGTGATGTCTCCAAGAAGGAACTTTGCAGTTTAAAGTTTTGTTTCCAGAAACTTTAAAACCTAGATTGGTGAGAATTTTCTTAACTTTTTGTTTTTTCATTTTTTGACCTACAAATGAATTGAGCCATTCTAGGTCTATCTTAACTACTTTTTCTTCAATAGGGTCAGGGTAGATGTCTAATACAGAAGATGAAATTTTTGCTCCGGCTCTTTTTTGTAGTAACTTAACGCCTTCAATTAGCACGGGTATAACAAGTTCTGGATCTGGTTGTTTTTCAAATATCTGGGAGGCTAAGGTTCTGTGTTGTGTGTATAAGGATGTTCTGCGAATGCGTTCAGGGTTGTAGTTTTGGACAAATAGAAGAATGTTAGTTGTATTTTGGTCTACCTTACTTGATTTACCTCCCATAATTCCACATAGATCAATGAGTTTTTCTTGGCCGTCTTCAATTACAATATCGTCACCTTTTAATTTGATTTCTTTTTTATCTAGAGTGGTTATGGTTTCACCTTTTTTGCTGGTTCTAATAATCATTGTATTTTTGGAGATTTTATCTAGATCAAAAATATGAACAGGTTGTCCGTATTTTAGAGTCAGTTCGTTTGAGATGTCGATAATGTTGTTTAAAGGTCTTTGTCCTGAAAGCTCAAGTTGTTTTTTAAGTTTTTCTGGAGACTCTTGCACATTAACATCCTTGAGAGTTATTGCAGTGAACCTGGGTACTAGAGAGCTATCCATAATTTGTACTTTGACAGGTTTGTTTTTGGGTAGTTCTCCTAGGTCAGACAGAAAGTTCTGGTAGGGATTGTTGATTAGCTCTGCATCGATATCGAATTGAGGAAGTATAACGCTTGCTTCTCTAGCAATACCCAGTGCACTAGCGGAATCAATCCGATTGGTTATTATCTCTATATGATAAATCCAGTCCTTATCAGTTTTTATAACTTGGTCAACAGTGGGACCACAAAGAGAAAGTTTATCAGCAATTGTTTTTGGCCTAGCTCGTGTTTTCAGAAAATCTTTGAGTAGACTGTGTGGTAATTTAATGTCCATATTATGTTTGTTGTAAAAATCTTAAATCTGAAGTGTAAAGATCTCTTAGATTATCTGAAACTTGATGTTTCATCATGATAATTCTTTCGATACCCCATCCAAATGCAAACCCAGTGAATTTGTCAGGATCAATACCACCGTTTTTTAATACTTTGGGGTGAACCATGCCGGCCCCACCTAGTTCTAACCAGCCAGCTTTGCACACCTGACATTCTTTGTTATCGATTGTGCCTTTACCCTTGCAGATGTGACAACTAATATCTACCTCAAATGACGGTTCGGTAAATTGAAATTGATGAGGGCGTAATCTAATCTTTTGATTTTTTGCGAAGTAGTTTTTGACAAAATAATTAGATACTCCTATTAAGTGAGTCATGTTAATATTTTTGTCAATCATTAACCCTTCGAACTGGTGAAACATTGGAGAGTGAGTATGAGAAGATTGTCTCCTGTATGTTTTTGAGATATTTATCATTTTAATTGGAGGTTTAGATGACTCCATCTCTCTGAGTTGGCCGTTGGATGTGTGTGCTGTAAGTACAATGTCATCAGAGAAGTAGAATGTTTCTTGTTCATCTCTGGCTGGGTGATTTTTGGGAATATTTAAGCCTTCTGCGTAGTACCAGTCTGATTCAATCTCAGGATAGCGTCGCCTGACGAATCCTAATTTTTTAAAGATGTCTTCGACTTCTTCAATAGCTTCGCTTATAAGGTGCAAGTGTCCTGTTGGAATTTTTTCTTCCGGACTTAAGGGTCTTGTTACATCAATTGATTGTTTTGTCTTCTTTTTATTGATGATCTTTTTTTGTTGTGTAATAAGCTTTTTGATAGCATTTTTGGTTTTATTTATAGTCTTACCTTTAGTTTTAAGTTGCTTTTTGGGAATTGAGTTTAGGTATTGATTAATTTCTCCGTTTCTGCCTAAGTATTGAATCTCTATCTTTTCGAGTTCAGAAGAATTTTCAGTGCTTTCTATTTTTGATTTGGCTTGGGATTTGATTTTATTTAAGCTGGCCATAGAGTTATTTTAATACACAAAAAAACCTCCCGCTATGGGGAGGCCCTATATATGCCAAAAGCAACCTCCCTCATGTCAAGATTTTAAACAAACTTGCTGGGTGGTTGCTTCTCGCTATCTGCATGTAATTTGTCATGCTAGTGGAACATTATAAGGATAATGATAATAAAGTCAAGTTTTATTTTTGCGCCCTGTCAACGATCTTTTCAAAAACTTTGGGTTGTTTAAAGGCAAAGTAAGCTAGTATTTTTCGATTAAGATTTATGTTGTCTTCTTTTAGGGCATGAATGAATCGAGAGTATCTCATTGGAGTTTTTTGACTTGAAAGAGCGGCATTAATTCTCTGAATCCAAAGGCGTCTCATCTGTCTCTTTCTCTGTTTTCTGCCAATAAATGAGTATTCTCCTGCATGAAGAAGCATTTCGTGAGCTCTTTTGTAGAGTTTTGAGTAGGTAAGGCGGTAGCCTTTAGTTTGTTTTAAAACTTTTTTATGTTTTCTTCTTCTGATTGGGCCTGTTTTTGATCTTGCCATATTAAATTCCTAACATTTTTTTAATTTTTTTAGCTTGTTTACCTTTGATTTCAATCCATTGAGTTTTTTGACTCTTGTTTTTCTTTCTCTTTAGATGTCGTCGGCCCACTTTTCTTCGAAAAAGTCTGCCTGTGCTTGTTACTTTAATTCTATCTTTTAGAATTTGTCTGGTTTTTATTTTATTTTTTTTGCTCATGAGTTTGGTTTTAATTGTGCCATGTATAGTTTGCCGCGCCATTTGGGTTCTTGATTTACGTTGGCTATATCAGATAATTTTTTAATTGCTTTGTTCATTAATTCTTTGCCAAATTCTTTGCGTGTAATTTGGCGACCGACAAATTTTACCACAAGTTTGACCGGATGGCCTTCGTTTAAGAAGTCTCTAGCCTTGTCAAGACGTGTTTCAAAATCATTATCTGCCATAAAAGGAGTAAATCTGATTTCTTTCACGTCTGTAGCTTTTGATTTGGCCCCACTTGATTTTGTCTTTTTGTCTTCAAGATATTTGAATTTGTTAAAGTCAATGATCTTGGCGACTGGAGGTTTAGCTTTTTTGGCGACTAGTACTAGATCTAAATGTTTGCTTTTAGCGAGATTTAGAGCGTCTGATTTAGACATTACTCCTACCTGCTCTCCATCTTCATCGACTATTCTTAGCTTGTCAGCTTTGATGTATTCGTTGGTGGGGTAGTATTTTTTACCGATAAAACGTTTTTATAAATTATTAATTGAACGGACAATAAGGCTGTATTTTATCATTCAATGGCCTTGTCATCAATTTTTTTAGTGATAAGATCGATAAATTTAGATAAAGACATCACTCCTAAATCATTTTCACCTCTCTGTCTAACAGAGATTTGATTATTGTCCACTTCTTTTTGGCCAATGATAATCATGTAAGGAGTTTTCTGTCTTTCTGCATCTCTGATTTTTTTACCTAATGATTGATCAGATTGGTTAAGTTGTGCCCTGAGATTGTTTTCTTTAAATTTCATTAAGATATTATTTGCATAAGTGGTTTGATTTTCAGAAATGGTTAGGATTTCTACTTGTAAGGGAGACAGCCAGACAGGGAAATTCCCTCCAAGATGTTCAATTAAAATAGAAATAAACCTCTCAATTGAGCCCATTATAGCTGCATGAACCATATAAATTCTCTCTTCCTCGCCGTCTTGGTTGATGCAGGTAAGATCAAATCTTTCAGGAAGATTCATGTCTAGTTGATTGGTCCCTACCTGCCACTCTCTTCCTAGTGAGTCTTTGGCAATAAAATCAATTTTTGGTCCGTAGAAGGCGGCTTCGCCTACTTTTTCTTTAACGTCTACTCCTCTATCTTTGGCGATTTCTCTAAGAATATCCTCTGCTTGTTGCCATTCTTGCTTGTCACCAAGATATTCTTCAGGCTTGTCAGGATCGTGTAGTGAAAGATGAATATCTAGATCAAAATTGAATATTGAGTAAAACTCATCAATAATGTCCCAAATAATACCCATTTCTTGTTTTATCTGTTCTAGCCGGCAAAAAACATGTGAATCGTCTTGTGTTAATGATCTGACTCTTGAGAGACCCGACAGTTCTCCGGTTTGTTCATCTCTGTAAACCATTGTGGTGTTGCAGTATCTTTGAGGTAAGTCTCTATAACTGTGAAGTTTTCGTTTATAGATCTGAATGTGGTGAGGACAGTTCATGGGTTTTAAAGCAAACTGGTGATCTTCTCTGGATTGTATTTTGAAAAGTTCATCCTTAAATTTATCCCAGTGACCACTTTGTTCGTACAGACCTTTTTTGCTGATATGAGGGATCTCAACTGCTTGATAGTCATGCCTATTTCGTAATTGAGATACATAATTATCAAGTAATTGTCTTAGTTTTGTGCCTTTTGGTGTCCACATTGGTAAACCTGGCCCTACTAGCTTTGAAAACATGAATAAGTCTAGCTTCTTGCCTAGTTTTTTATGATCTCTTTTTTCTGCTTGCCTCTTTTGCTCTAAATACTTATCAAGGTTTTTTTCTGATTTAAAAGCGGTACCATAAATTCGAGTGAGCATTTGATTTTTTTCATCTCCATGCCAGTATGCACCTGCCACTGAAAGTAATTTAAAGGTGCTAATTTCTCCTGTTGAATTTAAGTGTGGGCCTTTGCATAGGTCGACAAAAGAATCCTTATTCTCTGGTTTTCCTGTCCAGTATATGCTTAGTTTCTCTCCCCTACTTTGTGCTTGATCAATCCACTCTTGTTTATATGGGTTGTTTTTGAATAATTGTCTTGCTTCTTCTGGTGAGATTTCTTGTTGGGTTATGGGCAAGTCTTTGTCGATAATTTTTTGCATCTCTTTTTCTAGTTTGGGAAAATCTTCTTTTGAAATTGAAAATCCAGGATGACTGTCAAAATCAAAATAAAAACCATCTTCAATTGCAGGCCCCATTGCTTTGGTGATTTTGTTTCCATAGAGATTCTCCATGGCTTGCATGAGTACGTGCTCAGTTGAGTGGCGGATTTTTTCAAGTTGTGACATAGTTTGATTGTAACAGTTTAGATTGTGACAAGAAAAAACCTCCCTTTTGGGAGGTAAGACTTAGCCATTATCCTAACTCCTGTTTACATAAATCTTGTAGTAAGTGGATAAAACCTCATAACTATTATTGTACTTTTTGGGATTAGATATTGTCAAAGTGTGTTAATAGGTATTGAAGGGTTGTGTTTTGATAAAGCCTGTTGTGTGACACTGATAATTTTGGCTATCCATCCTCCGATTATGGGTAGTCCGCCTAATGCAGAAATAATACTAGATGTAATAAGTACTAGTAATGATACCCCTAAAGTCATACCTAACACCCAACCTATTCCTCCAATAAATTTCACAAAGAATATTCTTTTTATTGAATCTCTTGGATTTTTAGCTTTAAGCTGTTGAGGCATTTGAATTTTATTTTATCATTAAAAAAGTGAGCCCGATTGGATTTGAACCAATGACCTTTGCGATGTCAACGCAACGCTCTGCCAGCTGAGCTACGGGCTCAGGCATGAATAATTTTATCACAAACTTTGAAAAGTAGGAGAATTAACCAATTGAAGTTGCAACCTGTCGTTCGCTAGAGAGCATGTATTTGGTGCCTTGCTTTTTGACTTGACCCCAGTAGTAGCTTTTCTTGATACTTCTTTGGTTATATATGTGTAGCCAGGTACTGGCATTTTCGATGTTCTTTTTGGTTAATTCAATTATTTGTCTTAGGTGATCTAAAAAGTTTTTCTGATATTGACCAGCTTCTTTAACAGGGGTTTCGACGGCGCTTTTAACTTCTTTGTCCAAGTTTTTGATTGAGCTTGAAAGTTCTTTCAATTGAGCTTGGATCTCGTGAATTCTCTCTTGCTCTTGCTGTTTTTTTTGAGAATATACCTCATTAAACCTTTTTTTCTGGGATTCAAAGAATTCTTGTTTTCTTTTCTCTTCCAGTTGTTTTTCTTTTTGCAGGCTCTCTAGGTTTGTTTTTCTATTAATTTCTGATTGTGAGGTACGACGATTCCTCAAGGCTTCTAGAAAGCTTTGAATTTTAGGATTCGTATTGGGCTTTTGTGATTTGTTGCCTGAGTTCATTAGGCCCTATAATATCAAAGGTTAAGTAGGGAGTCAATAGCTTTTCTTTTCTTAAGAATTGACTTTACATATTCTCTTTGATTGGGGTTATCAAGTTGTTTTTTGGCCTTTTCGTCTCCTGAGGCATTAATCATCTTATCAACTTCTTCTTGATTTACTTGAATATCCATATCTTGGACAATTTTCTCAATGATGAGCTCGAGTTTTAGATTTTCCTGGGCTGTTTTTGTGTATTGTTCTTTAAGGTCATCTGCTGTTTTACCAATGGATTCGAGATATTCTTCGATTGAGACACCAAGCTGTTCAGTTTGATCAACAAGTCTAGATAATGATCTTTGAACTTCTGATTCTATAATTGGTTGCGGTACTTTAAGGTCAATTTTTTCTTTAAGTACTTCAAAGATTTTAGTTAGTTTCTGCTGTTGTGTTTGAGCTTTTTCTTGAGGTTTTTGTTCTTCTTCACCTTTGTCGGGTGTCCAGATGTCAGAAGCCGCTAAGGCGTCTTTAATGTTTTTTTTGTAGTCACCAAGATCAATTTCTGGCAATAGTGGTAGCTGTAGACTGATTTTCCAGTCATCGTTATCTGGGTTTACCAGTTTTGTGAGGCGTGGGTTGCCTATTAAGCTTAGATCATGCTCTTGGAGGGTTTGAGTTATTGTTTGGGGGAGAATTAGATCAAGTAATGTGGAGCTTACTTTTTGGCTGCCAAAGTGCTCTTCTACTTTCTTTAGGGGGGCATTTCCTTTGCGAAAGCCTTTAATTTCTACTTGTTTTTGTAATTTGCTTAAAGCTTTATCTTTTGTATCTTTAATTAATTTTTTAGGAAGATTTATGGTAACGTTTGCAACGTTGTCTTTTGTCTCTCCCAGTTTTGTTTTTATTGGCAATTCTTTCTTTTTGTTGTCTTTAGTCATGTGTATTAATAAATTTGTATAATGTTTGATTTACTCGCATCATTATAACATCCATGCTGTTTATTGATAAAATTAATATATGTTTGTTTGTAAAAATTGCAATAGAGAAATAAGTGAGGATGCTTTAGGCACAGAGTACAGAAATCATTGTCCTGATTGTTTATATAGTGTTCATCTTGATGAGAAGAGCCCTGGTGATAGAATGTCTGGCTGTAAAGGGTTAATGAAACCGATTGGATTGCAGTTTAAAAATGAGTCAGGAGGAAAGGGTGAGATCATGATCGTGCACAGGTGTAAGGGTTGTGGCAA
Organism: uncultured Pseudomonadales bacterium; assembly: GCA_964422035.1. Taxonomy (GTDB): domain Bacteria; phylum Patescibacteriota; class Microgenomatia; order UBA1400; family Chazhemtobacteraceae; genus CAYQZQ01. The sequence goes on from CAYQZQ010000001.1 coordinate 160,233, forward strand.
AATAAGTAAAAATAGAATTGCTGGTGATGATAAGCCAGAAGCTATTTTGGAGGTTTTTAGGAAAAGTCTGAATGAGGAGGGTGAGGTTAGTCTTTTGGATAAAGAAGATGAGAAGGAAGTATTGACACAATTATTTGGAAAGCCTTGGGTAGAAGAACACTTTAATAAGCCGAAGTAGCTCAACTGGTAGAGCGGCAGTATCGTAAACTGCAGGTAGTGGGTTCGAGTCCCACCTTCGGCTCCAGTATTATCGAGGAATTGAAAGTATCCAGCCTGGTTCGATAAGTCCAGGGTTTGGTCCAATAAGTTCTATGTTGGTTTGGTAGATCTGTGTCCATTGGTAGCCGTCGCCGTATGCTCTGACAGAGATTTCCCAAAGATTATCACCTTCTTTCACGGTGTACTCGTCTCTTTCTATGCTTGGGCTATCCATTTCATGATCAGTTTTATCCATGGCAACAGTAGGTTGCATGACTTCGGATTTAGGAATGATTAACTCTTGTCCTACGGCAAGTTGACTGGGGTTATTTAGGTTGTTTGCTTTGGCAATATCTACCCAGTTGTATCCTGAGTTGTAGTAATCTTCAGCAATTTTCCAGAGATGATCACCTTCTTTTACTTCGTAAGTTGTTGGTAGGCCTTGAGGTATTTTTTTGCCTTCTTCTTCAACAATTTTTGGTTGGCCGGGAACAGGAGTTGTTTTTTCTTGAGCAGCTTGGTCAGTAATTTGTCCCCTATCTATAGACTTAAAATAATTAAATACAAGTAATCCGATAACAACGACTACAATTCCTCCTAAAATCGTGCTGATTGTATTCTCGTTTAGTTTGATTTTTTTGAGGAGGTTTTTGATTTTTTGTTGCATTTTAAGACCTAATTAATATTTTTATAGAACTTCTTACACGCATCCTATACATAATGTTATCGCGAGTCAAGTATGAGTTTGTGATAAACAAAAAAAGCGCTCAACGAGGATGATAATAATACTTATCGAACGCTTAAATATGGGGTGGGGCTGACGGGATTCGAACTCGCGGCCTTCTCCGTGACAGGGAGACACTCAATATTTATGTGAGTGTTTAGCCAGTATTTTTTTTATTCAGTTTTAATTGAATCTTCAATCTTTTTAATCTCTTCTGAAGAAAAACCAAAGTTATCTTTTAACCCCCTTTTTATATTTTCTATCCACTCCTCTTTACTGCTATCCACTGCTTTTTGAAGTGTTTCTCTAGAGAATCTTTTAATCATCTCTAGCTTTTCATTAGCAGAGACACCGAAAGAATCAGCTAAGCTGTCAAACTCTCTTCTTATACCCTCATTCGGAGTTGATAGTATTACAGCTTTAATGTAACCATATGTTGGCACATTAATGAACTTAGCAAGGAGTGAAACAATATCTAGATTTCTAGAAACTTCAGATTGTGGAATCATATGAAATAACTTAACTGCCTTTTCTAGGTTTTCTAGTGCAGTCTCGTGATACTTAAGATAAATTTTCTCAGCCTCTTCTGTCTTGTTTCGTTTTTCTATTTCAGACTTGAGTAAAGTCGTTATTTCTTTCATTTTTTCAAATTCTTCATTATCTGGGGCAATTAATTCAGCGTCCAGCCTTAGGAAATAAGACTCTAGAGCCTGATCTAAGACGTTTATAATATTCTCATCAGTAATAGACCTTTCTATCATTGAAACATCTCCACTATAAAAATATCTTTCACTAAACTCATTTTCATCTGTCCATCTCAATTCTTCTAATTTTAGAACCGAGGACTCTTTAAGTCTTTGTATAATTTTGTCCGATGTTTTCTTTCTTCCTATTCTTCCACCCCTTCTTTCTTTACCAAGGAAATTAATCAACAAATCAGATCCTGTGACAATATCATCAAATTGTCTTTTTCTTTTTGAGGCAAACTCTTTACTATTTTTTTTCTCTAACTCTGACTGTTTTTTGGGATAAGAGAACTCGATAGGAACAGACTTGACCTTCTTATCAAGACTTAGGGCAACATATATCGGAAAATAAACAGCATTAGAGTATGCTTCTGGCTTTACTTTACCCCAGAAAGGACTATCTTCAGGTATCTCAAATGTCTCTCCAAAAAGACTTTTTAATTCAGAAGTATTTTTAATAGCTCTCGTTCCACCAAACAAGTCTAGTACTGAATCTCTTTTTTTTCGTAAACCAGCCTCAACAAGCATGCGGTGTATTTTAAGGTTGGCTTTTCTTTCTGAAACCGCTTGGAATTTTGGGTAACCACGAAAGTCATTGTACTGATCTCCCAACTCCTTAACTCTAATACCCCTGTCTGGAATAACGATATCAGCTTTGCCTTCACTTATCGGTTGAGTGATATTGAAAATCTCATCCACCAATTGAGTTTTTTCTATTTCTACCTGAATGAGAGAGCCTTTTTTTCCAATGGATCTGAGATATTCACTACTAGAAATGATGTCCGTGATATTTTTAATAGACTCAATTCTAGCTTGACTGTAACCTCTCTTTTTTTGATCTAAAAGCCATATTAATCCGGGCATTTTGTCTCTTTTTTCACGACTTTCTTTTCTTGTTTCTAAGAGATTGACAGAATCTTCAACTGTGCCCGGTTGTCTTATCGTAATCTCATCAGAAAACCTTCGAGGGTTTATCTCACCGACCATTTGAGTGAAGAGAGGAGAACTACCACCATCAACAACGGAAATATTAATTCCCTTCTTATTTAATCTCTCAATAGACTCTAATGCCAAGCTACCCCTAACACTATCAGAAACTTCTTTATTCTTGGGGTCAAATTCAGGAAAATATGTGGTAGCGATAACCATAACCGACTGTTCAGGTTTAAGTTTTTCGTTTTCTCCATTTTTTTCTGCTTCTTGATCCTCTCGTATTAAAAGTTCATATCTTTTACTAAGATTTTTGTGATAATTTTCAATATTTTGATTTTGGACTCTTTTCTCTTCCATAACTACACACATTATATATTTTTATATCAGGAAGCATTTCAGGCAGACATGTGCGGGGCTGACGGGACTCGAACCCGCGGCCTTCTCCGTGACAGGGAGACACTCTAAACCAACTGAGCTACAGCCCCAAGGTCTTCTAATTTTACCAGATTTTGCCTTGAGCTTGAAGGGGGTGAGTATTATATAGTTAGAGTATGGATACAAATAAACATATGACCAACCAAGATATAGCTCATTTGTTGAGGTCTATGGCGGCTGTTTATGAGGTTAAAGATGAAGATTTTTTCAGAGCTCGAGCTTATGAGAATGCGGCAGCTAGTATAGAAAAAGCTGCTTCTGATCTTAGAGCCATATGGCAAGAAGGTAATTTGCAGGAGTTGTCTGGAATAGGTTCAAGTATTGAGAACCATTTGGATGAGTTGTTTAAAACTGGGAAGGTTAAACATTTTCAAGATGAGACAAAAGACGTGCCGCAAGGCATGTTTGAGCTATTGAAGATAGATGGAGTGGGCCCAAAGTCTGCATATAAACTTGCTAGTGAGTTTGGAATTGAAGATGAGGGTAAAGCTGTTGATAAGTTGAAAGAAGCTGCTGAGAATAATCAAGTTGCCAAACTAGAAGGTTTTGGAGAAGATTCTCAGGAGAAAATTTTGGACTCAATAAAAAAGCAGATTAAGATTAAAGATAGATTGCTTTTGCCTCAGGCAATGAATTTAGCTGAAGAAGTAATTGAATATATTAAGCAAAGCCATGATGTAGTTGAAGTTGAGGTATTGGGTAGTTTGAGGCGTAGGGCCTCAACCGTGGGAGATATTGATGTTGCAGTGGCTACAGAAAGAGCTGAGAAAGTTATGGATTATGTGCTTAAGTTTGAGGGTATAAAAAAGGTATTATCTTCAGGTTCTAAAACCACCATGTTTATCCACAAATCTGGCAGGCAGATAGATATTAAGACTCAAGAACCGGACAAGTGGGGCTCTATGCTGCAGCACTATACGGGTAGTAAGAATCACAATATTCATCTTAGGACGATTGCTAAGGAAAATGGGCTTTCTTTATCTGAGCATGGAATTAAAAGGGGTGAGAAATTGACTAAGTATGATAATGAAAAGGATTTTTATAAGGCTTTAGGCATGAATTATATTCCTGCTGAGTTACGTGAAGACAGAGGAGAGATTGAAGCAGCTTTGAAAGGAAACCTGCCTAAACTAGTTCAAATTGATGATATCAAAGGAGATTTACAAGTTCACTCGAATTATGATTTGAAGAGCAGTCATGATGTAGGCAGTAGTTCTTTAGTTGATCTTTTGAAAAAAGCTGGTGAGTTGGGATATGAGTATTTGGGGATTACTGATCACAACCCAAAGCAGTCGGGATTGAGCAAAAGTGAGAGAAAAGAGATTTTACAGGCTAGGAATAAGCATTTTGATGAAGAATATAGTTCGTATGAAAACTCAGTGAAAAAAACCAGTGTCAAATTGCTTAAAGGACTTGAGGTTGATATTAAGCCTGACGGAGAGTTAGCTTTAGAAGATGAAAACTTAGAACTTCTGGATTATGTAGTTGCTTCGGTTCACTCCAGTTTTAGGCAGGACAAAAAGGAAGCGACAAAAAGGGTACTAAATGGGCTATCTCATCCTAAAATTAAGATATTTGCACACCCTACTGGGCGGATGTTGGGTAAGCGAGAAGGGTTAGATTACGACTGGAATGAGATATTTGAGCATTGTCTGAAAAATAAAATATGGATTGAAGTAAATGCGTCTCCTAAAAGACTTGATTTGGCAGATAGTTTAATTGGAGATGCGATAGAAAAAGGAGTCAAAATTGTTATTAATACAGATGCCCATGATAGTAGCGGGTTGGAGTTTATGAAGTATGGTGTGTGGACAGCCAGAAGAGGTTGGGCTGAAAGAAAAAATGTTATTAATACTATTGGATGGAAAGAATTAAAAAAATTAATATATTAGTGATACAATAAATATAGTTATAAATTGGATTGTTTACATGAATATATTTTTAGTTTTAGGAATTTTTGTTGTACTTGCTGTTGTTTACTTAATTAGTACTTATAACAAATTTGCGACACTAAAAACCCAGATTGAAGCCAGCATTCAAGATATTGGCAATCAATTAAAAAGACAGGCGAGTATGATCCCCAATTTGGAGTCAGCAACTAAGGGTTATTTAGATCAAGAGAAAGAGATTTTTAGCAAGCTAACTGAAGCAAGAAAGGCCGTTGAAGGTGCTCAAAAAAGTGGAGCTCTTGGAGATATTGACAAAGCAGAAAGTAAGCTAACTGAGCTACTACCAAAGATTCAGGTGATTATGGAAGATAATCCTGAGATTAAGTCTGACAAAGTCGTGCAGAAGCTTATGTCTGAGTTGAGAGATACGGCTGACAAATTAATGTATGCGCGTAGAACCTTGATTGATCTTTCTCAAGACTTTAATCAGATGCTGGTTGTCTTTCCTTCCAGTATCGTTGGTAACGTATTTGGTATGAAGAAAAAAGAAGGTCTTAAAACAGCAAGTGAAGGTTCTCATGTTGAAGTAAGTGAAGAAGAGACTAAGGATGTAAAGATAGATCTGTAAATTAATGAAAAACATTTACGAACAGGAGTCAGCAAATAAGCGGAAGAGTTTTTTGATTATGAGTTTGTTTGTGCTGTTTGTGGTTGGAGTTGTCTATGTGTTTTCATTTGTTAGCAACTCAGGTTTGAGCATGGTTGGAGTAGCTTTGGTGTTTTCAGGACTACTTTCACTGGGTAGTTATTATTACTCTGACAAGATCATTTTGAGTTTGTCTAATGCAAGAAAGGCAGATAAAGATAGAGATTATGATTATTTTACGGTGGCTGAGAATCTGGCTATGGTTGCTAATACTTCTGTCCCTGATCTATATGTGATTGAGGATTGTGCAATGAATGCTTTTGCGACCGGTAGAGATCCTGAACATGCAGTAGTGGTAGCTACAACAGGTTTGTTATCTAGACTGAACAGAACTGAACTTGAGGGTGTGGTTGCCCATGAATTAAGCCATGTTGTGAATTATGACACCAGATTGATGAGTATTGTGACAGTTTTAGTAGGACTGATAGCGCTACTTGCTGATTGGTTTTTGAGGTTTAGCATGTTTGGGGGTAGAAAGTCGGATGAAGATCGAGGGCAGGTGGGGGCGATAATGTTGGTTTTGGGGTTGTTGTTAGCTTTACTGTCTCCTTTGATTGCAAACTTAATAAAGTTGGCAATTTCCAGAAGAAGAGAGTTTTTGGCTGATGCAGGCGCTGCAAAAATGACCAGGTATCCTGAAGGATTGGCTTCTGCTCTGGAAAAAATAGCTGAAGATAATGAGCCATTGGAGGTGGCAAATAAAGCTACAGCTCACCTTTATATAAGTAATCCTCTTAAGAATCGCAAAGGAGCTGTGGGCTGGTTATCTAAGATGTTTAATACTCACCCCCCTGTTGAGGAGCGGATCAAAGCCTTGAGAAGTTAGTTAGCAGACACTTGACAAGACTGCTAAGTAACGAGATAATTTTATGCATGGATCCTAATAAATTTACAAAGGCTACACAAAACAGTTTAAACAAAGCAGTAGGCATAGTGGTGGAAAATAAAAATGTCAGCTTATCTAGCTTGCATTTGCTGTTGGCTTTACTATTGGACAGCTCTTCTGTGCCGGTTAGGGTGTTGGAAAAGCTTGAGGTTGAGACTTCCCTATTGATTGAGCTGGTTGAAAAAAAGATAGATCAACTTGTGACCGGAGATGTCGACTTAGATCAGATCCGCCCTGATTCGGATTTAATTAAAGTTTTTGGCAAAGCTCGAAAAATTACGGAAGACAAGGGAGATAGATATATCAGTCAGGAAAATGTATTTTTAGCCTTATTTTTGGTTGAAAACGAAGCTTCAGAAATTTTAAAGGATTATGTGTCTGAAAGTGATCTTAAAGAAGTTATAAAGAGTGTGCGAGGAGGAGAAAAAGTGACTGACAAGAATGCTGAGAACAAGTATCGGGTGATAGAAAAATTTACACGTAATCTCACTGATGAGGCGAGAAACAACAACCTAGATCCAGTTATTGGTAGAAATAATGAGATCAGGCGCTTAATGCAGGTTTTGAGTAGAAGAAAGAAAAACAATCCGGTTTTAATTGGTGAGCCTGGTGTTGGTAAGACAGCATTAGTTGAAGGTTTGGCGCAGCGTGTTGCAGATGGAGATGTGCCTGACACACTAAATGACAAAGAAGTTATTGGGCTTGATATGGCTACAATACTGGCAGGGGCAAAGTTTAGAGGTGAGTTTGAGGAAAGATTAAAAGCGATTATTAATGAAGTGGAAAAAGCGGCGGGGAAATACATAATGTTTATTGATGAGTTGCATACTCTGGTGGGGGCAGGAGACGCACAGGGAGCTGTAGATGCAGCTAATATTTTAAAACCGGCGTTGGCTAAGGGGACTTTGAATATGATTGGGGCAACTACAATTGATGAGTACAGAAAGCATATTGAAAAAGATGCAGCGCTTGAGAGGAGGTTTCAACCAGTATATGTAGGAGAGCCATCTGTTGAGGATACTGTTGCGATATTGCGAGGGTTGAAGGAAAGATATGAGTTGCACCATGGATTGAGGATAAGTGATGATGCCTTGATCGCTGCAGCTAGATTGTCTGTAAGGTACATTACTGAGAGATTTTTGCCTGACAAAGCTATTGATTTAATTGATGAGGCAGCTTCAGCTCTTAAGATCGAGATGGAATCAATGCCTGAAGAGCTAGATACTTTGAAACGCAAGATTACACAGCTGGAGATTGAAAAGCAGGGATTGAAAAAGGAAAAAAGTGAGTCAGCTAAGGCTAAAAAGAAAAAGTTAACCAAAGAGATTGAGGACAAAAAAGAGAAAGCTAAAAAACTGGGGTCTCAATGGAAAAAACAGAAAGATATATTGAAGGATATTACCAAGCTGCAGAGCAAGATTGAAGAGAAGAGAGCAGAGCTGGAAAAGGCAGAACGCGAAGTAGATTTAGAAAAAGCGGCTGAGATTAAATATGGTGAGCTGCCCAGATTGGAAGAAGAGCTAAAGAATCAGCAAAAGAAATGGAAGGGTATTGATGTTGAAGATAGAGTGTTGCGCCAAAAGGTTAGTGAAGAAGACGTGGCTGAGGTAGTATCGAGGTGGACAGGTATTCCGGTAACAAGACTAGTTAAATCTGAACAAAAGAGATTGTTGGAACTTGAAGACCAGCTCAGAAGACGAGTTGTAGGACAAGATGAGGCCTTGGAGGCAGTAGCTAATGCTATTCGAAGAAACCGTGCTGGTATTGGCGAGAAAGATAGACCAATTGCAAGCTTTTTGTTTATGGGGCCAACCGGTGTGGGAAAGACAGAAACAGCGCGTGCTTTAGCTGAGTTTATGTTTGATGATGAAGCTGCAATGGTGAGAATTGACATGAGTGAGTATACAGAGAGACATAGTGTGGCTCGATTGATTGGATCACCTCCCGGATATGTAGGTCACGAAGAAGGCGGGCAACTGACTGAGGCAGTGAGAAGGCGTCCTTATAGTGTGATATTGTTTGATGAGATTGAGAAGGCCCATGACCAGGTGTTTAACTTGTTTTTACAGATATTTGAAGATGGTCGACTTACCGACGGGCAAGGAAGAACAGTTGATTTTACTAATACAGTTTTAATTATGACAAGCAATATTGCCGGGAAAGAGATAATGAATTTGGCAGAAAAAGATAGTGACAAGTTAAATGTTGTTGTTTGGGAAAAAGTTCAGTCTATTTTTAGACCAGAGTTTATCAACAGGATCGACAAGATGATTGTATATGAGCCCTTAAGTGAAGATGATTTAACTAAGATTGTAGATATCCAACTAGAAAGACTGAAGGATAGATTAGAGAATCAAGATATAAAGATAGTGGTTGATAAAAAGGTAAAAGAATATCTGGCTGAAAAAGGCTATGACCCTGCTTTTGGGGCTCGACCATTGAAACGAGTTATTCAAAATGAGATTGAAGATAAGCTGGCTTTGGGAATAATTGAAGGTAGATTTAAGCCCAAGTCAAAAGTTAAAGCTTGGCTTAGTGATGAGGAGATCAAACTTAAGGCTGCTAAGAAGTGATAAAATAAGCGGTAATGGAAGAAAAACAATTATCAGTGGAGCAAATAAGGCATTTAGCAAAGCTGTCCCAGTTGAAGATCGATACTGATGAGATATCAATATATGCTAATCAGTTAAGTGAAGTATTAGACTATGTTGCCAGTTTACAAAAACTGGAACTGGATGATGTTGAAGAAACCAGCCAAGTAACTGGTCTGGAAAATGTATTTGTTGATGATAAGACTGGTAAATGCTTGAGTAGGTCTAAAGCCTTAAGTCAGACACCTGACATGCATAATGGGTATGTAAAGGTTAAAGCAATTTTTAAAAAGGAGAATGAAGATGAGTAAGATTGATCTGATTCACAATAAGATACGAAAAGGCGCTAGTATTAGATCGATTGTTGAGGAGTATCTTGCTAAGATAGAAGAGCAAAATGAAAACTTGAATGTATTTTTGACTGTTTCTGATAAAAGAGCTTTGGAACAGGCCGATTTGTGGGATGAGATGTGGAAAAAAGAAGGTGAGAAGTTATTTGATGAAAAGCCTCTTTTGGGAGTACCGGTTGCCTTGAAGGATTTGTTCTTAAGTGAAGGAATTCAAACTACGGCTGGTTCAAAAGTGTTGGAGAGTTATATACCTCCCTACTCTGCAACGGTTGTAGATAAACTTGAACAGGCTGGGGCGATCGTTGTCGGTAAAGTTAATATGGATGCTTGGGCTCATGGTGCAAGTGGTGAAAATTCAGATTTTGGGGCTACCAAAAACCCAGTTAGTTCCAAGTATTCTCCAGGAGGAAGCTCTTCTGGATCTGCTGCGGCTGTAGCCGCGGAAATGAGTCCAGTGGTTACTGGGACTGATACAGGAGGATCGGTTAGATTGCCGGCTAATTTTTGTGGTGTAGTAGGGCTTAAGCCTACTTATGGTCGAGTTAGTAGGTATGGAGTTATTGCTATGGCCAGTTCGCTTGACAGTATTGGGCATTTGACAACAAATGTGAAAGATGCTGCCAAGATTTTGTCAGTTACTTCTGGGAAAGACAAAAAAGATGCCAATACAGCAAACTCCAAGCCTTTTAGTATGGAAAGCTTGAAGAGTGAGATTGAGGGCAAAGTTGTAGGAATACCTAAAGAGTATTTTGAACCAATTAAAAACAGTGAAGTCAAAGATAATTTCACAATGGTTAAAGAAAAACTTGAAATGATTGGACTGAAAACTAAAGAAATCAGTTTACCTCATACAAAGCAGGGAATATCCGTTTACTATATTTTAATGCCGGCAGAGGTAAGTTCTAATTTAGCCAGATTCGATGGTATCAGATTCGGGAAAGACAGAAAACACATGGCTCCAGAAGGTAAAAGGAGAATTATGATGGGGGCTTATACATTATCAGCTGGATATTATGATGCATATTACAAAACTGCTTTGAAAGTAAGAACGTTAATCAAAGAGGACTTTGATAAAGTTTTTAAAGATGTTGATTTGATTTTGGCGCCTGTGTCCCCCACTCCTCCATTTAAATTAGGTGAAAAAACAAAAGATCCTTTAGCAATGTATCTATCTGATGTGTTGACGGTACCTTCCAGTTTGGCGGGACTGCCTGCATTGGCGATTCCAAGCGGGAAGACAAAAGATGGCTTGCCTTTAGGTGTTCAGTTGATTGGTAAATCTTATATGGAGGAAGAAATTTTCCCGGTGGCTTATAAATTGGAAAAAAGTCTTAATGAATAATCAATACACGACAATCATTGGTTTGGAGGTACATATTGAAATTTCAACTAATCGAAAGATGTTCTGTGATTGTCCGGCAGAGCATTTTAGAATAAAACCAAACACTAATATTTGTCCTGTCTGTATGGGATTACCTGGTGCTTTGCCTGTGCCTAACAGACAGGCTATTGAGGATACCATAAAGATTGCTTCTGCTTTGGGTTGTGAGATTAATCATGAAAGTAAGTTTGACCGTAAGCATTATTTTTATCCCGATTTGCCTAAAGGGTATCAAATAAGCCAGTATGACAAGCCTTTGGCCAGTGGGGGTGGCTATATGTTGTTTGACGGCGGTAGAGTCAGGATTAGAAGAGTTCATTTGGAAGAAGACACAGGTAAGTTAATACATAAGATGATTGAGGGGAAGGATTCAAGCTTGATAGATTACAATCGCAGTGGGGTGCCTTTAGTCGAGATTGTAACTGAGCCGGATTTTGATTCTGCTGAAGATGTTAAAGAATTTTTGAAGATGCTGCGCAGGACTGTTAGATACATTGGTGTATCTGATGCAGACATGGAAAAAGGCTCGATGAGACTTGAGGCAAATATCTCTGTATCTGAAGGTGGAGTCTTGCCTGAATATAAAGTTGAGATAAAAAATGTTAATTCATTTAGATATCTGGCTTCAGCAATCGAGCATGAGATTGAAAGGCAAAAGAAGGTGTTGATTGAAGGAGGCAAGATTGGTCAGGAAACCAGAGGTTGGTCAGTTGAAGAAGGTCAAACTGTAGTACAAAGAGTGAAAGAAGAAGCAAAAGATTATAGATATTTCCCTGAGCCTGATATACCACCAATGAATTTTAGTGATGAGGATATTAAGTTAATGATTAAAGATCAACCAGTTTTGCCTGCCGAGATTAGTGATGAGTTGATTGAGCTTGGAGTCAGAAAAGAATATATACAGGCAGTGTTAGATGATCAGAAAATGGCTAAATATGCACTTAAGCTGGCTAAGAAAGCTGTTGACACTAAAATAAAGTCAGATAAAGCGGTGGGTATGATTGTGAATAAGAGAGTAGATTGGACTAAAAAAAGTCCAAAAAGTTTACTTGACGGGATCTTGGATAAAAAAAGTGAAGGTAAAGCTTCAAGAATCGATACCCAAAAGTGGGCCAAACAAGTGGTTGAGAGTAACCAGGAAGCTGTGAAAGACTATAAAGCGGGCAAAGAGACAGCTTTAAAGTTTTTGTTGGGCCAAGTGATGACTAGTTCGAAAGGCAAAGCAGACCCTCAAGTTGCAAGAGATGCTTTAAAGGAGATTTTAGACTAGAATTGGTTTTTGGGTATTGATTAGAGAGAGTTTAATTCTTAGTATGAAGTTGTTATATGTCAAATGATTTTGTTCATCTTCATGTTCACAGTGAGTATTCTCTATTGGATGGTCTCTCCAATATTGACAAGATGGTTGATAGAGCCAAGGAGCAGGGCGCAAAAGCGATTGCACTAACTGATCATGGTTCAATGTACGGAGTAATCGAGTTTTATAAGAAATGCAAGAAGGAAGGTATTAAACCCATTGTTGGATGTGAGATTTACATGTCTAAGGATGATTATAAAAAGAAAAAGCGAAGAGATGCTTATCACTTGACTGTTTGGGCGAAGAATAAAGCAGGTTATAAAAATTTGATGAAGATTGTATCGATAGGTCATCTGGAGGGATTTTATTACAAACCTAGAGTTGATATAGAACTTTTAGGCAAGTATTCTGAGGGGCTTATGGCTAGCTCTGGATGTTCGTCGAGTTTAATTTCTAAACAACTGCTTAATGAATCTTATGAGAATGCTAAGGAAACTACTGAAAAATTTATAGATATATTTGGTGCAGATGATTTTTATATAGAATTGCAGCGTCACCCTTATAAAAAAATGGCCAATGAGCAAGATGTGCCTGAAAAAGTAAAAAAAGACTTGGAAAGAATGGAAGAGGAGCAGGAGATAGTTGAGAAAGGTTTAGTTAAGCTATCTAGAGAGCTAGGTCTGCCGATTATTGCTACAAACGATGTCCATTATGTAGAGAAAGAAGATGCTGTAGCTCAAGATGCTGTTGTTTGTATTCAAACAGGAAAAATGATTGATGAGATTGATCGAATGAGGTACGTAGATACGCCGGATTTTTATCTTAAGTCTACAAAAGAGATGAAGGAGATTTTTGCAGATTTACCAGAGGCTGTAGAAAATACTGTTAAGTTAGCTGAGAAAGTTGATTTGCAGATTAAATTAGGTGAATGGTATTTTCCCAAGTTTGACTTGCCGGAAGGCAAGACGGCTGGTGAGGCTTTGCGAGATATGGCTTATAAGGGAGCAGAGGAAAGATTTGGTGAAATTAATGAAGAAATAGAAGAGAGGCTCGATTATGAGTTGAAGATTATTGATGATAGAGGTTACTCTCCGTATTTTTTGATTTATGCTGATATGACCCGTTATGCCAGCGAGAACGGTATATTTGTAAATACTAGAGGGAGTGCTGCAGGATCTTTAGTTTCATATTGTTGTGGAATTACGACTGTTGATCCTCTTCGTTATGATTTACCTTTTGAGCGTTTCTTAAACCCTTATCGTCCATCGCCTCCTGATATTGATTTAGATATTTCTGATGATCGTCGAGATGACATGATTAATTATTTGAGAGATAAATATGGTGATGAAAAGGTAGCTCAAATTTGTACTTTTGGAACAATGAAGGCCAGGGCTGCAGTGAGAGATGTAGGAAGAGTGATGGGTATGCCCTACTCTCAGCCGGACAGGGTGGCGAAGATGATTCCTTTGGGTAGTCAGGGATTTAAAATGACTTTAGACAGGGCTCTTAAAGAATCTAAGGAGCTTAAGAGAGCATATAAAAGCGAAGATGAGACACGGGAGTTGATAGAGATGGCAAAGAAAATTGAGGGGAATGTAAGACACATATCTGTGCACGCAGCTGCGGTGGTTGCTTCGCCGACTGAGATGACTGATTTTACGCCTTTGCAAACAGAGCCGGGTAGTGGAGACAAGGTAATTACTCAGTATGAGATGCATGCGTGTGAGGATGTTGGTCTTATTAAGCTTGATATTTTGGGGATAAGAAATTTGTCAATTATGGCTAACGCAATTACCATAATTGAGAAACTACAAGGTATTGAGATTGATATATATAAGATTCCTTTAGATGATAAGCAAACTTTTGAGATGTTATCAAAGGGGAGAACTTTTGGTGTGTTTCAACTGGCGTCTTCTGGGATGACTAGATATCTAATGGAGCTTGAGCCGGAGAGAATTGAAGACATTATGCAGATGGTGGCTTTGTATCGACCGGGACCGATGTCATTTATTCCGGAGTATATTAAGCGTAAGCATAATCCTAAGTTAGTTAAGTATATGGATCCTCGAATGGAGGACATACTAGAAAGTTCTTATGGGGTGATTGTTTATCAAGATGATGTTTTGTATGTAGCTCTTGAGTTGGCTGGTTATGACTGGGGTGAGGCGGACAAATTTAGAAAAGCTATTGGTAAAAAAATCCCTGAGGAGATGGAGAAACAGAGGGATAAGTTTATCAATGGATGTGTAGAGAACGGCATGGATAAAAAGGTGGCTATAGAGTTGTTTTCAAGGATTGAGACGTTTGCTGCATATGGTTTTAATAAAGCTCATGCTGCAAGTTACGGAATGGTAAGTTACTGGACAGCTTATCTTAAAGCTAACTATCCGATTGAGTACATGACTGCCCTTTTAACAGCTGAGTCAGGCAATACTGACAAGTTGGTTGAGGCTATTAATGAGTGTGAAGAGATGGGAATAAAAATATTGCCTCCAGATGTTAATCAATCATTAATTGCTTTTACTGTAGTCAAAGAAGATAACGGAGAGAGAGCGATAAGATTTGGGTTGAGTGCTATTAAGAATGTGGGTGAAGCAGCTGTTGAGGCGATTCTTGAGGATAGAAAAGCAAATGGAGAGTTTAGTTCGTTATCGGATTTTTGTATGCGGGTTGATGCCAGGAAGGTGAACAAAAAAGTTTTGGAAAGTTTAATAAAATCAGGAGCGATGGATCGTTTTGGAGAAAGAGCAGCCTTGATGGCTGGTTTGGGAAATATTAGAAATAAGGCTTCATCTATGCAAAAGAAAAAAGAAGCGGGACAGGAAAGCCTATTTGGAAATGTGAGTAAGGAGAATAATCCGATGGCTATCAAGGATGTTTTGCCTGATGTTGAACCTTGGGCAAAGAAGGATAAACTACGATTTGAAAAAGAACTTTTAGGCTTTTATCTTTCTGATAATCCGATTAAATCAGTTATGGGCAAGATGGAGTCTTTGATTACCCATAGAATAAATCAGTTAGATGTCAAGCATCATGTTGGTCAGACTGTAAAGGTAGTGGGAATGATAACTGACATTAGGAAAGTGCAAACAAGGAGAAATAACGATTCGATGGCGTTTGGTGAAATCGAGGATGATAGTGGTTCGGTTAATATTGTTGTTTTTCCAACAATTTATGATGAAACAAGGAAGTTTTGGGAGGAAGACAAGCTGGTATTTATTGAGGGTAAGGTTGATGATAGGGATAACAATCTTAATTTATTGGTAGGTTCGGTTGAATTGATTGAGAATGTCAAAGAACCTGACACGAAGATCAGAAGGATTAAGATTCCCCGTGGTACTGAAAAATCGGTATTAAGAGAAATTAGCAACCTGCTTAGAGAAAACCCCGGAGATGATAGGGTGAAGATAGTAGTTCCTAATAATGGAGGACCTAAAATTATTGATGTTCCTTTCACTGTAGATTATTCCAAAAAGCTTGACAGTAAAATTGATAAGCTGTTAGACTAAGGATCCAGTTGGTTAATCAATCATGTAGGTTAGCCGGCTGGTTTTTTGTTATTAAAAGAGTTATGAAAACAAAGTTTATTTTTACAATTGGTGGGGTTTTGTCGGGACTTGGGAAAGGTATTACTACAGCTTCGGTAGGTCTACTTTTAAAACAAAGAGGATTTAAGGTTACAGCGGTCAAAATAGATCCTTATATAAGTATCGATGCGGGTACTATGAGGCCGGCTGAACATGGTGAAACTTTTGTTACTGCAGATGGTGGGGAGATCGATCAGGATTTGGGCAACTATGAAAGATTTTTAGGAGTTGAGTTGTCAAAGGACAATAATATTACAACAGGTAAAGCTTATAAAGGAGTTATCGACAAGGAAAGATCATTTGCTTATGAAGGGAGAGATGCTCAGATCTTTCCGGATCTTATTAATGAGATTAAGGAGAGTATTTATAAATCTGGCGAAGGTTATGATTTCTGTTTAGTTGAAGTGGGAGGAACTACTGGTGATATTGAAAACCTTCCCTTTTTGCATGCAGTTAGAGAGATTGGTAAGGAAAATGATGCGGTGTATCTAATGGTGACTTATTTACCTTTTTTGAAAAATGTGGGAGAGCTAAAGACAAAACCCACCCAGCATGCGGTAGCTGAGTTACGAAGTGTAGGTATTTTTCCTGATTTGATAATTACCAGAAATGAGATTCCTATTGATCAACCAAGAATCGAGACTATTTCGAAGCGGTGTTTTATTGACGAGGAAAAGATTATTGATAATCCTGACACTGAGAATATCTATTCCATTCCCCTGCTCTTTGAAAAGGAAGAGGTGGCAGACAAAATTTTGAGAGAGTTTGAAATAGAGAATGGTAAGTCTGATTTAAAGGAGTGGAAGAGCATTGTAGATAATATTGATAATCCTGATAGGAAATTAAGAGTAGGAATGGTTGGTAAGTATCATAAGCACGGCGCTGATGTGCATAAGGATGTATATATTTCAGTTTATGAAGCGATTACCCACGCTGCTGCAAAACTAGCTGTTGAGATTGAACTGGTTCCGATTGAGTCTGAAAAGCTAGAAGATGGGAAGAATGTCAAGATAATAATGGGTAAGTATAACCTGGATGGATTAATAGGGCCTCAAGGTTGGGGTACCAGAGGCGTTGAAGGAATTATTAAGGGTATAGAGTATGCCAGGGAGGAGAAATTGCCTTATCTGGGCTTGTGTTTTGGAATGCAGTTGCTTACCGTTGAGTATGCACGAAATGTTGCTGGTTTGGATGAAGCTAATTCAGTTGAGGTCGACAAGGAAACAGCTCATCCAGTAGTCCATATTATGCCCGACCAGAAGAAGTATCTTGAGAAACAACAGTATGGAGGTACAATCCGACTTGGAAACTGGTCGTGCAAAATTAAAGATGGGACGTTGATAGAAAAATGCTATTTAGAACATGGGTATGAAAAAGAAGATGGTGATTTGATAGTTGATGAGAGACACCGTCATCGATACGAGTTTAACAATAAGTACAAGGATCAGTTGGGAGAAAAGGGCTTGGTATTCAGTGGCGTGTCGCCAGATGGAAAACTGGTAGAGGCTGTCGAGTTACCTGTTGATATGCATCCATTTTTTGTTGGAACTCAGTTTCATCCGGAGTATAAATCGAGGGTAATGGAGCCTCACCCATTGTTTATTGAGTTTATAAAAGCTTGTGTTGAGGCTAATTAGCTGGTAAAATTTACGAATATGGCAAATCAACTAAATTGGAGAAATAAAGTTAAGTTTTCTAGCGGAGATACTATTAAAGTACACCAAAAGGTGGAAGAAGGTGATAAAAGCAGAAACCAGATATTTGAAGGTGTTGTTATTAGGATTAAGGGTAATCCTGGCTCTAAAAGCTTCACAGTTAGAAAAATGGGTGCTAACAAAGTAGGTGTTGAGAAAATTTTTCCAGAAGACTCCCCTGGTGTAACGAAAGTAGAGATAGTTAAACAAGGAAGAGTATGTCGTGCTAACCTTTCTTATTTAAGAGACAAAGTAACCAAAAAGGATTCTAAGATTGAGGATAGATTTGTAAAAGCTAATAAAGAAGAAAAGTCTGAAGAAGCAGAGGATGTAGTTGAGAAGACTAAAGAAAAAACTGAGCCTAAAAAAGACAAAAAAGATGAGAAAACTAAGGAAAAAGGTGAAAAAAAAGAAGAAGACAAAAAGTAATAAGGGAGTTTCAAACTAGCAGTAATGGTAAAATAGCTGTTAATTAGGGTCCGTAGCTCAGCCTGGTTAGAGCACCTGCCTTTTAAGCAGGGTGTCCTGGGTTCGAATCCCAGCGGACCCACATCTAGGCCCCATCGTCTAGTCTGGTCTAGGACGCCAGGTTTTCATCCTGGTAACCCGGGTTCGAATCCCGGTGGGGTCACATTTATAGGCTTATTTGCTTGTTACTAAATTCACTTTTTGGGTTCCTTTTATACATTTTTGTTGTTGATCTAGGTTTATTAATTGGTGGGTTGAGTTGTTATGTATATAAAGAATAAGGACTATAGGATAGTATATTCTGTTTAATTGTTTTTTGCTAAAAGAGATTGTTATGCTATCTGAATATATTAAGGCGCTCTTTATGGTTAGTCGGGGTTAAACTGTTATGATTAGATTATGAAAGTTTTGGGAATTGATCCAGGTACTGGTAGGACTGGTTGGGCAATTGTTGGAAGAGATGGGGGCAGCAATAGATTAATAGAGTGTGGCTGCTTGGAAACAAAAGCTCATACTCCCCTACCTGACCGATTATATAAAATTTACCAGAAAATTAATGCTTTAATTGAGAAGCATGAACCTTCAGAGGCGGCCATAGAGAAAATATTTTTTTCTAAGAATGTCAAAACCGCTATGAGTGTTGGACATGCCAGAGGTGTAGTTTTATTGGCTTGCAAACTGTCCAATATAGATATTTTTTCATATGCTCCTTCGCAGATTAAATCCTCTGTGACGGGATATGGTAATGCTCCCAAAAAGCAAGTACAAGAGATGGTAAAAAGCATTTTAAACTTAGAGGAAGTGCCCAAACCAGATGATGCGGCTGATGCTGTAGCGGTGGCTTTGACTCACTTGGCAATCCCTCCGGCTTTAAGAGAAAATTAGGGAAGTGTAAAATGAAATAGATGATAGGATATATAGAAGGACAAATCTCTCATATTGATAGAGGTAAAGTTGTTGTAATGACAAACTCTGGAGTGGGTTATTCTGTTGCGGTATCGAACCAATTTTTATTTAAAAAGGAAGCGGGTCAGGCGATCAAACTATATATTTACACTCATGTAAGAGAGGATGCACTTGATTTGATTGGTTTTGGTAAGCTAGAAGATTTACAATTGTTTGGACAGTTGATCGATGTTTCTGGTGTTGGCCCTAAGCTCGGGTTGAGCATTATTGAAGCTGATAGTTCTGAAGCTATTGTTAAGGCGATTCAAGAAGCTGATATTGACTTTTTCACCTCTGTGTCGGGAATTGGAAAAAAAAGTGCTCAGAGACTAATAGTCGAGCTTCAAAGTAAGGTAGGAGGCGATGGAATTGATCTTAAGGAGTCTCCAGAAAGGAAAGAGGTTGTTGATGCCATTGCCAGTTTAGGATTTGGCAAGAAAGAAGCCAGAGATGCTCTTAAGGGGGTTGATCTAGATGCTAAAGTAGAAGAGCAGATTAAAGAAGGATTGAAAAATTTAAAAAAATAAATGTCAAAAAAAGATAAGGAAGCAAATCAAGAACTTGAAGAGGTACTAAATTCACTACGTGCTCAAAGTTGGGATGAGTTTATTGGTCAAAGTCGGGTAAAGGAAAGCTTATCTATTGCCATTAAGGCAGCTCAAGAAAGAGATGAGGCCATGGAACATTCACTGTTTTATGGACCTCCGGGGTTGGGAAAGACGACTTTAGCTCACCTTGTAGCCCAGAGTATGGGTGTGAACATTAAAGTTACCTCAGGGCCAGCAATTGAAAGATCAGGTGACTTGGCTGCTATCTTGTCCTCGTTGGAAACGGGTGATGTGTTGTTTATTGATGAGATTCACAGGCTTAACAAGACTGTAGAAGAGACTTTATATCCAGCTATGGAAGATTATGCTCTGGATGTTGTTTTAGGCAAGGGGCCTTCTGCCAGGACTGTAAGGCTTAATTTAGATAAGTTTACCTTAATCGGAGCGACCACCAGAATAGGTTTAATTGCAGCTCCTTTGAGAGATAGGTTTGGTATGACGCACAGACTGGATTTTTATAAGGATAATGAGTTAGTTGAAATTTTATTTAATGCGGCAGAAAAACTTAAAATGTCTTTGGATAAAAAATCAGCTAAGGTAATTGCTAGAAGGTCAAGGAAGACGGCAAGGATCGCCTTGAAGTTATTACGACGGGTAAGAGATTTTGCTCAGGTTAAATTTGATGATGAGATAAGCCCCGAAGTGGCTATAGGAGCGCTGTCTATGCTAGGTATAGATGAAAAGGGGTTGATGGATGCAGATCGAAAGCTTATTAAGTCGATAATCAAAAAACATAAAGGTGGACCAGTGGGTGTGGAAACTCTTTCTGCGCTTATTCATGAAGAGGTTGACACAATCAAAGATGTCTACGAGCCATTTTTGATGCAGATTGGAATGCTTAAGCGAACTTCAAGGGGCAGAGTGGCAACCAGAAAAGCCTACGAGCATCTAGATTTAAAGAAAAGATCCGATACATAGTAAAATAAATAGGTGATGAAAAAGATTGTAGTAAGCTTAATTGCATTGTTTTTGAGTTTGAGTTTTTCCAAGCCGGCAGTGGCTGTAGTTGATCCCCTGGCGTCTGATAATAACAAGGTTGGAGTTCACATTCTGCATACAGACGAGTTGGAGCAAGCGGCAAAATTGGTCAACGGTAAAAACGGTAAATGGGGGTACGTTACTGTGCCGATTGAGACTACTGACAGAAATAGAGAAAAGTGGAATAAGTTTATGGATAAAGCTGACAAGAAAAAGGTTATTCCTATTATTCGTATTGCTACCTTGGTGAAAGAGGTCCACTGGGAAGAACCTGAAAGTTTGGACTTGATTGCTTTTGCAAATTTTTTAAATGACTTAAACTGGCCCACAAAAAACAGGTATGTGATTGTGTTTAATGAGGTCAACAGAAATGATGAATTTGGAGGCATGGTTAACCCCGGCAGATATGCTGATATTCTGGTAAATACCTCTAGGATATTTAAAAATCGAAATGAGGAATTTTTTATCCTGCCAGCAGGACTTGACCTAGCATCAGTCAATAGGAATGGGGCTATGGAGTGGAGGAATTTTTGGAAACAAGCGTATAACCACAATCCTAAAGTGTTTGAGGTGATTGATGGATGGACCAGTCATTCTTATCCAAACCCTGGATTTATAGGAAGTCCGAGAGACAAGGGGGTAATGTCGATTTCTGGCTTTAAGTATGAGCTTGATTTTGTTTCAAATTATACAGATAAAAAAATGCCGGTTTTTATTACAGAAACAGGATGGGATCAAGATAGAATTGAGGAAGAAAAAGTAGCTTCTTACTTTGATTATGCATTTGACAATGTGTGGTCTGATGTTAGGGTGGCTGCAGTTACACCTTTTCTTTTGTCTGCAGGAGATGGCCCTTTTGAAAAGTTTTCTTTACTAGACAAATCTGCTCAACCTACTGAACCGTATAAAGTAATTAATAATAAGACAAGCAAAGGATCTCCTAAATTAGCCGATGACAATGATGAAGTATTGGGGGTTAGCACCAGGGATCTTCTAGACAACTCTGAGTCGGATTTGTGGGGTTCGGTCAAAAACTGGTGGTTTTTATTTGTCAGTTGGCTGTCTGGATCCAAGGACTCTGAGATAAAACACATTAAAGTTGACAATAAAGTGTATAAGGTTAAAGTAGCTGACGAACCTATTGAGCAAGGGAAAGGACTATCAGGAACTGATAAGATTGCCGATGATGAAGGAATGTGGTTTGTATTTGAAGAGGCGGGCATGCGTTCATTTTGGATGAAGGGAATGAAGTTTGATATTGATATTGTCTGGATAAGTAAGGGAGAGGTTATCGGTGTGGACAGAGCCAGTTACGATAGACCTTATAGAACACTTGTTTCCCCTAGTAAAGTTGATAGAGTACTTGAAGTGAAACAGAACTCGGGCATAATGGTAGGAGACAAGGTAGAAGTTTTAAATTGATAGAATACTGTTATGGATTTTTATCAGGACAGTGGTTTGAAAAAAAAGGTTGATGAATTAATTGAGAAGCTTGATTTTAAGCATATTAGAGCAGAGCAGGTCAAGGTATTTAGATCGATTGGTTCTACTTCAAGGGCAAGAGCGAGAATTTATGCAATGCCTAGAATTTGGCAGAAGGCACTGGAAGTTAAGCCTCACTACTGTATTGAATTTATCAGCGAGAATTTTGATCATTTGAGTGAGAACGATAAACTTAAAGTGATGATTCATGAGTTAATGCATATCCCAAAAACGTTCTCTGGCGCTTTAACTCCTCATCGGGGCAAGGGCAGAAGAGCTCAAGTAACTTCGAAAGCAGTTAATCAATTGTTTAAAAAATACAGAAATCGATGCTAATTTTAATGGGCGAAAACCAGGTGAAGTCAAGAAATGTCTTGAATGAATTAAAAAAACAGACAAAAGCTAAGGGAAAAGAAATTATTCGCTTAAAAGGAAAAAGTGTAGAACTGGCTGAGCTCAAGCAGGCAATGGAGTCGGAGAGTTTGTTTGGTGGAGAGAAATTGGTAGTTATTGAAGAGGTATTTTCTTCGAGAGAAAGCAGTAGAAAGCAAGATATAAAAGATTACTTAAAGGAGGGATTTAATAATTTAATCGTCTGGGAGGGAAAAAAGATTGATAAGCGCAAACTTAAGGGTTTTGATGCCGAAATTAAAGAATTTGAGGTATCTTCAGTCATATTCAAGCTGACTGACTCTTTGTCTTCTGATAATACAGATCAAATGATTAAGTTATTAAGCTCATGTTTGGAAAAAGAGTCACCTGAGATGATCTTTTATATGATTACCAGACAAGTTAGACTAATGCTGCAAGCAATCGATAATGCTGATGATTTTAAGGGACCCGGATGGTTGAAGGGAAAAATGAAACGACAAGCGAAGGGATTGGGGAAAGATAAGTTACTCAAACTTCATGAAAATCTATATATGATTGATAAGGGAATTAAGACTGGAGGTTCTCCTATCGGACTTGATGCTCAGTTGGAGATGTTATTAATTAGTCTATAGTGTAGTTATGATCGGTAAAAAAATTCTTGATAAAGAAGGCAGTTATAAAATTGATAAAAGCGGTGTATATGAGTCTGTTTTGGCTTTGCCAGACCAGATTTTAAGTATTTGGAATCAGGCAGACGATCTAAAAGTAAGCGACGAGCTTAAAAAAATAGATAAGATAATTGTGGCAGGAATGGGAGGATCAGCACTTGGAGCACGAGTGATTAAGTCCTTGGCTGGTAGAGATCTTAAAGTTCCTTTGGAGATTGTTAATAGCTATCATTTGCCTGGTTATGCGGACGATAATACTTTAGTAATTTTGTCCAGTTATTCGGGAAATACTGAAGAAGTTTTAGCTGCCGCAAAAGAAAGTATAACAATGGGGTGCAAAAACTTTGTAATTACAACAGGAGGCGAATTACTTAAAATGGCCAATAAACATGATTGGCCTATTATTAAGATCGAGCCGGCGAAAAACCCAAGCAATCAGCCCAGAATGGCAATCGGGTATAGTGTTATGGCTCAGATGTCACTATTTAACAAAATTGGAGTATGGAGCTTAAAATCCGAGAAGATCGAGAAGGTTATAGACTGGCTTAGTCATCAGCAAAAAAACTGGGTTAGAGAAATTGATCAGAGCAAAAATTCTGCCAAAAGATTAAGTTTTCAACTTAAAAATAAGGCTGCTGTTTTAATTGCTGGTGATTTTTTGCAAGGAGCTGTACATGTTTTAAAGAACCAATTAAACGAAAACGCCAAAACATTTGCCGTTCGATTTGATATTCCTGAGCTCAATCATCACTTAATGGAAGGATTAGGTAAACCTGAAGAGCTTGATAAAAAATTGCATTTTTTACTGTTTGACTCAAAATTGTATGATGACAAGATCAGAAAGAGAATCAAGGTAACGGAGGAGGTAATTTTAAAACAAGGATATGAAGTTACCAGATTGGTGGTGGAAGGAAAAAGTAAGTTTGATCAGGTTTGGGAGGTCATTCAGTTTGGAGAATTTATCAGTCTTTATTTGGCTGTGTTGCATAAGATAAATCCTGCCCCTATTCCCTGGGTTGATTACTTTAAGAAACAAATTAAGAGCGGATAATCTTTAAAACCTGATCTTTTTTTTCTTCCATTGTTTTTTTGTCTACTGCTTCTAGATTAAGTCTGATTTTTGGTTCAGTATTGGAAGCTCTTACGTTAAACCAGAAGTCGTCATATTCTATGGTTATTCCATCAAGTTTTGATATGTTGTTGGCGTCTGAAAAATCTTGTTCAAGTTGTTTTATTTTGGCTTGAGGGTCTTTTACTTTTGAATTAATTTCACCTGAGTGATGATATTTTTGCAAAGGCTTTATTATTTCGGACAGGGGCTTGTTTTCTTCTGATACGAAATGCAAAAACTTTGTTAGTAGGATTGTGGGCGCTTCAAATGTCCCATATTTAGTTTTGTAAAAGTAGTGACCTGACGACTCACCTCCAAAAGGAGCGTCTTCCTTAATCATTTGCTCTTTGATCAGAGAGTGACCTACTCTTGTGACTGAAGGCTTGCCTCCCGCATTTTTTATCATGTCTAAGGTAATCTTTCCGGGTCTTATGTCGTAACAGATAGTTGAGTTAGGCTTTTTTTCAAGGATAATTTGAGCCATTATACCTCTTAGAATTTCTTGTCTGACTACCTTGCCCTTTTCATCAATTATAAAATATCTATCCCCATCACCATCCGGCGCTAAGCCTAGATCTGCTTTGTGCTCAACTACTGCATCTTTTATGGTCTTTAGATTCTCCTCTTCAAGTGGATCGGCGGGATGAGAGGGAAAGCTACCATCAAGCTTGAAGTTTATTTTTATTAATTCAATTTGAGGAAGCTTTTCAAAAAGAGCTTCTATGTCAAGTTTGGCTACAGAGTTAGCTGCATCTACGACTATTTTGAGAGGTTTTATGTTTTGCAGATCATCTTTTTTTGATTGACATTCGATAAGTTTGTCAGTTATGTGAGTAGCTGTAGTGTATCTACCTTGACTAACTGGAGGGAAGTTATTTTCTAGGACAAGGTCTTTAATTTCTTTTATTCCTGAGTTTCCGCTAATTGGTACTGCCTTGGCTCTGACAAGCTTGAAACCGTTGTATTGTTTAGGATTGTGAGAGGCAGAGACCTGGATACCGCCGTGGAGTTTTAAGAAGCCGACGGCAAAGTAGAAAGTAGGGGTTGAGTTAAAACCAATGTCAACAACGGTTATTCCACTATCGATCAAGCCTTTGATTAGAAAGCCTTTGATTTGCGGAGATGACAAGCGCATATCATTGGATACGGCGATTTTAATTTGATCCTCATTCTCAAGTTCAGATTGAATCAATTGAGCATATGCCCTACCGATGCGATAAGCAACTTTGGAGTCAATTTGATCAGGATAAATCCCCCTGATGTCATAAGTCTTAAAAATAGACGGGTCAATTTTTTGTTTGTTCATAATCAGATTATAACAAGTCGTTTGCTGTGATGTTGTGCAGAATATAAGTGTTGTGTAAACTACAAATATGCCTGCCGTATTAAATTTTAAGGACATTGACCGTGAAGATATTGAGTTAGTCGGAGGAAAGGGAGCTAATTTGGGAGAGATGACACGGGCCGGTTTTCCTGTTCCAGCAGGTTTTTGTGTGACAGCGCAGACGTATAGGAAAATCATTGAATACAACGATTTAGATGGAGAGATTCGCCAGATCTTGGAGTCTTTGGATGTACATGATAGTAGAAAGTTGAAAAAAGCGGCGGGAAAAGTAAAAAGATTGATTGAGAGGGCAGACGTGCCGCCTGATATTGTAAATGAGATTATCACAGCATATGAGAAGTTGAAAGAAGGTGAGAGACATCCTTTGGTGGCTGTACGTAGCAGTGCTACGGCTGAAGATTTACCTGATGCGAGTTTTGCCGGCCAACAAGCTACCTTTTTAAACGTTAAAGGCGAGGCTGAGTTAATGCAGTCGGTGAGAAAAGCTTGGGCATCTTTATTTGAACCACGGGCAATATTTTATAGAGAAAATAAGGGTTTTGATCATTTTAAGGTAGCTCTGGCTGTTCCGGTGCAGTTGATGGTGCAAAGTGAAACCAGTGGAATTATGTTTACTATCAATCCGATCAATAATGACAAGCGAAGAGTGGTAATCGAAGCTGTATGGGGTCTGGGAGAGATGGCTGTGCAGGGCAAGTATACTCCTGACAGGTATCAGGTTGATAAAACTTCCAAGCAACTTTATTCATTGGTGGTAAACAGACAAGAAGAGCAGTTAATTCGTCAAGGGAAGAATACTAAAGAAGTGGATGTTCCCGAGAAACAGATAGAGGAGCAAAAATTGGATGAAAAACAAGTTATTAGACTGGCCGAGATAGGAATTAAGCTTCAAGACCATTACACATACCCTCAAGATGTTGAGTGGGCGGAAGAGGATGGTGAGCTTTACATTGTACAGACCAGACCAATTACAACCATGGACAAGGCAAAAGAAGCAAAAAGCAAGAAGATCGTAGGCATTAATAAGCTGGAAGAGATTTTAGAAGGAATTCCTGCTGCACCGGGGACAGCTTGGGGACCACCCAAGATCATTAAATCATCAAATGATCTTGAAAAAATTAAAGACGGAGATGTTTTAGTTACTGAGATGACAACTCCTGATTTTGTGCCTGGAATGAAAAGAGCGGTAGCAATTGTGACGGACAAAGGAGGGCAGACTTCTCATGCGGCAATTGTTTCCCGCGAACTGGGATTGCCGGCTGTAGTAGGAACTGATAATGCTTCTAAGGTTTTGAGTGATTATAAACTTATTACTGTGGATGGCAGCACAGGAAAAATATATCAAAAAAAACCTGAGCTGAAGGAAAAACAGAGCAGTGTTGTCAAGAAGATTCAACCAGAGGAAGCTATTGAGACGGCCACTAAAGTCTATGTTAACCTTGGTGAACCAGAACTAGCTGGCAGGGTGGCAGGAAGGGATGTTGACGGTGTAGGGCTTTTGAGAGCCGAGTTTATGATGGCTCAGATAGGGGTACATCCTAAGAAAATTATTGAAGATGGAAAGCAGGAAAAGTTTATCGAAAAACTTACAGACGGACTAGAGAGGTTTGGTAAAGCTTTTGGATACAGACCTGTTGTCTATAGAGCAAGTGATTTTAAGACTAATGAGTATCGTAATCTAACGGGAGGTAAAAATTTTGAACCAGAAGAGGAAAACCCAATGCTTGGGTACAGAGGTGCTTCTAGATACATAACAGACGAAAAAGTGTTTGAAATGGAACTGGAGGCAATCAATAGAGTGCGGGACAAAAGAGAGGTAAAAAATATCTGGCTAATGATTCCGTTTGTAAGAACACCTGATCAGATGATGAAGGTTAAAAGAATTGTGGCAGCAAGCGGATTGAGAAGGTCTCCCTCTTTTAAGTTGTGGATGATGGTAGAGGTGCCAACAAATATTATAATGCTGGAGGAGTTTGCTAAAGCAGGTATTGATGGGATAAGCATTGGAAGCAATGATCTAACCATGTTGACATTAGGAGTTGACAGAGATAATGAGAATGTAGCTAATCTATATGATGAAAGAGACCCATCAGTGCTGTGGATGATTGAGACGGCCATTAGAAAGGCCCAGGATCTGGATTTAACGATCAGTATTTGCGGGCAAGCCCCCAGTGTTTATTCTGAGCTGACAGAAAAGTTGGTTAAATGGGGTGTGACCAGTGTATCGGTTTCACCGGATGCAATTGAGAGAACCAGAGAGATTGTCTATGAATGTGAAAAAAGATTGATGAAATAATTCGTGATAAACTTTAAGATATGGCAAAAATAAAAAAGATCGAGGCTAGAGAAATTTTGGACTCACGAGGAAATCCTACTGTTCAGACAACTATATGGGCTGACAGTGGCCAAGCTACGATTGCATCTGTACCAGCAGGTGCCAGTACTGGTAAATATGAAGCTAAAGAACTGCGAGACGAAGACCCTAATCGCTTTGGGGGTAAAGGTGTATTAAAAGCTGTTGACAATGTAAACAAGATAATTGCTCCAGAGATTGTGGGTATGGATCCTAGATATCAATCTCCTATTGATAAAAAGATTATAAAGATAGATGGGACCAAGGATAAGTCTAAATTGGGTGCAAATGCAATTTTGTCAGTTTCTCAAGCAGTGGCAGAGTTGGGAGCAATTGTGTCCGGCAGACAGGCCTTTGAGTACATAGCTGAAAAGTATGAGTTGTTTAACAGCTCGTCGATGATGCCAGGCGGATTATTTAATCTAATTAATGGAGGTGCTCATGGTGCGGGAAACAACTTAAATTTTCAAGAGTTTCATATCATACCCTCGACTCGGGTAAAGTTTTCTCAGGCACTTGAGACAGCTGAAAACATATATCAAACTTTAAAGTCCTCTCTGAAAAAAAGAAAGACTTCATATGCCGTAGGTGATGAAGGAGGTTTTGCTCCCAATTTATATGCTAATACTGATGCCGTCGAGTTTTTGATAGAAGCTACCAAAACAGCTGGATATAGTTTGGGAAAGGATATTTTTATGGGGATCGATGCAGCTGCTAATTACTTTCATAAATCTGGTAAATACCAACTACAAGATAAATCACAACCTATGGACACAAATGAACTGATTGAATTCTATGAACAAATGCAGAATGATTACCAGCTCTTCTTACTTGAAGACGGTTTAGCAGAGGATGACTTTAAAGCTTGGGCGCAATTACAGCAAAAGTTAGGACAAAACACTTTAATAGTGGCTGATGACTTGACGGCCACAAATAAAGACAGGCTGCAAAAAGCAATTGAGATGAAGGCCTGTGGCGGGGTAATTATCAAACCCAACCAGATTGGGACTATCTCCGAGACAGTTGACGTTGTTAAGTTGTGCAAAGATAATAAATTAACTGTGATTGTTTCCCACAGGTCTGGCGAGACAATTGATGATTTTATTGCTGATTTTGCGGTAGGTGTGGGAGCAGATTATGTTAAGTTTGGGGCACCATCAAGAGGAGAAAGAGTAGTTAAATACAACAGACTGATAGCAATTGAAGAAATGATTGAAGGGTCAAGGAAAAAGCAGTAGTTTTAAGAGATGTGGTAGGAGGTATAATCTCCAAACGGATTTTCTACAATGGAGGCTTGATTTTTGGTTAAGTCTTCAAAGTACATTCTAATCAACCTCATGGTGTTATTATTGCCACAAAAGGCTACATTAATGTTTTCTTCCAACACCTTCTTTTCTAGTTGTTGGCAAAAAGGTTTGACGCGGTTTTCCCAGACCATTTTCAGACTTTCACCATTAGGCGGAGGGTAGTCCCAGGCACGCTTCCAAAGTATAAACTGTTTGGGTTTTTCCTTTATTAATTTCATTTTATTTTTGCCGGTGAGATCCCCATAGTCTCTTTCCTTTATTCCCTCTTGAGGTTCATAGGGAACCTGAGGTTTTAGCTTCATTAGAGGATCTAAAGTTTGTTGACAACGAGTCAGGGGAGGACTTAAGAAAAGATCAATTTGTTTGTCTTTTAACTTTTGGGCTAGTTTTTTTGCTTGTTCTTTTCCAGCCTGTGTTAACTCAACGTCTCTTCTTCCAGAAAAGATGCGGTTTTTATTGTCGTGGGTTTGGGTGTGACGAAAGAGGTAAAGAATAGGTTTCTGTTGAGAGTCAGTTTTAGGCAGTTCTTTCTGGGTTTGACCAGGGGCCTTTACTGAACCTAAGGCTGATTTTTTCAACTTTTGAAATCGTTTTTTGTCCATGGTTGCTTTTCTATACGAAGCTTTTCCCAGTCATGTCATCGGGGATCGTCAATCCTAATATTTTTAATATTGTGGGTGCTAGATCAGATAATTTACCTTTATTATATTTAATCTGACTGTAATTATTAGATATTAAGATAAGTGGTGCAGGGTTAGTACTATGAGCTGTAATAACTCTTCCTTTTTTAGTTAACATTTGCTCTGCATTCCCATGATCGGCTGTTATTAGAATGTTAAATTCATGTTTTTGGGCCACCGATATCATTTTGCTTAAAACTTTATCTACTGTTTCGCACGCGCTAATTGTTGCTTTTATATTTCCAGTATGCCCCACCATATCTGCATTGCAAATATTTACGAAAATTACTTCATGTTGGCCTTTTTGTATATCCTTGATTACCTTTTCAGCTATGTCTGGAGTTCTCATTTTTGGTCTTTCATCATGGGTTTTGATATCAGAGTACGAGTCGAGCATAACTCTATCCTCATTTTTGTATGGTTTTTCTCTTTTGCAATTCATAAAGAAGGTTAAGTGGGCAAACTTCTCTGTTTCTGTGATTCTGAGTTGTTTTAATCCAGCTTTTGATAAAACTTCTCCTAAGGTATTTTCTATCTTCTTGGGTTCAAACATTACCTTAATTGGGAAATCACTATTGTATTGGGTCATGGTTACTATTTTGATGCTATTTGGTCCTTTTTCTTGGATTTTTCTTGCTAGTTGGCGTGGCCTATCGCTGCGAAAGTTAACCATAACCAAGGCATCCCCTTCTTTGAATACTCCCTTTTTATCAATTAGGATCGGTTCTACAAATTCATCTGTTACTCGGCGGCCATAGCTTAACTGTAAAGCTTCTACTGCTTTATTGTATTCAACACCTTTGCCTTGGGTATAGAGTTTATATGCCTTTTCTGTTCTATTCCAATTTTTTTCTCTATCCATTGCAAAATAGCGTCCTATTACCGTTGATATTTTGCCAATTTTCAATTTCATTGTATAACCCTGCAGTTCTTTTATGAAATGTATACCACTGTTTGGATCAGTGTCTCGCCCATCTGTTACTAAATGAAGGTAGGCTGTTTCAATTCCTGACTGCTTGGCTGCTTTTAAGGTTGCTTTCCAATGGTCAATGTGTGAATGGACTCCCCCGTCGCTTAATAAACCCCATAGGTGTAGTCTTGAATCATTTTTCTTTACAAAATCAAATGCTTGTCTTAATGTTTTGTTTTTAAAGAAAGATTTATCCTTAATAGCTTCGTTAATTCTGAGCAAATCTTGCTTGATGACTCTGCCGGCCCCGATTGCTTGATGATTTACTTCTGAAGTCCCCATTTGCCCACTGGGTAACCCCACTTGTTTTCCAGAAGTTTTTAAAATGGCGTGTGGATGTTTTCGCCATGATTTATCAAAGAAGGGTGTTTTGGCTTTAAAAATCGCATTACCATCATATTCTTTACCTAGTCCCCATCCATCCAATATAACTAACATTACCTTTGCTTTTTCTACTTGCTTAGTTTTTTTAACCGGTTTGTTGATCATGGATTTTTAAATTCTTAATTTATTATGCGAATATATTATTGTCTTCGTTGTTCTCTACTATATCATGTGCTTTACTCACTTTTACTACACTACTTTTGCTTTGCTATAGTAAAGGTATGAATAAAAAAATTGTAAGTGTAGAGGACAAAAATCTGGCCAAAGAGCCAAACTTAGAAAATTATCAAAAAGCCTACAAAGATTTCGATCTTGATCAAATCAAAGACAAGATGGATTTTTTTGAAGATGGGAAGTTTAATGCGGCACACAACGCAATAGGAAGGCATGCTGATACAGAGCTTAAAAACAAAGTTGCTTTGTACTGGTTAAGTGAGGACATGGAGGAAACCAAAAAGTTTACTTTTGACGAGATGGATGAGCTGTCAAGTAAATTTGCCAACTTACTGATGGACATGGAAGTTAATAAAGGAGACAGAGTGTTTTTCTTTTTACCTAGGGTGCCAGAGATTTATTATGGTTTTCTAGGTGTTATTAAAAGAGGTGCAATTGCAGGGACATTATTCAGTGCTTTTCAAGAACAATCATTGATTGACAGGTTAAAAAATAGTGGGGCGAAGGTAGTGGTTACTAATAAAGATCTTGTTGAACGGGTTGAGAAGGTAAAATCAGAGCTTACTCAGCTGGAGGAAATCATATTAGTAGAAGAGCTGGAAGAGAAATTGGAAGAACAGGACAAGGATTTTAAAACCCGGCCGATGGATTTGGATGATCCGGCTTTTATGCTTTATACATCTGGCACAACAGGTAAACCTAAGGGTGTCATTCATGCACATCGGGCTATTATGCAGGAACACTTGACAGCTAGATATGTGTTGGATCTTCAAAGTGATGATGTCTATTGGTGTACAGCAGATCCTGGTTGGGTTACTGGTATTGCCTATGAAATTTTAGGAACATGGAGTATTGGAGCAGCTACCGTAGTATATGAAGGAAGATTTAAGCCAGAAAACTGGTATAAGATTTTACAGGACTTTGAAGTGACCGTTTGGTATACAGCACCAACGGCTATAAGAATGATACAAGCAGCAGGTGATGATCTTGTAGATGAGTATGATTTAAGTAACTTAAGACACATGTGTAGTGTGGGGGAACCTTTAAATCCTGAAGCTGTCTGGTGGGGGTTGAAAGCTTTTGATTTAGTTTTTCATGACACATGGTGGCAGACAGAAACGGGAGGAATTTGTATTGCTAATTATCCATCAATGAAACTTAAGCCGGGATCAATGGGCAAACCCATTCCAGGTGTAGAAGCTGAGATCGTTGATAATGACGGAAAACCAATACCGGCCAATCAGGAAGGAAACTTGGCCCTAAAAAAGGGATGGTCCTCACAGATGCTTAAGATTTGGAGAAGGCCCAAAAAATACGATAGTTATTTTAAGAACGGCTGGTACATAAGTGGGGACAGAGCTTACAAAGACGATGACGGATATTTCTGGTTTGTGGGAAGAGATGATGATGTAATCAAAACCAGCGGTGAAAGGGTGGGTCCCTTTGAGGTTGAGTCAGCTTTGGTGGAACATCCTGATGTGGTAGAGGCAGGAGTTATTGGGAAACCTGATCCAATGAGAGGGCAAATTATTAAAGCCTTTATTGTCCTTAAACCTGGTGTTAAAGAAAGTAGTAAATTGAAAGATGAGATTGCTCAGTATGTGAAGAAGCATCTGGCCGGACATGCATATCCGCGAGAAATTGAAGTTATGAATAAACTGCCTAAGACCAGATCAGGAAAAATTGTTAGAAGGATGCTTAGAGCCAAAGAGCTTGATCTTGAAGTTGGAGATACCTCAAGCGTAGGAGATTAAGATAGCCTTATCAGTATAGTTACTTCACCTTTGATTTTATCGGAAAGCTGATCTTGGATATTTTGCAGGGTGGAGCGAACAACTTGTTGATGTTTTTTGGTCAGTTCTCTAGTAATTACTATGGAAGTGTCTGAGGGAAAGTTATCTTTCAAGTCATCGATGGTCGATCTAAGCCGATATGGTGATTCATAGATGATTAAAGTGTGTGAGAGATCTTTACTTAGTTGTTTAGCTGAGTAAAATATGGATTCTCTTTTCGAGGATTTTTTAGGAAGAAAACCAACAAATAGAACCCTGTCAGAGGATAAGCCAGACACTGCTAGAGACGAAAGAGCAGCTGTTGGACCTGGTACTATGTCAAGATCTTGAGATTTTTCAAGGAAGGTATTTATGAGTTTATAGCCTGGATCTGAGATCGTAGGTAGCCCGGCATCCGATACTAAAAGAGCCTCCCCTACTGTCTCAATTTTTTCAATTATCTGATCGATTTTATGTTGTTTTTGATAGTCAGTTAAAACTGCATATTCTCCAGAATAGTCATGTTCTATGTAACCCAAATTTTGAAGTTTTTTGTATAACTTGTTAAATCGTCTGGTATCTTCACATATTACCAGTGAAGATTGAGAGATGGTGTTTATAGCTCTAATAGAGATGTCCTCTATGTTTCCTAGGGGTAATCCTACAAGTGTAAGTTTCATGAATATATTTTAACAGGTATGGTTGATAAATATTTGCTATAGTGAGGATATGTCTGCCAAAGGGATTAACTGGAAAATTGCTGGAGCTGCTGGAATGGGAATTAAAACAGCAGGTGAAGTATGGGCCAAAGCTATGAATAGGGCTGGAAAATGGATCCACGGCTATACAGAGTACCCATCACTTATCAGAGGCGGACATAATACGTATCAAGTTATTTCATCAAATGAGCAAGTAAGAGCCCCTGTTAAAAAACTTGATATATTGGTGGCTTTAAATCAGGCCGGGATTGATCAACATATTGACGAAATCGGCAAAGATACTCTAGTGATAGGAGATGAAAGCCTGGTGACTGAAAAAGTGGATGGTAAGGTGATTAGCGCCCCTATCTTAAATGAAGCAAAGAAACTGGGAGCTGTTGTATTGCAAAACACTATTGCTATTGGTATTAGTGCAGCTCAGGCTGGGATTGATATTGAGATTCTCAAAGAGGTTATTGGTGAGCAGTTAGCAGATAAAGAAGACTTGCTGGAAGTTAACTTCAATGCACTTGATAAAGGATTTAGTATGCACCCGAGTCCGGGCGCAAAAAGTCTTACTAAAGTAGATAACAATAGAATTGTGCTGACAGGCAATGAGGCAGTCGCTTTGGGGGCTATTAGTGCTGGATTAGATTTTTTTGGAGCTTACCCGATGACGCCAGCATCGTCTGTTTTACATTTTCTAGCTGCTAAACAAAAACAAACAGGTATGATTGTACGGCAAACAGAAGATGAGATCTCGGCTATTAATATGTGTTTGGGGGCCAGTTTCGCAGGCGCCAAGTCTATGACAGGGACTTCTGGAGGCGGGATGGCTTTAATGCAAGAGAGTATTTCTCTGGCGGGAATGCTTGAGTTACCAATGGTGCTTTTTTTGGCAATGAGGCCAGGACCGGCTACCGGTATGCCAACATGGACTTCTCAAGGAGATTTGTTGTTTGCTGTTAATTCAGGTCATGGTGAATTTCCAAAGGCAGTACTTGCACCTGGTGACGCAGAGGAAGCCTTTGAGCTAACAAGAGAAGCCATTGATCTATCACAAAAACATCAAACTATTGTTATTTTAATTTCTGACAAGTTTTTAGCTGAATCACACATGAGTGAGGAGAAATTTGAAAACAAAAAAGCAATTCCGTTACAAAACATTGTCATGGATCCGACACAACCTGATGGCGAAATGTTTCACAGATATCAACCTACACAAAGTGGTGTTTCTAAGAGAACATTACCAGGTGTTTTCAATGGCGAATATATAGCGAATTCAGACGAACATGACCCAACTGGTTTAGTGTCTGAAAGTGCAGAGAGGCGACAGATTGCAAACCGTCAAAGGAACGTTAAGTTGAAAGGAATTGCAGCTGATATGAGAATGCCAAAAATATATGGAGATAGTAATGCTCAAGTTAGTATTGTGACTTGGGGAAGCAATAAGGGACCGGTACTTGATGTTTTAAATAATTGGGAAGGGAAAGTAAATTTGATTCACTTTACTCATATGTGGCCATTGCCCGATAGTGTAACAGGATTACTTAAGAATAAAAAATTGCTTTCAATTGAGAATAATGCCAGAGGTCAGTTTGCGGGTTTGTTAAAAAAAGAAGCAGGCGTTAATTTCCAGGCTTCACTTAATAAAGATGATGGCCGGCCTTTTTATTCAGAAGAAATTATTGAATTTGTAGAGAGAAATAAATGAAAACAAAAGATAATCTTGACACAAATATTTTTCCCACCTGGTGTCCAGGATGCGGAAACTTGGGAATTTGGTCAGCAATTAAAAAATCTATTAATAATCTAGATATAGCAAAGGAAAGAGTTGTTATCGTCTACGGCATTGGATGTAGTGGAAACATGGCCAGCTTTGTTAAAGCTTACGGATTTCACGGCGTACACGGCAGGGGCATTCCCGTTGCTGAGGGAATTAAGCTTGCAAACCACAAGCTTAAGGTAATTGTAGTTGGAGGTGATGGAGATTTACTTGGTGAAGGCCTTAATCATTTTGTTCAGGCATCCAGAGCAAATCATGACGTATCTGTGATTATTCACAATAATCAGATCTATGGTCTGACAACAGGCCAGTCCTCCCCTACTTCACTTAAGAAAACTAAAAGTAAGTCATACCCACTTGGAGTGACTGATGAGCCGATCAACCCTCTTCAACTTGCACTGACAGCTGGTGCGACACATGTATCAAGAGGCTTTTCAGGTGATATTAATCAGTTAACTGAATTGGTCGGTAGTTCGATTGATCACGAAGGCTTCTCTGTATTAGATGTATTGCAACCTTGTGTTACTTTTAACAAAATTAACACCTATAAATGGTTTCAAGAAAGAGTTGAAAAATTGAATGGACCAATTGAAGATCGGATTGATGCTTTAAAAAAAGCGGTATGGACTAATGAGAAGATTTTCACCGGAGAATTTTATAAAGAAGAAAACTCCCCATTCCACGCCAGATGGCCACAGATTGATGAGCGTACACTTATTCAA
This sequence comes from uncultured Pseudomonadales bacterium, assembly GCA_964422035.1. GTDB lineage: Bacteria > Patescibacteriota > Microgenomatia > UBA1400 > Chazhemtobacteraceae > CAYQZQ01. The sequence continues at coordinate 196,473 of CAYQZQ010000001.1, forward strand.
CAGACAACAAACAATGATATTAACCAGATAATGGAAAGCTTAAGTTAGAAGCGACGGATGATACCAACTACTCTTCCTTGGATTTTTACTCTTGTAGCGTAAATGGGGCTCATATCTGCATTAGCTGGCTCTAGTCTGATACGGGTTTTTTCTTTAAAGAAGCGTTTTAGAGTGGCTAGACCATTCTCTAAAAGAGCAACAACTATATCTCCGTTGTTGGCATTTTCAGATTCTTCGCAAACTACATAATCACCATCAAAAATTCCATCTTCTATCATACTGTCCCCGTTTACCTGCAATACAAAAGCCTTTTTCTTTCCTGAAATCATGCTGGGAGAAACTTTCAACTGAGCGTCATTTTCTTCATAAGGTTCGATGGGCTTTCCAGCTGCTATGTAACCTTTAATGGGCAACTCAACGATATTTTTTTCCTGGCCAATACTTTTATTTAAAAGCTCTATGCCCCTGACTGCCCCTTCGTGCTTTCTTATGACCTTTTTCTTTATGAGTGCTTGTAGATGCTCGTGGACAGTGGCGAGTGAGGAAACACCAATTGCGTCAGCTATTTCTTGCAAAGTAGGAGAATAGCCGTTTTTTTGAATATACTGAGCAATAAAGTCAACGATTTGTCTTTGTCGTTTATAAAGGGTTACTGCCATATTAATTTTTATTGTAACCCAAAAGAACCCGAAGTCAAGGGTCAAATTGTTGGGGTTTTTTCTGGTAAAATAGAAGGTTGATGAAAAAATTTAAGATTAAATCAAATTTTGAACCTGCAGGTGATCAACCACAGGCGATCAAACTTTTATCAGAAGGGGTCAATAATCATATTGACGATCAAGTGCTATTGGGCGTAACTGGCTCCGGCAAGACTTTTAGTCTGGCAAAAGTAATTGAAAATGTTCAAATGCCAACACTGATTATTTCTCACAATAAAACTTTGTCTGCTCAGTTGTATCAGGAGTTTAGAGACTTCTTTCCTGACAATGGTGTGAGTTTCTTTGTTTCATATTATGACTACTACCAGCCAGAAGCTTATATCCCACAAACTGATACCTATATTGAAAAGGAAACCGAGATTAATGAAGAGATTGACAAGTTGAGACTATCGACAACAGCTAACCTGTTGTCGAGGCCTGATGTTATAGTAGTGGCCTCTGTATCCTGCATTTATAACTTAGGTTCCCCTATTGCATATAAAAAGTTTCTACTTAAACTGACTGAAGGTCAGGTTATTGACCGAATGACAGTTATTAGTCGGTTAGTAGACCTGCAATATGGTAGACAACGAGAAAAGCTGGAGAGGGGTGACTTTAGAGTAAGGGGTAATTTAATTGACCTTTGGCCAGCCTATGAGGACATAGTAATCCGACTAAAGTTTGACGAGAAGACTTTATACTCATTGGAATGGCTTGATCCTATCAATTTCACTGAAATAAAAGCCCCTAAGTATTTTTTTGAAAATAACAAAGTAACCATCTATCCGGCTAAACATTTTATTGCGCCCGAGAAAAATCAAGATGAGGTTTTTTCCCAGATAAGAGATGATTTAAGCCAGCAAGTAAAGAGGTTGCAAGATAGTGGATTAGAACTAGAAGCTAACAGACTAGAGCAGAGAGTCAATTATGATTTGGATATGATTGCAGAGATGGGTTATGTGAGCGGAATTGAAAACTACTCAAGATACTTTGACGGCAGAAAGCCCGGTGAGCCACCTTATACCCTTTTGGATTATATGAAATACAACGCAGATAAGTTTAATAAGAAAGGTTTTATGACCATAGTTGATGAGAGTCACATGACGGTTCCCCAGATTAAAGGTATGCACAAAGGTGATAAATCTAGAAAAGAGACATTGATTAATCACGGCTTTAGATTACCTGCAGCCAGAGACAATCGCCCATTGGATTTTGACGAATTTAGAGCAAGAACAGAAAACTCAATTTTTGTGTCGGCTACCCCATCAACCTGGGAGAAAAGTATGGCAACTAAAGCAGCCATGAAGTTTGACCATCCGGGAGTAGTTGAACAACTAGTTAGACCGACTGGACTACTTGAGCCGGAGATTGATGTCAGGCCTATTGAGAATCAGGTAAGTGATCTGATTGGTGAGGTTTTGTCTAGAATGGAAAAGGGAGAAAGAGTGCTGGTAACCACACTGACTAAAAAAATGGCTGAGGATCTGGCTGAGTATCTAGCAAATCCGGAGAAAATCAAGTCTAAAATTGACAGAGTGATAGACAGGCCGATAAAGGTTGAATATTTGCACTCTGATGTCGACACTCTTGATAGATCAGACATATTAGATGAGCTGCGAGGAGGAGATATTGATGTAATTGTAGGCATCAACCTGTTAAGAGAAGGGCTGGACCTGCCTGAAGTATCACTTGTGGCCATCTTAGATGCTGATAAAGAGGGTTTTTTAAGGTCTAAGACATCTCTGGTCCAAACGATGGGCAGAGCGGCCAGAAACAAAGCTGGGCAGGTAATTTTATATGCCGATGAGGTAACCAGATCAATGAGGAAAGCAGTGGATGAAATCAATAGAAGAAGAGAGATCCAAGAAGAGTTTAACAGGAAACACAAAATTGAACCAAAAACAATTAGAAAGCCAATCAGAGAGAAGCTTTTAAAAAGAGACAGGAGAGTTGAGTCTGATGCCAATGAGATATTGATGGAGTTTGGTTGGAGTAATTTTGAAGATATTAATCCTGATGCTTTAACACCTAAAGATAGGAAGAAAGTTTACAAAGAGGTTAGGACCGTGATGAACAAGGCAGCTAAAGACTGGAACTTCGAAAAAGCAGCTGAGCTGAAGAAGATTGTTAATTTGTTAGAATCCTAACCTATGACTGATAAAAAGATATCACCAGCAACCCACTTGATGATAAGGGGAGCCAGGCAACATAACCTGCAAAACATTGACCTTGACTTACCCAAGGGAAAATTGGTAGTTTTTACAGGTTTGTCAGGATCTGGAAAGTCCAGCATGGCTTATGACACTGTGTATGCCGAAGGTCAAAGAAGATATGTTGAATCTCTGTCTTCGTATGCTAGGCAGTTTCTGGGAGTAATGGACAAGCCTGATGTGGATAAAATTGAGGGTTTAAGTCCCGCAATATCAATCGATCAAAAAGGAGGATCGCATAATCCCCGCTCTACTGTAGGAACAGTAACCGAGATATATGATTACTTGAGACTTCTATATGCCAGAGTAGGACACCCGCATTGTCCGGAATGTGGAGAGGAAATTACAACCACTGATGCTCAACAAATTACTGACCAAGTCTGGAAGAGGATGCAGGGCGCTGAAGAATTAGATGAAAACAAAGGAATCAGATTACTAATACTGTCACCGGTTGTTAGACATCAAAAAGGTCAGTTTAAGGAGTTGTTTAAGAACTTGGAGAAAAAAGGTTTTTCCCAGGCCAGAATTGATAATAAAGTATTTGATTTTACTGATGATTTTGATTTAGTGAAAACTAACTATCACGACATCGAAGTGGTAATTGATAAATTAGTAATACCAAGCAAACAACTTAAAAAAACTGGGCAAGAGAGTAAAAACCGATTATTTGAAGCCATTGAGCAAGCTTTGGAAATGTCTGATGGAATGGTAATAGCCAGCATGATTAAAGATAAAGGTTTTAGTATTCCCGAAAAGCCCAAAAAAATGGAGGATCAGCTTTATTCTGAAAAATTTGCATGTACTGAATGTGGTGTGTCTTTACCAGAGATCGAACCAAGAACATTTTCATTCAACTCTCCTGAAGGAGCTTGTGAGGAGTGCTCTGGATTAGGAACACAGCTTAAGGTAAAGCCGGATTTGATTTTGGCAGAGGAGTTAACACTAGATGAAGGTGCGATTATTCCCCTGGCAAGCCAGTTTCAAAATAATACCTGGAGAGCGCGCTTAATCAGGACTGTAGCTGATGAGCATGGATTTGATAGCAAGACTGCCATTTTAAACCTTGATGATGCGCAACTGAATGTTTTACTTAATGGAACAGGTGATGAAGTATATAAGGTGGAAGGAGAAAACAGGCAGGGACGAATGACTACTTGGGAAAGCGATTTTGAAGGGATCTTAAAAGAAATTGAAACCAGGCACGAAAAGACAAGCTCTGATTATGTTAGAAATGAATTGGAAAAATACATGATTCAGCGCAGTTGTCCTGTATGTAAGGGATCTAGACTGAAAAAGGAAGCTCTATCTATTACGGTGAATGGATTCTCAATAGCTGAAGTAGCAGCAATGCCTATTGAAGAAACCCAGAAATGGGCTAAAGGTTTGCCTGATGAGCTATCAAAAGGCGAGATTACTATCGCCAAATCCGTACTTGAAGAAGTGGAATCTCGATTGAAGTTTTTAGTTTCAGTTGGCTTGGATTATGTAACCCTGGACCGACAGGCCGGAACTTTGGCAGGAGGAGAGCTACAGCGGATTCGTTTGGCATCTCAGATTGGATCTCAGCTAACAGGAATTTTGTACGTACTTGATGAACCAACGATCGGGTTGCACCAGAGAGATAATAAAAGATTGATTGATACACTTAAAAACCTGCGTGATTTAGGCAATACCCTTCTTGTAGTTGAACATGACCGAGAAATGATTGAGTCTGCTGATCAAATTATTGAGTTTGGCCCTGGAGCGGGAAAAAAAGGTGGCAGACTGCAGTTTCAAGGTAGTGTAAAGAAGATGAAAAAACAAAGGAAAACTCTTACTAGTAAATACTTAACAGGCGAAAAGAAGGTTTTGGTAGAAACAGACAGAAAGCTTAATCTTGACATGCCGAATTTACGACTTTTTGGGGCTAAAAAACACAACTTAAAAGATGTTGACCTTGAGATTCCTTTGGGGCGATTTGTAACTGTCACCGGAGTGTCTGGATCTGGTAAGTCAAGCTTGATTGTCGAGACCTTGCACGAAGCTTTGGCCAGAAACTTAAAGAGGATACATCACCAGGAAGAAGCCAATTTTGATCAAATCATGATACCTGATGCTGTCAAAAAAGTTAGTTTGATTGATCAAGGTCCGATAGGAAGAACACCCAGAAGTAACCCTGCTACTTATACCAAGGCATTTAATTATATTAGAAAGTTGTTTGCCTCAACTGCGGAAGCTGAGATAAGAGGATATGACAAAGGACGATTTAGTTTTAACGTAAAGGGGGGTAGATGCGAGGCGTGCCAAGGACAGGGGCAAAATAAGATCGAGATGCAGTTTATGTCTGATATTTATGTCACTTGTGAGGTCTGTGAAGGCAAGAGATATAACTCGCCTACTTTGGAGGTTAAATACAAAGGCAAAAATATCGCCGAGGTGCTGGAGATGACAGTTGATGAAGCGATCGGATTTTTCAACGGATTACCAGCTTTAAACAAAAGACTTAAAACAATGCAGGATGTTGGCTTGGGATATATTGAGTTAGGTCAGCCGGCCACGACTTTATCAGGAGGAGAAGCACAGAGAATTAAACTGGCTGCTGAGTTGGCTAAGACAAGAACCGGACATACTATGTATATTCTTGATGAACCAACAACAGGTCTTCATTTTGAGGATTTAAGGAAGCTACTTAAGGTGCTGCATCGGTTAGTTAATCAAGATAATACTGTAATTGTTATTGAACACAACCTTGATCTTATTAACAATGCTGACTGGATAATTGATTTAGGACCTGGCGGAGGACATAAGGGTGGAGAAATAGTTGCAACAGGTAAACCAGAAGAGATCGCATCTAATGATAAATCAGTTACTGGTGAGGAATTGCGCAAATATTGGGATGAAAGAGTTGAGAGAAGAAAGTTTAATTGATTAAATAGGTAAGAATGAAAAGAATACAGAAGGTTTTTGTAATTTTATTAACAGTCTTGAATTTATTGGCTTTTGGCGGTCAGGCTCAAGCGACTTCTGAGTTTGAAACCAGATATATAACTACTTATCAAGTCAGCAAGTCTGGTTTAACTACGGTACGACATCAGGTGGATCTTAAAAATAAAGTATCCAATATATATGCTGAAAAGTTTTCAATTGCGGTAGGTTTTACTGATTTAAATAATATTCGAGTACAGGATGAGGCGGGAACTATAGTCCCAGTAGTAGAAGAGACGCAGAATCAGACTATCATACGCTTTGATTTTTTAAATAAGGTAGTTGGAAAAGACAAATCACATAATTTTTACATTCAATACCAGACGGGAGATATTGCCAATAAAAATGGATCTGTTTGGGAAGTTAATATCCCAAAACTGGAAACTGAAAAGAACGTTGTAGAGAACAAGATCAGCTTAATTGTTCCCTCTGAGTTCGGACAACCAGCCTATATATCACCAAGGCCCGTTAAGAAAACAAACAGGCCTCCCTCTGATAATGTAAGCAACGTCTATGAATTTGAAGGTTCTATTCTTAACAGAGAAGCAGTATCTGCATTATTTGGTCGAGTCCAGCACATGAAGCTTGAATTAAGTTATCATCTTAAAAATGACAGTCAGTCAGTCTCTCAAATGGACATTGCACTCCCTCCAGACACTACTTACCAGACGATGATGTACCAGAGCATTACCCCTGAACCGGTCAATGTCAGAGAGGACATAGACGGTAATTGGTTAGCGGTATACAGATTAAAACCTCAAGAAAAAGTCGACATTAAAGTTGAAGCCATCGCAAGAATTAATTTTTTTCCAGAAAGTATTTTACTAAATGATGAGCAAAAAGCATTGTATACACAAGCAAACGAGTTCTGGATTTCTGATTCTAGCGAGATTAATCGATTAAGTGAGAATTTCAATAATCCCCAAGCTGTTTATGACTATGTTGTAGATTACTTAAACTACGACTTTAATCAAATAGAAAATACCACAACAAGAGTACCAGTAAGTAATGTACTAAATTCAAAAATGGCCATCTGTACAGGCTATGCTGATTTATTTGTTACATTGGCGCGAGCTGCCGGAATACCAAGCAGGGAACTGGAAGGATATGCTTTAACAAATAACGACAAGCTTAGACCATTAAGTCTAAAGAAAGATGTGCTTCATTCCTGGGTAGAGTATTATGATGATCAGAAAAATACATGGATTCAGCTAGATCCGACTTGGGCTGACACTACCGGAGGAGTTGATTACTTTAATAAGCTGGATTTAAATCATGTGGTGTTTGTCATTCATGGTCAAGATCCACGTAATCCAGTCCCTGCCGGAGGATATAAGATTGAAGGTCAGGAACAGAAAGATGTAAGAGTTGAAGCGGTTGATCCAATCAGCTTTGGTGATCCAAGGCTTGAATTTATTGTTAATAAAGAATTAAAGAAAGGCCAGCTTGTTATCGAAGTAAGCAATACAGGCAGTACAGCTTATGAGGGTAAAATTAGAATTGATTCACAGCCAGCTGGTATAGTTAGAGACGATTTTGATGTGGGCAAAATACCTCCGTGGGGAAGAAAAAAAATTCAAATCTCCACCGACTTACCAGGTAAATGGCGTGAGGTGCCAGTTATAATTAAGTTCAACTATGACCAACAAACAGAGCAAATCACAATCTCTCTCGAACCACCTTTCAAGAAAAAGGCACAAATGGCCGGAGCAATCATCGGCATGGGCGGAGTTTTGTTCGCAGCTGCCTACTGGACCCGCCGTATATTCTTTTGAAAACGAAAATCTTCAGGCTTTATATATTGGCAAGACAATAAGTTTGCGGACAAGAATCAGACAGCATTGTAAAAGCTTTGATACAAAAGGCAGTAAGCAAAAAAGATTTTTGCATGAAGCCAAGTATTTTAGCTACTACTCTGTGAAAAATGATCTTGCAGCAGTTATTTTGGAGGCACGCTTAATTGGAATTAATAAGCCCAAGTACAACAGTGTACTTAAAGATGATAGATCCTCTTTATATATTAAAATCAGTGGAGACAGTTTTCCTAAAGTTGACATCGTGAGGAAAAGTGAGCTAAGCAAGAATGACGATTACTATGGCCCATTCACCTCCAATAGACAAACGCAGAGGGTGCTAAGAGTGGCTAGGAAAATTTTTAAATTTTGCAGTAAGCCCGGTAATGATTCCAAAAGGCCCTGCTTCTACTTTCACATTGACCAGTGTGATGGAGCATGTGTGGGTAAAGTTTCAAAAATAGAGTATCGTAGGAAAATAGGTTATCTGAAACGATTCTTAAATGGGGAAACAAAAACATTAATTAAAAAAATCGATAGACAGATTAAGAATCTGTCTAAAAATGAAAAGTTTGAGCAAGCTGGTAAACTTAAACAAGCCAGAGAAGCTGTTTATGAAGCAACTCGAGTTAGTACTGGATTAAGTGCGTTGTTAAAATCCGATCCTCAAACTGAAAAGCAGCTAAGGAACTTAAAGGAGATTCTATCCTCCCATGGCATGGAAGTTAACTTGGAGAGAATCGAAGGATATGATGTTTCAACACTACAACAAAAAAACACGGTAGGTGGAATGGTGGTTTTTGTAATGGGAGTAGCTAATAAAAGAGACTACAGACTGTTTAAGATGCAGTGGGACAAGCAAGGTGATACAGCAGCAATGGAAGAGATGCTTGAAAGAAGGTTTAATCACCAGGAATGGCCTTTTGCTGATTTAGTCTTAATAGATGGAGGAAAACCTCAAGTGTCAAGTGCCTTAAAAGTTGTGCCCAATAATATTGAAGTGATTGGTATAGCTAAAAAGGAAGAAACATTAGTATATAAAAGGAATGGAAGGTTTGTTGAATTAAAATTAAAGGACGAATGGCCTGCTAAAGCGTTGATCCAAAAAATTCGAGACGAGGCGCACAGATTCAGCAATAGTTATCAAAGCAAAATCAGAAGAAAGGCGATGATTGACAAATGATAGTCATATGGGGAAAGATTAAGATATGAGGAAAATACTAAAACCTTTGTTTGTAAACAGCATAGTTTTGTATCTATCGATTTCTATGTACCCGGGTCTGGTATATGACAAATCTCTTCAAACACTCTTTTGGGCATCTTTGGCCATTTTAGTTTTAGACAAGACTGTTAAACCCATGATTAAGCTTCTAATCTTGCCAATAAATGTGTTAACTTTGGGATTGTTTGGGTGGGTGGCTCATGTAATAACAATGTTTTTGTTAACCGAGCTGGTTGCCGGAGTAGCTGTTATCCCCTTTCACTTTGAAGGTTTTGCATATCAAGGTTTTATAGTTCCAGGCATGAAAGTAACCCTACTGTTGTCATATATTTTTGCCTCGATGATAATTAGTTTAGTTAAGGGTGCGGTATTGTGGCTGATTTCGGAGTAATCTATAATGGTTAGCATGCAATGGACTTTAGTAGCTCAAATTGTAACTGGAATAGCTTTAATCACTTTAATTCTTCTTCAACCTCAAGGTACAGGCTTAGGTAAAGCTTGGGGCGGTGGAAACGTAGCTTATCACTCTAAAAAAGGAATTGAGAAAGCAATGTTTATCATGACTGTTTCTTTAGCAATATTGTTTGTGTTTTTGGCCATTTATAATCTAATTTAAGATATGAAACGGTTTGGGAGGAAGACGTATTGGCTGATCACCGGTTTTATTGAAAAATATAAAAATATTATTTTTGGAAGTGTAATAGGTTCTGCTCTTATAATAGGAGGATATTTTTTAATAAGACCTCACTTGCCCAAACCAAAAAACGTTGAGTATATCGGCGTTGTGGGGAGATCACGTCTGACCCAAATTCCTGAGGAAGTAAATGAGAGCCTTGGTAGTGGATTAACTATTATCGGTGACAACGGCAAGCCTGAGCCTGGTATAGCCAAAAGATGGGAGATACTGGACGGCGGTGAAAAATACAGATTTTATTTGGATGAGGATGTCCGCTGGTCAAATGGTGAACCTGTAAAGCTTGAAGACTTTAATTTTCAAATCGGCGAGGTTGATGTAGAAACAGAAGAACCTAATATTTTTGTGTTCACCTTACCAGAACCTTTTGCTCCATTCCCAAGCATCTTATCTAAGCCCTTGATTAAAGATGGTCTTTTAACCACTGGCAAGTACACAATTCAGGACATAGAGACTGATGGGGCTTATTTAAGACAAATCTGGCTAGAGTCTGACAAAGAAAAGAAGATTTATCGTTTCTATGACACATTAAGTCAGGCAATAACAGCGTTCAAACTAGGCAGAATCGATGTACTTTCAAGTTTGTTTGACGCACCAGAACTATCAGACTGGCCTAATGTTACGGCTGAGAAAAACATTAAAAATGATCATTATGTTGCAGTTTTTTACAACACAAATGATTCAATTTTAGGAGGCGATGGAGGTAAAAGTATCAGACAAGCTTTGTCTTATGCAATTGAGGATAAGACGAGGAATGGAGAGAGAGCATTAACCCCAATCAATCCCAGCAGTTGGGTCTACAATCCTGGCGTTAAAGACTATGAATATAATCCTGTTAGAGCAAATGAGTTGCTTGATGAAGTACCTGACGAGATCGTGTTGAGAGTTGAGCTGGCAACAATACCTGAATTACTTTCTTTAGCAGAAGAGATCAAAAGCGATTGGAGTGATGTAGGTGTAACGACAGATATTAAAGTTGTAGCTTCACAACCAAGCCAATTTCAAGCTTTTTTAGGCATGGAAGCTATACCCGCAGACCCTGATCAGTATTATATGTGGCATTCTACACAAGAGGCTAATATAACTGGATTGCAGAGCCCAAGAATTGACAAATTACTGGAAGACGGCCGGCAAACAATTGATGTAGAAGAGAGAAGGCAGATATATGTAGATTTTCAGAGATTTCTGGTGGAAGAAGTCCCCGCAGTCTTTTTATATCACCCACAGTCTTTCAAGATTAAAAGAGGTTAGTTAAATTTAAGTTTGCTCAGAAGCCAATCCCAAGCGAGAGGGATGATAGAAGCAAAAATGATGATTAGTAAGGTTGGAATGAGGTATTTGTTAACGTCGGGAATTGATTGACCTAAATAGTATCCGGCTAGAGACACTGCCGTGATCCAGAATATTGCACTGATGATATTATGGCTAATAAACTGAGAAAATTTCATGTTAGCAATTCCAGCCACAATTGGAGCGAAAGTTCTGTCTATGGGAATGAATCGGGCCAAGAATATTGTCTTTCTACCGTGCTTTTTATAGAATTTCTCGGTCTTTATTAAATATTTTTTCTTGTAGTACCAAGTGTCTTGTCTATTTTTTAACCAAGACCCAAATCTTTTCCCTGTCCAATAAGCAAAAAAGTTGCCCAGTATAGAGGCTAGTATTAATATTGGAATTAATAGCCAAATATGAAAGATGTTTTGCGAAGCGATAAATCCTGCGCTAAAAACTAAACTACTACCTGGCAAAAAGAAGCCAAAAAATAATCCTGTCTGAGCAAAGATAACTATAGTCAATCCCAAATAGCCAATAGTTTCAGTTGTGGTTAAAATGTCTGCTCCAAGCATATCTATTTAAGATTACCATACTGGTAATTATTATTGTCTTGACATAAATTTTTATTTTTTTATAATGATTATTAGCAGTCTTATCGATCGAGTGATAAGACTAAATATAATCAATTAACTATTATAAAGGAGGTGAAAATATCAAATGGCAATAATGAAATGGGATCCGTTTGATGTGCATTCATTTATGCGATGGCCTATGGCGCTGGAGGATGAACAACTTGATCCTTCAAATAGACAATTAGATGTATATGAGACCGAAGAAAATATTGTAGTCAAAGCAGGGATTGCAGGAGTAAAACCTGAGAACATTGATATTACATTTGACGATGGAGTATTAACAATTCGTGGAGAGGAAGAGGAAGAAGAAGAGAATGATGATAAAAAGTTCTATAAAAAATCTCAACGCTCTTACTCTTATCGAGTAGCTGTTCCTGGTAATATTGATCTTGATCAAGACCCAGAGGCAGAAGTCAATGAAGGAGTATTAACTGTGAAATTTGTCAAGTCAGAAGAGGCCAAACCACGCAAAATCGAAGTAAAAGTATAAGAATGTAAAGATCAATAGCAAACCCCCGCTGTTTTATTAGCGGGGGTTTTTAATCCTTTAAAGTGCTTTTGCTTTGAGATAAAATGATCAAGTATGCATTTTATTGAAGTAATAATCGATTACCTTGAAGTTCTGGCTACAAAGATGCCAGTTGAAGTGTTTGCATTCGTTGGCGCATTTGTAGAAGAGGTAATTGCCCCAGTCCCCTCCCCGATTGTGATGACTTTGTCTGGTTCTCTGGCTTCAGCTGAAGGCAAGGTTTTTGTATTTTTATTTTGGATATCTTTAATTGGAGCTGTGGGAAAGACTTTAGGCGGGCTTGTTTTGTATGTTATTACTGATAAAGCTGAGGATATTTTGGCTACACGGTTTGGCAAGATGTTGGGAATAACTCATAAAGAGATTGAGAACATCGGAGAAAGAATTGATAAAGGCATGAGAGACGATATTGTTCTTTTGGTTCTTAGATCATTACCTGTGGTTCCTAGTGCACCGATATCTGTTGTGTGTGGATTGATCAAGATGGATCTTAAGACTTTTACTTGGGCTACTTTTGTAGGTACTTTTATAAGAAATATGTTTTACTTGGTGGTTGGCTTCAGTGGACTGGAAAGCTATCAGCGATACATGCATGGCATTGAAGGAGTTGAGTCGATAGTGCAGATCGTGATTGTGGCGGCAGTTGGTGGATTTTTGGTATGGGGGTATATTAAGCGAAAAGATTTGTTTAAGTAATTTCTTTTCAGATTATCAGAGTTGGTGATGAGTGTTTCGGGGATTTTATTTAATTGTATGGTGTTGCCGGGCTAGGATTCGAACCTAGATAACCGCCTTCAAAGGGCGATGTCCTACCGTTAGACGACCCGGCAAAGTAGTTTACATTTTACCAAATTATGAGCGGCGGACCGGGTTCGAACCGGCGACCTTCTCCTTGGGAAGGAGACGTTCTACCAACTGAACTACCACCGCAGTAACTCAATTTTATCAGACTAGAAATAAATCATTTGGTTGGAGCGGCGGACCGGACTCGAACCGGCGACCTTCTCGTTGGCAACGAGACGTTCTACCAACTGAACTACCACCGCATGTTTGTATTTTATCAAATTACTTGTGCCGAGGCTCGGAATCGAACCGAGATCTGAGGTTTTTCAGACCACCGCCGTGACCAACTTGGCTACCTCGGCAATTAAACAATTATATTTTACACGATTTAGTGTGGACTCGCCTGGGATCGAACCAGGGACCTTGCGGATGTAAACCGCACGCTCTAACCAGCTGAGCTACGAGTCCATTACTATAATTTTACCAAATTTACTTGACTGTTACTGATTTGGCCAGATTACGGGGCATATCCGGATCAAGGTCTTTGAATAAGGCTAAGTAGTAGGCAAGGATTTGTCCAACAACAATGTTAGGAATTATTGAGGCAGTACCAGCATCATCTACGGGTACATAATCATCAAAGATTGATTCATTTTGGGGTGATAAACCAATAATTCTTCCTCCCCTGGCTTGCACTTCCATGGCGGCTGTTAATATGTCTGACTTTGTTTCATCATCGGGCGCCAAAACAATACAAGGTGTCCCCTTCTCTATTAAGGCAATTACGCCATGTTTTAGCTCTCCTGAGGGAAATCCTTCAGCGTGAATGTATGATATTTCTTTAATCTTTAAAGCTATCTCAAGGGCTGCAGGATATGATTGGCCTTTGCCCAACACAAATATTGAAGAGCTATCTTTTGTATCTTTAGCAATTTTTTTAAGCTTTTTAACCGAAGTCTCGTGAAGCACTTTTTTGCTTGATACTACTGCCTTTTTTAATTGTTCTTTGGCTTTTTTTGATTCACCTGTGTATTGGTAAGCAGCCATTAATAAAAGGCTTAATTTGGCCGTAAAAGCTTTGGTGCTGGCAACAGCTTTTTCAGGGCCTGCTTCTAGAAAAATACTTTCATCACTTATTCGATCGAGAGTTGAGCCTTTGGTGTTTATCAAGGAAAAAGTTTTTGAGCCCTTTTTATTTGCATGCCTGATTGACTGGATAGTATCGATTGTTTCCCCACTTTGTGAAAGAGCAATGCACAAACTGTCTGGGTTTAAAAAATCAGAATGATAGTAAAATTCAGAACCTATGGCTGGATTAATTTGTTTTTTGGCGATGCGGGAAAAGAAATACTGGCCTGCCAGAGCAGCATAGGCAGCAGTACCACAAGCTACCGCAAAAACATTGTCTGCTTTTTTAATTTGATCAGCCAGCTTTTGTGTTGATGGAAGCTTGTCTTGGATAATTTTTTCGATTAATTGTGGTTGTTGATAAATTTCTTTTATCATGAAATGCTTGTGCTCACCTTTCTCTGCTTGTTGAGGCTTCCAGTCAATTGTTTCAACTTTATATTCAGTTTTTTTACCTGTATGAAGATCATAGATGCTTACATCATTTGGTGAAATTGTGGCAATCTGATCATCTTTAAGGTGGATAATTTTATTAGTTTGAGGCAGCAAAGAAGCAATATCTGAAGCGACAAGATGGTTGCCTTTGTTGTAGCCGATGACTATTGGAGATCCTGTTTTGGCGGCTACTAAGTAGGGATAATCTTGGTGAAAAACCAAAAAGGCATTTATTCCCTTAGTTTGTCTAACGGTTTTTCTAACTGCTTTAAGCAGGTCTTTATCTTTCTTTAGGTTCTGCTCGATTAGGTGAACTACTATCTCGGAATCAGTCTGCGAATTAATTAGATGTTTGGCTTCAAGTTTATCTTTTAGCTGTTGCCAGTTGTCAACAATGCCGTTATGTACTAGCGTCAATTTACCAGAACAGTCAACGTGCGGGTGAGCGTTGGTTTTACTAACCTTGCCGTGGGTGGCCCAACGAGTATGACCGATACCTAACTTGCTTTTGGGAAGATCTGTTTTTGAATTTGAAATTTTACCGACTTTCTTTTGCGTGAGAACTTTCTGCTTGCCTTTAACTGCTATACCCCAGGAGTCATATCCACGATATTCCAGAAGCTTTAATCCCTCCAAGATTGTTTGGGCGCTGTCTTGATCGTTAGTCGTCGCAAATATCCCACACATGGGTGTAAGTATAGCAAGGATAGTTTTGTGCCGAGGAGAGGACTTGAACCTCCACGGGGAAAACCCCACTACGTCCTCAACGTAGCCTGTCTACCAGTTCCAGCACCTCGGCTTTGTGGGCAGGAGAGGACTCGAACCTCCACGAGCAAATGCCCATACGGATCTGAACCGTACGCGTCTACCAGTTCCGCCACCTGCCCGCGTATGGTTTTGACTGAATAAAATTATACCACCATAAGGCAATTTAGGTTTGACAAGAATGGCGGGATAGATAAAATGGAACTATAGAAGGTTATTAGTTATAGCAAAAAGATGAGTAGAACAAAGAAAATGCCTAGTATCAAGAAATTAATTGCTCAATCCTGGGAGCGAGTAATTGAAAACTTTAGCGGATTAATTAAACTTTTGCTACTTGGGTGGCTTGGATATGCTTTAGTTGTACTAGTTAGTTCAGCGTGGCTTTTGGCCTTGGGAGTAACTAATAAAAATATCATTTCAAAAGCAACTGCCAATCCTATGATTCTTTTGGAGTCTGGTCTGGTTTTGCAGTCTGCTGTTGTTTTGATTGTGTTAATGTTGCTTTTTGTAGTCCTTACGAATCTAATTACCATCGTCAAGATAAGAGTTTTAACAGGAAGCAGCAATATTATTGATACGGCTAAGAAAAACTTTAAGTTAGTTCTACCACTTATTGGCCTTAATTTATTGATCTGGTTATTGATTTTTGGAGGAACCTGGCTTGTGTTGATTCCTGGCTTAGTTATTTACCTCTTTACAATTTTCGCTAGCTTGGAGCTTGTTCTTGCTGAGAAGGGAGTTATTTCATCTATCAAGAATAGTGTCCTCAAAGTTAAGGCTAACTTTGGCAAAGTATTGGTCCGTCTGTTGGCTTTGGCGGGCTTAATGGCTATAGTGTGGGGCCTGTCAGCCGCAATGTTTAAGTCAGAGTCATTGGGAGGCTTGCTCTTGTCATTCTTGAGAGTATTTGCAGGATGGTATGGTACTGCTTACATAATTGAGCTCTACAAGCATCTGGGCAGCCCAGAGGATAAAGAATGTGCTACCTGGTGGGTGTGGTTACTGGGACTACTAGGCTGGATGGTCTTAATTGGGCTGGGTATCTTTGTTTTTAGAAACTTCTCCTCCTGGGGACAACCCTTGCTACAAGATCCCACCTTGCTCCCCACAGAGATGTCGTAAGTGGTCAAATAGGTACTAGAGGATTTTAAGTGGTAAAATATTAGGTGTCGCCGAGGTGGCGGAATAGGCAGACGCGCGGGACTTAAAATCCCGTGAGGAGATCCCTCGTGCGGGTTCGATTCCCGCCCTCGGCACAGACGCACATTTTATACGGGGCGTAGCTCAGATGGCAGAGTGCTGCGTTTGGGACGCAGAGGTCCTCGGTTCGAGCCCGAGCGCCCCGACCAAATATGTAGTGCGGGAGTAGCTCAATGGTTAGAGCATCTGCCTTCCAAGCAGAAGATGGGGGTTCGATTCCCCTCTCCCGCTCCAGGCGCCCATAGCTCAGTTGGATAGAGCGACTGCCTTCTAAGCAGTAGGTCGCAGGTTCGAATCCTGCTGGGCGCACCAAGCATATGACATGGTGGCTGTAGCTCAGGGGTTAGAGCGCCGCTCTGTGGAAGCGGAGGTCGCGGGTTCGATTCTCGTCAGCCACCCAAACTTAAAATAAATCTTTAATATGAATAGAAAGATATACATTCTTTTTGGCGGACCAAGTTCAGAACATGAAGTATCATTTGGTACTAGAGACTATTTCCTTAAGTTGTATAGGGATAAGCAACCTACAACAATTTACTGGAGACGTGACGGGAAATTTGAGATTATGGGTGAAGAGTATTCAGAAGATAAAGTTATTTCTTTTTTATCAGAAAAAAAGGCCGTAGTACTTATTGCTGCCCACGGTGAAAAAGTTGAAGATGGTTATATTCAACAAAAATTTGAGAAGGAAAGAATACCTTTTACAGGCTCGGATTCTGATTCATGTGAGTTATCGATGGACAAGTACCGATCTATGGAACATGTAAAGAGTATTGTAAATGTGCCTAAAACATATAAGACTGCCCCAGCAGATTTTAATTTCCAAAAGATGGTTAAAATTATTGGAAAAGATTATCCTTTATTTGTAAAGCCGGTTGATTTGGGTTCTTCGGTGGATATCCATAAAGTAGAAAGTGAGACTAAGTTAAAAAAGTTAATAAAAAGGTTGAGTAGAGATGAATATTTATTTCAGTCCGAGATCAAAGGTACTGAGGTTTCACTGGCTAGTGTACGCGAAGACAACTCCTTTATGAACCTCTACCCTACCGAGATTATTCCCAGTTCAGACTTTTTTGATTATAAGGCCAAGTACATTCCAGGACAGTCAGAAGAGATTACACCGGCAAGGATATCTGAAAAGTTAACCAAAAAGCTACAAGAAAAGACCAACAAGATACATCAAGCTCTGGGATTGGGATATTATTCACGGTCTGATTTCATAATCGATGAAAATGAAGAAATTTTTTATTTAGAGACTAATTCACTGCCTGGAATGACTCAGACATCTTTAGTTCCTCAACAGCTTAAGTATTCAGAAAAGGTAAAAGATTTTATAGAAGGATTAATAAACAGGAAGAACTTGATAGGTTGAGAATAATTTAAAAAGAACACCTTGAGAGGTATAATAAGGTCATTGCGTCGTTAGCTCAGTTGGTCAGAGCACCTGCCTCTTAAGCAGGGTGTCCTGGGTTCGAATCCCAGACGACGCACCAGCGCCAGTAGCTCAGTGGATTAGAGCACCGGTCTTCGGAACCGGGTGTCGGGGGTTCGAATCCCTCCTGGCGCACACTTGACATAAAGATAATAGATTGCCAGTATATAGTCAGTTAAGATAAATTGATGCCTGCCAGATGAATAAAAAGATATGGTTGTTTCCAGTTTGGTTAATCGGATCTAGTTTGTTGCTAGTTTGGACATTGGCTATGTATAAGGCTGGTGATGCTTCTGCTAAACCTGAGGTTAAGTCTATGAGTGTAACCAAAACTGGTAGTTCTCCGCAACTTCTGTACTCGGCCGTACCTAACAGACAAATTAATATTAGGACAGCGATTAAATCAGCTGACGGAAGAGAAGAAATGTTAAGACAATATCTAAGCAGATATGACTCCCCTCTTGTAGAGCACGCTGGCTTACTTGTTGAAATGGCTGATAAATATGACTTTGATTTCCGTTGGATGGTGGCTATCGCTCAACAAGAAAGTAATTTGTGTAAGAAGATTCCACATAATTCATATAATTGTTGGGGTTGGGGAATATATTGCTTGGACTACGACCAAGAAGCTCAGAAATGCAACAAGATGCAGGTAATAAGATTTGATAGTTATGAAGATGCAATTATAAAAATTGCACCCCAATTTAAGGAAAAGTTTTTAGCTGATGAGGATGCCAGTCCCGAGGAGGTAATGCAAACATACACTCCTCCATCTGATGGATCTTGGGCTTTTGGGATTAGTCAGTTTATGAGCGATATGGAGTAGGCTGGTATTTTTGTGGGTAAATAAGGTAAAATATTGCACATGCCGAGGTGGCGGAATTGGCAGACGCGCTAGATTTAGGATCTAGTGGGATTTATCCCGTGGAGGTTCAAGTCCTCTCCTCGGCACCATATATTGACTTTAACCCTATAACATTATAGACTTTGTGTATTAAGTTGAGGCAAGTCCTCAGCTTTTGTACTTTTACAGGCAGAAAATACTTACCCACTTCACTCTATTTCTTCAAGGAGGGCATAATGAAAGTAGTCAAAGTAAAAGTTCTTCCCCCTATAGCCAAGGAACTCTACCCAGAGTTACCGGACAAGAACCTTTGCAATGGAAAGATCCTGCTGTTAAGAAACAGCGCTTGGGAAATTTCCGATCAAGAGATTGTAGCCAGCTTGATTTTGACGGTGCTTGTTCGAGAGAGGCGGTGGTTTCCGGTCCCTTTGCAAGAGCTTTTCGAAACGCTCAAAGACTGTGAAAAGCTAATGGCAGAACTTCCTCTCCGAAACTTGGTAAAAGCTCTTAGTATGATGGCTGCCAGAGGAGAACTAGATTTAGTCAGCTACGACTCTTTGCTATATATTTACCCCACAGAGTTGTATCTAGCCAAGATCGAGAAAACATATAATATTAAGCTTCTAAGGACTGACTCTTAGAATTAAGTAGATTTTCTGCACCAAGACACCCCCCTTCAGAGCCCACTTTTTGTGGATTTGTAATCTGAAGGGGGATTTTTTTGTCTATAAAAGTTTTCCTTCTGATCTTTTGGGATTTGATGTACTAGGTTGAATGTAGACGTCAGCGTTGTAATCATTAGTTCCTACGTACTGAGCATCTCCTCTTACAATCATCTCAAGAGGCTCACAAGCTCTACAACCACCTTGAGGACAATCAAATTTTTCCAGTTGTCGAGCAAGTTTAATTTTTTTAGCTATTTTTAAAATGTCTCCTTCTGCTTCTTCTAGTTGAGGAAGCTCTTGCTGTTGCGGAGATTTATCGTGCTGCAGATACCAATAACTAACCTTGTCAACCTGCCATTTTTGAGTGTGATGAGCAAGAAGGTGATAGATTGGTAGTTGAAGAGAGCTTTGGTTTTCTTTGTTTTTACCTGTTTTAAAGTCGATGATATGAACAGAGTCTTTGTCTGGCAAGTATTCAAGCCAATCTATTTTTCCACAGAGAATTATCTGATCTTCTTTTGACAACCAGTAATGAGGTAGATCCATGTCAATTTTTACAGCCAAATTTTTTAGTGGACCAGGGTTCTCCTCTACAGTACGAATCATTTCCAGACCTCTTTGCTTGAAGCGGTGCTCTTGTTCTTTGTCTGTAAAGCCACCTTTTTCGCCTGAAATTTTGTTCCAGGCTTTTTGAAAGCGATCAATTAACGGCTCTTTAAAGCGCTGGTCGGTTTTTATATTCGACAATGACTCGACGACTTGGTGAACAGCTTGTCCAAGAGCTAGGTACGGAGTAATTAAACTAATCTTATTACCTGTCTTGGGGTCTTTGTATACGTTATTTAAGTAGTAGGCACGAGGACAGGTTAGATAATCACTTATTGAGGAATGAGATACCCAGGTTGCACTGTATTTGTCTGACATAATGGTAAGTATACAACAAGACTTGTAATGTTGAACCAAGAAGTGTTATAAAATATGAACAATGACAGCTCGAAGGTCAAGACTAAGTAGATACAAGAAAAAGCAAGAGAAACGCAAAGCAGTAATTTATATTTTGCTATCAGGGATATTTTTGTATGGAATGATTAGGTGGGGAATTCCAGGAATTATTAATGTAATTGGCTGGTGGACCAGCTCTGATGAGATTGTATCGGAACAAGGGTATAAAGTTCCCCCTCAGAAACCGCAATTGGCTCCCTTACCCGAAGCAACTTTTAGTGGAAAAATTAGTGTGTCGGGTACAGCAATTTTAGGTAAAAAAGTTGAGATATATGTAAATGGTGACAAGAGAAATGAAAAAGATTTGACAGAGGGAAGTAATTTTGAATTTGAATCAGTAGTTTTGAATAATGGTAAAAACACCATAGAGATAATATCGAAAAATGACAGTGGCGATAGTCAACCGGCAAGAGCTAAGATTACCAGAGATGACGCTAAGCCGGAGATAACTATTGATGAACCTGGTCTAGAGGCAGAAAGGTACGGACCCGGAGAGAACAACATTAGTATCAGGGGGACCGTGAATGAGGAGGGCAGAGTCTATGTTAATAACCATTTGGTCTTTGTCAGTGACGAGGGTAATTTTACATTTGACAGCGACTTAGACGAAGGACTTAATAAGTTTGTAGTCAAAGCAATCGATAAAGCAGGCAATGAATCTGAGAAACTGGTGAGAGTCACCTACTCACGATGAGAAAGAGCTGTAAGTAGCAAAAACAATACCAGTGTCCAGTTGAAAAAGAGTGTGTTGTTAAATAAGGCGTGAGTAAAGAGGACAAATAAAGAAGCGGTGATAAAAACAGAACGAGATTTTTCAACTGATTGAAACAGAAAATATAAATAAGATGCCAGCCCGACAAGGCCTGTTGTAACTAAGACAAACAAGTAGCTATTGGGTAAAGATCCTGTGGCCCTATCCGGATAAGGCGACTGATTGACTGAAGACTTTAAGGTATTAAATCCCACTCCAAAAATAGGTTGCTTTTGGATGGTAGTGAATTGGTTAACTATTGTGTTCCATCGTGACTGTATGGAGAAAGTTCTAGTTAAGTTAACTCCTTCACCGAAAGGCTTGGGAACAGTCAAAACCAAAAGTATTAGAACAGGGACGATGATTAAATATTGTTTTTTAAATTTTAAAATTAGCAAAACTACTAAACCAACCAAAAAACTTAAATATGATGAGCGAGAGAAAGTAAGAGTCAAAGCAGTAAGCGGCAGCAGACTAACCGCCTTATACACTCCAGGCATGGATCCTAAAACTACAAACACGGAAGCTGCGAGGATGGCACCGGCAAAGTTTGGGTCTATTAAGGTACTGATTAACCTAAAATAGTGATCATCAAAACCATATAGTTTCAGAAATCTTGTATCCGGCAGAAAGTAATATTGAACCAAGCCAAGCAAGGTAAAAATCAACAGGACTATAGCTGTGGACTTTAGTGATATTTTTTTGTTGAGTGTAAAAACAAAATAGAACGATAAATAACTGATTAGTCGAAGCAGGTAGAGACTGCCTATCAATAATTGAGGTACTGGTGTAAATGGAAGTTTGATCAATAAAGAGAAGGCGGCAACAAGAATAAATATCACTAAGGGCTTGAATAAAGGAGTCTTTTTTATTTTTGAAAAATTATATAGAGAGATAATTAAGCTGATAAAGGCAGCAATATCTAAAAGATAAAGATGGGCACCCTGAATGGGCACAGGCAACTCTAAAATTGGCCCAAGTAGCCAAATAATGCTTAGTAAAATTAGAAGAAGGTGTGATTTTATGTACTTCATAAGGTTATTTTAGTTGATCTTGAAGACTTGAATGCCCAGAGAGTTGGTATGCAGTAGTTTGCCCTCCACATTAGCAGGGTTTTGATTTTTGGTAATAAGGTACGGATACGAATAGTTTTTATCTACCCAAGATTGGTGATCAAAGTTGAGCGGCATGTAGTAGAGATTGTGCAGATTTTTGACTAACACCTTTTTGTCGGGATTAAGATTGTTTTCTACCCAAGAATCTGAATCAATGAAAGTATCAGGTAGCCGAGCTGACTGTGAAGTTAAAAATTGGTTCTTGGATTGCTGGCCTAGAATAACCGGTAAAAACTTGCTGTTCGCCCAAAATCTGCCAATCGAGATTAGAAAAGTTGTCAGAAGTATAAAAACTAAGGAGAGTCTTTTGTAAGCTGTTTTTTTGACCTTAAGAGCTTGACTGCTTATCAGTGCAATCAACGGCAAAATTTGAAGCAAATAACGCCCAGAGGGAGGAGGGATAAGCTGCCAAACGACAATGGAAGCTAGTGTGTACAAACAAATTTTTTTTAACAAAGAAGAGTTTCTATCTATCGACATGTATAAGCCGACAGGGAAGATAAAGGCAAACAACGGATTGATTAGAGTGTCGTATGGCTTTCCAATGTATATTGGTGAAAGCATTAATCGTTTTATTATTTGCATGAAGTGATAAAAATTAGTTGATACTTGTGAGATCTGACTTTGAGTAATGGAAGACTCCAACAGAGGATAAACTGGGTTGCCAGTAAAATGAAATGCAAGATAAAACCAAGGAGATGCTACCAGTAAGGCAATGGGGATTATCAAGGGGTTAAAGATTAAACCGGCCAATAATAATGATGCTAAAGCGTGCCACTTGCTGCCAATAGCTAAACCAAAAAATATGCCCGAAAGTAACCAGCTGGGGATTTGTAGATTAAGCAATTTATATTTTTCATCTTGAGCGATGAAGTAAATTGCCGACAGCTCAAGAGCTGTTCTTACAAGATCAATGTAAGCCGAGCCCGACTGCCAGCTGACAAGCCAGGTGTTATAAAAGAGCAGGGCGGCAATGATTGCTATCCCCTTGTTTGAAAACTTTTTTGTTAGCTTGTAAGTTAGTAAGCTGGCAAAAAGGCCTGAAAAATACTGTATTAGTTTGGGGCCTTGTGTACCCAAAAACTTTAAAGCAGGAATATAGAGTGTCTCGGCCAAGCGAGGCATGGCGGAAATATACAAAAGCCCAGGATAATACCAACGACCTTGCCAAAGAAAAAGTTTGGGTAAGGTAAGGTGGTAGAAAAGGGCATCAAAGCCCAGTTCTGGACCCAAAACAGCAATCAGATTTACAACTGCCATGAAGATCAGAATGAAAAGACTTAAGCGTCGGACTTGTTTTCCCATTGTTTTACTCTAACAATAATTGAGTGCAGACTCATTATGTAAGCGAAGATGAAACCTCTTATTCCATCAAGAAAGCCCAGCAGAATTAGATAATTGTAGATAAATTTTCCTATTGGCTTGAAAATAAGTTGGACAAGGCTGTATGTTTTACCTTCAATTTTAAGCTCTTTGGCATCGATTGATGTATAAAAATTAATTTTTTGAATGAACTGACTGATACTTATGTCTCTTGTGTGCAAAATGGGGTTTTTTAGCGAACCTAATTCTCCATTAACTTTCCATACTTCGTGAATAGCTCTTTGCCAGTTCCCCCTGTCTTTTCTAGCTAGTCTTAATAGTTTGATGTTGCCTGATTCTCCATGTTCGAGCTTTTTACCTAGAAACATATCTTTGCGGGGGATATAAAAACCCTGCTTGTTTGTATCCGACAAAACATGTACTATTTCTTCTTTCAACTCTTGAGTTACTAGCTCATCGCTGTCTACAAATAACACCCAGTCGTGAATTGCTTTTTTTAAAGCAAAATTGCGCTGTTTGGACAGATTATTATTTAATTTTCTTTTGTACACTTGAGCGTCCATTTTGTCCGCAATTAAAACTGTGTCATCGGAAGAATAATCGTCGATGATCAAAACTTGAGAACAAAAGCTGACTGAATTGAGTACTTTTTTGATAGTTTTTTGATTGTTTTTGGTTAAAACAACTGCAGTGATATCCATTGTCAAGCACATTATATCGCTAAACTATAAAATGTAAGTATGAAGAAGTGGATAATTATCACCGTAGGCATATTATTTTTGCTGACTGGATATTTTCTTTACAGATTTAGATTTGTCGTAAGTTGTAGGAATTTAGGTAATTATCAGGACCTGATTATGTGTGCGGATAATCTGATTAAGAAGCAGGATGCTTTGAGTGATATCAATGAAGTTGTTGGGAATAAGAAGCTGGAGCAAGGAATAAGATTGATCGAAGTAGTTGAAGAGTTTTGGCCAGAGAAAGACTACCTATTAGGCAAAGACGAGCCCGTTAACTTCTTAGTCTTATTGCAAAATGACAATGAATTACGAGCCAATGGAGGCTTTTTTGGTTCATATGCGGTAGTTACCGTGGATAAGGCAAAGGCTAGCTTTGAATTTCAAGATATCTATGTTCCCGATGGGCAACTTGAAGGACATGTCAAGCCCCCTGAGCCTATTCAACAAGCTTTTAAAAGTGGTCAGTGGAGATTAAGAGATAGTGATTGGAGTGCTGATTTTTCTGTATCTGCCAAGCAAATCAGATGGTTTTTTGAAAAAGGTGGCGAACAAAGAGTTGAAAACATAGTCACTTTGCCCTTAAGTATTATGAAAAAAATTGTGACAATAATGGGTCCCATTGAGGTTGACGACTATGACAGAGAAGTTACCGGAGAGAATATTTCTCTCTGGCTCCAGAACGAGAGTGAGGTTGATTTTTTTCCTGGATCAACGCAGAAAAAGGACGCTATTAATGCAGCTGGAAAGGCTGTCTTGAACAAATTTTCAGAAATTTCTTGGGACAAGAAGTTGCAGATTGCCTCATTGATAATAGATGAGCTTAATCATGGAAATGTCCTTGTTAATTCTGAATATCATTCAGTTCAATCAAAACTAATTGACAAAGACTGGGCCGGCACACTCTCTGATAAAGCATGGAGTAATCATGCGGACTGGATAAACGATGAATATTTGTTGATAGAAAGCAATTTGGGAGCTAATAAGGCAAACTGCTGTGTGAACAGAGCAACAGTACATCAACTTATTGTGGATGATGATAAAGTTTCTCATCATGTCAAAGTTGAGTTTGAAAATCAATCAGTTAAAGAAAATCCTAAACCTCCATATTTTTATGGTGGTAACTATATAGTTTATTTAAGATTTTACATCCCGGAGCAGGCGATTAATGTTGATGTTAAGGCTGCTCCAAGTACTATTGACAGAAGAGAAGGCTACCCTCCCCTCTTAAGCCTTAGAGAAACTGATAATTACAAAGTTGAAGGAAACTTTGGATTCAAGGAGATTAGCTTTTTTCATACAACTGCAGCAGGTAATCAAAGTTGGGTAGAGATTGATTATGATCTTTACCGAAATCAGGCTAATAAATATCGGTTGAAGATTTTAAAACAACACGGGGTTATGCAATCAAAACAAGAGATTTTAATTCAAGGAGAAAGACACGAAACCAATCTTGAAGATGATTATGTTTTAGATTTTGAAATTTAAAGCAGCTTTTAGGCGAAGATAGAGGTGATATAAATAAGCAAATGGCAAAGAGCCTTTGGGTAAGTGCTTGCGAGCAAAAATCCATTGACTCTGAGCCAGTATTTTAAGTTTTTTGTTGCCTAGTTTGTTAGCCGAACTGGAAAGCTGGTGATGAATCATTGTGGAGTGACAAGATTGAAGACTAAAACCTTCTTTTTTAGCACGAAGACAAAAGTCAGCATCTTCGTAATAGAGAAAGTAGTTGTCATCTAAAAGGCCTATTTTTTCAAAGACTTTTGATCTAACAAACAAACTAACTCCACTTAAATAATCAGGTTTTACATCCGGCGGATGAAGTTGAGTTGACTTAATGTGGGTGTTGTGAGCAAAAAGCCAGTCTACTCTACCCCCATAATCATAATAGGTTTTTTCATTTTGTCTGTATTTGACTACTGGAGAGGTAATGTCGACCGACCTTTCTATTAGCTGACTAATCAATTGAGGATCTTTGATTATGGTGTCGTTATTAATTAAGAAAACATAGTCTGCTTTGTTCTTCAAAGCTTGTTTTATGCCTAAGTTGTTTCCTCCAGCGAAGCCTAAATTTTTAGACGAACGGACAATGTTTAGTTTTGGAAAAGCTCCTTGAATTTTTTTTACCACCTGGGACTTGGAGCCGTTATCTACGAAAATGGTTTCTAAAGAATAGTTGTCTTTATCAATGTTAGAAAGTGATCTTAGGCAGGCAATACTGTCAGAGACGTTGTTGTAGTTGACTATTATGATAAATACTTTAGGAAGCTGCATGTTGTAGTGCTTTGTTTACAATTTCTGAAGTTTTTTCCCAAGTGAATTTTTGGGCTTGTTTTACCGATTGAGATGCTAATTTGTCTAGTTTATCTTGATCTTTGAGTAAGAATTGAAGCTTGTTAGCAAAAACCTTAGTATCTCTAGGAAGCAGCAAGCCTGTTTGATTATGAATTATGGTTTCTTTGAAACCACCCTCGTTTACTGCAACAACAGGTGTTGCACATGCCATAGATTCAATGGCAGATAGACCAAATGGTTCTAGATAGGCAGTAGCTAGGGTAAGTTTTGAAACTTGATATTGCAACCTCATTTGATCTTGACTAAGTGAAGAAAAGGTTTGTATATTTACATCATTTTTACTGGCCAGTTTTTCAAGATAGCTGTAGTCACTTGGTCTGGGTCCGGCAATTATAAGTTTGGGCCTTAGTTTTTTGGTCACTTTTCCAAGAGTCTCAATTGCAAAGGATAATCCCTTTTGTGGTTCAGCATTACCAACTATAAAAACCTGATTAGTTCTTTTTTTGTTTGAAGGATAAAACCTATCCAAGTTAACCCCGAGATGGGCTGGTATGGCCGAAACCCCATAAGCCCTTAAAATTGACTCTGCTCCGAAAGCTGAATTTGAAATTATCTGATTGGCTTTTTGAGCGTTGTTAATCTCTATTTTCTTTTTGACCAATCTTACTGATCGTTCATAGATTTGATTGATTAAGGGCCAAGAATCGTCTATCTCTAGAAATTGCTCAAAAAAAGCTCTGGTGGGCTCTTGACACAAGAAGATTGTAGGAGTTTTGAGATATCGCAGCACCCAAGGAGCTTGGATGTGAGAATCGTGGGTGACAATACAAGCATCAAAAGATTGGCTGTCAATCTTTTGAGCAACCAATTTAGATTGTTTCCTTGCTTTTACTAAACTATTGAAGTCTTGTCTTAGTCGTTGAAAAAGATGACTATCTTCTTTGCTTGGCGGTAAAGTAAAATTTGAAATTTGATGACTCTCTCCCAACTTTGAAAGAATAGAATTGGTAGCCACCCTGGCTCCTCCGTTGGGAAGCTGAGAATATACAGCAATTTTCATTTTAAGAATTATTTATTTTTGCCTGAAATTTGTTAAAAGCTATAGAAAAGGTAAATAAAAATATGGGAACCGTGATTATGCTGGAAATAACAAGAGCATAAGCCGGCCCAGTGGCCCCCAGAATAGGTGTTAAGTAGATAATTACACCGATGGTAATAACAGTGGTTAAAACAGCAAAGATCGATGGTATGTGCGGCTTGTTGATGCTGTTTAATACAGCACCAGGTATTGGCGTTAGAGTTGTGATTAAAAAGTACCAACTTAGAATTTTCAGCACCTCAAAGGCTTGAGCGGCAAACTGAGGATCATTTAACCACCAAACTAATACCGGCTCTCCCCATCTGTGTACCAGAAAGACTTGAATTGCACCCAATAATAAAATTAAGCTCTCTAGTCCTAGGATGAGTTTTTTTAGCTTGGGAAGTCTTTCTTTGGTAGAAAGAGACGTACTCATTGGGAAAAATGCTAATGTAGCTTGAGAAATTGCTCCTGAAGCATTTACGATTATTTGGTGAGGTACCGTAAAAATTGAAACGGCACCAGCAGATAAGAAATCGCCTATTGCATATCTAGAGAACTGATTTTGCAACTGGTTAGATAAGTTGCCAATAAAGTGCTTTACACCAAAATTTAAAAGAGACTTTGAGGAATCTCTGTAAAATTTGGGAGAAAGAGGGTTATTTTTAAAGTAACGATACGAATAAATCAAAAGTAAAATAAGTAAAATAAAATACATACTTAATCGAAGTAAAAATATGGCTTGAATGTTGGGAAAAAATTGGACCAATAGAGCAGGAAGTATGGTGTTTCCAGAACCGACGATTAAAGGATATAAGTTGTAAGTAAAAAAGTTTTGCCTTGCTTGAGGTAAAGATAAGCCGTGAATTACTAGATAATTTAAAAAGACAATAAGTGAAACCAATAGTGATGTCCTAACAAGTCCTGCCTGGCTTAATGGGTCAAGAGCTTTGATATTAGTCAAAAACAGGATGCTAATTAGAAAGAAAACGGCAGACATTATTACGGCGTTAATTAAAAATAAAAACAAGGAAGATTGCCAGATCTTAAATTTTTGGCTTTTAGTTATTTTTGGTAAAGAAAGGCGACGAATGGTGGCCGTTGAAAGACCAAAATCAGCGGACACTGCTAGTGGTATTAAGCCAGAGAAAAGCAGGTATACTCCAAAACTGTCAGGGCCTAATTTGGAGAGCAGAATTGGCACTGAAACTATACTGCCAATAGCAACATAGATGTATCCGACTAAATTAAGAGTAGTGTTTTTAACTAAAGTTCTCTTTAAACTCATGACTTTATTTTATGATACAGGTGATTAATCTTTCTAGCTATTTTTTTATGATCAAAGTGGGTCTGCGCCCTCTTTCTGGACTTTTTGCCCATTTTTTTTCTAAGTTGTGTATTTTCAACCAATTTCTTCAGTTGTCGATATGTATCTGCCACATCAGATTGCTCTACATATAGAGCTTCAGAGCCGCAAACTTCTGGTATAGCTCCAGATCTGGTGGTTATTATTGGTAAGCCTGATGCCATAGCTTCTACCAAAACCATGCCGTATTGCTCTTGCCAAGTCTTGGTAGACTTACTCAATAGGCAAAAAATGTCAGCTTTCTGATATTCCTGATTGATCTGACTATAGCTAACTGACTTAATTTCAACTCCTGATTGCCTTACTACTTTTGACATGGAGCCAGAACCGATAATTGTGAGCTCCACCTTAGAAGTCTCATTTTTTAATCTTAAGAATGCTTGAAGTAACTCATTTACGCCTTTTTCAGTCTCTAATCTGCCAACAAATAGTACTCGAGTAATGTTGTTACTCGACTTTTTGTGTACAGGTGAAAACCTGTGTAAATCAACTCCCATGGGGATTACAGATATTCTATCCTCACTCACCCCTTCTTTTATCAATGCCTTTTTTGCCATATTTGTTACGGTTATATAATGATCAATGTGCTTGTATGAAAGTTCTTTGATTTTCTTTCTCCCTTTTAATGTTTCATTATTGTGAGGGATTATCTCCCACACCGTGCTTATAATTTTGTCTATCTTACCCAGTTTTTTGGCATTTATGACTTGTCTGTTGTAGTTGTAGTATGTTTCCGCAACATGAACAATGTCAGACCCTTCTATTACACTTGATAAACCAAGCAGATAGTGAGCATCTCCAAATACTCTATTCAAAACAGGATATTTATGTGGAAAGTTTGGAAGATCAGTCGGTGACCATAGTTTTACTAGAGGAAGCTTGATGTTTTCATTAATAGGATTCTGAGAAGATATTGCCTGAATCTTGTGCTTTTTCTTTAGTGAGTTATAGTTTTGTAGCTCAAAAGGATTTAAGAAAGCCCCTCGGATTATGCTAATTTTCATCGATTTTTTTTTCAATTAATTTAAAGAAGTCTTGCCATGTCCACTTGTTCTGTATTTTTTTAATTCCTTTTTTTCCAAGTTTCTCATACATATTAATTGCTTTTATTGTCTTATTTTTGAACTCATTTAGGTCTCTCCCCGTCAAAAAGCCTGTACATCCATCATAAACATTTTCTTTTAAACCCCCTTCATTCACTGCCACAACTGGAAGGCCTGTTGCTTGTGCCTCAATTGAGATTAGTCCAAAAGGCTCGTGATAGGCGCCTATACAAAGCACCTTGGACTCATTGTAGAAATTTATAATCTCATTTTCTGACACATGACCACAAACATCCATGTATTTACTTTTATTTCCCAATATTTTGCGTAACTTTTTCTCGTATTCGACGTCTCCACCCCCTATAATTATGAGTCTGTATTTTCCTAAAATGGGTTTAAGAGCTTCTACTACGAATTCGTGGCCTTTTAGCTTTTTTAGCCCACCTATTGAGAGTATTTGGTCTTTCCTGTCCTTATTAAGTGGTTTAAACTTTGTGATATCTACACCCGGATATGCGACCTTTGATTCCTTTTGGTATATTTCAAAGATTCTTTTTTTAGAATAGTTAGAATTTGCAATTATTGTTTTAGCTGATTCGACATTTTTCTTGTCAATGTACTTCAAAGGATATCTAAATATATTAGCGACTTTACTTTTTATTTTTGGGGCATGCAAGTGAAAGTTTTCATAAAACTCTCGTGGAGGTTCATGTAATAGATACATGTGACCTATCTTTAGATAGCGCAACAAATAAGGTGATTTTGTAAAATAATCATGGGAGATAATTGCAAAGTCATATTTGTTAATTTCATCAGCCATTCTTTTGTGTACTTCAGGGAGTTTGAGCGCAATCCACGCTAGTCCTTTAAAAAAACCATTCCAAGGCTTGACTTTATAACGAATCTCTTTATTTTTTGAAATTTTATTTTGCCAATTTTTCTCGCCCTTTACGCTTAATGAGAAGGTCTGTACTGTATGCTTTTTCGAAAGGTGCTCTTCAAGTTGAGCGATCACTCTATACCCACCGCCTCCGGGAATATTGTGAAAGATAGCGATTCTCATATGTTTTGTTGACTAAATATTTAAACCGGTGTTAACTTATTTTAAGTGAAAAGAATAATAAATGGATTATTTCTTTTTTTGTTTAAAATAGTGATAATCTTACTGCCTCTACTTTACCACTCCAAAATATACGCTTTCTCGGAAAATTTTAATGGCTCTTATGATAATCCCGATATGTGGACAGAGGCACCAAATGATGGAGCTATAAAATTTACTCAAGAAACCATATCATTAGAAAGCAATAAGAATTCAATTAACTCATTTCCCTATTTGTACCTTAATGACAATTCTATCTTTGGGGAAATATTGCCTATAGAAATTGAAATTCGCTTTAGATATACAGAACTTGGTGATTTTGGTGGTGGTATTTTTATCTCAGATGGAATTGTGCTTTCAAAGAGTGAGAGGAGAGAGAAAGCTCTTTTTCAAGTTTGGCAAGATGCTGCAAATTATAAACTATCTCTAATCTCTCATTTGTGTCACGAAAATGAGCCTGGCTGTGATGAAAGATCAGTATTTTATACAGCGGATGACTATAATACAGAATCTCATGTATTGAAAGTAGTATATTCAGCAGACAATAAATATAGAGCTTACCTTGATGATTTTGGCCAACCATTGTTTATTTCTAGTCAAACTTATCGTTTTCCAAAAGGATTAGATTTTGGAAATGTTTCAACGACTGAATCTCAAAATCTTTGGTCTGATATTGAAGTTGACTATGTCCGCATTAACGAAACTCCATCGAATGAATTAACACCAGTGCTAATTATTCCCGGACTAGGAGCTTCATGGAACTATAACGCTATCCTAAATAATACTGAGAGCAGTAATTGGTTTTTGCCTGAATGGATAAATGTTTATGACAATCTCATTAATACCTTTGAAGATGCAGGGTATACCAAGAATGAAGACTTGTTCGTTTATACCTATGATTGGCGCAAGAAATTAAACGAGCTGGGAATCGACCTGAATAACTATCTTAATAACTTAGTTAACTCAGGAAAAGTGAAAGATGATGAAAAAATTAATGTTATTGGTCACAGTTATGGCGGTTTGGTAGGACGATCATATTTACATCAATTTGGGAGCGATACTGCGAGCAAACTAATCACATTAGGATCCCCTCACGAAGGATCTGCTTTATCTTATGGTGCTTGGGAGGGCGCCCAACTTTGGGGACGGCCTTGGTGGCAGAAGGTAGCTTTAGAAGTACTGCTTGAACTTAATCGTGCTCCAGGAGAGACAAAAGTTGAGGCAATTCAAAGAATGTCACCTTCCCTAAAAGACTTGCTGCCCGTATATCAAGATTATTTATATGATACTCAAGCAGAAGGGTGGAAAGATGTTGCAAGCTTATATCAGCAGAACTTAACATTGCATAACTGGAAAGGTAGAGTTGGGGATGTCGACAATAAAATTACTGCACTTGGTGGAGTTAATAAGCAAACTCTAGAAACAATTGACGTAGTAGAGAGAAATTGGATTAATAGAGCCTTAGATCAATGGGAAGACGGCAAGCCAAAAAATTTAAATTACAGCTCACAAGGTGACGGAGTTGTTTTAGCATTGAGTGCATTTAGCAGTTTGGGTAATTTTTCAACCATAGAAAGTGATCATGTGGACTTGGTGAGCAATAACCAAGGATTGGACATGATCTTGGAGACAATTGGATTAGGGCCACAGGCAATTAACAGCTCTTCAGTTGATAAAAGTGAAGAGGTATTAATAGTTTTATTAGAATCTCCTGGTAAGCTTCGACTAATAGATTCACAGGGCAAGGTTCTAGATGAAAACACTTCTGAATTTGATGGCTATGTTGTTAGTGATCCCAAGATGATTATTGTTCCTTCTCCATCTCTTGGTAATTATCGGATAAAGATTATTGAAGAAGGTGAGGTAGGGCAATATCATTTGCATGTGGGAATACTCAAGAGCCTAAATACTGAATGGCTAAGTTTTATGGGGAATTTGAAATCAAGCGAGGTTGATCAATTCAATATAGAGCTGGATGAAGGGGGAATCGAGGCTGCCAGCAGCGCGGCTTATGACTACAAAGAAGTTATTGATGAGTTACTAGTTCAAATTGATAGCTTAATGAACTCATGGCAAGAGAGAAATGGTCAACGAGCCGAGATATTTTATGCGTCAGCTAAAAACAATATTCGCTCGGCCTACGAAGAGGCCGATGACGATGAAGTTCTATTGTTGCTTAACAGATCGCGATATTTATTAAATCAATTAAGCCGTCAGGCCGAAAGCTCTGAAAAATATCAGGTTGCTGAAATCACAGAAGAGCTTCTTTCTAAAATCGATGATTGGAGTTATCAATTTGGTGAGTCTGAAGAAAGTGAAACAGAAAAAATTAAGCTTGTTTTAGAAAGGGTAATTAATTATAAAGAAAATGAACTGTCTATAAATTATGATAAAAATAAAGCTTTGAGTTTTATTAAAGCTAGCCTATTAAAAGAAAAGGGTGATGATTTGTTTATTAACCAAGAATGGGGACAAGCTAGAGAAACCTATTTATCTGCTTGGTTTTGGCTGATAAAGTCCTGACGTTTTCTAAATTTAAGCATTTCTGTTACAATTCGCTCAAATGAAGGACAGGTTGGAAAGAGCCAGAAAGCCAGTTATAGACTCTTTTGGAGAGAAGTTACGTGAGCATATTAGATCATTCAAGTTTAAAGTTGAGTTAGGTGAGGATGATTCTCTAAAAGCTCTGGGAGAAGAGTTGCAAAGAATTAAAGAAGATGAAATTGAAGTTGAAGGAAAGGTTTCGCCTGGTAAGTTTGTACTACTTAAGGATTTAAAGTTTGACGAAAAAATATGGTTTATGCCTTTAGACTTAGAAAACGCAGGTGGCTTTATAGCAGTTGTGGGAGAAGAAGAAGTTTGGGCTGTATCTAGAAAGTCAAGTATGGGCGGCAAGCTGTTTAATCAATACAAGAACCTTAAGACAGGAGATGAGTTTAGTTATTCTACTGAAGCCGGTGAGTTAAGTTGGAAAGTTATGGCAGTAATTTAGTGGTGGACGGTGAAGGACTTGAACCTTCGACCTCTGCAATGTGAATGCAGCGCTCTGCCAACTGAGCTAACCGTCCGTTGCGGCTAATTATACCTTAAGACCTGATAATAATATGCTCTTAGTATTGTAAAATGGAGTTGATAGATTTAGTTAAAGCGAGTAATCTTAATATATGATTAATTTTTTGAAAAAAATCAGCAAGTGGGCAATGGATATTGTCGAGGTGTTTGTCATCTCAATGTCAGTATTTATTATTATTTATCTTTTTTTAGTTCAACCCCATCAAGTAAAAGGCCAATCAATGCACCCTACTTTTAAAGATGGTGAGTACTTAATGACTGATAAGATTTCATATCGAAGAAGAGACCCAAAAAGAGGTGAGATAGTAGTCTTTAAATCACCTGTAAATGAGAGTTTTGATTTCATAAAAAGAGTTGTTGCAGGACCAGGAGATACAATTTTAATTAATGATGGACTGGTATATTTGAACGGCAGTGAATTAGCAGAGCCCTATATAACTGAGGGGTACAAAACTGAAGGAGGCAGATTTATAAGAGAAGGGGTGGACTACACAGTGCCACAAGGAACATGGATAGTAATGGGAGATAATCGCAGTCATTCAAGCGACAGTAGAGAATGGGGGCCTGTTCCTTTTGAAAATTTTGTAGGACGTGGTTTTTTAAGATACTGGCCTTTAGATGCAATAAGCTGGATAAACACCCAAAAAGATGTACAGGCGGCACAGAGAACTAAATAAGAAACTATTTTAAATCAGAGCCGGTAATCCAACGATAGATTTTTTTGACTTGATTTTCTGTTTTTTTAACATCACCTTTTAAGGCTATGTGAATGGCAGTCTCAACTCTTGATCGACGAATTTTAACGTCAGCGTTGTCGCCTATTACTTTTTGCAGATCTTGAGCCATCTGATCAATTTGTTCATTAACAGGAGAATCTTTCTTTTCTTCAGATTGCTTGCCTCTCCTTTTTTTATTTCTCTTTAGCCTCCTGGCTAACTCTTCGGCTCGGCGAACTGAGCCGTCTTCTTTGAGAATTGTTTTGTAAGCATCAATCATGGTTGGGGTGTCTTTGATAGCTGACAAAGCTCTGGCATGACCTTCTGTGATCACACCTGAGATGAGGCCGTCTGTTAAAGCGTCTGGGAGTTCTAGAAGTTTTAAAGTGTTACTTACATAAGCGGGACTTTTACCGATTCTTTTTGATATCTCTTGATTAGTCATGCCAAACTCGTTGATTAATCTCTCAAATGATTTTGCTCTCTCAACCGGGTTTAAGTCTTGTCTTTGAACATTTTCAACGATTGCCATCTCAAGCATTCCCTTGGGGTTGGTTTCTTTGATAATGACAGGAACTTCATCTAGGCCGGCAACTTTGGATGCACGCCATCTTCTTTCACCGGCAATGATTTGATAACCTGCAGGAGTGTGAGCCACAACTAAAGGCTCGATAATGCCGTGAATTTTGATGGAGTCTACTAAGTCAGCGAGAGAATCAGGTCTGATGGAACCACGCGGCTGGAGAGGGTTGGGTTGCAGTTGATCTATTGAAAGTTTTGTAACTTCGTCACTCATTGAGAGATAACTGTGATGTATTTACGACCTAGCTTTTGCTTGAAAGAGACTTTTCCTTCGCGAGTAGCAAAAATTGTGAAATCCTTGCCAATTTTTGTACCATCACCGGGGTGAATCTTGGTGCCTCTCTGGCGAACTAAAATGTTGCCTGGCTGAATGGTTTGACCATCACCTACTTTAAGACCAAGGCGTTTACCTGGCCTCTGTGAATGCTGTCTGGCTTTACCGGATTGTTTTGACTTTGCCATGTTATTTTTTGTTAAATTTAAGTATTAAAATTTGACGTTCTATTTTGGCGCCTGGACGGGTAAATATCAAGCTTGAATCGATGATATTGTAGCTTAAGCTTGGGTGACTGTCAATGAATTCGTGGGTAGAAATAGTTTTGTCTTCCATTTTAAAACGAGGAAAGGCTATCACTAATCTGGCTTGGTCTTTTAGAAAACTTTGCCAATCTTTTAGAGCACCCAGATAGAGTTTTTGCAGACCTTCAGCAATTTGAGGCATGTCATCTTCTTGTGGAGAAACAGGGCCCAGTGAAGGCTCAGTAACTATGACGTCTATTGAATCTTTTATTATTTTAGATAGATGAGTGGCATCATGATTGTAAAGTATTGTCGTAGTGAAGGGTTGCTGACAGAAATGATTTTGAGGGAGCCAGTCAAGATTTTGTCTGGTACCTGTCATTTTATCTTCTGATATATCACTACCAATAGTGTTGGCTCCTAAGAGAACTGCTTCTGTCAGAATAGTACCTGTACCACAGAATGGGTCCAACAGAGTAAGATCTTGGGTGTCTGTGCTGTTTAAACCAAGGTTGACCATTATTCTTGCTAGTTTAGGGGGCAGCATACCTTGTTTGGGGGTAAGAAAGGGCTTATTGCGATCTCTCTCAATCCAATTATTATAGTCATGCAAGTGGGTGGTGTGAAAAAATTGCTTGGACTCAAGATCAATGGTTATTTCTGTAACACTTTGTGTTTTTATGATGAGAGGAGACAAAAAAGGGTTGCGTGCTTTTATATATCGTGAGGAAAAGTCGTTTTTGGTTAAGATTTCTTTCACTTCCTTGGCTATTTGAAAAGCTTTGGTGTTGTTGCTTTGAAGTATATTTATTGAAAAGTTTTTATTACCCACCTTTTGAATGAAATCGGAGATTTGGGAAGTGGGGTTATCAGAGTCAAGATCTGATACGAATGAGGCTATTTTAACAGTGCCACCCAGCCGACAGTTTAGATCATCTAAGTCGAGCTCATCTTGAGACTCAAAAAGAGCTGTGGACTCGAATAATTTGTGATCAAAATTAGGCACCAGAGAATCTAGTTCAGCAAGAGAAAGGGGAATGTTTTGACCAAGGAAGAATAAATATTTCACTTATGTGGAAATTTTGGAGACTTCTAGTTCGGTCTGAGGTTGCCTGTGACCCATTCGACGACGATATCTTGATTTAGCTCTAAATCGGAGAATTTTTATCTTAGGTCCTCTTTTGAGTTCTTTTACTTTGAAAGTAACAGAGACTCCTTTTACATTAGGAGTACCAATTTTAACTTCATCATCATTTGAATATAAAAGGACATCCTTTACTGTAAGTTGACCACCTTCTTTGCGGTCTACATGTTTGTCAACGGTAATGGTTGAGCCCGGAGTAACTAAGTACTGGTGTCCTGCGAATTGAATGACTGCTTGTTGTTTTGCCATGAGGCTAATTTTACAAGATTTTAAGTAATAAGGCAAAGATTCAGGTGTTCACCGGACCTCTATAGGCCGAATATACCAATCCCAATGAAGCAAATGAGGTAACTAGAGAGCTGCCTCCGTATGATACAAAAGGCAAAGTAATTCCAGTGACCGGCATCAAACCTAAGTTCATACTGATATTAATTGCAAACTGAACAAAAATCAACCAGAAAACCCCAAGGACAATCAGTTTTTCAAATTTCTTCAGACGCTCAGCTGCATTCAATAACCAGAATAAAATGGCTACAAAAGCTGAAAGCAGCAAAGTAATGCCTACAAAGCCAAATTCTTCTCCAAAAGCTGCGAAGGCAAAGTCTGTGTGTCTTTCAGGTAGAAATTTTAGTTGTGATTGCGTTCCCTGTCGCACTCCTTTGCCTAAAAACTGGCCCGCACCGATTGCAATGATCGATTGAATAACATTGTAACCACTACCAGAAGGATCTGTGTAGGGATTAATAAAACTAAATATACGTAGCTTTTGATAGTCTTGCAGAAACAACCAACCGCTGGGAATTGAAACTAAAATTAATCCTACTAAGGCCAAAAGTTGTTTTTTACTAGGACCACTGATTAAAAACATACCAAGCCATATCGCAGAAATAATCATAGCAGAGCCCAAGTCAGGTTGAATAAAGACCAAGAAGACAACGACTGCTAGAATGCCCAGCTGCTTTGCAAGCCACTGAAGGCTTTCTTTTTTGTTAGAGAAAAAGTGAGCAAAGCTAATGATCAACATGGGTTTGATTATCTCTGAAGTTTGGAGCCGAAATGTGCCTATCTCGATCCAGCGCACTGACCCTCTGGTTATATTGCCTAAAAGTAAAGTGACAAGAAGAAGTAAAATTGCTCCGACTAAACTGGGGATAGCTAGAATGGGCAGAAATTGAGCAGGAATGCGGGAGATGATTATCATGACAGTTATGCCAATGAAAACAAAAAGTAGTTGACTTAAAAACAAACTGGGAGTAGTACTCCAAATAGTAGAGAGACCAAAAATCAGAATTAAAATTAGAGGAACAGCCAGTTTTAAGACAAATTCCTTGTTATTCATTAGTTTAGGATTTAATGATCTTTAGCTCATCCCCTTGCTTTATCTCTTTTACTTGAGCTTGTGATTTAATTTCATCTTCAAATTCTTTAGGCCAATCAGGAAGCTCTATTACGATTTGGGCGTCAAAGTCTGTTTGCGCTTTTTTACGAGCTTTTTGTATTTCACGAATGATTTTTCTTGTTTCACCTTTTTGTTTTAGTCTTTCTGTGAGTTTGGTATCGAGCTTGACTTTTATTTCACCTGCTTTGCTTATGTTTACTTTTTCGATATTTAGCTCTTCTTTAATTAATTGAAGTAGACCATTTTGGTCTTTAAAATGCTCGACAGGAC
Organism: uncultured Pseudomonadales bacterium; assembly: GCA_964422035.1. Taxonomy (GTDB): domain Bacteria; phylum Patescibacteriota; class Microgenomatia; order UBA1400; family Chazhemtobacteraceae; genus CAYQZQ01. The sequence goes on from CAYQZQ010000001.1 coordinate 235,253, forward strand.
CAAAAACAGATATCTTCGACAGAGGTTGCCTTAAAGGTATGTCTTCTTTTTTTCTGTGGGCTCTACCCAGCTCAACTATTTCTCTCACAAGTTTCATATCCTCAATTAGTTGCAGCTGCTCTTGATTAAGAGGTTCTGTTTTTGGCCAGTCAGATAGATTAACGGATTCATAACCTGTCAGGTTTGTGTAGATTTGCTCTGAAACAAATGGCATAAATGGCATAAGTATGCGTGACAGATCGACAAGGACTGAATGCAGGGTATGATTTGCAGCTTGTTTTTCGGGTGAGTCTTTTACATTGGGTCCAATTTTGCTACGAGAGCGGCGGATGTACCATGTTGAAAGATCTGAAACAAAAGCTTCGATCGCTTGGCTTGCAGTGAATGCATCAAAGTCATTTAAGCTTTTTTCAGCAATAATTATAGTCTGATCAAGTCTGGTCCTAATCCAATCATCTAAGGTCGAAGGCTGAATATCGTCTTGAGGTTCCCAGTCTTCAAGAGCGGCATAGTTGGCAAAAAAGCGATATGAGTGCCATAGAATCATTAAAAACTGACGACGAATCTCATCAGCTTTCTTGTAACCAAATAGAAGGTTTCTCTGAGGGTTTTGCCTGGCGTATAACCAACGCATAACGTCTACTCCCATTTTGTTTGCCGCCTCATCAAAGGCTATGGCGTTACCAGCTGACTTGTGCATCTCTTCTCCTTTTTCATCTAAAACTGTTGCGAAGCCTAATACATTCTTAAAAGGATTGGTGTTTTCAAGAGCGGTGCTCATGGCAATAAGTGAGTAAAACCAGTTTTTAAACTGGCCGGGGAAGGACTCGGTTATATAATCTGCAGGAAACCATTTTTGCCAGTATTTTTTGTCATCTGTATAACTTAACTGATCTTTGTCTGGATCGGTTAGAGTTGAGAAGGGAACGATACCGGCATCTAGCCAGGGATTGCCCACGTCTTCGATTCTGGTCATTTGACCACCACAAGAACAAGCGATTTTTACCTGATCTACGTAAGGTTTATGGGGTGTTTTTTCTTCAAATTTTTCCCAACCTTGCGTGGCTTTTCTTTTTAATTCTTGCTTGCTGCCGATTACCTCAATCTGATCACAGTCATTACATTTCCATATTGGTAAAGAAAGGCCCCAGTAACGATTCTTTTTTGAGATTAACCAATCACTCATGTTATTTAACCAGTCTAGTTCTCTATCCAGTCCAAACTCCGGTCTCCAGTCAATTTTTTTAGCTACATTGATCATCTTTTCTCTCAGGGTGTTAGCGTCGGGATCATTTGGATCTTCTTTGTCCATGGCAATATACCACTCATCAGCTAATTTCCAGATTAATTCTGTCTTACAGCGCCAACAAGTAGGATAGCGGTGTTTGTATTGGTGAATATTAAATACCCAGTTACTGCCTTTTTGGTCTTCTTCAATCAAATGATCAAGAACAACTTCAGGATTTTTCTTAGCATTTTTACCAGTTAAGAAACCCAAGCCCTCTTTATAGGTGGCGTCATCGTTGATAACAGGAATTAAGGGGAGGTCTAATTTTTGGCCTAACTTGTAGTCTTGAGTACCGGCACTCACAGCCGTATGAACCAGACCAGTCCCTTCCTCTGTTGAGATAGGCAATATGCGGGGATCGGTGGCTATGACGGTGTGAAACTTGTCTGAACTCTCTTGAACTTTTTTAACAGCTGCCAGATTATCAAAGGGAGCCCGGTACTTTAATCCCACCAATTTTTTACCTTTTTGAGTCTTGATGATTTTGACATCCTGGTCAAAGATTTCAGCTACCAATTGAGCAGCCAGCCATAGTTGTTTATCTGAATCCGGCTCCTGGACAAGTGTGTATTCAAGGTTTGGATCAACGGCAACTGAGATATTGGCGGGAATTGTCCAGGGTGTGGTGGTCCAGACTAGTAAGAATTGATTATCTTTGCCTTCTATGGGGAGGCGAAAGAAGATTGATTTGTGGGTTATATCTTTATAGTTTTCGGTTAAGATTTCGTGTTGAGAGAGAGCTGTCTGGCATCTTGGACACCAAGGGACAGAGTCTTTACCTTGATATAACCAGCCTTTTTGATGACATGTTTTGAGAAAGTGCCAAATCATGTAGTTGTTTTTTTCTGACATGGTGAAGTAGGAGTTTTCCCAATCCATTAGGTATCCCAGACGCTTGCTTTGATCGGTCTGGATGTCTGAGTATTTTTTGACTCTGTCTTTACATTTTTGGACAAAGTCAGCTACACCGTATTGCTCAATATCTTTTTTGTTTTTAAAGTTTAGCTGCTTTTCTACTTCAACCTCGACCCACAAGCCCTGGCAGTCAAAACCATTTTGAAAACGCTGTTTGTAGCCTTTCATGTTTTTATAACGCTGCCATAAGTCTTTGTAAGTTCTACCCCAACCGTGGTGAACACCCATAGGGTTATTGGCAGTGATTGGTCCATCCAAAAAAGAAAATCTTTTTTCAGATTGGTCATTTTTATGCAGATATTTATCGACAACTCCCTCTTGGTACCACTTTTTTAGTATTTTTTTCTCTCGCTTTACAAAATCAGGACGGCTGTCAACCGACTGGATTTTATGACCTGACTTAAATTTTGTGTCTGACATAGTTTAAGGATAACAAATTAAAAAAAGCACACCACTCTGGTGTGCTAGATCCCGTTGGAGGGAGGTACCATCTAACTATTTACTTATTTTACCGCTATGACGGGCTTACCCGGAGAGGTCTACTAGTTATTAAAACTTTCTTCTCTCAACTTCGCTTAGTGATAGCCAAGCTCAGATGTTTTTTAAGCTAGTTTGATTATACAAAAAGAACTGTAAGAGAGCAAAAACTAACTTGTGTTTATTTTTTTCTCAAAAACGCGGGAATGTCAAGCTCTGACTCTACCTGAACTTCTGAGTGCTTGTATTTATCGTCTAGGTCCTGAGGTGACTTGTCTTTGCTTTCTTGCTGTTTATCTTTTGGCTTAGACTTTTTATCTTCTTCAGTGGGCTTTTGCTTATCTTGAGGAGGAGAGGTTTTAGTATCTTGATCTTTTTTATCAGGTACATTAAGTTTTTGAGTGGAGAAGGAGGACTGGGAGCGATTAACAAAACCTTGGAGACGTCGACGGGATTCATCAAAGCCGGTAGCGATTACAGAAATCTTCATATCTCCTTTTTTAAGACTTTCATCGATGTTGGCCCCAAAGATTATATTAGCATCGGCATCGGCGGCTTCAGCAATTATCTGAGCTGCGTTATTTACCTCAGTCATAGTAAGATCTGGTCCACCAGTAATATTGAAAAGTATGCCTCTGGCTCCCTCGATTGAAGTTTCTAAAAGTGGAGAGCTGGTGGCATCTCTGGCCGCTTCTTGAGCCCTGTTTTCGCCAGATCCGGTACCAGTACCCATCAAGGCTGAACCAGCGTTGTACATAATAGTTCTTACATCTGCAAAGTCAACGTTAATTAGTCCTGGAACGGTAATTAGATCTGATATGGCTTGGACGCCTTTGGATAGAACTGAGTCGACAATTGAAAAAGCTTCCAGCATGGAAACATCCTTATCAATGATCTCCATAACCTTTTGGTTGGGAATAACAATTAAAGTATCAACCTTATCTTTTAATTGTTCTATCCCCTCTTCTGCTTGTACCATGCGGCGGGTGCCTTCAAAGACGAATGGTTTGGTTACAACAGCGACGGTTAGAGCTCCTACTTCTCTGGATATTTCAGCAATGATGGGGGCGGCTCCGGTTCCAGTGCCTCCACCCATACCAGCGGTAATAAAAGTCATGTCTGTATCCACCAAAAGATCTCTTATCTTGTCTCGTGATTCTTCAGCAGCAGAATTGCCAATTTCGGGGTCACCACCAGAGCCTAGACCCTGGGTAAGCTCTTCACCAATTTGAAGCTTGGTTTCAGCGTTGTTGCTGAGCATGGCCTGGAGGTCGGTATTTACAGCGATAAACTCAACTCCCTTGATATTTCCTTCTCTAATCATGGTATTGACGGCATTACCACCACCACCACCAATACCAAGAACTTTGATCTTGGCGAATGAGTTAATGTCTGGTTTAACTAAACCCATGAGTATTTAAGTAATTGTTGGAGTGATAGTAACAGATTATAGATTTTTTACAAGGAGACTGGTTGTCTATGGCAGCAGTGATTTTAACCAAGCAAACACTTTATTAAAAGATCCCTTTCCGGGCAGTTTTTTGAAAAATTGACCAAAGTCAGGTGAGATACCACCACCGGCTGAAGTTTCTTGGGTGGCGCCATAGAGAATCAAGCCTGAAACTGAGGAGTAGGCTGGAGTTTTTATTTCATCGACGAGACCAGACAGACCACTGGGCTCTCCAATGCGGGCAGGCAACCGGAGAGTGTTTTTGCAACTTTTAAGAACACCTGTTGTTTGAGCACCTCCTCCGGTAATGACAACTCCAGCCGGAGTAGAACCAGCAAAACCTGATTTTTCAAGCTCTTGGCCTACAAAATCAAATATTTCGTTTAGACGAGGTCTGATTATCCCCTCTTCGAGAGTTTTCCTTGAGGCGGTTTTAATGTCTTCGGCAATACCTAGTCTAGATAGATTGATTTCATCTTGAGATCTGGGGGGGGTGTCTTCATGTGGAGTAGCTGTGCGAGGACGAGTTTTAAGTTCAGTTAAGTGTTTTTTTATCTTTTCTGCTGATTCTAAACTGACCCTTAAGCCAATGGCTAAGTCATTGGTGATGTTTTTGGCTCCAATGGGCAAAACAGATGAATATGATAAAGCACTGTCGGCGAAAACAGTGATTGAGGTTGTTCCCCCGCCAAGATCTACCAAAACTACACCTAATTCTTTTTCGGTTTCTGACAGAACTGCCTGAGAAGAAGCCAGGCCTGAGAAAACTAGATCTTCTATATCAATACCCAGGTCTTCTACACATTTAACAAGATTGCGTATCACGGCGGTGGAACCGGTAATCAAATGAGCTTCTGTCTCCAAACGGACGCCTGTCATCCCCAACGGATCGCGGATATCACCTTGAGAGTCAACTATAAATTCCCTGGGGATAACGTGAAGAATTTCTCTTGATGAAGGCAAGGATACGGCGCGGGCAGCTTCGATAACTCTGAAGATATCATCTTGAATGATTTCACCTTCCGGATTACCAACAGCGACAACTCCTTTTGAGTTTTGTGATTGAACATGTTCACCGCCTACAGCAATAAAAGCAGAGCTGATGGGATAACCAGCCATTCTTTCTGCAGCTTCGACTGATTCTGTTATAGAAGCTATGGCTGCTTCAATATCAACTACTTGGCTTTTTTTGATTCCCCTACTGGAAACAGAGGAGACTCCGACAACATTTAAACGGTCACTTTCTTGGGAAGTTGCTGCAATGACTGTGGCTATTTTACTGGAGCCTATATCGACGGCAGCGGTTAATTTTGGGCGAGGCATATTAAAATTTGAACCTTTGTAGATTATTTAGTAATCAGATACGACTGGTTGATTGAACCTTAGATCTATTATAACCCGATTAAGATTGATTGTAGACTGGGAACGGATTTGTTGTAAAGTGGCGACTATCTGTCCGGGCTGATCATTGAGTGGCAGTTTGGTGTAAAGACTCGGAGTTATGAAAAGAACAGTATGATCATCAAATAACCAAAACACTTTGGGGGTAATACCACTTAAGATAAGTTCCTGATAAAGACGATAGAATGACTTAAGCAGAGTATGATCCGAAGTACTTGAAAGTAAGTAAGCTTTTGGTTTGTCTGACTCTGAAGCAGCAATAAGACTGCCGGTTGAGGTTAATATCTTAACTTGAGGTTGAGCAGACTGTATTGCCTGCCTTTGCTTGATGACTTGAGGAGTAGATGCAGGAGAAGGTGTAGCTGAGGAAGTGGCTTGAGCTGAGACAGTCGAGTTTGGACTGTCTGTTGAAACTTGAGTGGGAGTAGCAGTGGCGGTGGCGGTGGGAGGAGGAGTGGAAGAGTGGTAACTGATTATGCCTATAGGCAGGGTGTTTTCTTGAGAGTGTAGTTTGACTTGCAGATGATTGGGAAACTTGGATATTACTTGTGCAGAAGCTAGAAGTTGGTCTTGATTTAATAATTTCTCTTCTATCTTGGTGGGCTTTAGTAAAAGCAGATGACTAGATTTGTATTGATTGAGTGTTTGCAGGTGAATATCTTGACATGCTTTTTGATCTAACTGGCAAGATATGGTGTCGATTTTTAGAAAATCAGAGAATGACAACCAAGCAACAAAGACCAGTATCAATATGATGATAAAAATCTTCAGGGTAAGTTTTAGGTTCTGGCGAAGTTTTCTTTTTCTTGCTTTGGGAGGAAGCTTGCGTCTGCGTCTTTTATTTTTCCGTTTTCTCATTTAGATAAGGTTGTAGTTGTTGAAATATCTGCTCGGTAGCGTCGGTTATCACAGATGAAGATTTTCTCTTCTTAGGCTTTAATTTCATACCTTTATCGATTGCCTGCTTTAGGGTTTTGGAAGTTAATCTATTTTGAGGAAGAATTATGGCAGTGCCTAACTGCTTGAGAAGTTGAGCGTTTTTAGCCTGCTCATTATGAGAAGCCCAGGGGATAGGGATGGTTACAGTTGGTTTATTTAGATAAAGTAGTTCATAAATTGTATGTGCACCAGAGCGAGAGACAACCAGCTTGGCTGTTTTTAAGTATCTAGTTGCTTCGATAGGAAAGAAATATTCTTTATGTTGATAGCGAGAACGGAGACTTGATGGTAGAGACTGCTTTAGACGTCTGGCTTTATCTTTATCATTGGTAACCGAGGAGCTGCCTGTCTGGTGAACTACTTGATATTCCTTCACTAACTGGGGAATTATAGGGAAAAGGGCTTGGTTAATGGTGTGGCTACCCTGCTTGCCGCAGGTGATGTATATAAGAGGAGGGTCTGGTTCTTGGTACTGTTTGTCTTCTAGAATCTCAGGCCTTAAGGGCAGACCTGTTACTACCGATTTTTTAGACGGATAGTTTTCAATAGCTTCTTTGTGAGTTAGGAAAATTTTTTTAACAAAGGGGCTGATGGCCTTGTTTGCCCAACCGGCAGTGACTGTCTGCTCATGAGTTACAGAAGGTATTTTTAAAGCTGCACCAGTAATAACAACAGGGACAGATAAATAACCTCCAAAGGAAACTATTAAGTCAGGCTTTATGCGCAAAAGATATGTTAGAGCTTGAATAAAGCCTAAGGCAATCTTTAGATACTCTAAAGGATTGTATATATTGTAAAACTTGCCTGTTTTTAGCTCATAGAAAGGAATATCCTGGTTGGTGACTTCCTGATATTCGGCTGACAGAGACTTATCACCACTCATGGTGAATTTGTGCCCTATCCAATGGACTTGGTGGCCTTGTTTTTTTATTTTTTTGGCCACTTCTAAAGCCGAGTTATGATGGCCACCGGTGAAAACAATTTTACTCATAAGTATGTATATAGTTTACAACTTTTCCGCTCTGGCCACAGCTGCCAGTATTCCTAAACTGGCCAATGTGGTTAACAACGAGGAACCACCATATGATATTAAAGGTAGAGGAATACCGGTAAGGGGAACCAGCGCAGCCATAGCAGAAATATTTAAGAGGGTCTGAATAGCTATCCAGCCGGCGATACCTCCTGCCAGCAATTGGTGAAAGCTGTCTTTTGACTGAACAGCAATTCTAAAACCGATAACGGCCAAGGCGGCTAGTAAGACTACTATTAAGGAGGCACCTAAAAAGCCTGTTTCTTCAGCAATGATGGCAAAGATTGAGTCTGTGGTGGCTTCAGGCAGATAGCGATATTTTTGCCGGCTGCGCCCCAGACCCACCCCTGTCCAGCCCCCTGAACCTAAGGCAATTAAAACCTGATTTATGTGGTAGGAGGATCCGAGCGTGTCTTGAGTAGGATCTAAAAAAGTGGATACTCGGGCTCGGCGATAGGGAGATGAAAGTATCAGTAGTGACCCTAAGGCGAGGCCGCCCAAGCCGATGATGAGCATTGAAGAAAGATTGGCGCCAGATAGATAATAAACTAAAAAGCCTGTGGTAGCTAAAACTACGGTGGTACCCAAGTCAGGCTGGATAAGAGTAAGACCCAAAACTACAATCATGATAAATAAGAAACTGGGTAGAGGACGTTTTTCCTGAAGCCAGGCAGCTAAGTAAAAGATAAGAGCCGGCTTTAGAAGCTCTGACGGCTGCAACTGAATGCCGCCAATTCTTAACCATCTACGTGCACCTTGTACCTGTTGACCCAGACCGGGAATAAGAACCAAAATCATTAAAAGAAGGGTAAAAATAAAAACAGAAGTAGCAGTTTTTTTAATGATATTAGTTGGAAGTCTTGAAGTAACTAACATGATAATTAAACCAGCAACAGCCCAAATTAATTGCTGACGGGCAAAATGAAACTTGTCTTGGAAATCTACAAATGCTTCGTAGACACTGGCATCGTAAACAGCAATTATACCTAAAAGAAGAATTAAGAAGGTTAGGCCTATGAGGGCGTAATAAAGTTTAAGTTGAGACTTGGATTGGTCGTACTGACGTTGAGGACGACTCATGTTAGATCAGAGCCAACCAAACACCAAAGATAACTACCATGATGCTGGCTAACCAAGCGCGGGTAACGATCTTTGGTTCACTCCAACCCATTTTCAAAAGCCAGTAATGCAGTGGTGCAACCGGAAGAATTTTTTTACCAAAGATCTTTTTTGAACCAATTTGAACGAAACTTGACAGGCCAGTAATGATGAAAGGTGCGCCCATAACAACTAAGGCAACGATTTTACCCAAAAGCAGACCCACCACTGCCAGAGTGGCACCAAACGACATGGCACCAACGTCTCCCATAAAAATACGGGCCGGATATACATTAAAGTACAAGAAGGCCATCAATGAACCAAGCCATAAAGCGATAAAGATAGAAAGCGGAGTATCAAGAATGGAAGCGGACAAAAACCAAAAACCAAACAAGGTAATCATTAGAATACCGCCTGCAAGCCCATCCATGCCATCGGTAATGTTAACACTATTGGTAAAACCAATAATCAACAGAGCTGCTAGAGGAATAAAGAAGGGGCCAAGGTCAAGGACTCCAATAAAGGGAATATTTAGAATTGAGATTCCTAAGTTAAAGTACAGAAGAGAGCCAATGGTGAGTGAGAGAATAATCTGGATAAACAACTTGTGAATTGACTTTAGGCCGGCAAAACCCTGATCCCTCTCCATCTCAAAGAAACCAACAACATCGTCATACAAACCGAGTAACCCAAACGAAAGGAAAGTAAAAAAGATGATATTTATCTCATCAACCAAGGGGTATACCTGAGTGACATATAAGCCTAAAAATCTAAGTAGCGGAAAAAGTAGTGCAAACAAGAGGCTGACCATCGCTATCATTAAAAGCCCACCACCTTCTGGAGTTTCAAGTTTGCTTTTAATGTGATCAGAGGCGGCATTTTTCTTAGCCGAGATTATAGCCGTAGGAGATTTATAAAACTTTATTTTATACAGAAGATTAATAAAAGGAACAATGGCTATGCTGTTGACTATGAAGGAGAAAATTAAAATTCCAAAAAGGAGTGACATTTTAGTTAGCTAATTTTAGTAAGTAGGGAGCAAAAATAATAATACCAATAATTACTGATGCAATTGATGAGACTAGAACCATGCCGGCACCGACATCTTTGGCTATCTTGGCATGAGCACTGTGCTTTATTGTAATCAGATCAACAATGGACTCAATACCGGTGTTGATCATTTCGGTGATGATAACAAGACTGATTGTAAATATGATTATCAACCACTCCCAAACTTGTATTTTTAAAAACAAGCCTAATAAAGTAACAGCTATGGCCATTACAAAATGAATTCTTAAGTTAACCTGGGTTTTGAGGGCGTACATTAGTCCCCGTATGGCATGCTTGAATGAATTGTGGCGTGATTGCATTATTTTAAGTTTAGCAGATTCTATCAATCAGAAAGTAAAATCAAATTTTTTGCAATATCAAACCATAGTGGAGCAGCAGTCTCGCTACCCCAAGGAGATGTTTGAGGTTCTCTTAAGGTAACCAGCATGGTGTACTTGGGATCATCGGCTGGGAAAAAACCTACAAAACTAGCTATCGTCTTATCCTCGTCGTAGTGACCAGCGATGGGAATCTGTGCCGTTCCAGTTTTACCAGCAATTTTAATGTTTTCCGGTTTGGTCCATTTGGCTGCCCCGTCTTCAACGGCTGACACCATCATTTCTTTGATTTGCTGTGATGACTGTTTGGAGATGACTTGTCTAGATTGTAATTTTTTGACGGGAACTTCTTCATTGGCAGTTTTAATTGACTGAACAATGTGGGGAGAGACCATCTTGCCATTATTGGCTAAAGCATTGATAGCGGTTATCAGTTGAATACGAGTAACAGCGATGCCCTGACCAAATGATGTGGTGGCAATCTCGATTGGTCCCATATCATTAACATCGCTTAGGCTGCCACTAACTTCTTCCTGAAGGTCAACGTCTGTTTTTGAGCCAAGACCAAATTTGTCTAGATAATCATGCAGATCTTTTGCGCCTAATTTTCTAGCAACAAAAACCATGCCTGTGTTATCTGAGTTAACAATGGTTTCTGTCATGGTGGTGTTGGGGTGATACTCTTCGTTCCAGGTTTTGATTGTATATTTACCGATTTTGATGGGCTTGGCGCAGATGTCACACTCTGTATCCGGCTTGACTTTGCCGGTATCTAGAGCAGCGGCCATAACTAAGGGTTTAAAGATAGAGCCTGGTTCGAAAAGATTGGCTACAACGGGGTTTTTATAAAGGGACTGATCGTATTGATAGAAGATCCTGGAATCATATGAGGGAAGGTTGGCTAAAGATAGAATTGCTCCAGTCTTTGAGTTCATGATTATGGCTGTTCCCTGTTTGGCCCCATACTTTTTGAGGCCTTCTTTAAGCAGCTTCTCCACTTGATACTGAAAGCTGCGATTTATGGTAGTGACTAGATCGCGACCATTACGTGAAGTTATGTTTTGATAGCGGCCGACTAAGATAGGGTTGCCTTGAGCATCAGTTTCCTGAATAAGCTGACCTGATCTGCCCTGCAACTGGCGATCATAGTAGCCTTCCAGACCAAAGTAACCTTGGGGTTGACCGGAGTTATCTTTGCCGACAAAGCCGAGAATGTTGGCGCTCATGGATGCTTCAGGATAGTAACGGATTGTTTGAGGCTGGAAGCCTAATCCTTTTATGCCCAGTTTCTCGATAGATTCTTTTTGATCGATTGTTAAGTGATGTTTTAGGGCAATCCAGGAACGATCCATGGAGAATCTTTGCTTTAAATAGTCTTGTGTTAGCTTGATTCTTTCATCTAAAGGTACAACTTGAGCTGAGCTTGTGGCAGGCAGATTATCATGGGCAAGAATGGGTGAGATTTCTTCGCTTATTTGATCGGTTGGTTTTTCAATATGAGGTGTGTAGGCATATAGGAGATATCGGTTTTCTGTTCCGGCTAGGATGGAGCCGTCACTGCTTAGAATGCTACCCCTGTGGGCGTCGATACTAACGATATCACTGTGCTGACTGGATGCTTTAGTAGACAGTTGTGGTCTGCGAATTATCTGCCAGTAAAATAGACGACCAAGAACAAGAAGACTTAAAACGGGGATAAGGACCTGAACTAGTTTAAGTCTTAAACGTGTCACATTCTAATTTTAACTTATCGATTGTTGATGTAGGCAACTGGGGCAATATCTTTTAGAGCTAGAGGTTTTGAAATCTTGATAAAACCTTTTTCCTTTGCCTGTTCCTCCAGATAGCTTAGTGATGAGCAATGGGCAATCTTGTTGGCGAGGATCTGGTTTTCGTTTTCTAGTTGAAGAGTTTTTTGGTGAATTTGTTCCAGCTCTTGTCCCTGAGTAGCAAGCAAATTGGTGCCGATGATGTTTAAGATGGCAAGCACTACTACTAGTGCGGCGGTTATTTTAAGGCTTATGTTTAAGTGTTTATCCATTTTATTTTTTTTGTGCTACTCTCAGCTTGGCGCTGCGAGAGCGGGGGTTATATTTAATTTCTGATGTCTGTGGACTAATTGGTTTTTTAGTTAATATTTTTAATTGACTTGAGTTCTTGAAAAACTGTTTAACGATTCTGTCTTCTCCGGCGTGAAAAGAGATAATAATCAGCTTGGCATCTTTTTGTAAAAGTTCTACCGCTTGTGGTAGAGCTTGAGCAAGGTTTTCTCTTTCAGAGTTGACTGCCATTCTTAAAGCCTGAAATACTTTAGTGGCTGGATGGAGTTTGCCTGATCGGTGTTTTACTGATTCAACTAAGTAAGCCAGCTCTTTGGTGGTTGTGATAGGTTTTTCTTTTCTGGTATTGACTATTTTTTCTGCGATTGGTTTGGCAAAAGGTTCGTCACCTAAAGTTCTAAATAAGTTTTTTAACTCAGCAGTGCGAAGACCGTTTATTAGATCAGCAGCGGAAACAGCTAGGTCAGGATCCATTCTCATGTCCAGCGGGGCATCTGATTGGAAACTAAAACCTCTCTGTGAGGAGAGTATTTGATGAGTTGAAACTCCCAGATCAAAAAGAATGCCAGAAAATTTTTCAAAACCCATTTTTGCTGTTAATTCTTTTAGGTTTGAAAAATTACCCTGAAGCAGTATGCAGTCGGATGTTTTATCGACTTCTTTTGGTTTGGTAAGAACTTGAACATCTTTGTCTGGTAGTTGATCTGCGATGATCTTTTGAGACCTTTCTAAGGCCTTTGGATCTCGATCTAATCCCAAGACATTTGAATCATGCTTAAGCAGCTCTAGAGTATGCCCGGCATCGCCTAAGGTGGCATCCAGATGCCATTGACCTTGTTGGGGATTAAGATGCTTTAACACCTCTTCCATCAAGACTGGTTTGTGTAGGTTTTTAATTTCTTTCATATATTTAGTTGTGACAATTGTTCTTCTATCTTTTCAGTTTGTTTTTCAAGATTGTCAAGGTGCTGGTGGTATAGATCTCTGTCCCAGATTTCAATCCTGGTTAGAGCTCCGGCTACCACTATGTTTTTGTCTAGATTGACTGTCTCCCGAAGGTGTTGAGGAATAAGAGTACGCCCCTGAGGATCGAGATCTAAGGGGGTGGCTGATTGTACGAGTAAACGGACGAATTGTCTTGCTTGAGGGCTGGTCAAGGGCAGAGAGGCCAGCTTGTCGGAGAGTTTCTGCCAGGAAGAGGCGGGGAAAAGAAACAGGCATCCATCCATTCCTCTGGTGATGACGCCACCAGATTTTAGTTCTTTGCGAAACTTCTTGGGAATCGACAGACGACCTTTGTTCTCGAGATGATGATAGTAGCGGCCAATAAACATATTTCATATGGCAGGCGAGTGCTTTTTGTTAATTATTTATTTGTTAATTATCGGTTGCTTTACCACCCTATACCACTTTCAGTTAACTATAGTCTGATACCCTTGTCAAGAGTTAAACAATAGAGTGAACACACCTGAAACAGGGTTTTTGCAAAACACAGAAAACTAAAAATAGAGGGTTAGAGAAAAGTTACTTTACAGCTATGAAGGGGCCGACTTGATAGAGTGTCACCTCTTCTGTTTCTCCTTGAAGATCGTCTCTTATTATCTCGATTTGATTGCTTTGAGGAGACAGGTCAATATCAGCAACCAAGTACTGGCCTTCTTTTTGGGCTTCTATTTCTTGATATTCTTGCCCGTTGTAGTAGTAAAGCTTTTGGGCTTGAGGAGCTTTAATGGACAACTGACCTGCAATGTCTCTGCTGTTACTGGAGGTAATTAGAACACCAGGCTGGGTGACTTCAAGATCTGTCTGTCCTAGATAACCATGGGTGAAGGCAAGAATTTGAATTCCAGTAAGAGGAGATTGTGGGTCAAATTTTAGACGCAGATCTGAAGTGCTGGTTTCTCCATCGATAAAGACAAAGGTGTCTTTTAAAACATGAAGATTGTCACCTAAAGTAAAGTTAGTTTTGACGGTGCCAGTGCTTAGATCTTCATCAAAACTGCAGCTGCCACCCGCGCTGCAGGTACCTAATAAAAAAGACCTGGTGTAAGGCAGATCGGTGGGAAATTCTACTGTGGCTCGACCTCCTTTGAGAGAGTTACCTGACAAGTACTCGATTTCAAGCTTTGCTTCGGGAATATCTCCTGGCTTGTCAATCATCAAGGTTAAAAGTTTGCCGGTTGGGTGAGGAAAGAGAGCCACAAAGGGTCTTTGGTTTATTTCAAGTTGATTAATTATTCTTTGAGTTGTCTTGGCCTCTTCTTGAGGAGCTTTTTTACCACAAGCACCCAAAAGAAGAGCAAAAGAGATTATTAGTGTTAGTTTTAAGAATTTTTTCATTTAAGTTTTTCTTGTAGATAATTTCTAAGTTTACCAATGGCAACTCTTTGTTGGCCAGTGGTATCTCTATCTCTGACAGTGACGGTGTCATCTTCTAAGGTATCGTAGTCGATTGTAATACAAAATGGGGTACCTATCTCGTCTTGGGTGTAGTAGCGCTTGCCGATATTGCCTCGATCATCCCAAGCGGTAACCATATCTTGGTATAGAAGTCCGTGAACTTCTTTAGCTTTGCCGACGATGTCTTCTTTGTTGCTAACCAGTGGGAAGATGGCTGTTTTGTAAGGAGATAGATGATTTGGAAGCTTGAGGACTGTTCTGTCGTTGGCTTTGTCCTCCCAATAGGAATTGATTAAGACGGTTGTTAGGGAGCGGGTAATACCAAAAGTTGGCTCGATGACATGAGGAATAAATTTTTCTTGAGTATGAGGATCGGTATAGTGCAGATCAGTGCCTGATTTATCCATGTGGTTTTTAAGATCAAAGTTTGTTCTGTATGCAATGGCAAACCATTCCTTGTATCCAAACGGGTATTTATATTCGAGATCTTCTGTCTTTTTTGAGTAGTGAGAGAGCTCATCTTCAGTATGTGGACGCCAGCGGAGTTTGTCATCCTCTACTCCAAGTAGGTTGGCGAAGCTTTGGGTTCTTTCTTTCCAGAAGTCATACCATTGAACCCATTCATCTTCTCTGATGAAGTATTCAAATTCAGCTAGATCAAACTCTAAAACCCTGAAGGTAAACTGACCCATGGTTATCTCATTGCGAAAGGCTTTGCCGACTTGAGCAAGACCAAAGGGAAGTTTGGGATGAAGAGAGTCTAGTACATTTTTGAAGTTAACAAACATTCCCTGAGCAGTCTCCCCTCTTAGATAAGTAGTGTTTTTTTCATCTGTAATAAGACCAACGCTGGTTTCAAATAAAAGATTAAACGCCCTGGGTTCCGTCCAGTCGAATTGACCGCAAACCGGACAGTGAATTTCTTCCTTGTCAATAATGTCAGCTAGTTGCTTAGGTGACTTGCCCTCTACTTTGATGTCATCTAGTTTATTTTCAATTAAATGATCAGCTCTGGTGCGGTTTTGACAGTTTTTGCAATCCAGCAAGACATCTGTAAAGCTATCTGCATGTCCTGATGCATGCCAGACTTGAGGACTCATTAAAACTCCAGTGTCTAGACCATAAACTTCTGGTCTTCTGTGAACGAATTCCTGCCACCAAAGATTAACAATATTTCTTTTTAGCTCAACTCCTAAGGGACCAAGATCATAAGTATTGGCTAGGCCTCCATAAATATCAGAGCCTGGATATATAAAACCTCTGCGCTTGCTTAATGAAACTACTTTTTCTAACAAATTAGCCATAGAAGTATTTTATCAGAAGTATTAATCCAGACTTGATTTGGCAATCAAGCGGGAATCAATGATGTATTCAAAGTAATTTTTAAGACTTTCGAGATCTTTGTGTTTGGGTTGGCCGTAGCCTAGATGTTCTAAGAGGTTAAGTTGAAATTTTTTAACTCCGGCTTGTTGATGAAATTTGTTTTGGCGATTCGTCTCCTCCAGGAAAGAAAGTAATACTAAAAGTTCATTGAAGACATGAGGGTGAGCTTGTTGTTCTGGTAGAAGTTTGTCTAGTATCTCACCTACCTGAAAAGTTAAACTCATGGTAGATAGTTCTTCTCGAAGTGAGGAGAATGAGCGAATTGTTTCGGCTTGAGTAACCAAAGGAATGAATTTGGTGCGAACTAAGTGAAGCTTGCTGTGAACGAAAGGTTCTAGATGGGGACCTTTTTTAGAAGTGGTTTTTCTAACTCCTTTGGCGACGATGTTCATCTTGCCATAGTTTTTGAAAAAAACTGTGATGATGCGGTCAGCTTCTTTGTAATTGAAACGTTTGAAAATTATTGCTTGATCAGTAAAGTTTCGGGGCAAACTCATGTTACTGCAAGTTAATTTTCAGATCTCCTGCAACCTCTTCTTCATAAACATTACCGTTGTAGATGATTTGGTGTTTGATATTGGATTTACCTGGTTGCTTTTGAATCATAAGTGGCAAGTCTTGGGAGTATTCACCTGAGAGCCTGTATTTGAAAACAAGCTTACTTGAAGACTGAGGTCGCAAGGTAAAGGAAGACTCAAAGACGGTTTTGCCAAGATCTTCACTTTCAGCTGCAGCTGTTTCTGAACCTATGACCTCAATTAACTGGGCACCCTTGGGAACATATAATCGAACCCATTGATGCAAAACGGCATTCAGACAAAGACCGGGAGCTTCTGGATCGCAGTTGGATGAAGGGTGGGGGTTGTTGTAGTTGATGGTAACTGTTTTTTCTACTTGACCATTATTGTTGGTGATTTCCTGTTCGACGGACTGCTCGACAAAGAGGTTAGACTTAGCACCGCCAAAGTTAGCGTCATTGATATGAAGATAATCGCCATCAAATGGTCTGATTCTGCCAGCAGCTTGGAAACTTTCAGCTGAATCTTGGGAACTTTCGTCAAAGAAATAGAAGAGTAAGTGCTTTTCTTGAATAGAACTAAGGCCAACGTTAAGTAATTTAGGCCATAAATGCTTAGGTGAGCCCATGGCATTAGCTAGAATTGAGTGCATTAAGGGACCTAAAACAGCTTTTCTATCCTCCCTTATATAACCAACTTGTCTGGTGGCGATGTTTTCTAAAGCGTAAACGACTTGAGGAATATTCCAGCGTTCATCTATTTCAGCACTAAACTCGCCCCATCCTCCTACTCCAACCGGACCAAGTACTTCTAGAAGACGAACCGGAACTTGTGTATCGATGGCGATAACTCCATCGACTTCTCGAGTGCCAGGAACATCTCTGAAATGGCCCATGAAAGTGTCCATGCTTGTTTTAAAATCTGGACTTAAGTTCATGTTGCGCAAGTGCCAGGTGTACTCATCTAAAAACTTCTTGATAGCTGGAGGTGCTTCAACGTTTTTGTTGAATCTGGCATCCAGATGGTAAATATCGCGTGACTCAAGCGGGGTAATCTTGCCGTTATGAACCTTTATATATGCGTAAGCGGTCAGAAAACCTCCGGTAGGCCGTATTTCTCCGTCGTTTTGGAAAAGAAGTAGATAAATTTTTTCTTCATCTTGGCCTAAAAGTTGAGGTAGTAACTCGATTAGTGGCTTGGACTCGGAAAGGGCTTTCTGAGATTCTTTGAAGGTGTCTTGAGCTTTTGTGATGTTAGGTCTTATTTTTTTGCCAGCTATTGAGTAGGGGTAGTGGTTGGGATTGATCTGATCTAGCTCTTCTTGTGCTTTCTGAAGATCTGAGTTTATTTCCTCAAGCTGTGGAGAGATGGCATCAAGAGTTTGAGTGAGGAAGAGTATTCTTTCTTCAGCAGTCTGGGTCTCTACCTGGCCTTGACCTCCTTTGGCTTTAAAGCCAAGCAAGTCCGCATACGGATTTATAGCTGTAATTAGCTTTTGGCCTGCTTGAAGAGAATGAGAGGCAGCATTAAGACCATGTTGTCCGTCAAGGTAGTAGATGCGTAAACCGGGAACAAATTTAAGCCAAACCAATCTTTGATATCGCTTATCGACTGTTTCTAGACTTTGCTTGGTTTCATCAAGGTGAGTTTGGGCGGCAGCAAGATCCTGATCTTGAATGCTGTCTACAATTTGTCTGCCTGAGTTTGCGGTCTCTTGTAGTGGTTGGCGCATGGAATATGCAGGAATACCAATGGCAAGGCTTAGGAGAAGAATAAGAGCCAACAAGCCACCCACTATGTATATTGCAGGGGAAAACTTTGCAGAAAAACCTGAAAATTTGGGAAGTGAGAGAGATTTAAATGAAAAACTAGGCAAACTAAATTTCTTTTTAGTCTTTTTATTATTCTCAGTCTCTTGAGAATTTTCTTGGTCGTTGTCTATCTTTTTTAGCTCCATTAATCCAGTTTACCGTTTTGTTAAGGGTTAAATCAATACTTGCCTACCACTTAGAAATCATAGCCAGAGGAGTACGCAGGATTATAAGCAGATCGTTGATAATGTTTCTTTTGTTGGCGTAGCGGGCGTCTATCTGAACTCTTTCATCCCAGGGGATGTCGTTTCTGCCTGACACCTGCCAACGCCCGGTTAGTCCAGGTTTAACTCTCAAACTTTCGTCGATGTAAGCCTCAATCTTTTTTCCATAGCGCTTGATGGCATCATCAAGTTCTTTTTGGACATAAGCTCTGGGACCAACTAAACTCATCTCTCCCATGAAGATATTAAAAACTTGAGGAGTTTCATCCAGTGATGTCTGTCTCATTATTTTGCCCAGCTTGGTGATTCGAGGATCTTCATCAAGACCCAGTTTCCATCCTTGCTTTTTATATTTTTCGTACAACTTTTTATCTTTTTCCCAGTATTTGACTGCGTGAACCAGTTCTCCATCTACTTTGAACATGCGCATAGAACGGAATTTGAGCATTTTAAAAGGTTTTCCACCTTGGCCAACCCTGATTGGTTTGTAAAAAATTGGACCAGGTGAGTCAAGTTTTATTAAGATGGGAATAATGATCCAGATGGGAAGAAAGAGAACAGCGAGAATTAGAGAAGCAATGATATCAATCAAGCGCTTAGTTATTTTATAAAACATTAATTTTAGGTGTATTTATTAAGTTTTTGCTTTTTGAGTAGGTTAACTAATTTTTTGACATCTTCTGCTTTGTCTTTGTGGCAAACTAAGAGAGCATCTTTGGTATCGACGATGATTAAGTCCTCCACACCAATTGTAGCAATTAACTGATCATCAAAGTGAATAAGAGTGTTTTTTGTATCTATACTATGGTGACTACCCTCTTGTCCGTAGCTGATAACCACATTTCCGTCCTCATCTTTTTGTGAGAGGTCATAAACCGCCTGCCAATCTCCAATGTCACTCCAGCCGAATTTACCGGGAATGACAACGAGTTTGTCTGTTTTTTCCGAGATGGCATAGTCAATTGAGTCTGGACGAGCTTGTTTGTATTGCTCTATTAAAACGTCTTGTTGATCTGACTGGCCTATCGATTGATAGATTGTGTCGATGTTTTTGTATAAATCAGGGTCAAGTTTTTTGAATTCATCCAAGATGGTTTGTGAAGGCCAAACGTAGTTGTTGGCATTCCAGTAGTAGTTGCCTGCTTGAAGGAAACTTTGAGCTGATTTCAGGTCAGGTTTTTCTTTGAAGGCAGTGACTTTGTGAACTTCAGTACCGTTTACATCTCTCATCTTTTCTCCTGCCTCAATGTAACCTAGGCCGACGTGAGGAAACTTAGGTTGGATACCTACGGTAACAATCAGTTTTTCTTGAAAGGCTACTTTAGCAGCTTGCTTAAGTGTTGTTTGATATAAATCGACATCGTTAATAAGATGATCTGTGGCCAAGTTAATAATGACAGCATCAGGATCTTGTTTGTGAATATGAGCTGCCGCTACCCCCATGGCAAGGGCGGTGTTTTTCTTTTCTGGTTCTCCGATTATGTTTTCTTCAGGAATAAGGGGTTCTTGATTTTGAATGTCCTCAACGTAGCTATCATTGGTGATAACAAAAACTCTTGAAAGAGGAATTAGATCTTTGACTCTTTTGATGGTTTGCTGGAAAAGTGTGTGGTGATGAAAAAGAGAGCTGAATTGTTTAGGGCTTGATTTGCGGGAGCGAGGCCAAAGTCTGGTACCTGTACCGCCAGCCAGAAGGCAGATATATGTATGATCTAGATAGTTTTCTGTTGATGGTTCTCCCATAGAGTTTTGGTTTTTTGTTTAGTTAATTTTTGAAAACGAGATTGGTTAAAGTTTTCAGCTTGATGTTGACATAGTTTATCAGAAAACTGATTAGTCATGTTTTCAAACTGACCAATAGTTTTGATGATAGCAGATGGAGTTTGGTTTTTGAAAAACAAGCCAGTTTTACCCTCAATGACTGTTTCGGTGGCGCCACCTTTTTTATAAGCAATTACGGGAGTGCCAGCGGCCTGAGCTTCAAGAGGAACTATGCCAAAATCTTCCAACTGAGGAAAGACTAAAGCTTTAGCTTGAGAGTAGAGACTGCGCAGGTGCTGATCACTGACGTGGCCAAGAAACTGAATGTTTTGCTTAGCCATTTTTTGGAGCTTGTTGATCTGTGAGCCGGTACCAACTATTTTTAACTTTTTTTCTGACATTTGGTTGAAGGCTTTAACTACTATGCTGGTTTTTTTGTATGACTCCAAACGAGAGACTAAAAGATAGAAGTCTTGTGTTTGCTGAGTGTCAGCTGAAAAGTACTGATAATTAACGGGTGGATAAATAACTTGCGACTGGCGATTATAAAATTTCTCAATCCTTTTTTGTACGGTTTTGGAGATAGCCAGATACTTATCTGGCCTTTGGGCAAAGATATAATCGCGTTTTTTAAGTCTTGGGCGGAATAGTTTGAAAAAGGGTTTAATCAGAGGAGACAAAAGACCAAAAGCGGGGTGTTTTAGATAATCTTGTTGAGCTGACCAAAGATATCGAGTGGGAGTCAGACAGTAACAGATATGCAGGGTGTCAGGCTTGGTAATAATACACTTGGCTGACTCTGAGGTGAGAGAAATGACTAGATCAAAATCACGGAAGTCAAAACTTTCAAAACCTAAGGGGGCCAGGAGAGCTAAAAGCTGATGTCTAGTGCGTAAAAATTTAATTTTATTAAAGAAACTAGGAATAACCTCTATGTGGCTGGCCCAGGTGGCAGTCCGGGGATTATGAACCAAGGTGTATAGGGGAGCATCCGGGAAAACTTTATGAAGTTGAAGTAGCAGTCTTTCCGCCCCACCAAACTTATTTACCCGATCGTAGACTAGTGCAACTTTCATGATTTTGCTGAAAGAACCTGTTGATAAGCTTGTAGTGTTTTTAGGGCTGTTTTTTTCCAAGAAAATTTGGTTACATGTTTTTTGCCTCTTTGGGAGAGCTCCTGTCTTAAGCTTTGATCTTGAACAATTTTTTCAAGCTTTAAGATAAAGTCTATTTGGTCGTGTGGGTCAAAATATAGAGCCGCATCTGAGTAAACTTCGGGCAGGCAGCTGGCAGATGAAGATAGCACAGGTAAACCAACCCTCATTGCTTCCAGACCAGTTAATCCAAACCCCTCCAGTAAAGAAGGTTGCACTAAAGCTAAGCCTTGAGAATAAAGCTGAGCCATCTCATCGTCGGGAACATAACCTAAGGGCTTTATGTACTTGGTAGTTGAGAATCTGTCATGAAAAGCGTCACGAGCGCTTATTAGAGCCAAGGTGACTTTGTTGTGGTGATTTTTGTTGTACTGCTTTACTGCCTTAACCAGAAAGTCAACGTTTTTATGAGGATATAAATTGCCAGTATAGACGATAAATGGTTTTTGGAGTTTGTATTTGGAGAGAATCTTTTTATCTACTTTACGGGGGATTTTGAAATCACTGGTGACAGCTTCGTAAGTAACATGGATTTTTTGGGGATCAAGAGACATGTTGTTGATTAAGTAATTTTTCCAGTAATGAGAGGGGGTAATGACGGCGTTTGATTTTTTGATGGTTTGATTTAAAACCAGCTTGTACCCCAAGCGCTTGACTTGATACTGCCAGGGCGGCAAGGTACTGGTTTTAGTGCCAGTTGAAAAGTGTTTTATTAAATCATGTAAGGTGATAACTAGTGGCTGGTTGTAAAAGATGGGAGCATTGAAATGAGGAACATGAAGAAGATCAAGATTTTGCTTTTTGAACTTGAATAAATTGACTAACTGCTCAGAAAAACTGTAAATTCTAGTCTTTAAGGGGACGATTTTAATTTGAGAGGAGTTAAAGTCTTGTTGCAAAAGATCTGGATCTCCAAAAAGTACATACTGGTTTTTTTTATCAAGATTTATTAACTGACGAAGAAGATTTTGAGTGTATCGGCCGATACCGGTGTGTTTAGGGCCGTATAGACGTGCATCAATACCTATTTTCATGTTTGTTGACCTAATTTAAGACAATTTGTGTTTTAACACTCTGAAAAAACCTAAGAGTGAGATACCGCCCAGAACAAAACTAGTAACTATTTTGGGGTACTTATCTTTATAAAATTTCCTGTAAAAGATCTTCATAGCCTTTACTGATGATTTGGCTACTTTAACTCGAGTGGCTTTAGGAGGTTTGGCGATTTCTTTGCTTTCCTTCCTTAAGCCTGAGCTGGCACCCTTATAGTGCATAACGACTGTGTGAGGATAGTAGACAATGTCTTTTCCAGCTTGATGTATCTGGTAGCAAAGGTCGATGTCTTCACCGTAAAAGAAGTACTCTTCTCCCCAACCACCAACTTGTAAAAAGAGTTCTTTGGGCATTAATAGATATGATCCAGCCGCTACCTCGATAGAGTGAGTTTCGTCAAAATTTTTGTATGACTGGTAATATTGATTGAAGAGTTTGCTTTGGGGAAAGAGTCGGTCTAGGAAAGTGAAGTGGGTAATTGAAGTCCAGGGAGTGGGAAAACCGCGATGATTGTCTGGATCTAGATCACCTGAGGCGAGTTTGAGCTTGACGGTTAAAGCCCCCACCTGAGGGTTCTCTTGCATGTATTTGACCGGTTTGGTTAGTGAGTTTTTGTTGACGACGGTGTCTGAATTTAGAAATAGAACGTATTCTCCGGTAGATATGTCTACCCCTTGATTGTTGGCAGCTGCAAAGCCGGTGTTATCCTTGTTAGCTATTAACTTTACCTGAGGGAATTCCTTTTTCACCATAGCAACACTGTCATCGGGGGAGTTGTTGTCCACTACTATAATTTCCAAACCACCCTCTGGGTGATCTGCTTTTTGTAGTGACTCAATGCAGTTTTTTAATAAGTTCTTGGTGTTGTAGGAGATGATGATAACTGAAAGTTTGTTTTGATATTTAGACATTGGCAACTTTTTGATAGATATTACTCAATTTACTGGCTATTGATTTGTAACTATATTCTTTTTCTACAAAACGACGAGACTTTTTGGCCATTTTTTCTGCTTGTTGGGGGTTTTTAATCAGCTGAACCACGTACTGAGCCATTTTCTGGGGATCTTGAGAAACTAGAGCATATTCGCCTTCATTTATTCCCAATCCACTTATTCCTACAGGAGAGGAAACTATTGGAAGTTGGCTAGCCATGGCGGCCAGAGTTTTTAGTCTGGTCCCCCCCGGTCCAAATAGAGGGGCCACAAAAACATCAGAGTTGTGATAAGCGTCGACGATGCCCTGGACATCGTCTTCTGCAAGCTCGTTTATTATCACGGAGTCGTTGGCTAGTTCTTTAAGATCATCGGGTTGATGTTGACCGACGATGTGAACTTGAGATCTGGGAAGCTGTTTTTGAACTATGGGAAAAACCTTGTTGATTAAGAACTTAGCAGCTTCTGTGTTCTGCAACCAGTGAAAGTTGCCGATGAAGAGGAGTTTGGGGCTGTCTGTTTGCCAACTGGTTTTCTTTTTGAATAAATCAAGATTGACCCCGTTGGGGACGATGTTAACGTCAAGATCTGGCTCGAGCTGGAGCATTTGCTCTTTGTCCTGTGAGGAGACAGCAATGGCTCTGTCGGCTTTTTGCCAGTAATGGCGCTCCCAGTACTTTAATTTGGCTACATCAAGATACATAAGGGGTTTAAGCGGCCAGAGAGCCGTCTTTTCTGTGTAGTGCTGATAGACTTTGTATTCGATTGTTTGGTCAACTAAAACTACGGGGATATCAGTCTCGGGTATATGA
Source organism: uncultured Pseudomonadales bacterium (assembly GCA_964422035.1). Taxonomy (GTDB): domain Bacteria; phylum Patescibacteriota; class Microgenomatia; order UBA1400; family Chazhemtobacteraceae; genus CAYQZQ01. Next base: position 259,347 of record CAYQZQ010000001.1, read on the forward strand.
GGCATGGCATAAAAGGTTTCGACGTGGATTAGATCGTAGTCGCCTTTCTGCAGTTCTTTTTCAATGGCTTTTTTGGCATCAGAGGAAAAGTTTCTGACGACTAGGAAGGGTTTTAGTGAAAAAGCGCTGTTAATTACATTTTTGAATGTAAAAGGTTTTTGGGAGCGCAGAAAGACTTTAACTTTTTTGCAGAAATCTTTTTCCAGAATAGGTATGTATTGCTTTTCTTTGGGATCTTTAATCAAAGAAAACAAAGTAATGTCGTGATCGGATTTTAAGTGCTTGAGAAGATTCTGGGTGCGAATTTGCCCTCCGGAAGAGTCTGGATACGGCAGATATGGGGTGAGCATTAATATCTTCATGTTCGATCTAATTTTACAATGACATAGTCTTCGGTTTTCTCGATAACTTGGTGAGCGGGGTTGTTAAGTATATTACTGGTAGTTTGATCAAAGTTTATAGACACATAGTGGGTAGCACCCTGATCAATTAACTTTGTAAGATCGGTGGTAACAGCCGGCCAGCCCTGTCTTTTAATTTGATAGAGGAAGGCCGTATCACCATTGTATGGAGCAATCACTTTGGCATCATCAGGAAGTATTCTGTCAGCTTTTTGACCAACGGACACGATAGGAGGATTGTTGATTTTGTAGTATTCACGAACTTGATACCAGGAGAGGAAAACCATCATACCCAGTGAAAAGATAGATATGAGAATGGTTAGGGGTCTAATTAAGTTATTTTGGGGAGAGAAGAGATAAATTAAGCCTTTGGCAACAAAGACAGCCACAACTGGAGTGATGATGAACTGATAATAGTCATGAGTAACGTTGCCGCCAGCGAAGATAACCAGATAAGCGAAAATCCCTAACAACCAAAAGTGATAAAACCATTTCTCGGTCTTGAGTGGTTTTTGTAAAAGCCCAAAGACAAACAGTGGCAGACCCCAGTAGCCTAAGATGAGCTTTGATAAGCGCTCAGCAAATAACCATCTCCACCAAGCGGGGCGCAGGCGGATGTTGTCCATATTTAAAAGCCAGGCATTGACAGGGATACCGGCAGGGAAGTTTTGAATCCAGAGGCGCCAAAGAACCAGAGGAATAAAGACCAAAAGCGGATATAAGTAGAAGAGTGGTTTTTTAAAAAGCTTTATGCCCCATTTTTTGAGAGCTAAGGCAAACAAAGGCAGGAAGAAGAATAAGGTGTAGGGCTTTACCAGTAGAGACGCAGCTAAAAGCAAAGAGGAGATAAGAAAGTTTATGGCTTTAGTCTCTTCAATCATGCGCACGAAAAAATAGCTGCCAGCCATTAACAAAAAGAGCATTAAAGGCTCTGGCAGGATGGTACGTGAGTAGAAGATATTGAAAGGCATGATGGCAAGAATAAAAGCTGAAAGAAGAGCAGTTTTAGAGTTGGAAATCTTCTCGATAATTAGATACAAAAAGATGATAGTGCCCAGAGAAAAAGCAACAGAGAGGGCTCTGCCCCATTGGTCTAGTGTCCAGAAATCGCCGGCTTTGGCCAGTGAGGCATGGATAGCGTTGTAGAGGGGAAACTCAACCATGCGATAACCTTGAGGATTGTATTCACCTGAGGGGATGTTAGATAAGTCATGATAACTGGGGCGGAGCAGGTCGATGCCGTTTTTAAGATACTGATGTGAGACTGAAGCGGTGTCTGCTTGGCGAAATGAATGCCAGTCGGCAACTGGGGCGTCAATTTTGTACCAGCGAGTAAAAAGAGCTAGTGCCAAGATGAGAGTTAAGGCAATTTTCTTCATGGTTATTTTTTATTTATAAAACCAACTGCAAGGCCGGTGTACATCCAAAACAAGGTAGCAACTTTACTGGCTTCAAATACATCCAAAAATGAAGCTATAGCCAAAAACCCGATCACCATGGAGACAATTCCTACAAGGAATTGATTAACGAAGTTATCTTTGACGATTTTTAATCCCTTGAAAAGGGCTGCCAGAAGAGAGAGTATGACTGAGGCAAAGGCAACAAAACCAAGAAGACCTGTTTCTCCTATGGCTCTTAGATAGTCATTGTCGGTGGCAAGCCCCAGCGAGCCGTAGCCTGTGCCCAAGAAGGGGTTTTTCTTAAATGAACGGATGGCCATTGGCCACTCAACATCAAACCTAATTGAAGTTGACCTGTCTTGCTGGATAGGCCTTAAAGCTGGTGCGGGAGCTGTGTCCTGTTGAGCATAAATTGGCTTGATTAGTAAGCTGCGATCATCAAACACTCCTTTAACTTGCTCTTGCACGCTCTTGAACTGCAGAACTTTGATTAAACTACCAAAACGACTGGAGATGGCCGGAGTATTGGCTAAGCCTATTGCCGCTACAACAAAGACAGGAATAATCCAGACAGGCTTGCGTGAAAGAAGCAGCGACAAGGGTAGTGAGATTAGAAGAGCAAAGAAAGCGATTCTGGAACCGGTTCGCAGTTGAAGCCAAAACAAGCCCAGTGAAAGAACTATCAAGAATAATTTCTGCCAGGATTTTTTGACCGCGAAAATTAAAGCTGAAAAGATTGATAAAGTCATGACTAGATAGGTGGCCAGGTCATAATGGCCGGCAAAAGTAGAGGCTAGATTTACCCCCGGCTCTAGGGTAAGAGCAAAGCCTTTGGAAAATTCAGCATTTTGAGTGGAGATTACAGGGGCCTTAAGATAAATCTGGGCCAGGCCATAGAAGAGCACCCCGACTGCAGTCACGACAATCACTTCAATGAAAAAACGTAGATTCTTCTTGTTGGCAAGAATTAAGCCAGCGAAGAAAGGAATAGCGTATTCAATACGTCGCAGCCAGTGAAGGGCAGCTATTTTAATTGAGACTGTGTGAGTTAAGAATGCTCCACTTATTGTGGCTAAAAGACCAATTAGAAAGAAGATTATTAGCGACCTAACAACAAGAGATTTTTTAATCTGCTCTAGGTAATACGGTAAAGATAAGAGCAGAAGAAGAGCCAGGAAGGCGATAATAAAGTCTTCCAGACGAATGGCTACTGAAGTAAAGGGAAGAGTAAATAAGGGGAATTTGGGATACAAGGGAATAAACACCAACAGAACTGCAAAGGTGTACTTTATGAGAGTGTTTAGTTTTTGTTTAGACAGATAATGCTTTAAGATAGACATCCCTTTTTTGTGAATCGTTTTTAATAATACCAAAGACTAAAATGCGCAAAAGCGAACCAGCTTTAAATGCAAGTGCAGCAAGTGGCAATTGCCAAGCAGGTTTGTGTTTTCTAAAAAAGTATTTGATGCCTTTGATCTCTGAGATAAGAGAGTAGCTAACGGATGAAGACTTGGCTTGAAGATGGGTGATGGTGGCAACTGGATCGTAAATAGCTTTGTAACCTTGTTTTTTAATCCGGTAGCACAACTCTAGCTCTTCGGCATACATGAAGATGTCAGGATCAAAACCGCCAGTTTTTTCATATACCTTTTTGGGGATGATGCTGAAAGCACCGGTTACCCAGTCAAGATTTCTTTTTTGGGTGTAGTGAGAAACTGGAGGATGAACTGATTTAATTAGTTTGGAGACAAAGGGTAGATCATCGATAAAAAGTTGCCAAGCATATAAATTGCAGAGGGTGGGGAAGTAACCGCCGGTGGGTTGCAAGTCACCATCTTTGTAAACCAGTTTGCAAGTAAAAGCACCGATCTTATCAATATTTTTGGCTGCATCTAAAGATGTTTTTAAGGCGTTGTCGTGAAGCAAGGTGTCGGAGTTTAAAAGCAAGATGTATTCACCTTTGGCCTGCTTAACCGCTTGATTGTTAGCTTTACCAAACCCGAGATTTTCCTTATTAGCAATTAAGTTAACCTGGGAGAATTTTTCTTTTATCATTTTAGGCGAGCCGTCATGAGAGTCGTTGTCTACAACGATAACTTCAAACTCGATGCCTTTGGTGTGTTTGTAGATGGAGTTGAGACAGTTTTGAGTGTCTTTTTTGGTGTTGTATGAGGGGATGATAATAGTTAGATCCATTATTGTTTTAAGTAACTGTTAATACTGGAGACAAAAGTTTTTGAAGAAATAAATAATTGCTTGAAAGCAAAATATGAAGCAGGAAAGATGGCTGTCCAGATTAAGACTCTGATCAAAAAGCTCGAGTAATAGGGATTGAGAATAATTTTTGAGCGATAAACTTTGTCTTTGAAGATAATTAATCTTTCGCTAATATCACCTTCTGACAAGTGAGCATATCGGGGAGATTTGCGTGGATTCCAGCCATGAACAAACAGTGACTCTCTTAAGGGGTGGACAACTTCTTCAAGATAGTAAGAGTCAATGTGTTTTCTAATGTACTTGTCTGCCTCTTCAGGTCGGTAGTTTAGTCTATAAGAAGGGATGGTTAAGCCAAAGAGCTTAAGAGAAAAATCTTCTTGCAGGGATGGCAAGACTTGTTTTCTTTCCCAGTTGGTGAAGTAAGCTGTTTGATTGGGGTTTTGCCAGGTATCACCGGGCTCGTCTGATATAGCGGCGTCAGGCAGTTGAGGAACTTTGGGAGCTGGAAGTGATAGATAAACTAAGCCTAAAATATAAACAAGTAAAACGGGAATTATAAATATTTTTTTCATAGTTTATTGGAATAGACGAGGCCTACCTAAACGATAGTCTAGTTTTTCAAGATTTCTTTTCCCGATTGGTTTGGCAGGAATACCGCCAACGATGGTTTTTTCAGGAACATCCTTGGTGACGACCGCACCAGCTGCAATGACGGCGCCATCCCCTATTGTTACCCCAGGCAGAATAATTACCCGAGGACCAATAAAAACGTAGTCGCCTATTTTGACCGGTTCTTCTGTAGCTGTCATGTCTGGATCGTGGATGTCGTGTTGTGAGTTATAGATCATCACCTCTGAGGCGATGTCAGTGTGGGAGCCAATTTGGATAGTGTCGCGACCATCAAGGAAGGCACGGAAGCCAATGATTGTGCCTTTACCAACTTTAATATTTTTAGGTTGGAAGAAATGCGCCCCGGTGTGAAAGGTTGAACCTCTACCAATTTTAATACCACAGAGCCTGAAGAAGTTGTTTCTAATCAAGTGAGAAGGTACCCAGCTTACCCAGAACATAACAAAAAGCTTAAAGTCCAAGTACCAATGATAGAAGCGGTTAAAAATCTTTTTGATGGCAGAGCTTACTTTTAGTTTGTTGTTGTGCTTATCAACAAAGTATATTCCCTGGGCTGAAATATTAAGATTTAAGATTTTCATAGGATCATTCTATCAACTTTTAGCTACTTTCACTAAAGAGTCAAGGGTTTGCTTGGCTGCTTTGTCCCAAGAGAAGCGCTGAACGTTCTCTTTAGCGAGACTTTTACGCCTGACTCGCTCTTGCTTGGGCATGGAGAAAGCAGTTCTAAGAGCCTCGGCAATTTGCTTGACTGAGCGAGGGTCTTCTATATATATAGAGGCTGGACCAGCTATTTCTGGCAGGCTGGAGACGTTTGATACCACGGTTTGAGCTCCACAAGCTTGGGCTTCGATGACCGGAATCCCAAAACCTTCGTAAAGTGAGGGAAGCACATATGCCTGAGAGGCTTTGTATAGAGCGGGAATGTCTTGATCAGGAGCAAAGCCGGTGAATATTACATCATCCTCAAGATCAAGATCTTTGACTTGTTGGAATATCTTTTCATAAAGCCAGCCCTTTTTGCCGACGATTACTAGTTTGCCGGTATTTAAGATTGAAAACGCTTCAATCAGACGAGAGATGTTTTTGCGGGGCTGTAGGGTGCCAAGATACAAAAGGTACTTGCCTTTAATGGCATATTTTTCTCTAACCTGCTTTTGTTTGGTTAAGGGGACACGACGGTGATAAAGATCTTGGTTGTAGCCTGGGTATATAACCTTGATCTTTTCTGAGGAAACTTGATAATACTCTTGGATATCTTTTTTTGTAGTTTGGGAGATAGTAGTGATCAACTTAGCTTTTTTGGCAGAAGCTCTTGTCCAGCGGCGTAGTTGATGCAGGTCTTTGGTTTTAAAATATTTTTCACCAAATTTTTCATAGGACAAATCCATAATAGAAAATACCTGCGGGACTGGAGAGAATAAGGGAATGTAATGGCTAGGTGAGAAAAAGATATCCGGTCTGGGTTTTTTAAACCATAAATTCCAGGTTAGACCCGTTAGCACCCAGGCCTTTTGAGGACCGAAAACTTTATAGGTAAAGTTGTCTGAAGGCTCGGGCAAGTCAGGAAGAGGTCTGTCTTTTAGATAAACAACAAATTTGTGCTCTGTATCTAGTTTGGATAGGTGCTGAATTAATTTAAAAGCTACCTGGTTTACTCCCACTCGCTGAGGAATGTTGGCTTCATTACCATCGATACCTATTATCATAGCCTTAGATTATTGGTGATTGTTTATTATCTTTTGATAAACTTCTAACGTTTTTTCGGCAGTCTTTTGCCAAGAAAACTGTTCATTTCTTTGCTGACCTTTTTGTATTAAATCCTGTCTATTCTCGAACGCTTTGATTATACCAGTTTTGATGCTAGAAACGTCCTCTGGATCAACTTGAACCGCTGCATTACCAGCCACCTCGGGCATGCTCGAGACATTACTGGTTACCACTGGTGTCTGGCTGGCAAAAGCATCCAGTATTGGTAAGCCAAAACCTTCATATAAAGAAGTGTATAAAACTAAGGCTGAGTTTTGATATAAAACAGGGATGTGTCTTTGATCAACAAAGCCTGTGAAGCGAACGTTTGCAGACTGGAGCTTTATCTCCTCTTCTGATGGCCGGCCAAAGATTGCCAACTGGTGGCTGGGAAGATCTGCTTGTTTGAAGGCCTGGATTTGACGATCGATGTTTTTGCGTGGATGGCCACAGCCGGGAATTAAGATGTAGGGCTTTTTAATGGCAAGCCTTTTTAGTATCCTTTCTTGTTCTTTTGTTGAAAAGTCTTGTTTTTTGGTTAAGGTGGTGGCCTCGTGAATGACGCTGATGCGCTCTGGTTTAATTTTTAATAAATCAACCACATCCTTTTTGGTAGCGTGTGAGGGAGTGATTATATGGTCAGACTCTTTTTTAACCCAGAAAAGCTTCTTGCGATGAGTGCGCCTTATTGAGCCTGAAGCATACTGAGGGTTTTTCAGATGTGCCAGGTCGTGGATGGTAGTAACTTTAAGGGCATTTCTTACGGGTGGCTCTGCCCAGTCTGAGGTGTGAACCAGATCAATTGGGCCGGTTAGAAACTCTAAAGGAAGCAGATGCCATGTATTCCAAAGCAAGTTTAGAAACTTGGGAGGAATCGGCAGAATCTTTTTTTCAGCTGGCAAGCGATTGACTAGAAGCTTAAGCTTTTCTTTTTGACGCAGTGAGCCTGCAAAAAGCAGGAACTGATGATCGGAGCCGGCCTTTAGGATATTTTCAACCAGATGTTGAGTGTAGCGAGAGACACCAGTGCCATAAACAATTTGGGAAACGTCGATACATATACGCATAAGCTTAGTTTATCGCATCAGCTGATTTATATATATGCAAGGGGCCGACTGAGTCTGTCATTTGATAGTTTTGATAAACGTACTGAAGGACAGATGAGGCGTATTTTTTGATACCAACACCCCCGAGAGAGCTTTGGGTGTTGATAATTACCGGAGCTTGAGGGTTGTTTTTTAGGGCATTGATTTGTTTTTGTACAAAATCAGGATTGGCGTGGTACCAGGGAAGACTGGGAAGATAGATATTGCCAGTGGGAGTTGAGTTGGTTAGCTGATAAAGCTGATCTGGCCCGCCGAGAATATATAGCTGATCAAGGTTGGTCTTGCTTTCGATCTGGGCAGCTGTTGTTTGCAAGGAGGAGGGGTTAAAAAAGTTGATAGATTTGAAGGGGTGTATGTAGACAAGTAAAGACAGAGACAAAGCAACCCAGCCTAAAAGAAGTTTTTTGTTAACTTTTGAGGGAAGCAGGATCAAAATGGTGAGAGCGGCAGGTAAAAGATGAATCAGCTCAAAGCGCGGATAAGCGCCGATTGATAGGGTGGCAAAAAAGATAAGTAGTAAGACGAGCTGGTCTTTTTTATGGACGATAAACACTAACAGTAAGACTAGTAAGGTGATTATCAGATGATTAAAGTTGGGAGCTTTGGAGGAGAGAGATATGTAAAAACTTGAGTTAAACTGCATTAGCTGTAAGAAGGAGGGCCATAACTGGTTTGCGGTTAACCAGATAAGTTGAGAAAGAGGGTACAAGGCGGAGGCAAGGATGAAGCTTGAGCCAAGGCTTTTTCTTTTTTGATAGACCAAGATTGCAAAAAAGAGCAAAAGAGTGGGGCGGGTACCTAAGGCCAGACCAAAGAGAAGACCTGAGATAACTTTTGCCCAGCTGGACGGATGGAAAAAAAGGTATAGACCCCAGATGAGAAATAGCAAGATAAAGCTTTCTAGCCAGAAATTACCTGAAGATAAAAGTATATAAGTGATGATGAAACCTGCAAAAACCAAAAGCTTGTCAACCTTTTGGGAGAGCTTTTTGTTAATCAGCAAAAGAGCGCCTAAGTTGGTTAAAAGCAAAACAGCAAGATAAGCATATAAAGCTGAAGTGGGTGTGGTGATGGAAAAGAAAGATAAATTAAAGGGACCAAAAAAAATGGCGGGGAAGTGTTGATCAATTAATTGGGTGTAGGGAGTGAGACCCTTGGTGATCAAGTATGGGTATAGGCTAATCTCGGGGAAGATATAGAAGGCCGAAGTGAAGGTAAAAAACAAATGAAATGAGCTGCCTAGTATGAAGGTTATTACAAGAAAGATCATCAGCTTAGTGCTGATATTGATAAACAAAACCCACTCCATTGAAGTTGTAGATTTGTTCCTGGTTGTAGCCGGCGTTATTTAACCAGGCGGGAATGTTGTCTTTAGGGTCAGTTAGTTCTGATAGGTATTCAAAGTAGTAGACGGTGTCTTTGCCGGTAGTGATTTGGCTTAGATTTAGATCAAGTTCTTGGGGATCAATTGATAGATCAGTTAATGCACCCGATGAGTTTAGTTGAGGAGCATACCAGCGAACAGGAGCAAATGGCTGAGGAAAGGCAAATACAGAGACTGATTGCTGGTCTTGTTTTTGTAATACAAAATCCGTTGCTTGTTTCCAGTTTTCGCGATGAAAACTGGGCGTGGTCCAAAACAAGAAATTGGAAAAGAGAAAAGTAATTGATAAAAGCAGGATGTTAACCATGCTTAGTTTGGCAGGTAGATGGAAGATACCGATGGCCAAAAGAGACGAAAAAGCAGGAAGCAAAAACAGATAACGCCAGTAGCCAAGCATAGGTATTTTAAAGGAAAGAGCTACCCCGATTAAGAGAGGAACAACTAACCATAACCAGAAAAGACGGGAGAGTTTTTGGAACAGTGACAAGGCCATTAAAGAAAAGGTGTAAAGAAGTGAAGCGATAATAGCTAGTAAATAAAAATCATCAGAGGAGATATTAACTCTACCTAAGATAAACTTAACAGGAATCAGGGCGATGTTTTTTAAGGATAAGTCACCAGATAGCTGACTCCAGTTGGGAAGAGCCTCAACAAGATACTGACCCCCCTGGGTTTGCTTTATAAAAGTTGGTAGCCAAGGCAAGAAAGAAAGGGCGGTGAGAAATGTCCAAGGTAGTAGCTTTTTAAGTAGTTTTTTGTCAGCCAGAAGCAAGTAAATTAATTGAGAAAGAATGTTAAAGCCAGAAAGATAGTAGGTGTAAAGACCAAGGGTATTGGTTAATGCCCAGAGAATAAACCAGCTATTTTTATTGCTTTTTTGAGCTGAGACAAGAAAGTACCAGGAAGCAGTAACTAGGAAAGCAGCGGGGGCAAACATGCGCAGCTCTTGAGAGTAGTAGATGTGCAGGGGATTTAATGCCAAAAATAAGGCAGCTGTTGCAGGCAGGCTAAGCTTAACGGGGCCAATGACTAATTTTGGCATCTTGTTACCAAGAGCTTTTTTGAAAAGCAAGTAAAGCAAATATATAGCAGCGACGGAAAAAAGAATGTTGGGAAGTCGTAAGAACCATTCTTGAGTTAGACCTATTTTTAGCCAAAAATGCATAAAAAGATAGTACAGAGGAGGATGGAAGTCACCAGCAAGACTGGATATCAGTTGAGTAAGATCTTGTCTGGCAATAATTAAGGAAGCAGCCTCATCGAGCCAAAAACTTTGATTGACTAAGATGAGTCTTAAAACTGCTGCTAGAACAAGAATAAAATAGATCATTTTTCTTCAACGGATTGCATGTCACCGGCGTGACGCAAAGCCAATGAGTGCCTTAATACACTAATTATAGTAAATGGAACTAGCGATATGGCAAAAATAACACCTTCTAGTGCTCCAGGGTCTTTTAAGCTGACATTTAAAAATATTAGGACAAGGATGGGGATCAAGCGTCCAAAGCTTTGATAAATCTGAGAGAAAATGCCGTATTCAACAACAAGATCTTCGTTTAAAGAATCAAGAGAGGAGATTTGGCTGTTAATTGGATTGATGGTTAAACTGAAAGTGGTATTAAGAAGAGTGTAAGTAGTGGCAAACAGAATTAAACCGGTGAGATTAAACTGAGAAGCAAAGGCAATACTGCCGGCTGTAAAGGCCACTGCGCCGAAAGCAAGTAAAACCAAAGATTGTTCTTGATCAAAAAGATATTGATAAATTATCCCCAACAAGAACGAGAAAGCACCAAGAGCAAAGGTAAATATTCCCCACCCTCTTAAACCACCTACTAAGAAAAAGATAATGATATTTAATAGCGAGAAGAAAAAGCCGTCTTTAATTCCCATAAGAAAGTGCGCTTTAGCAAGAATAGGTTTTTCAGGATTGGTTTTTCTTGTAGGTAAAAGTGCTGCCTTAAGATTAAACTTAAAATCTGTTGAAGGAAAGGGGGCAAGAATGGTGAATATAGAGAGAATTATCAGTGAGATTAGACCGAGCCTGAATATCAAACCAAATGAGTTGTAACTTAAAGCAATAAAGGCGAGTACGGGAGGCATGGCAACTTTAACCAATGAGCTGATGGATGAGAATCGACCAATGTCTGCTTCTGTACGGGACAGCTTAGTTTGCAGAAAATCAGCCACAGTTAACAAGCTACCCAAAGAGACACCTTTTATTAGGCCTAAAAGAAAAGGCTGGGCTACTATAAGGTCTTGAGTGAAGATTAAGACAAGGACAAAACTAATTGAAAAGAATATGGCTAGTAAGTAGCTGATTTTGGGACCGATGTATTCAATTAACCAAGCGATGATAAAAGCCATGAGGGGCAAGGTTATAAAGGCACCAAGATTGTAGATGAGAATGGTGCGCAGTGATTGAGTCTGCTGCCAAAGAAAAAGATCAACAAAAGCACCAGAGGCTACCGTAGATAGATGAAAAAAGAAGTTATGTAACAGCCAAACGGGGGTTATTGTGGCAAACATGGGACTAGTATATCAGTTGGAAAGTGTGTAAAGCTTAACTTGAACTACCTGGTGATAAATAGCTTGCAAGATACTTAAAAACAAACCGTGCAAGCCGTCTAGGAAACCCAGTTTGTAAAAGTAGCGCTTGGAAAAATCCATAACCGGATCTATAAAAAAACAGAACAAAGAGAATCTTTCCCCATTTTGATGTAGTCTTTGAGCTTGCAGGGTGGAATAATGATTTAGTTTGCGTATATATTCAGACACAGTGCTGTAATTGTAGTGAATTAAATAGTTATCAAGTGATTCTGGTTTTACGTTGGTTATAAACTGCTCGTGCACTTGTGCTTGCCATTTGCCCAGACTCTTGTGATAAAGCCTAATATGGTTATCATCTCTTGGTCCCCAATCTGTGTGTAGAATCGGCTTGCCCCAGATGATATTTATTCGACCGATTTTGTAAGCGGCTGGTTTACTAGGCAAACTAGCTATCTCTTCAGCGAGACTTGAGGGCACTTGAACGTCTGCATCGACCGAGAGAATCCACTGATTATCTGCCTTTTGGTCAGCAAAGTTTCTGGTATCAGCAAAGTTTTTAAATTGGTGATGGACAACGTCTGCGCCGTAGCTTTTAGCTATTTCAACTGTTTTGTCTTCAGAGCCGGAGTCAACAATTAACACTTGGTCAGCAAAATCTAGTGAATCAAGAAGTCTGGGTAGGTTTTCTTGTTCATTATATGTTGGCACTGCCACTGTAATTTTTTTCATAAGTTTGTGAATAATTCTATGTACTCTTCAGCTATTTTATCCCAGTCAAATTTTTTAGCTTGTTTTCTGGGTAGATTTCTCCAGTTTTTTTCCAGTGCGGATCTGAGTAACCTGGCATACCTATCGGTATCTGAAGGATCATCTATATATAAGCCTGCGGGTCCTACGATTTCGTGTCTTGAAAAGTCATCGGTGGCAACCACAGGCAGACCAGAGGCAAGGGCCTCAAGATAGACGATGCCAAAAGCCTCACTTGATTGTGATACTAAAGTAAACAGATCGGCAGATCTGTAGTATTTAGGCATTTGATTGTGCGACGTGGTAGTGTGAAGGTAGCGTTTTTCTCCCAACAGTCTTTGAGCTAAATTATCCAAGTGTTCATCAAGTGGGCCTTTTCCTAAAAATAATAACGAACCTTTTTTTAACTGTGAGACTGCTTTTATTGTCTCCCCTACCCTTTTGTATTTTTGTGAAGCGGCTACACAGATAATAATTGGACGTTCTAGTTTAAGCTTGACTGTCCTGCCCTCAAGTGAAAACTTTTTTAGATCAACTCCGTTGGGAATAGTGCTAAAGTACTGGTTTTTATATATAGAAGCTTTTTTGGCCCAGGACAGTTGACTTTGGGTGAGACAAACAAAGGCGTTTGGTTTCCAGAGAAGATTCCAGCGATCATCCCAGCCAGGCCCGGATTGTCCAACTAGAACTAGACTTTTACCCTTTAACCAGGTCCATATGCGTAGAATCGCTGTTTGCCAGCCATTGTTTAGTCCCAGTACAATGTCGGGGTTAAATTTAGCTAAACGAGGAAGAACTGAAAATGTCCAGCGACATATTTTTAGACTGGCTTTATCCAAAAAGAAGCGTCGAAGTATAGTTAAAGTAGATTTTCCAACTTGAGCATCATCTGGACCTGATAAAACCAGAACTTGATGATCGACTAGACGACCAGACAGCTGGTCGACATAGGTTTCCAGGCCTCTGTCTACTGCCTCTTGATAGTAGTTTAAGAATGCTATTTTCATAGATTAAGTATACAAGTGAAGATTAGTAGCCCCTAGTGGGTGGAAACAACGATCTTTTTAGGCGGCGCAGAGGTGTTAGCAGTGCAGCAATTATCCAGAAAGATAGGGGGGCTTTGGGGGTAACATCAGGAACTTGAGGAGGTTTGTTTTCAAAAAAGACTTGAGGAATATCTTGATCGGGTATTTTTTCTCCCAGCTCGTATTTGTATTTACCAGGCCTTTTGATTACTTTTTTGTCCTCTACCCTACTTGAAGATCTTTGCAGATGAGTGGCGTGATGATAGAAAAGGTCAAAGAATTTAATTTTCTGAGGATTTCTGTCCTGCACCAGAGTGCCGTTTTTATCAAAATATCCTTGCTGCCCATGAGGGCGGGAGACGTTAAGGCCAGGAATTGTTTTTAAATTCATAAAGCGTAAACTTAGGTGTCCCTGCCTCCCGGCTAGTGAATAGTTGCCGGCGGACTCAGGTAAACGATGATAAATATCACCTACCAAGTTATGAGTTCTCAGGACAATTGATTCGTAGTCGGGGCTGTTGACAGCAAAATCAGTAATTTTTTTAAGAGTATCGTGCGGCCAGACTTCGTCACCATCTAAAAGCATCAACCAGGTGTATTTTTCAGGAGTCTTTTCTAGCATTTGGTTGCGCATTTGGGTGAAAGTATGGGGGTCAACAGATTCTTTTTGCTGAAAATCGATTTTGTCGGACTTGATTGACTTGATTATTTCTACGGTTTTATCAGTTGAGCCGGTGTCCCAAACCATAATCTTGTCTACAAAAGGCAGGACTGATTTAAGAGAGTAGTAGATGAATCTTTCTTCGTTTTTAACCAGTGAGTGGGCAATAATTTGAGTCTTGTCCATATATGTATTTTACACATACTGTTAAATTTATCTGGCAGAAAAGGGGTTTGTAAATTACTATTTGTAACTGATATGATGGGAGTGATGAGCTTAGTAACACTGGCTATTTCAGTAATTTTGGCAACATTAATAGGAATCCAGCAGATGATGCCTTCTTTTACATATGGATTGATTAATCTGGAAGGAATTATGCCCGCATGGAGAGGAGTTGTGTTTGTAACCATCAGTATCTGGATTGGTGGATTGTTGATCTGGTTGTTGTTATGGCAGATTGGGAAAATGGTTTCAAAGAAAATTAATGTTTTGGAAGAGATAATGACCAATCAAAGAGTTGTTGATCTAATGATGTTTGGAGTTTTTCTTAGTTTGGGGATGTTTCTTTTTATATTAGAAAAGGTGCCTTTGTTTGCCACACCCTATCCCCTACTTGCATATGGGGTAACCATCTTGATGATTGGGTCGTTTAACCTTGTGGTTGGCTTGATGATATATGGAAGTTTAGAGTTCTATAAAAAATGGATAGACAAAATTAAGTTCACAGACGTGGTGGCAAAAAGCTTGGCTGGTTTGTTGGTGGTTTTTTGGTTAGTGATGCTGGTACCTGTGGTGGTAGCCAGAATGGGATTGAGAACTAGAAACTCCGATCTGAAAAACGTAGTTTTGATAACATCTGATACTTTAAGAGGTGACAGATTCTCCCCAGAGTACATGCCAGAGACTTATCAGTGGTTTGAGGACAAGGGAATTATTTTCAAGCAAGCATATTCGACGTCGCCTTGGACAACTCCTTCTTTTGCTTCGATGATGACTGGCAGGTATCCAGCGGAATTGGGGGCTGATCAGAATGTGGCTTGGGTGCGAGAAAACTTAATTATTTTACCTGAAATTGAAACCATGGCTGAAAAGTTTCAAGACAAAGATTACTATACAGCAGCTATCTTGACTAATACTTGGCTGCAAGAAGAAAGAGGATTTGATCAGGGCTTTGATTACTTTGAAAATATTGAAATTCCAGATGTCTATCATTGGGGAATGACTGTGAAGGATTCGGGATGGCACAAAGTAATCGAAGAACTTGGAATAAAGAAAGTAACCAGGCTGGGTTTTGAGTATTTTGTGGGGACAACGAGCGAAGAAAATGATTTTAGAGCAAATGCTGACATGGTTAGCAGGGAAGCAATCTGGAAATTAAAAGAATTACCTGAACCGTTTTTTATGTGGGTACACTATGTTGATCCTCACGCTCCATACGAGCCACCACAAGAAATGGGGCCTGATCTTTCAAAGTTATCTGAAAAATTAAGATTCAGTGTTGTTCGAGGTGATCTTGTACCCGAGCAAAAGCACCTAAGACCAACTGTGGTTGAGTTATACGATGGAGAGGTGCGATATCACGACAAAGAAATAGCTAAAATCTTAAGATTTCTTGATAAAAGAGGGTTGAGTAAAAAGACTGCTGTAGTATTTACAGCCGACCACGGAGAACAGCTTTATGAAAATGATGTCATAGGACATGGGCTGTCATTGCGTAGAGAAGAAATTAATGTGCCCTTAGGCGTTTATCCAAAATTTCCAGTAGAGCAAGAAGTTGTTGATAACGAAGAAGTAAGCCTACATTTACTTGGAGATTGGTTGCTAAAAATGGGAGAAAACAAAGCTGAGGAATGGTTGGCAGAAGAAATTGACAGGTCGGTATTTGCTGAAGGATTAAATCGGGGAAATGAAAAGAAGGGCATTGTTGAAGGAGGGTGGAAATTGGTGTGGGAAGATAATAAAGATACAAATACCTGGGTTAGATCAGAAAATGATGAAGAAGTAATGTTACCTTACTATTACCCTACCCAAGCTAAAGACATGCAAAGTAAATTAGAAAGCTGGAGAGAAAGTAATCTTGAAGATAAAGAAAATTATTCTAAGAAATTGGAAAGACAGGATCTTATGCTAGAGGGAGCTGCTGGTTATTAATGATCATGAATATATTAACAATCCTTGATTTTAAGGAAGATAATTAACTGATATGCTAATAGAGATGAACTTAGTAGCACTGGCTATTTCAATAACTTTGGCAACACTAATAGGTATCCAGCAGATGATGCCTTCTTTTACCTTTGGGTTGGCTAGTAGTCAATACCTGTTGCCAGCTTGGAGGGGAGTAGCAGTAGTAAGTGTTTTTATCTGGTTGGCGGGAGTGATCATTTTTATAGCAATAAAGGAAAGTTTTTTACTGACAACCAAGAAGGTTAAGTTTTTGGCAGAAATCAAGCTGAGTGAACAACTGAAGAGTATTTTGATGTTGGGAATATTTTTAAGTCTGGGAATGTTTTTGTTTATTAGCGAGAAAGTGCCTATATTTGCAGCGCCCTATCCGCTACTGGCTTATGGAGTGACGATTTTGGCGATTGGTCTTTTTAATACTGTTTTGGGCCTGATGGTCTACGCAAGTTTAGAGTTTTACAAAAAATGGCTCAATAAAATCAACTGGCAGATACCGGCAAAGGTGATGGCAGGAGCAATATTGTTTTTCTGGATGGGACTACTGCTACCAGTAGTAGTTAAGAGGGTAGGAATTAGAGCCAAGACAAACGACAAGAAGAATGTGGTCGTAATCACCTCAGACGCTTTAAGAGGTGATAGGTTTAACACTGAGTACATGCCAGAAACTTACAGCTGGTTTGAAAATAAGGGAGTAATATTTGAAAATGCTTACGTACCAGCGCCTTGGACGGTGGCTTCATTTACAAGCATGATGAGTGGTAAGTATCCATCTCAGCTGGGAGCTGACAGAGGAGTAACTTGGATTAGAGAGAATTTGATTTTATTACCAGAACTGGAATTGATAGCAGAAAGATTTCAGGATGAAGATTATTACACTGCAGCAGTATTAACAAACACTTGGTTGACTGAAGAGAGAGGGTTTGATCAAGGTTTTGATTATTTTGAAAATATTGAAAAACCAGATCTATATCATTGGGGAATGACAGTGAAAGATTCGGGATGGTTTAAGGTATTAGAACAGTTAGGAGTAGACAAGAAAGTAAGACTGGTATACGAGTATTTTGTGGGAGCCACCAGTGAAGAGAATGACTTTAAAGCAAATGCTGACATGGTAAGCAGAGCGGCGATTTCAAAAATCAAGGAGTTACCGGAACCCTTTTTTATCTGGATTCATTATGTTGATCCCCATGATCCTTATGAACCACCGGTAGAACTGGGACCTGATATCTCACAACTCTCAGAGGAAAAAAGACAGGATATTGTCAGTGGTAATCTAAATGAAAATGAAAAAGATCTAATAGAAATAATGATAGGGCTTTACGACGGGGAGGTAAGGTATCACGACAAAGAAATTGTCAAGATATTAAACTTTCTGGACAGAAGAGGGTTAAGCAAAAGAACAACGGTAGTGTTTTCATCGGATCACGGCGAGGAATTAAATGAAGTAGGAGAGATTGGGCACGGACTATCTTTACGCGAGGAAGAAGTAAATATTCCCTTGGCTATATACCCCAGAGTAACCGAGGAATCTCTAATAAATGATGAAGTAAATCTGTGGAACATAGGAGATTTGTTGTTGGAGCTTGGTGATGGCAAAATAGACGAGTGGTTATCTAGTCAAAATGAAGGAGAAGTATTTTTAGAAAGCTTAAGTTACGGTAGTGAGAGAAAGGCAATAGTTAGTAATGGGAAAAAACTAGTCAGATTTATGGAGGAAGGAAGATACGAATTAAAAGATCTGAGAGGAGATGAATCTATAGCTCTCCCCTACTCGGCTCTAGCAAGAGAGTTGCAAGTTAAGTTAGACAACTGGATTGAAGGCAATCTAGAAGAAAGAGAAGAATACTCCAAAAAAATGGAAAGGCAAGATCTTATGCTTGAAGGAGCTGCAGGTTATTAAGCAATCTTTGATTATTTCTATAATTTAATTAAATCTATAGCGAAGTAAAAAGACACAGAGAGAGCTTTGGGCCTTTTTGGCAAACCGATGGGTAACTGATATGCTAGAAGTGATGAATTTGTCTACACTATCTATCTCATTTATCTTGGGAGCCCTAATAGGCACCCAACAAACTTTAAAGACCTTGATTTATGGCTTGAGTAATAGAGAAGATTTATTGGTTTCTCTAAGGGGCTCGATTATAGTGACGATAACTATCTGGTTGATCGGCTTTTTAATCTGCGGTGTTCTCAAAAGCTTGATCAAGATATTGAGCGACAAAAACAAAAAAATTAGCGAACTGAATAAGGATAGAAGATTTAACGATCTGGTAATGGCAGGAGTATTTTTGAGCATTGGTATGTTTTTGTTTGCTGCCGAGAGAGTGCCACTGTTTGCCACCCCATATCCCCTATTGGCTTATAGCGGATTGGTTATGATCGTTGTCTTGATAAGTACTGTCATGGGTTTAATGGTTTATGCTAGCTTGGATTACTACAAAAAATGGATTAATAAAATAAATTGGAATATTTGGATAAATGCTTTGGGAGGAGTAGTGTTGGTATTTTGGATAGGAGTAACTACACCTCTTTTGATTAAGAGGTTGGGACTGAGAATTCGAAGAACTGATAAAACAAATGTTGTATTGATTACTTCAGACACACTGAGAGGAGACAGATTTACTGCTGAATACATGCCAGAAACATATGAGTGGTTTAGTAAAGGAACCATCTTTGAAAGAGCATATTCCACTTCTCCTTGGACAGTGCCCTCTTTTGCAAGCATGATGACCGGCAAGTATTCGGGTGAGTTGAGTGCAGACAATTTTCAATGGTGGATTGATGACAATTTTTTATTATTACCTAAGGAAGAAACATTGGCAGAGAAATTTCAAGATCGCGGCTATAGTACAACAGCAGTGTTGACAAATGGTTATTTAGTAGAAGACAGGGGGTTTGACCAGGGATTTGATGTCTATGAAAATGTGGAGTTTACAAAGAGCTATCATTGGAGGCCAGCAATGAAAGAAACAGGATTGTATATAACCCTGGAACAACTTGGCCTGGAGAACCAGATGAGAAAAGTGTATGAATATTTTGTGGGCATGACTGAAGAGAGCGATGAGCTGATAGCTGACGCTGAGATGGTGAGTAGCGAAGCTATTCGCCAAATACAAGGGTTAAAGGAGCCATTCTTTGTCTGGATTCACTACTATGACGCTCACGGTATATATAATCCACCAGAAGGATATGGGCCAGATATTTCTAATTTATCTGATGATTTGAAAAAAGCTGTGATGTCAGGTGATATTGACAAAGACAACTTGGAACTCAGAGAAGTAGTGATTGGCTTATACGACGGAGAAGTGCGTTATCACGATAAGGAAATTGCACGAGTGTTAAGATTTCTAGACAGAAGAGGGCTAAGCAAACGTACAGCGGTGGTATTTACAGCAGATCATGGTGAACAGTTTTGGGAAGGAGGTCAGTACGGACACGGGTTTAGCTTGCGTAATGAAGAGATTAGGGTGCCTTTGGCAGTATCCTCAATCTTTGATTTTGATAATCAAATAGCAGAAAATAACGAAGTGAGCTTATATCTTTTAGGAGATTGGCTGCTAGATATGGCAGAAGGAGATCCCGATCACTGGTTAGAAGAAGAGTTGAGCAGGTCGGTGTTCGCTGAGGGTTTGAGAAGTGGAGTAGAAAAGAAAGGAATAGTAAATGAAGAGTGGAAACTGGTGTGGGAGATAGAAAATAACAATACAAGCTTGAAAAACGCCTTTAATGATGAATCATACAGAGGTTATATGTATCCAAGCATAAGCGGTACTCTTGAGTCAGAACTTAGATCATGGAATGAAAATAATGAGGAAGCAGGGGGAAACTACCGTAAAGCTTTGGAGAGAGTTGATGTTAATTTACCAGAAGTTTCTGGTTACTGAATATGATTAACGCTATGACATTGATAAGTTACTGGGTAGTTCTGGGGATCATGGTGGGAGCACAACAACTTATGCCAGTAACTGTTTTTGCTTTCTTAAAGCCCTGGCAGGCTGAAATTTCCTTTAGAGCAGTGATGGCATTTTCAATCTGGTTGATTTTTTTAGGCGGGGCATTAGTAGCACTACTTAGGGGGCTTATTAAAACTGTTAGCAGAAAACTTGAGTGGAACAGTATTAGAAAAGCAAGTGATGAGTTGGGCTTTGGACTGGCTTTGAGTACAGCAGTGTTTTTGACAATGGGAGTGTTTCTCCTTTCAGTTGAAAAAATTCCGGTTTTGGAAAAGGAAAAACTTTTAGGAGCAGTGTTGATGAGCAGTTTAGTGTTAATTATTTTGACCACCTTTGTTTTTTACGGAGCATGGAAGTATTACGAGAAATGGATCGAAAAATATGCCAGGATAACTATCTTGGGCCTAGGTGGTTTAGTAGTTTTGCTAACCACTACTTTGTTTGGAGTTAAGCTTATTGGAGATCGATGGCCTATTAAGGCAGAAAAGTCAGATAAGCCCAGTGTTATCTGGGTAACAGTAGATGCCTTAAGACATGACAGATTCACATTAGAGTATATGCCACAAACTTATCAGTGGTTTGAGGAGGAGGGGTATATTTTTGAAAACGCCATGGCTCCTGCCCCCTGGACTGTCCCCTCTTTTGCATCCATGGTTACAGGCGAGTATCCATCTCAGATGCGAGCGGATCTGCCAATGAATGAACAGGAAAAGAATTTTGAGGTTTTGCCAGAAAAAATTACCATAGCAGAGGAATTTAAGGATCTGGGGTACAGTACAGCTGCGGTAGTAACCAACGGTTGGCTAAATGAGAGAAGAGGTTTTGATCAGGGGTTTGACTATTTTGTTAATCTGGAAGCGACAAATGTCTACGACTGGGGGAAAGTCACTCATGATTCTGGGTTTTATAAATTAAGCGAGGCAATTGGCTGGGAAAATAAATTAAAAAACTGGTACCAGGGCCTGGTAAGAGTGAGAAGTACTGAATCGGCTTTTGAAATTGACGGTGAAGTGGTGGTGAATGAGGCGCTGAAGGTGAGAGAGCGCTTGCAGGAACCATACTTTTTATGGATTCACCTGATTGACCCGCACGGACCATACATTCCACCAATTGAGTTTTACCCCAACACAGCTGGTTACACAGGAGATGAGGTTTATAAAGCAGAACACATGGTTGACCGGGAAGCCTCTGATAAGCTGCGTGAGCTTACGGTTACTTTTTATGATCAACTGGTCGCCTATACTGATCAACAGCTTTACAGACTGTTCTCAGAGCTGGAGAAGAGCGATGAGAGCATGGTGATAGTGTTTAACAGCGATCATGGAGAGCAGTTTTGGGAGAATGATGGGGAAATCGGACATGGTCACAATTTGTATGCTGAAAATGTTCATGTACCAATGGCAATTGCCACAGATGGAGATTGGGAGTGGAAAGAAGAATCAGAGGACCTGGTGGACTTAAAAGAGATTAAAAACATCATGCTTTCTATTGCTGAAATTGAAGAGGTAGATTTTTTGGGAGAGGACAAGATGGTGTTTGTGGAGGGCAGAATTGAGGGACCAGGTCAGCAAGCAGTAATAAATCCTGACACCTGGAAGCTGATCACCAAAAAAGGAGCTGAAGAACTTTACATTTTGCTTTTCGATCCTAAAGAAATGATGAATCTACGAGCAGTTAGAAGGTATTTGGGCGGGAGACTAAGCGGTCAGATTGAAGACTGGCAGAGCGGTATGCAGCAGAAAAGAAAAGAATACGCCAGAAAGTTAGAACAAAGACATGGAGGAGAAAGCTTGCCAGATGTGGCAGGTTATTAGAGCAGACTTTTTAATTTCCAGCCAGTTAAGACTAAAACGACGGTGTTTGAGACAGCTAAAGCTATGGTTGGGGCCATAGGGCCCATGGTGGGAATAAGAATTACTTCAATAATGACCAGTAACCCCACCTGTATAGCGGTAGCAAGAGCGGTGAAGTTGGGTTTATTGAAAAAGTATATTAATGGATTAGTAGTGATAATGGAAAGCAAAAACGGGATCATGGCTAAGGTCAGATATCTAAACACAGGAATGGCCGCAGCATATTGGCTACCAAAGACTGTGTTGACGATGAGAGGAGCCAGCAGGATAGACAAAACCATTAAGACTGAGATTCCTCCGATTAGAAGTGAGGTCTTTTTAATGTAGGCGGTTACTTGTTTTTTCTTATTAAATGACGAGAAGCGAGGAGCAACCACACTACCAAGAGAGGAAACCAGCAAGGCAAAAAGCATGGTGATGCGGGAAGCAGCAGCGTATATGCCCGCCTGATGGTTAGTGCCAAGGGCATTTAGCAGAATTACATCAACACGAGAGATGGCCACACTGAAGCTTCGCATGATGGCAACCCATTTTGTGAAGTGGAATATTCTTTTCAGGTACTGTTTGGGGAAGATAAAAGAGATGTTGCCCAGCTCTTTGAAAAGACCAATGCTGGCAGCTAGAGTAACTGAACCAATAATGGATAAGAGAACTATGCGGATGTCTAACGTAAATAAGAAGAACAATAAGCCAACGGGAATTAATTTTCCGACAGATTCGATTATTTGAACTATAGCTGAGTACAAGAAATTCTTTTCTGCTTTAAGAAGGTATTGAGCAAACCCACTGATTAGAGCGGCAGAAGTAAGAATGGGTAATAAAAGAAAGTGAGTAAGAGTTGAGCCGGGGATTATCTGACTGTGCCAAGGACTAACAACTAGAATTAAGAGAGCTAAGAAAATGGCAATTATTATCTGAATCCAGAAAGACAGGGAAACAATAGAGTTCCTGTCTGACTTGTACTTGGGAATAAAATTAACTAAGGCTGAGGATATGCCCATGTCCCCTAAGCTAGCTAGCAGAATAGCTGTAGAGGTTAAGGCTGACAAGACACCAAACTGGGAGGGAGCCAGACCTCGAGCTACCAGAATGGTAAAGGTAGCGCCAGAGACAGCCACTATGCCGTTGCCCATTAAGGTAATAAAGGTATCTTTGGAAGTGTCTGAAAAAACCAGGTGTTTAATTTTGCTGATCATTGCTGACTAGAATTGTACCGATAAATTCACGATTTTCGTAGATTTGACCGGGATTAATTTCAAATGTAGTTAAAACTTGATAATTTTCTGAGAGAAACTCATTTTCAATATTTTTAGGGCTGTAAACCACCTCACTCCACTCCCCTAGTGCAAAATCTGCATCGTGCTCTTTGTAGTTGGTAATAACTATGTAATCTACTTTATTTTGGAATCCCTCAAGCATATCTGGCTTAATAGGAAACCACATAGTAGTTAAGCCTTCATACCAAGCTGCCCAAGCGTCTAGGTTGGTGATTATCAAATGATCTTTAGGAATGTGCTGAGCCATAATGCGAGAGATTTCACGATAAACGGGCGGTTTATTAGTGTTATATTTTTGAGCTCTGAAGCGAGCATCTATAGTGAAGTGCCCTATTGATGGCAGGAGAATGAAAAATACAACAACAGATAAAGCCAGATTGGAAAACTTGAGATTTGCTTTTTTGATGATCTGGACTAAAGAAATAGATGCAGAGATAAAAACCAGTGGCATAGCTGGATGGATATAGCGGGCGTTAGGTAAGGTAAGAGCCGAGGAGAGAATAAATAAGGATAGAGTGATAAGAGTAAAGAGGTTAAATTTTTTGATTTTAGCAGGCAAATTTCTTAGGAAAAAGCCTAAGATGAAGAAGATAAAGATGCCGGCAGGGGCTAAGCGAGAAGGGTCTTTAAGGAAATTGTAAGTGTTGTAAAAAAGTTTAGAAGCTGTTTGAAATAGGGAAGTTGATGAGTAGCCACCACCTCGAATGAAGGTTCCTGGATTTAGAGACGGAAGAATGTTTATAGACCCTAAATGAGAGGTAAAAACAGACAAAAAACCAAGCGCTCTGAGAAGGAAAAAGATAACCGCAATGCCGATGAGACGAGGAGCTAAATAATTGAACTGTTTGCGTTTGGATTGTTTGGTTTTGGCTAAGATGAGTAGTAAGTAGAGGCTAAAGGCTAAATAAATTATGATTGCTTGAGGGCGAGTAAAATACATTAATATCAGGGGGATAAAGCCAAGATATTTATATCTAGATTTGACGATAATAAATAGATAGACAGATAATAAGATTTCAAGTGTAAAGATAATCTCTGTAGAAAAATTCAAAGAATATTCAAAGAAAAAGAGATTGGTAAGGAGAAGCAAGCAAGCAATGATAGCTGATTTCAGGTGAGAAATCTTTTTAGTGATTTTGAAAACAATAACAGCTGAGATGAGCAAAACAAAGAAACCTGTCAAAGCTACCGAGGTGTCAGAGGCGGGGAAAATTCTAAAGACTAAGTTGAGAATAATACTGATTAGGGGCCTGAAGTTGCTGGAAAAACCGCCTCCCGTATATTCGGCTAGAACAACAGGGTTAAAAAAACTGTGGTTGATGGCTAATATACCTTTATTGAGTAAATTGTTGGCAGCTTGGGCATATTTAGCAGAATCAGAAAATGATAGATAGAAGCTCATATGCTTAATTGTACCTGAAAGAATGATCTTGTTTAATTCTTCCAGCACACTAGTATAATTTGTACTTATGATAGGAAGTGTTGTCACAGTTTTGGCGTTTCTAATCCTGAGTTATTGTATATATAAACTCTTTGAATACTTAGTGGATTGGGACAAAGTGACATTACTCCTTTTGTCTTTTGTCCTGGGCCCAATGGTTTTGGGGTGGTTTTTATTTGAATTAATATTGTTGGTGCCAGGACAAAGAACTTATTTTTATCCAATCGTAGTTTTATCTTTATCTGTAATACTTTTTTTAATTAAACCAGTTAAGGAAGTAGTTTTTGATTTTAAAAAAGCATTAGAAAAGGTGTTAGAAATAATCAGAAGCTTTTCTAATATGGACAAGGATGTGATGTGCTTAACCGTATTGATTCTATGTATCTTGGTGGGGATTATGACTTTAGTTGTTTTTTGGCCTCCCTCGTGGAGTGACCAGCTGACATACATCTTACAAGCGAAAGGGGTGGTGATAAATCGAAACTTATCGGTATTTGGCAAGCTTCAACAGTTCAGATTTTCTGGTTCATGGTTCAGTAATAATACAATGGTTAGACCCGGACTAACAATGGTTTATGCGTTTTATTTTTTTTGTAAACCAAGCTTTTTATACCTAGGCCATATCGTCAATTTTGTCGCTACATACTACTGGATAATTATGGTGGCAACTGCGTTTTACGTGTCTTACAGAAGGAGGGGTGTCGAGGTTGGATTGCTAACAGTATTATTGACCATCACTGTGCCCTATCTAAACAAATTTTTGATTATGGGATCAAAAGAACTAATATTGATTCCGCTTATTCTGCTGTTGATAGACCTAATCTCATCATCAGATGCGGCGTATACCAATATAGAGATGTTGGTTTTCGGATTGATTCTGGGATTTATGAGTATGATTAATTTTAGTGGTGTTATCATGGCTTCGATAATTGGAATATTGGCATTGATATTCAGGAGACGGAGTAAAACTTTGATTGGCTCTCTGCTACTACTTATAGGAGTTTGCCTGATTGCCCATTTTGAGATCAGCTTCTTTTTAAACTGGCTGGACATAGACTGGTTTAGTATAGATTTGAGCAATCTTTCTAACGGAGCAAGAAAAATTTCATTAATAAAAGATATTGTGACAACGAAAGATACTATTGGGAGCGAACTAGCACAAACCGAGTTACCAGGATATGGTATCGCCAATAAGTTGCAGATATTTACCAATGGTAAATTGCAAGCATTTACTCATATTCATCACTATGGATTGTTATTTTGGGGGTTTTTAATTACAAGTGCTTTAAATTTCAAAAAGATTGTAAAGAACAGGTTTCTGAAGATCAACATGATTTGGATCATAGTCTATTATGTGTTGATAATAGATCTGTTTAACTTGAATCCGCACCCTAGAGCATATGTGTTAACCATTAATCCTAAATATCATATGATGATTGCTCCATCGATGGCAGTAATGTTAGCTAGCTTAATGTCAGAATCTGGAATAATTTCCAATAATAAAGCGCAAAGATTGTGGAAATTTACGGGCATTACAGTAGGTGTGTTGTCTTTATTAATATTCATCTATCCCAAGTTTTTTATTCATTTGTTAGGCAAGGTATGGGGACGGGTGTTACCTTTAACATTAAGCGCAATATATTACACTGATAAATTGAGAGTGGTGGGAGGTGCCTTGATAGTTGGTTTTGTAGTTGTTAAGTTATTATCTTTTTTGTGGAAGGATAGTAAAAATAAAAACGCTCTGAGGAAATGCTTAATATATTGGATGGTTTTTGTGGTGCCATTTTTATCTTATTTTGGCACAGAGTACCAATTTGATATCTATAAACATCTTTTTGGAGCTCCAATTGAGAAAGCTGAAGCATTTAGTAAAGGAAATCGCAATTTTTTCCCGATAATTAAATTTTTAAACAAAGAGTCTAAATATGAAAACAGTTTGATAATTACTAGCTCTGGTCATTATCCTAAGATGCTGTTCTATCTTGATAAACATAAATACTCTGTTGCCAGGTGGTCAAAAATGAATGCATTTCAAAAGGAGATACAAAAGAATAAATCAATTATTTTGGTGTGGCCTGCCGGCAAGGTTAATAACATGCTAGAACGATTTAGTGGTAGCAGCAAACTT
Organism: uncultured Pseudomonadales bacterium; assembly: GCA_964422035.1. Taxonomy (GTDB): domain Bacteria; phylum Patescibacteriota; class Microgenomatia; order UBA1400; family Chazhemtobacteraceae; genus CAYQZQ01. The sequence continues at coordinate 286,050 of CAYQZQ010000001.1, forward strand.
ATATATGAGCGGAATGGATTAGTTGTATATTATATATATGAAGATGAGTAGCTCAGATCCTTTTTTTTCAGTCATTACCTGTACGAAGAATGTGGGTCGGCATTTAAAAGAAAATATTGACTCCGTAAAGAATCAGGACTTTAATAATTATGAACATCTGTTTGTAGATGGTTATTCAACTGATAATACTGAAGCTTTGATTAAAAAATACATGAAGAAGGGCAGCCGAGTGCGCTTAGTTTCAAGGAAACCCGAAGGGATCTCCAGGGCCATGAACGAAGGTATCAGAGTTAGTCGAGGAAGATACTTAATCCATCTACACGGGGATGATCGTTTGTCTGACGACCAAACGTTAATGCGGTTGCATAATTTCTTGATTAGTAGCCCAAGACTGGATTGGTTATATGGCAAGATAAAGGTAATTGAGAAAGATGAAAGAATAATAGGTAGTTTTCCGGAAAATAGATTGCTTCAGCTTGGTTCTCAGAATTGTCTTACCTATCAATTATTGAAATTTTATAATTTTATACCTCATCAGGCAGTGGTGATAAAAAGAAAAGTGTTTCAAAGATTTGACATGTTTGATGAGTCACTTAGTTCAAAGATGGATTATGATCTATGGCTAAGGATAGCAAAAAATACAAACTGGTCTTTCTTTGACAGTTATATTAGTAATTTTATGATCAGGGCAGGGGCCCAATCATCTTCGATCGACAAGAAAAAAGAGAACTGGAAGAATTTAAATACAGTGCAGAAAAGGTATCTTAATATTGTTGAATTGTGTTTTGCACGATTGATGAACAAGGCGCTGTATTTTTTTGCTAGGAACACTAGATAGTAATGGGTGGAGTGATTGCAGTTAATTTTGTAAGTAAATCTTTGTACTTATTTGATTAAAGAGCGGTAAACTTCGTATGTTTTTTCTGATGTCTTACGCCAAGTAAATTTTTTTATTCTTTTTCTACCTTTCTTGATTTGAGATATTTGGTTGTTTTTTAGATTACCGATGTAATCTTGGACCGTTGATCGCATGCTTTGTATCGAATAGGGGTCAAAATATATTCCTGCATTGCCTGCTACTTCGGGGGGAGAGGATGTATTACTAGTAATTACTGGGCAGTCACAACCCATTGCCTCAACTATTGGTAGACCGAAACCTTCGTATAGAGAGGGGTAAATAACCGCCAGCGATTTTGAGTATATGAAGGCCAGTTGATTGTCAGTAGCTGATCGTTGAGATACTAATCGAATAACTTGGTGTCTGTCTAATAACTTTTTTTCTTGCTTGGTAAATTTCCCTCCTCCTACACACAGAAGATTTATCTTGCTTTGCATTAATATTGGACTTATGGCCTTGATCAGATTATCAAAGTTTTTATATGAGTTACGCGCTCCGACAAACGTGAAGTAATTATCAGGTACGTTGGTTTCTATTTTATTTTTTAGACTGATGGATGACGCCAAGTGAATAGTTTTAATTAATTCTGGCTTTATCTTGTAATAGTTTACTAGATCTTTTTTTGTATTCCTTGAAATAGATATTATTACCTTGGCATTTTGAATCACCATCTTCTTTTTTTGGGAAGTATCGTCATAAAATGGGAATTTTTTTGGAAAAAGTTCGTGAACCAAGTCAAAAACTGTTAGGACATAAGGGATTTTGAGCTCAAGTACATATGGATCATAATAAGTGGGGTGGATTAAGTTAATATTTTCTTTCTGAATATGCCTTCTGGTTGAGATTACATTTCTTTTGTGTATTCTTTTTCTATTAGTTAGATTGCTGATTTTATGAAGTGGATTGTGTGTGTACGTTTGGTGGTATTTATACGGGCAATATATTTGTGTATCGATGTCTGGAGCATAATGGGAAAATTTGTTTAGATTGATAAAGTAGCGCTTAATGCCTCGAATTCCTGGTGCTTGGAACTTTTGAAAATCGTAGAGTACTTTCACGTTTTATTAGAAAATAATTTTCATTATGCAGCTATTTTTGTTTTATTCAGTGTATAAGGAGAATTATAATGTATTAATGAGTTTGCTTACTTGGTCGACCATATTTTTTGATTTAGAAATAATTCTAATTCAGGCCTTGATCAAGGTTTCACGGTATGAGTTTCTTTAACTTCGGATGTAATTTTGTCTTGATCAATTCCAAGAAAATAAAATTTGACATCAAAAGTGTTGTTGTGATGAGACATTGAAAGAGCATAGCAAATGATTTTCTTATTTTTAGATATTGAGATTTCGCTTTCTTTGTTTCTGAGAGGATCGTTGTGTACAGCTGATAAATACCAACAATATAACAACAACATTGCCCCTTTTTTAAGGTGTGAGTGAGTATTTTCTAGGAAACTAGCAAAATCGCTGTTTGTTGCTTGATAACCTACTACATTAAACAGTGATATCGCTGCGTCAAACTTATTAGATAAAGTAAAATTTCTTACATCTAGTTGGTGTAGTTTTATTTTTAATTCTAGACTCTTTTTTTTATTTTTTTTAGCTATTTTGAGCATGGGTAGCAAGATATCAAGCCCCTCAATGCGATATCTTTGAGACAAGTAGATTTCATGACCGCATGTTTCACAACCCAAACTCAATATCGACGAATTGTCGCTAATGTCAAATTTCCCTAAGAGGCGTATGATGCATTCTGTTTATTTCTTGCAGTCTTGGTTTTAATACAAAACAGTATAATTGGAAGTAGTTATTGAAGTTATTAATTATCGCATAGTGTGTTACTATCACAATAATATCTTATTACATTATATGAATAGATGCGACTTATGCAATTCGAGAGAGATACGTTTTTATAGTTATGGAAATCATTCTGGCAACTGGTTAAGTTTATTTTACCTAAAACATTTCTTGCTAAGATACGCCATGCCTTTATTTGTCGTGTCCAAGAACCTCTACAGACAACTAAAGAGCGTCAGCTTATTTACTCCTCTTGAAAATCTGGCTCGATGCGATAGTTGTGGTTATGGAAAATATCTTGCGGATATCTCTAATAAAGATTTAAATGATTACTACACTTACTTCTATTGGCAGAATAAGGATGACGATTGTGATTTTGATCTTAATCCAAAAGCTTACAAACAATGGAGATATGTGTCAGACAAAATTAAAATTGGGTCAATTCGTAAAGCTCTTGAGATCGGGGCAGGATCAGCCGGTTTTTCTCGAGTATTGAAAGAACATATAGGTGAAAATGAGGTCAGAGTAGGAGTAATTGAACCAGCTGAGAAATATGAAAGAATGTATAAAAAAGAAGGACTAAAAAAGGAGGCGGATTTTTTTCCTGTTATTCTAAGTCGGAAATATGATTATATTCACATGTCTCATTGGCTTGAGCATGCACTTGATTTAGGAAAAGTCATGAGTGCAATTGTTAATCTATTAGAAACCAACAGTCATGTGTATGTTGAAGTACCAAATTGCGGTAAAGATTACTTTGCATCAAATAGTAGAGATTTGCCTCATATTCATTTTTTCAGTGATAAGTCCTTGAGGTTGTTGTTTTCAAAATGGGGTTTTAGTCCAATTGATGTGAGTACAAACGGTGACGATAATAAATGGTTGCGTGGAATTTTTAGATACAAAAACAATAATTAGTAAGTGATGAAACTCAAACTCCTTAAGTTTTATCCATACATCCTAGTGACATCTTTAGTGGTAGTGTGTAGTAAATAAATAAATTTTGGTTAGCACATGATATGGTTGTTCACAGTGTTTGTCATGCTCGTTGTGGGGACCGAAAAAAATTGGTGCTATAAATTGATAGATTGTTTTTAAACTGAATTGTGATACTATGCTCACAGTATGAAAAAGGTTGTGATTATTTTGTTGTTTTTGTTATTTGTCTTGATATATCCTGTCACCCCTTTCGTAGAAGATCTTAGAACTTTTTTCTCCGCTGCCCATCAAGCTGAGTTAACAGGTTTGAGATTCCCAATTAATGTTTATAGAGCCTGGGAGCTGAAGCTCATTGGTAACAGAATTTTCATCTTTGCTTTGTATAAACTAGCTACAACAATGGTGGATTTTTCAAATAAATTGATGTTTGAGGTCATTGTACGAAGCATATATTGCTTGTTGTTTATTGGTGCAAGTTACTATTTTTCAAGAAGTTTGTTAAAGGGTAGAAAATTTAAGTACTTTTTCTTGATTGTTGCTATAGCATTTTTGGCAGCTGGAGGTAGGATGAATATTCAGAGTGAAGAAATTGCCTTGTTACTTGCGATTTTAGGGGGAAGTATGTCTTTATCTAGTACTAAACTAATAAGGTTTTTTTCTGGGGTTTTCTTCGCTTACAGTTTTACCCTAAAAGGAGTCAGTGGTGCGATAAGCGTACAGATGTTACTGCTTTTAGCTCTGCTTGGTACAAATAAGAAGAAAGTTAAGGACGCAATCATAAGTAGTATATTTTTTGGGTTATTATTCTTAGCTGGATTTATATTTCTTTTTCCAAATGAAATTCAAGCTATGTATGAACTGGCTGTTTATAAGTCGCTAGCTTTCCAAGGGAGAAGTTGGTTTAAGTTTGGCTATATGATGATCGTTTCGTTCTTTATGTGGTCATGGCAGCACCCGTATCTGATGGTTGCGAGCCTACTGGGCACAGTACAGTTGGCGTACTGGTTACTTGAGTCTAAATGGATGAAGTTGCTTGAGATAGGACTATTGTGGCTGCCTGGAATTATGGCGATTGCATTGCAGGCTAGAAATTTTCCCTATGACGTCTATTTTCATATAATTCCGATCAGCTATTTAGGTTACTACTGCATTAGAAAACTAATAACTAAAGGTGTGAACAGAAAAATGCTTATATCATTGATGGTAATTTTGGTAGGAGTTATGTTGTTAGCATTATTTTGGGGACAAACCTATTATAAGCTCTATTTTTACATGTTGGTCTGGTGGTTAATTGGGTTGAGTATTTTGCTATCTAAAAAGATTCGATTAGGTCGCATTGTGATAATTATTTTATTTGGAGTACTACTTAGTTTTAGTTTCGGGTTTATGAATGACGAATATCGCTGGAAACATCTAGAGCAAAGAACTACTCTGGAAAGTTTATTTGCCAATCTTGACAAGACTATAGAAAATGACCACAGCTCTATACTTTATCTGGCAAGTGGTGACGCATCATATTTTTTGGGCATGAAATCTCATTGCGAACAAACTGAACCGCATGCTGTGCAAAGAGGAAGAGAATATTCTAAGAAAAGTTTACCTAATTTCCAGGAACAAATGAACTGTGTTCTTGGATATAAAGGCAAATATATACTAATGGATTCCTGGTTTAATATAAGCGACTTGGAGAAGGTAAGGAGCAAATTGCTTAATGAGTATGGATTGATAACCTTAAAGTCCACCAAGTATCGTTCGATGAAGCTATATAAGAGGAAGTGATGCTTTACATATCAAGCGGTTTTGAGTTTTTTGCGCTGGGGTTTTTCAACCGGTAGGATGTCTTGTGTTTTGTAGGTAAGAGCTTGGGAAACATGGTCTAAGTCTCTTACTAACTTTCGCATTCCCCCAGGCTCAAGCGAGGCAGCGTGGTCTGTGCCTTTCCAAGTTCGGTCTAAAGTGAAGTGTCTTTCTATGTATTCTGCTCCAAGAGTCATGGCAGCGATATCAGCTGCTATACCCAAATGGTGGCCCGAAAACCCAATGGTTTTGACTAAATGCCCGTATTGGCGCTTAAGATGTTTTATCTCTAGTAAAGAAAGAGATGAGAATGGAGCCGGATATGCAGAGGTGCAACTATACAGGATTGTACTTTTTAAACCATTATTACTTTTTAGGAACTTAATGATTAGGTCAATTTCTTCCTTGCTGGTCATTCCTAACGAGATGTGGATTTCTCCCGAGAAATTTTTCAAAATAAAAAAGAGTAATTCAAAATTAAGATTACAAGCTGATGGAATTTTAATCATGTTGGGGCTCATACTTATTATCTCTCTTGCGGAAGTTAGGTCCCAAACCGAAGTAGAATATTCCATATCAAGTTTCTCACAATAATCTTTAAGTTGCTGATGTTCTTTTTTTGTAAACTCAAGAAACTCCCTATGTTGGCCATATGTTTCTCCATACGAATTGTAGGGCACAGGATGAGGGGAATTGTATTCTGCTTCAGATAGCAGCTCCTTAGGGTTTCTTTTTTGAAATTTGACGACATCCACATCACAAAAATCCTTGGCTATTCGAATCATTTTCTTGGCAATTTTAAAGTCTCCTTTATGATTACAACCTATTTCTGCTATGACTTTAGGTCTGTTCATTGTTTTTTTGGAAAATTTCTAATATTTCTCTTATCACTCCATGCCCCCCCTTTGTGGATGTAATATAGTTAGTACTTGTTTTTACTTTGCGGTGGGCATCTAGTGGAGCAAATGAGTAACCAGACTTTTTAATTGCACCCAGATCGTTTAGGTCGTTTCCTATATAGCATATATTTTCCCAATTATAATTATGCTTCTTTAGGAAATTCTCAATTACAGCAACTTTGTTTGTAGCTTGATCAATAACCGGTATTTTTAATTTTTCAAGTCTTTTTTTAACTACAGGATTTTTTTCGCGAGAAACAACCGAAAAACCAATATTAAGCTGGGGTAACAATATATCCAGGCCTAAACTGTCAGTTTTGGAGGTAACAATCGTTTCTTTGCCATCTTGAGATGTCAAAATTGTATTATCAGTAAAGACTCCATCAAAATTTGAGATTATATGCTTAATCTGATGAAGTTTTGAAAGCGGGTGTTTGTTTATTAACAATTTCTCGACAATTGTCCAGTCCTCAGGCTCATCAATTTCAGTTGCAGTATCATTACTCATCTTGTAGATTCCTATGTTTCCCCCTAGTCTGTTTTTGTAATTTTTAAGTATTTCATACTTGGTTATGTAAAATGCTCCATTTTCTAAAAACGAACCCTCAAAGTCTTGCCTTCTTGGTCTGTTGAATGGATCATAATTGAATGGCTTAAAGTTATGACTCCATACAAACCGTTTAAACTCAACAGCACTGAGTAATGAATCAAGATTGTTCTCATCAAAGGTTTTGAGTGCTTTGCTCAAGTCTTGTGAAGACAGAAGTGGTGATGTGGCTTGTATGGTAACTAGGACTTCAAAATCGACTTTTTCCTGAAAGTGGAGCATGACAGACTCTGTTGATGCAGTATCTGTGGCAAACTCAGGAGGACGTTTAATTATCTTTGCACCATATTTACGGGATATCTCAGCTATTTTTTCACCGTCGGTAGACACCCAGACTTCATCAATTTGATCACACTGCTTGGCGGCTGTGATAACCCAATAACAAAGTGGCTTTCCAGCAATAGGTTTTATGTTTTTAAGCGGAATTGATTTAGATCCTTTTCTAAGCGGTATTAGTGCGACAATCTTTTTTTTCATAGTGGCTTATATTTTTCTGTATTATATAGCAAACTTTTGTATGAAACAGAAAATATAGGTTGCTATTATCATCAGATGATGTCTTGATAGTTTTTTTGAGGGAATGTTTCTAGCCAAGTATCATGAGATAGATTGATAATACGACTCGGATCTTTTGCTGCCCGATAATACTTATCATATTGCTCAAAAAGTTTTAAGTTATTCTTATGGAGCTTGATTATTGAATCCCACGCTTTATTTTTTGTGGAGTTCTGGCGGACGTCGTCTTTAGGGTCATAAAAGTTTTTAGCCGTTTTACCATAGTCTCTTAGGACTGTGTGATCACAACCTAATAGATAGATTGGGTTATACCCCATGTATAAGAGTACCGGCAGCACCATAATGGGAACTGATTGGGGACTTAAGACTGGTTTTGTAATATCTGTATTAATTTTTAGTAACGAGGATGTTATTAGATAGTATATTTCTCTATTGGGAAAAAGGTTGAATTTTTTAACTAAAGCTTGATCAGTATGACCTAGAAAGATGTTCGTTTGCGGCGGCAAGATACCATCAGCTCTTTTCATCCACCTTACGAAGTTTTTTAATTTCAATGGGGAGTGAAAGGGAGCGAAAAAGTGGAATTTAGGTTTAATAATTTTAATATCCTTGTGAAGAAAAGCATTGCTGACAGAAAACACATCTTCGTTTTTTAGTTTTTTTAAGTTGTACTTTTTAATACTGGGACCTGTAGCCAGTAGAAAGGCTTGCTTGTTTTTACCCTTGCCTTTTAGTTTGGTGTTCTTAGCCGTAAGGTGTTGGTGTCTCAAATAAGAGTAGTTTTTAGCCAAGATAACCTTAAGAGGTGATGGCAGAACTTGACTGAGTGCTGTAATCGATAGGGGTATTTTTTTATTTAACATTTCTTACTACTTTACATATTAGAATATTTTTTTAGGTTTTGTTTTTAGATCGGTTATAAAGCATTCAGAAGGCAATTCTTGGGTAATACTATCATAGTATTCAACTATGCTTTTACTAAAAGGAAAAATTTTGTAGTAAAGATATCCGTTGAGGGCAAAGTTTACTGCTGTACTTATTCCTGTGCTACTAATGCTAAAAACAGAGTGAATTGATTTAGCATTCTTAAGCAAGAAAACTTCTAGGTTGTCTTGTTTGCTTAAGATTTTAAACTTTTTGAGATCTATCATTTTGATTTCTTTGGTTTCTCGGGGGTGAGGTTTGTATAACAACTGGTAGTTCGGGTAACTAGATCTAATATGGTTAAGGCACCGGTTCATACATTGAGCATATTTTTGGTGATCAAGATTATCAAAACATAAAAATATGGATCCTAGAAATAGAATGTGCTTTTTCTTCTGATCGGATTGGGAAAATACTCTAAAGGGGTAATGCATTTGGACAATGTTTTTTTGTTTTTTTTTGGTTTGTTTTGTAATTGGAACCAGATGAACTTGCTGATCATAAACTTTGACCGATCCTTCCCTATATTGCAATCTCAAAGCCCCATCTTCAGACTTAGTTTGATAACCAAATATCTGATTTTCCTTCTGAACGAGATAGTCGGTTTTGTGCATTTTGAACAAGGGGAAGATTAAGGAATTCGCAATTTTTCCTTCAATCTTGGGGACAAAATTGTGTTGATCATATAGATAATTATCATATTGATATTTGGGAATTATCAATGTAGAGAGTGCTTGATCATAGTTAGAAATAAGGTAATTAGATATAAACTGGCAATCAGCAAAGCAGTAAATTTTATCCTTAGAAGTAATATTTATTTTTGAAATTGCATGCGCAGCCTTGAACAAACGATAGATTTGTATTGGAAAAAAAAATGAGTAATCCGGCCTTGATAGATATAGCACTTGAGAAAAGTATTTTTTGGGTAGCTTCTTATCTATGTATTGCCAATAATTATGTAGGGAGACTATGAGTATGGATTGATTTTTAAGTATTTTTTTTGTTTTACGATACCCAATAGCTGCAATCAGCTGCTTGGGATGATCTACGCTGAATACATGCTTTATGTCTTTTGAGTGGCCCATCCTTGAGATCTAAATGATATTTTCATGTTACTTAGGTGAGTTCTTACATCTAGGATTAATCTTTTTTGTCTTCCATTCTGGTAGAAAGGCCAGTTCATTATTGTGATGTCTTGGAATTTTATTTACTGGAGCAACCTTGGATTTTTGGTCTAGGAAAGATATATGAATTCCGTCTTGCTGGTCGATTACCTGCCCTCTTCTTTCCAGCTTGACTAATAACTCATAATCATTGCTGTTAAAGCTGATCTCTCCTTGAGGGTGATATGTCAAGGTTGAGGTATATTTGCCCTCACTTCTGGTCTTTGGTTTGTTGAAGTGGGTTTCCGAGGTGGCAAATAGTTCTCTACCTGTTGGAGTTCTGAAAATAATTTTTAATTCAGCAGAAGGGGTGTCGTGATTTAGTTGATAGTTGATTTTGATTCTGAAAGGTTGAGATACATCAAAAATAGAGCTTTGCTTGTCGTTTGTATAAAGAGTGATTTGGTTGATTTGCCCTTCTTTTTTATCTAGTTTGGGAAAGATATATTGCGATTTTTGTTTTTGGGTTGTGCTTAAATATTGCTCTACCACTTCGTTAGTGAGACCAAGGTTTTTGACCTTTCCGTTTTCTATGTGCAAAGTTTTTTGACAGATGTTTTGGATAGCGGTCATATCGTGGCTGACTAATATTAGTGTTTGTCCTTGGTTGGCAACGTTACTCATTTTTTTGAGACTTTTTCTTTGGAAGTCTGCGTCACCGACTGATAGAACCTCGTCTACTAGAAGGATCTCCGGTTGGAGATGAGCCGCCACGGAAAAGGCAAGTCTGAGGCGCATGCCGGAGGAATAGTGCTTGATTGGTGTGTCGATGAATTCTTCTACCTCTGCAAATTTAATTATTTTTTCAAGTTTGTCTTCTACCTCACTTCTGGTCATACCAAGGATAACTCCGCTTAAAAAAATGTTTTCTTTACCGGTAAGCTCTTGGTGAAAACCGGTACCCACTTCTAGCAGGCTACCCACTCTGCCTCTAAGAATGGCCTCTCCAGAGGTGGGAGTAGTGATTCGACTGAGAACTTTTAAGAGAGTGCTTTTACCAGCTCCATTTTTGCCGATGATACCTAGAACCTCCCCTTTTTGCACTGAAAATGAGATGTTTTTTAAGGCCCAAAATTCATTTTTTTGAAGATTATCTAATGGTTTGATGTTTTGGGTTGGGTTTTTGAGGATACCTGAGATTGTATCTCTGAGGGAGTAGTAAAGTTGCTTTTCACCTTTACGGTATTTTTTGGAGATATTTTTGACTTCGATTATTGGTTTCATGTTATGTCAGCAAAGAATTTTTCAGTGAGATTAAAGTAGACAAGTCCAAGGATAAGTGCTAATACAGCGGCTACAGATGATATTGCCAAATTGAAAGTATTTAGAGAAGATGAAAATGCAAGACTGCTTCTAACCGCCTCAATAACTCCTGTCATGGGGTTGAGAGCTAGTATGAATTGATTTGATTCCCGAACTATGGAGGTGGGATAAATGACAGGCGCAACAAAAATCAGAAGCTGGATAAAGAAGGGTAGGATATAGCGCACATCGCGATATTTGACATTAATAGAGGCAAGCAGAGTTCCCAGCCCGGAGGCAGCAATGAAGGTAATTAAGAAGCCCAAGGGGACTATCCATAACGAAGAAAGAGTTGGAGGGTGAGAGAAATACAAAGAAGCTAGAAGTAAAAGAGCTAGATTAATAACAAAGTCTATTGAGCTGGTGATGACTGATGATAGGGGTAAAATAAGGCGAGGAAAATATACTTTTTTAATTAGGTGTTCGTTGGATATAAATGAGTTGGCAGCATTGGTGAGCGATTGAGAAAAAAAGTTCCAGAAAACTAAACCGGTGAGGACAAAAAGAGGATAGGGCAGATCTCCTGATGGTACTTTGGCTAGTTTGCCGAAAAAAACGGTAAAGATAAAGGTACTCATAAGTGGCTGGAGAATGACCCAAAGGATGCCTAGGACAGTTTGTTTGTAACGAACTTTGATATTACGCCAAGCAAAGATAATTAAGAGTTCTCGATAGCGATATAGTTCTTTGAGATCTGGTAAGAAAGAACTACCTTTGGGTTTGATAGTGATAGTGTGAGGATTTTTACTCATATGTTTTCTTTTTTGATTGCAACCATGATTATATTGGATGCAAGCAGTTGTGGCCAAAGTTGTCTGATATTAAACAATAAGCCTGACTGGGTTTTTTTGATGATTTGAAAGTTGTGCTGCCTTAAAAGATCGGTTAGAGATCTGTGAGTAAAGTAGTGAAGATGACCGATGTCATAGTCACTCTGTCCTGAGCCAGTGCGCGGCAGTTTACCCAATAAGATACTAAGGCGGCGAGGTAAAAATGCGAGATTGGGAACCTCAATTATCAACTGGCCACCTAGTTTAAGTATACGATGGACTTCTTTGAGAACAAAATTGACATCAAAGACGTGTTCTAAAACTGCTACCATGGTGATGGTGCCAAAATAGTTGCTTTGATAGTCGGTTTTGTTGTCAATATTGTGGACTGATAGTGTAGTATCGAGTTTTTCTGAGTTTAGGTTTTTGTTGGCTTGCTTAACAAGATCTTTTGAGATATCAAGCCCATGTAACTGACTGAAGCCTTTATCGCTGGCTTTGATGAGAAGATTGCCTGCGCCTGTTCCAATATCAAGAATATTTCCGCCTGGTTTTAGGAGATTGACAACGGCATCGGTGCGGTGGAGTTCATAGTTGATTAGAGAGTAGTGGATTCTTTCAAGTAAGGTGAGGTCTTTGCTGTTCTTGTTGAGTCTTTTTTGGTAGAAATGAGTGGCAGTGTTGTTATTTGGCATAGTGATGGTATAGATTTTCTATTTGACTCAGGTGTTTTTTCCAAGTGAACTGTTTTATTATTTTATCTCCTTTTTTTGTTTTTTGAGATGAAAGTTTGTCTGACGAAATAAGCTTCTCTAATGCTTTGCAAATATCTTTGGGCTCTTGAGGATCAAAGTAGACTGCGGCATCTTGTAGGATTTCAGGAAAGGTGTTGTTTTGGGCAGCTGCGATAGGGGTGTGGCAGGCTAGAGCTTCAAGAGACGGGAGACCAAAACCTTCATAAAACGAAGGAAGGGCACAGAGTCTGGCTGTCTTCATAATTTTTATTACTTTGGCGTAGTTTACCCAGCCAAGGAAGTTGACTCTATTGTCTAAGTTGTTTTTTTTAATGATATTCTTGATTTCATTTTGGGCTTTGCCTTGGCTGCCGGAGATGATTAACTTGTAGTGTTTGAATTCTTTATCTTGAATTAGGAGAGTGTAGGCTTGGACTAAGTTTTTGAGATTTTTATGAGGGTGAGTGGCAGAGGGGGTGAAGATGATTGGATCGCGTTTTTTGAGAGGTGTCTTGTCTTGTGAAGGTAGTGGTGTTCCCCAGGATATTTTTTTGATTGGGGTAAGTTTGGTTAGCAAAGGGAAGTTATCTTGGATTTGTTTTTTGATTGCATCAGTAGCAGTGATAATTTGGTTATTGGTTACGATAACCAGAGGCAAAAGAAGCCTGTAAGCCAATCTGGTAAGTATAGGGACTGTTTGAGGGTGGGGTTGGTATTGGAGGTCGTGAATGACTGTTATCTTAGGGCAAGGAGTGATAGGAGGCGAAGTGTAGCCTAAGGAATGAAGTAGATCCGATTTGTTACACAATAAATAGAAGGGGAGAATTATGATTTCAATTAGAATTCTTTTTATTTTGTTTTTAGCTGAGTTAATTATTGGTTTTAGGTTTATATTTTGGTATTGATACTTTTGAGTAAAACTTTTGGTGCAATAGACGTCTACTTGATTGTTTGTAGCGAATTGTTTATCAAGTTCTTTGAGGAAGCAAGTTGATATAATCTCAGTCCCCCCTACTCTACCCGGCTCCAAAAACAAAATATTAATTGCAATTTTCATAAACTGTTAATTGTTTGATGAAAGTTGTCAGCGGCATGTGTGGGAGTAAAGTTTTGAATAATTTTGAGACTGTATTTTGACATTCTCTCTTTGTCAGTAAGGATTTCCTGAACCTTATCTGCAAGTTCTGAAATAGAATCCGGTTGAAAAGTAAAGCCATTTTTATCTGATTTAACTAAATCTGAAGCAGCACCACATTTGCTTGAGACTATAACCGGAAGACCTGAAGCCATAGCTTCGTTGACCACTAGCCCCCAAACTTCTTCATAAGACGGTACAACAAGTAGATCTGCCAGGTTGTATATAGCTGGCATGTGTTGATAGGGAATATGATCTGAAAAGTGTACTTCATGGAGTCCTAGACTGCTAACCTGTTCTTCTAACTTCTGCTTTAAAGGACCATAGCCTTGTAAGATCAGACCTATCTTTTTTCCCTTTTGTTGCAAATTTGAGACAGCCTCTATGAGAGTGGAAACATTTTTCCTCTCAATAAACTGGCCAACATAAAGAATATACTGCCAATTTGATTTTAGAGAAAGTTTACTTTTTAACCCTTCGACAAAGGTCTGATTTTGATAACTATTGAAGTGCTTAGTATCAATATTGTTATAAGCAATACTAATATCTTTTTTGTTTGCCCCCAAGCTTTGTAGATATTGTTTAGACTTACTACCAATGGCAATATATTTATCAGCTAGGCTGACAAGAAGCTTGGTGTATGGTTTGGTAATCCGCCTGAGAAAGCTCTTTTCACTTTCTGTGCTGCCGGACCAGAGAATTAATTTGTAACCAATAAGGGGTTTTAAGAGAATAGCTAGCTGTATAGTAATGTCTAGCCAGCCAGAAACAATTACCACATCATCTTTATTCAAAGAAAAAAGCCATTTAATGGTTTTGGGGTTAATGTTTATTTCGTTCCAGTCTTTAAGACCAAAACCAAATTTAATACCTGATTCAACTCGAGATTTAAATCCAGTGTCTTGTGATGTTTCCCAGCACCTGTTTTTTGCTGATGAGCTTAAGAAGATAATTTCAAGCTCATCATTTAACAGATCACTAAGTTTTTTGAAGAAAGTAAAACGGTAAGGAGTTATGGTCGGATGGATGATGTAAATACTCATAAATAAGCTGTGTTGTAACTTTATTCTATCACTGAGGCTTTTAATTTATTGTTTGCGTCTAAGACAGTTATTAGAACTGAAGTTCCAGGGTCACGAGGAAAATCTGTCGCGGGGTACTTGTGTTGGAGATAGTCCCACCAAATGGCGATGTTACCTTTAATTTCTTCTTTGTATCGAGGTGAAGGAGGTTGTTGAAAAGAGATGTTATACCGGCTAGGGAAAGATGGGTGAAGTTGTTTAATAAATGATTGATGATTGGTAAAGAGGTGTGGGTGAGCGTAGTTAGGATTGATGGTCCTGATGGCGTGCGTAACAAGGAACGGATTAATGTGTCCGGAGCCCGAAAGAAGAGAGATAGTAAATGGAATAAAAGAAAGAAGGGCTAGTCGCTTCAATTTGGTAGTCTTCTTGAAATACAAAATGAATATATCTAAGAAATAGTAAAGGTAGAGTGCAAAAATAGGTAGATAGTAAACATATTGACGAGGAGTAAAAAAAAATGATTGAGAACGGGTAACTAAGAATGAAACCGGGCCCAGAATAATCCAGCCTAAAGAGGTTAGAGTAGCCTTGAAGCTGGCTTTGCGAGAGTTGAGATAATGATAGAGACTTAAGACTGAACCAGTAATAATTAGAGGGATAAAGTTTCGGTAGTATTCCCAAAACAATGAGAAAGATGTATCAAAGTTCCAAGAATGAACATGGCGAGCATAAAAAACGGACACCAAAGAAGCAATTAAGACACTGATTATAGGCTTACTTACCCTGAACTCTGAATGAAATATAAGTTGAGAAAATAGAAGTGTAGATAACAGGGTGGCAAACTGAAAAATACTGGCCGTAGAGGTTGCGGCCAGAGCCAAAAGGGTAATCGTAAAAAGGATTAATGGTTTATTGTTGAGCTCAATAACGTAAAGCAGTAAGAACGAAAGAGAGATCCATAAGCTGTATGGTCGCATCTGACTGGCATATTGAACCATAGCAGGATTAAAGAGAAATAAGGGCAGGCTGAGGGTGAAAAACAAGAAGTATTTAAGTTTTTTGTAGAGATAGATTAGATAGGTAATGATTCCAATCGTAAAGTGAGTTGCTAAGAGATAGTAAAGACGAAAGTACTGATGGGGTGCGAGAAACAAATATTTTAGTGGTTTACGTATTAAGTAGAAAATCCGAAGGATAAAGTAATCAAGAGGGGCCGGGCTACCTTGATAAGCAACTCCTAACAAGATCGATTTTAAACTAGAAGTAGATATAGTTCTATTGAAACTCGCTAATTCATCTATCCAAAACAATTTTTGATTGGCAAGCTCAAACCAATTGAGAGAGAAGAGTGTAAGTTGGGCAAAAATCAGCAAAAGACAAAATAGATAGAGGGTTTTTTTATTTTTTAGGTTCATTACCAGCAATTATATAGACTGATTGACCAAAGGGCGGTTTTATGCTCTTTTCAACCAATTTCATTAGAGGAACAATCATTTGGTCAAAGATAGAAATCTGACCTGAGAGTGTTTGACTCGATGGAGTTGTGCACAAAAGCTTGTTTAGGTACCAACCAAAGGCACCGATGATATTGAAGTACTTTGATTTGATAATTTTGAAATCATTTTTTTTGAGCAGCTGAGAAAGTGAGTGATGGTTGTATCTTCTGTAATGACTGACGCTTTTATCCCATCGGCTGTAAAGGCGTTGGTGAGCAGGAACAAAGATAAATATTTTACCCCGTGATTTTAGGATTTTTTTAATATTTTGAATCATCTGCTCTTGGTTTTTTACATGCTCAAGAGTATTGATAAGAACTACTAAGTCATATTTGCGTGGCAATTCTTTTGCCTGATCGACTTGTGATAGATCAAGAATCCATGGCTCGACATTGCGATGTGACTTGAATTTATTTTTTAACTGCTGATGATATTGCTCATCTACTTCTAGGATGTCTAAGTGTTGTGCGCGGGGAGCAATCAAAGAAGAAAAAGTGCCTATTCCCCCGCCAATTTCAAGGACATTCCCCTTAATGTAGTGACAGAATTGACTAAATATCCAGTTGTTATAGTTCTCGGCTTGGGAAACTTTGTGTAAACCGGTAACTAGCTGGTTGGGTGGAAAAAACTTATACTTTAAAAGGGTTTGGATGGCTACTAAGCCGTCTTTCCAATTGATCTTTTTGCCCTGTTTAACACTTCGCGGTTGGTAGCTGATAGGAAGCTCAATTATCTTTTCACCTCTTAGACCAAGTTTGGCTGTTACTTCGGGGCAAAACTCAAATCCAGTACACTCAAGATTTAGATTTTTTAGAAGATCAGTTTTTATGAGCTTGTAGCAGGTCGGCTCGTCGGTTATTTCAAGACCAAAGAGAAGATTAGCCAGTTGGGTGACAAATTTGCCCCCAAGATAGAAGAAGCGACTTGAATAAATTCCCCTTTGAGCATATTTAAAGCGAGAACCGTAGACGACATTGGTTTTATCTTTTAAGACTGGGTAGATCAGAACTTCAAGATCCTTGGGGTTGTATTCCAAATCTGCATCCTGAATAACTGTAAAACTTCCGGTGGCTTCTTCTAGACCTGTTCGAATAGCACTACCTTTTCCTTTATTTATGTCATGGAATTTCTTTATGAGTGGTTTTGTAGTCTTAACTTTTTTGATTATTTGAGTCGAACCATCAGTTGAACCATCATCCACCATAATAATTTGCACATCGAGATCTATGGAGTCAACTTTAGAGACAAGTTCTTTGATGGTGTTTTTCTCATTATACACAGGGATTATAACAGATAGTATGGGAGGTTGATTCACAAGTAACCCGTTTAATTTATAAATAATTGAGCTTCATGACAGCATATCATAGCTCTAAAAAGACAGGGTCTTTACTACTATGAAAGCTTGTTAGAATTGATCAATTGATGACGCTTAATATTGTAGGTTATTTTTTTCCAAAGAGTGCGTAACTTTTGGAAGATTTTACCCACAACATCAGGTCTAACTTTGGAGACAAGATGTCTGGCTGGTTTGGTGCCCAAGAGCAGAAATAAGCTGCTGATAACAATCTCCATAAGATAACGAGAGAAAGGGAAGCCTTTGATTTGATAGCCATAATCTGGAACAGGGAAGCCTAATTTTTTAAGAAACTGGATACGAATAAAAGCTCCACGTTTTTTTAAATCATAACCATGTGAGTGCATCTTGATGGCTTTGTCTTTTGAGATATTTTTTAAGCTGATAACACCTTGGTGCTGCATCTTTTCAAGAATATTTTGGCCCTTTTGAGACCTGACTATGACCATGGAAAAACCCTTACCTTTTTGTTCATATTTGGGAGCCCATGCATCACCGACTGAGATGTCAGTAAACTCATTAGTCAGATCAGTAGAAAGAAGGCTACGTTTGACAATGTGAAATGGAATCAGGTAGTTAGCATAGAACTTAGGTAGTTTAATGACTTCTCCCGATTGGAGGACGATTTTGGTGTATCCAGGCCACTTTCCTTCTCGGAAAGACAGACTTTTTATTTTTTTATGATCATCGATACCATAGGACTTAAGTAGGTATTTGATTGAACTGAAGTGCAAGGTATTGCCGTAGAAGGGACCAATTATGTATTTGATTTTTTTAACGACCTCATCATTGACCATTTGCAATTTGCGAATTGAATGGACTTGAGGAGGAATACCAACAAGGGCGAGGTTTTCCTGAGAATCAGTTACATGAGAGAGGGCCTGATTATTGGAGCTTAATAGATATTTACTACCAGCCGCAGAGATGATTTGCTCGGGGGTGGTAGCAATAAAAGGTCTGGTAAGCCATGGTTTCTTTTCATCCATGCCTAAAACCACTGCTCCAGAGATTTTTTTGTTTTGCAAAAGCCAAAGGAGAACCTGGGTAATGATTCCTCCGCTACTAGCCAGTCGTCTAATTTTTTGGTTGGTGGTAAAACCTATGTGTAGTGACCGGTAATGCCCCAGATACTGATCTCTTTTTGGAGAATTGTAAACAAATTGATTTAAACGCGGAAAGTTAACATTTTGAGCTGGACAGCCAGTCCAGATTCTTTTTGCCAGGTCGTCTTCTAAATCGATTGGTATCTTGGGTAGATAATTACCCTCCTTATCTTTAAATTTAATTTTCCCCTGAGAGAGCCCTATGCAAGTACCACAACGGTTACATAAACCGTTTTTGGTAACGTCAATGAGTTTATTTTTTGCAGACATAGAATTGGCGAATACCTAATTCCGAGATGAATGTATTCTGAAAGCGTTTGATAATTTTTTCTGCCAATGACTTGATAACGGTAGGACCTAAGGGAAGCAATAGGGTACCCTTGTGGCTAATAAGCTTCCATCCCGACTTTTCCAGCAAATCTTTGACTTGTCTTGAGGTCAGGAAGCGATGAGGGCCTTCACCGTGACCGCCATAAAAGAAGGTATAGACCCTGTAGGGGATTTCTGCTGTGGCCGGTGGGCAACTTAAGACCAGAGTTGCATCATCCTTGGCCACTCGATGCAGTTGTTTAAGAAATTCCAAAGGGCGGGAGACATGCTCTAGTGTTTCCAGGCTGACGATGACATCAAAGCTTTGATCTTCAAGGGGGAGTTGAGAATAAGTGGAGATTTTGACCTGCTTGGCTTTAGGATACAGGCGTTTGGCTTGGGAGATTAACTTTGAGGATATTTCTGCATTAACTAGTTGGCAGGAAGGGCAGGCTTTTTTTATGAAGGGGTAAAGACCGCTATCACGACTGGATATATTCAGTATCTTTTGATTTTTTTTGAGATCGAGAAGTTCTAGAGTTTGGTGGAAGCGTTGATTGTGAGCTTGGTCGACTTTTTGGTTTTCTCTTATATAAATGTCGGCTACGCTATTCCAAAACTTTTCTACTTGTTTGTCTGTCCAAGTATTTTGCATGTTAAGTGGATTTTTGTTTTAAATTAAGCATCGATATTTGGTCTGCCAACAACCCAAAGAAGAAGAGCAGCATGCCTAAAACAGTGATTAGAATAGAGCTATTGGGGACTCTGGGACCGATGATAAAGCCATAGAGAGCCCATGATAATCCTAAAAAAGTAGTAGTTAAACTGGCTGGAAAAAAAAGCTTCAAAGGGTTAAAAAGCATGATAATACGCATAATTAAGAGTAAAGTTTTGCTGCCGTCTTTGATTAAGTTCAAATTACTGGGACGACCTTGTCTTTTTTTGGTTTTGATGGGAAAGGTGGCTACATCGTGACCCAGTTTATAAAAAGCAAAAGTGGAGGTGGTAGAAAATGAAAACCCATTAGGCATTAAGTGAAGTAAGTTGAAGATCTTTTGGCGGTGAAAACCCCGAAAACCAGAGTTAAAGTCTGGTAGATCCTGTTCTAGAAGATACTGGCCAAGTTTTTTCAAAACTGCTTTGCCAAGCAACCTAGATTGATGTTGAGAGCTTTCGTCGGTTCTCTCTCCTATGACCAAGGGGTGCTTGGGTAAAAGTTTTTTCAGCTGATCTAGATATTTTATTGAGTGCTGACCGTCTGAATCCATGGTTATGATAAACTCAGTTTGGCTGTATCGAATACCGGTTTTTAGGGCAGCTCCATAGCCTTTGTTTTGAGTATGAGAGATGATCTTGATAGGGTATTTTTTAACTATTTGTGACGTTTTATCTGTAGAACCGTCATTGACAACTAGAACGTCCATTTGTTGGTGGATATTGTTTTTAATGAGCGAGTCCAAGACAGAGTTTATTGACTCGGCTTCATTGTATGCAGGAATGATGAGAGTGGTATTAGTTTTCACTTTTTGAAATTTTGCTTGCTAATTGATTGATAGATGATGTGACAACCGGAAAAGTAAAGCTGGTGGCTACAATTAAGGGATATAAACTAATAAAATGTCTTTTCATGGCATTATATAAAAGAGCTTGCCACGAATTAAGAGGAAGAAAGCGCAAACGACTGGCTAAAGCCAGAGCAAACCAGGTTAAAGAATAAAATAAGGTGACAACTGAAATAGAATTAAATAATTTTTTAAACTTGGTTAATGACTGAACAATAAGGCTAGTTAAAAAAAACAACGCCAAACCACCAGATAAAGAAGGAAGAAAATAGTGAAATAAAGCTTTTGCAGTTGCTAAAATCATAAAAGGGAGATCATTAACAATAGTGGGAACATTTTTGAATGAGTTAACTTGAGTGCTTGAGAGGTCAAGATGATATTTTTTAAAGTACCCCCAAGGAAGGGTGAAAAGGGTATAGAACAGAATAATGATAAATAAGTGGCGGTAGTTTTTAGTTCTTACAAATTTATAAGCTATCAATATAAGGCTTGTTAGAAAAAAGGGTAAATTGGCTGGCCGAGTCCAGGCTGCAAAGGAAAGCATAGCACTAGTAAGGGTTAAGGAAGATAAAGAAGAGTCTGTAAGATAGTTAGCCAGATATAGTCCGGACAAAGAAAGATAAATCATATAAGGAAAATTTGTGTAAGCAATGCGACTTTGAAAAAAAGCCCAAGGAATAGAGACAACAAAAAGACAGGCTAAAAGAGCGGTGAGAGATTGAGAACGCCTTTTTATATAGGAAAAGAAGACCAACAAAAAACCAATTAAAAGGAAACTATAGAAAACCTTAGGATTTGAAAAGCCTAGAATGTAAAGGGCAGTGTGAGCCAACGAGGTGTACAAAGGATAGCTGCCATGATAGCTGTTACCTATTCCTGTGATGTCTCGGTGATGAACGAAAAGTTTGGCTCTAAAATCATACATTGTGAGAGTATCGAAAAAATAAGGAGGGTAGTACCAATTGAAAATAAAGTTAAGTATGACGACAGATAATACAAGTGCGAGAAGTAATATAGAAAATGAATTGAATTTCAGCTTAATCTTGTTTTTTTTGATGAGTTTAACCAGCATTAGTGATAGTAGTGAGGCTGGCAAAAAACTTAATAATAAACTGGTTAAATTGATGGGAATGTTTAAAAAGACATTAGACAAGAACCAAAAAAAGGTGGTAAATGGAAAAATGGAAATGATACCTATACCAATAGCTTCAATCATTTTGCAGGTTGATAATTCCCCATGGTGGTTTTTCCTGTATTAGAGTCACTTGGCTGGGAGGATAGTCCTTGCGGGGCCAGAGATACTGGTCTTGTTCAAGTCCGGAGACTTCTCCCCAAATCAAAAAAACGTGAGTGGCAGATGCAGGAGGAGGATGATTGACTGACTCAGGGCGAACAAGTTTGCGAGGATATAAAAAGTAGTTCATATATAACCCGGAGGAGGTGTTAGGCCAAGCTGGGCCAGAGGGTGGCAGAGCAATGACTGCATCTGGGGGGAGATTATTTTGAGCGTATTGAATGAAATCAAACAAGGGCGAGCCTAATTTAGACTTTAGGCGTTGGTCATATGGCAAACGAGAGTTATTAATGATGAATTTTAATTCTTCTTTATCTGAAATAAGAAAGTAGAAGTTGATAACCAGGGAAATAGCAAGGATAAACAAGACGATAGGGTGTTTTTTAGTCAAAAGTAATGGCTGAATTTTAAAAATATATTGTCCATGTGATTTGTCTTTGGCCAATTATCTGCTGATTTTCTAAATTGTTGTTAAAGACTGCTTTGAGAAAACTTATCAGGCCTTGGTTAATTATAGGTGATGAACGGAAGATTGACACTTTTTCTTTGTTTTTGGTGTATTTTGAAAGTTTTTTAGAGTCTAAATGTTGAAACTTATTCCAAATTATTATCATTTCATTTTCCTTACCTTGAGGATTTTTTTGCCAAATATAATATGCTTGAGGGCTAAGATCATAAAATAGATCTAGATGTTGACCGGTCTCTTTAAACCACTCCTGGGCGTTGATGTCTCGATTGAAATTAAAATAGATTGTGGTTTGATTATTTGAGTATCGGGCTAATGTTGAGATCATTTCGCTGTTGGCTTTTTCTCGAGCAAAATAACCGGAGACAAAAATGAAAGAGTTGAGAGATGAATAAAAAAGGGAAAAAATAATAAATGGAACCCAGATCAGTTTTGTTAAAAGAGAGCCCTGTCTGCAGGCTTGAAGTAGGTAAAAAGCTATAATGATACTTAAATGCAAAACAACTGGGAATAGATAGCGTAGTAAAGAGTGGGGCCAAAATGAATGAAGAATTAGATATGAGAAAGCTGCTATGAAATTCAAGATTACTAACGGAGGTATTGTTTTATTCTTAAAATAGTCTTTGAAAATTAATATGCCAGAAATAGCAAGTAAAAAGAGATGACCTGAGTTAAGGAGATGGATAAGATTTTTTTTGAAAGTATTAAGTATGAGACCAAGATTAAAAGTTGTGTTAGCAGCATAGCCTTTTTGTGTGAGAGCAAAAGAAAGCAATAGAAGAATGCTAGAGGCAACTAGATTAAAAATTAAGTAAATAGATTGTTTTTTAGTGAGTTTATCTTTGATTAGAACAGCCGCCATTAAAAAGACTGGAAGCAGATAAAAACTGGTTTCTTTGCTAGTAAATAATAAAAATGAGGAGAGAAGAGCAGGCCAGAGCTTGTTTTTATAGGCAAACCAAAGGGATAGAACAAGCCAAAGAACCAATAAAGTTTCCTGAGTTCCTAACCTCCAGAAATTGATGACTGTGCCGGGAAAAATAAAAGTTAACAAAATCGACAGAGTAGCAAAGTACTTATTTTTAAAGTTTTTAAAAAATTTAAAAAGCAGGACAATTGTGACAAGTAAAATCAATAACTGAAAAGCGTGGTGAGCAAAAACGGAAGTGCCAAATAGCTTATATTTGAATTTGTGGAATAGCCAATATGATGGTCGTAGTCTGCCCAGGTTTTTATCAATAAAAAAAAGATTAGACAGTTTTTGACTCCGGAGATTGGTAAGAATTTGACCATCATCGATAAGTGACCATGGGAGAAGAAGTGAGGGGAGATAGAAGGAAATTATAATTGTAATTAGAATAAAGAAAAGAAAAAGCATCGTGAATGGATTTAGAGCTTATGTAGGTGCCAAATGTATGAAGATGAATAGGTGGGAATCAGAGGAGTGCCTGACTCAACAAGCGTTTTTAAGCTGTCTTTAAGAATAGGATTATACTGCTGAGTCTTTGTTTCAATTTTTTTGAGCAAAACATCATCGCTGAGAGAGCTAATTGGGATTTGATTGTCAGGGAAAGACCAAGTTGCTAAAAATTCTACATCGCTTTTTTCATTAAATAGGCTGGTTTTAAGATCTGACCTATTATGAAATAGTCGAAAATGCCTCTCTGCTTCACTAATCCACTCATAATGATTAGGGTTCTTTTCAAAATTAAAGTATAAGGTTGAATTTTTGGGCATACTTTTTACTGCGGTATCGACCATCACGGCATTAGCTTTCTCGCGGGCGACAAAGTCTGTAGCAATATTTAATGACTGAATGGTGTTGGTAAAAATAAAATTTGCCCAATAGTAAACAAAGACACCCAGTAGTATTACAAAAATTGGATTCTTTAATGAATACTTAATTTGTCGATAAGTTTCGAAAGCGATGAATAGACCAATGGCAGGGAGAACAGGTGTTAAATAACGCCCCAGAGCTAATTTCCAAGGAAGCAAGATCAGAAAGGAGGCTGACAGCCAAACCAGAGATATCAGTGAAATTTTAAGTCTATCCTTTTTAATTGCTGCAATCACTAAAGAAATACCTGACAGTTGAAGTAGTCTGGACAGCCAGGAGGAATCAAGTTGGAGCTTGTATTCTTGAAAAGTCTTAAACCAAGTCTGAAGATCAACTTTAAAATTTGATGAATAATTTTGCTTGCCATAATTGAAAAATCTAGCAATAAAAATGTATGCTATGCCAATTAGTGAAGTTAAAAATAATTGTTGCCATGTCTTCTCGTTTTCTTTGTCAATAAGTAACCCCAGTAGTAATAAAGGGACAACAAATATTGCTGTTTCTTTGGTTAAAATCGCAGACAAGATCAAAAGTGGGCCAACAATCTTTCCCAGCCATTTTTTTTTAAACTCAAAAGCTAGCACTATGCCTAACAACAAAAATAAAGTCATGGGTATTTCTTGAGAGACAAGTCGGTAAAAGTTCTCAACATTGCGATAAAAAAGCAAAGCTGGCAAAGAAGCTAGGATTCCTACAAATTTGGATTTGGTTAGTTTATAAGATATGTAATAAACAAGTGATATTAATGATGCTGAGAATATGATTCTCAAAATATGGAGAGTAAATGAATTATTACCTACAAACCAGTACTGTATAAACATGAACAGCCAAAAAATGGGCCTGCTTCTACCAGTCCTAGATTCTAATAATAACCAGTCAAGTTCTCTAAAATTTAAATTAGTAATTTTGGACACAAATTCATTTGACTTGTCGATTACTAAACCATCATCGATTAATGAAAAAGGTAGCTGAAGAGAAGATTTCATTATAAGCAATGAAATGATTACTAAAGCAAGCATTGGCCAGTACTGAAAAATTGATTTACGATGCCAGGATGA
The DNA here is from genome assembly GCA_964422035.1 of uncultured Pseudomonadales bacterium. Lineage (GTDB taxonomy): Bacteria > Patescibacteriota > Microgenomatia > UBA1400 > Chazhemtobacteraceae > CAYQZQ01. The sequence goes on from CAYQZQ010000001.1 coordinate 311,037, forward strand.
GAGATTTTCTCGAAGAAAATAGAATTTTAGTTTGACTAAATCTTTTAATGTTTTTAAGCCTCTGACAAATATTGATGACCTAGACTGTCTTTTTTCTATAACTGATATTGGCAACTCTCCTATTTCAAAATTATTCTTTTGAGCTCTAAGCAATAGCTCTGTATCAAAAAGTTCTTTTGTCATCCGCGATTGTTTAATCAGCGGCAAAAATTTCTTTCTCTTGAGAATTTTTATCCCATGAGTATCAGATATTTTTAGGCCGAAAAGCATTTTCAAGATTGAACTAAACACTAGTGTTGCAAAACGACGATGAATTGACCTTGTATCTTGGGATTCCGGATCCAACTTGCTACCGACTACCACGTCATATTTATTCATTTTGAGAATAGCTTGATCAATAAAATTTGTATCATAGTAATCAAGATCAAATAGTACTAAGTAGTCTCCATCTGCAGCTAAGAAGCCCTTTTTAACAGCCAGACCATAATCCGGATTGGGAGAGGTAAGCACTTGGACATCCTTGGTGCGCTTTGCATATTCCTGGGCTAGTTGTAGGGTATTGTCACTGCTTCCATTCTCTGAGACTATCAGTTGCCAGTTGAAAGAGGTTTTGTTTAGTTTCCAAACTAGTTCGGGTAAGAACTTAAAAAGGTAATTCTCTTCATTGTGGATGGGAATTATTATGGAAATTTTGGGAGTATCCTGGTTCATTAAATGACTTATTGTTGATCTGGGGCAGGATATTTTTATGCTTGTTTACAAGCCGTTACCTTCATTATATCCCAAAGATTAACTGGAACAACAAGAGAGTTAATTTTTTTTGGAATTGATAGTTTTAAATCATAGAGACTGCCAAGTTTGTGTGAAAGATATGATAAGGGATAGTAGGCAGGGGGATGAGAAATTTGGATATCTGAAAAACCAATTGAGGACAACAGGGTCTTGATAGTTTTGGGTGAAAAATAACTTAGATGTTGAGGGGGGTTATATAGATGCCATTTTTTACCTAATATCTTGGCTAAAAGTGAGTTTACATTGCCCGTCGAGAGAGCAAACCTGCCACTGCCTTTTAGAAGATCAAAGATAATTTTTAAATCTTGCTTGGGGTTGTTCAAGTGCTCTATAACATCCCACATGGTAATCAGGTCAAACTTTTCTCTTGGAAATGTGTTTGATTCTAGTTTGCCAATTTTGATGCTGGCATCGGGATTATTTTTTTTAGCTTTCTGGGCTGCATGGGATGAAATTTCGATTCCAAATTTATTCCATGAGCTTGGCATTTGTTGTAAAAAATACCCATAAGCACAGCCAAAATCCAAAGCGTTTCCCTGGCTCTCTTTTTTAATGCTCAAACTATCAATTCTACACTTGAAAGTCTGATTGAGAGATTTCTTCTCAGTGGAGTAATCATCATAACTTCTTTTGTTCTCCCCTTGGATAAAGTAGTCTTTTTTGTAAAAATCTTGATAAAAATTTTTGTCTGGTGAAAAATTAGTAATAATTAATGAACAATCTTGGCATTCTACTATCCAAAAATTATATTTTTTGAACTTCTTTTTAAAATTTGAACTACCGCAAACACGACATTTATCCATATTTATTTGTAAAGTTTGTAAATTAGAACAGTAATTTGCATTAGAAGCCAGTGAATTGCGGTAAGCAGAGGGTTGTAATTGTACCTGGACAGAACTTGCAGATCTTCTTTAAACTGCTGGTTGAATTCTTTTGAACCCTTAGATTGGGAGTGGACACGAAAAACAGCCAGCTTGTCTTTGAACCTGTCCGGCAGGGAAACTTCAAGACAGCGAAGCCAGTAGTCATAGTCGAATGCGTAGTTTAGGCTTTGATCAAACTCCCCTACTTTGTCTACGAGTTCTTTTTTAATAAAGACAGCCGGTTGATTAATGGTGTTGAATATTTTTAGGAAAAATCTTGCTTTATCAATCGGCCAGATATGTTTTATCTTAAAAGTCCATTTGAGCTTGCGAGCTTTTATCTTACAGTTACCTACAATCCACGGCCTGTCAGTTTTGTAGGCAAAACGATAGGCAACTTTTTTTAAAGCATTGGGCAGTAGATAGTCATCTGAATTTAGATAAGCTACAACATCTCCATCTGCTTGCCTTAAGCCTTGATTTAAAGCATCTACTTGACCTTCATCTTTTTGCGACTGCCAGGTAATTAAGTGAGGAAATTTTTCAGCGTATTTTTTGATGATTTCAACGGAGCCATCGGTTGAGCCACCGTCGTATATTAAGTACTGAAGCTGAAAATCGCCTTCTTGACTTACTACTGACTTGATTGTTTGTTCAAGATAGTCTGCTTGATTGTATGAGGGAGTTATAACGGTAAATTTCATAAGCACCTTTGATTATATAGACTGGTTATGGTTTTCTGAAAAGAAAGTTGGCAGTGGTGATATAACGGCCACGGTAGTTGGAATAAGCAGAAGAGGACTGAAGCTTGTTTAGGTTATAGTCTGTTTTTCCAATTGGCTTAAGATTGTTTTTTGAGAAAAGATCGATAAAGAGAGAAAGATCTTTTTGTTTGTAAGCACCACCGAGGCGTTTTGAGTAATTAACCTGACTTTGCCAACGATCTGTTTTTTGTTGAGGAAGATAGAAATCGGTAGTTATGTATATTATTCCACCAGATTTGGTAACTCTGATCATTTCCTGAATAGCTTTCTGGGTATTTTTTATAAATTTCTGATAAGCAATAGGCTGCATCGACTGATAGTTTGCATCCAGGTGCTCTAGAGTTGAGATGGCCAAGGTGATGTCATAACTTTTATCTTTGTATGGCAACTTTAGTACAGAGGCTGACTTGTAATCGACTAAGGAGTTATCTTTAATTCTTGTTTGGTATGGATTTTCCATGGGCTTGGGAAGATCAAGAGCTGTAACACGTGATGAGTGTTTGTCAGCTAAATAGAAAGGCAGTAGACTGGTGCCAACCCCGATATCGAGAACCTTCTTATCTTTAAAATTAACGTTTGACAGCAGAGCGCCGTATTCCCAAAGTCTTAAACCCAGAGTTTGAGGCTCTGCTAAACGTTTGTACAACTGAAAATCCCAGAGTAAAGACTTGAAAAGTAGCGGGCGAAATGAAGGCAGGTCAGATACTTTAAAAAGCGAGTTGGCTTTCTTCTTTACCAAAAAAGGGTGCAAGAGAAGAAAGTAGAAATACTTAACTAGAACAGACTTGTTGTCGGTCTTAAAAGAGTATTGACACCAACGATATGACAGCTTAAAAGCTTGTAATAAGCGTGGCAATACTTTCTTTAGCATTAGACGTTTTCTCGCCAGTATTGAAGGATGTCTTTAAGGGTTTTTTCAAAAGGAACCTCTGGCTCCCAGCCAGTGGCCTCTTTGAACTTGGTGGCATCACCTTCAAGAATTGGTACATCAGAGGGGCGCATGCGCTTGGGGTCTTTTTCGACTTTAATGTCATCTACTGTAGACATCTCTAAAAGCATGTCCAACATCTTTTTGATTTTGATAGACTTGCCGGTGGCGATGTTGTATACCTCGCCTGGTTTACCTTTTTGAGTTGCAAGATAGTAGCCTTTTACCATGTCGCGAACGTCAGTAAAGTCACGCTTGGCTTGTAGATTACCAACTTTCATAACAGGCTCTTTTTTGCCGGCTTCTATTTGGGCAATTTGCTTGGCAAAAGTTGAAACGACAAAGACATCTCCTCTTCTTGGTCCGGTGTGATTAAAACCACGGGTGCGGACTATCTTCATGTCGTAGCTTTTGAAGTACTGATAGCCTAGAAAGTCTAAGCCTACTTTGGAAACAGCATAAGGAGACATGGGACGCAGAGGATTGTCTTCGTTCATTGGCACTTCGTCTGGCTTGACTAGTCCATATTCCTCTGAGGAGCAGGCAATTTGGATAACTGGATCAACCTGGGCAGCGCGAACTGCTTCAAATAAGTTGCAGGAGCCGGTTACGTTGGTTTCTAGAGTAACTGCTGGTGAAGTCCAGGAGGCGGGGACAAAACTTTGAGCCGCAAGATGAAAGACGTAGTCTGGTTTGGCGGCAAAGACGGCTTCCTCAAGTGAGTTTAGATCCAGAAGATCAGCTTCAATTAAGTCAAGCTTGTCTTCGATGTGATTAATGTTCTCAGTACGTGAGCGCCAGCGCATGGTGCCATAGACCTGGTGACCTTCATCTAAAAGTAGCTCGGCCATGTGAGAGCCAGCAAAACCAGTGATGCCGGTAATTAATGAACGGGGCTGATTGGAGGTTTTTTTATTTTTTGCCATTTTCTTTTAAAGATAATTGTCTAATTAATGATTCTATCTTTTTTTGGGTGTCTTTGACTCCAATATGATTTTGAAAGCCCAGGTAAGAGAGAATCATAAAGGCGCCGATCATAAGTAGATCCATGGCTCGAGTTATAAACAGTTTTTCTAAGAGAGGGTTAAGTAGACCGGGGCGAATTGAAAAAACAATAAATCCAGACCAGGCAATTACCCAGAAAAGAAACTCGTAGCCTGAGATGTTTGCTCGCTTAAAATGCAAAAAGGTAATGTAAAGCATGAAAAAGGCAAAGGAGATGGCGATGATTTGTACACCAAGAATTGAAGTCATGGGCATATTATATAACAGCACAGATGCACGAGGGCAAGAATCTGCAGAACTGCTAAGATATTAATATGCCTGCCACAGCTGTAAGCCAACCGATTATTGAAAGAGAAAGCGTTGCCAGAAAGATTTTGCTGGGTATTGGGATTACTTTAACTGTTTTATTGCTTTCAGCGATGGGTAGAATCATCTACACACAGTTTTATTATTCCCCATCTAAAATAGCCAAGACACCGTACCAAGCAGCCGCAGTACTTAAACAAGAAAACTTATATAAAAGTGTGAGCAATAGCCAGTGCGGATATGTGTTTGAGTACCCAATAGATTGGCAAAGAAGCACAACCGGACAAACAGTTGTTTTAACTTCTTATAAAGACATGGACAGGAGGGCCAACAAGGATGAGCTGAAGATTATAGTGAATTGCAAAACTGTAAGTGAAGAATCTCAGAGTGGGATGATAAACAGGCTGCGCGATAGATATGGAGAGGATTTGCCTGCAGTTGAAAGAGTAGAGATGGCAAACAACCCGGCATGGAAACAGAAAATACCAAACCAAAATGGAGACTTGCTTGAGTACTATGTGTTTAATCGGAAAGGTGAGGTAGTGGTAATCACAGTTTCACCAATGGAGACCAGTAAACAAAAAGAGTTGGTCGGATTTTTATCTTCTTTAAGATTTTAATCAAATTTCCACCAGATGGAGTTGAGCAGGATTTTAAAGGCTTCAATGGGAGTAAAACCTTTGTACTTGTCGATGTAGATTGCCTCTATAGGTATGGTGACGTGTTTTAATTTACCTTGGTGCTTGCCCATCCTGGCTACCATCTCTGTTTCTACCCCGTAGCGAGAAGACTGCCATTTTATAAGGCGGTAAGCCTTTTTATTAAAGGCTCTAAAGCCACAGGGAATATCGGCAATATAGATGCCAAAAACTAGCCTCATATAGATAGATGAGGATTTATTGCCTAAAAATCTTATTAAAGGAGTTTGTAGACCAAAGTCCCGTCGGGTAAAGACGATGTCGTAGTCTTGGTTGAGTTTTTCGATGATTTCAGAGAGGTGCTTGGGATCGTGCTGAAGATCGGAGTCCATGAGAATGAATTTGTCTGCACCTTTTTTAATAGCGTGTTCAATACCTGTTTTTAAAGCAGCCCCTTTACCCAGATTAAGACGATGGTGAAGGACGGTAACTCCCTTTTTTATATCTACGGGGACTGGATCAGAGGAACCATCATCAACTACCACAATGGGTAGATCCGGTTGGTATTTTTTGGTTAATGCCAGAGTTTGCTTGAGCCTTTCTCCTTCGTTATATGCGGGAATGATTAGATATGTTTTATTCATGTTGGTTTATGATACCAGCTCTCTATCTATATAAGTAAAATCACCGTGTCCAGGAAAGGCTTGGGTATGGCCGGGCAGTTTGGCAAGTTTTTTAAGTGACTGCTTCATCTTGGTGGGACTGGAGTATGAGAAATCAACCCGACCGAAACCATCTTTAAAAAGAGTGTCGCCTGAGAAGAGAATATCATCTTGTTTGTTGTACAAGCAGATACTGCCAGGAGTGTGGCCGGGGGTATGGATAACTTTTAGTTGGCTGTCCCCTATTGTGATCAGTTGCTTGTCTTTGATAAATTCATCAATCGGGGGAACTGGGCCAGGATCTTGATTTGTCCAGTGCTTGGTGCTTTGGGGGGCTTTTTTATATAACTTAAGGTCATCTTGGTGCATTAAGATAGGCACATGGGAAAAGTTTAGTTTAAGCTCCAGTAAGCCATTGACATGATCAAAATGACCATGAGTAAGAATGATTTTTGTAAGGGTTAGGTCATTTTCTAGTATTTTATTACTGATAAAACCGCCCTCGTCAGAGGGATCAATGACAGCAGCCTTGTTGGTAGATTCGTCCCAGATTAGATATGAATTGGTCTTTAATGGGCCGAGTACAAATCTTTTTAGTTGCATAGCTAGCCTTATTTTACAGGTAGTTAAGTATTTATTTTACACAAGGTTATGTTATAATAGCTATTGCCGGAAACTGCTATCTATGAAAAGAATAGTCTTACAGAAAAATAATAAAACGTGAATTAGATTTTCTATGGTAGATGGCAAGTTTATAATCTCCGGTTAAACGGAGATTTTTTAGTTGGCAAGCCCTTTACAAGGGCCTGTAGCTCAGTCGGCTAGAGCGCTACATTTGCAATGTAGAGGTCGGCGGTTCGATTCCGCCCAGGTCCACGTCAGAAAATTACCTGTGGTTTTAAATTTTTTGAAGCCACAGTTTGTTGGACTGACAACAACTTGGCTCTTTAAAAAGTGAATAGAAGTAAAAGGTCGTATTAATTTACACAAAGTAAATTACATCGAAAAATAGAAATAAGTATTCTCGTTAAAAGTGAATAGTGAATGCCTAGGCAATAAGAGCCTAAGAAGGACGTTTCAAGCCCGCGAAAGTCGCTGGGGAGGGGGCAAGACCCGTTAATCCAGTGGTGTCCGAATGGGGAAACCCACCTTGAGTAATATCAAGGTATCCTGATTCTTTTGATTCAGGAAGGGAACTTGGGGAACTGAAATATCTTAGTACCCAAAGGAAAAGAAAACGAAAGAGATTTCCTTAGTAAGCGACGAGCGAAAAGGAAGCAACCCAAACCCAATTTATTGGGGGTTTTGGAGCCTTATACGTCAGACAGCGGTTAGCCCAACATCCATGGAATGGGAGACCATAGAAGGTGAAAGTCCTGTAGGTTAAAATCAAAGTCTGATAAAGGATTTCCAGAGTACCTCTAGAGACGGCAAACTCTAGAGGGAATTCGGGCCGACCATGGTCCAAGGTTAAATACTCTTATTGACCGATAGTGAACTAGTACCGTGAGGGAAAGGTGAAAAGACGGGTTAAACACCCAGTGAAAAGAACCTGAAACTATTTACTGACAAACAGTCAGAGGGAGATTTATCTCCTGATGGCGTGCCTATTGAAGAATGAGCCGGCGAGTTATTTCACACAGCAAGGTTAAACTGTTACGCAGTTCAGCCGGAGGGAAACCAAGTCCTCACAGGGCGTTTTAGTTGTGGGAAATAGACCCGAAACCAGGTGATCTATCTATGAGCAGGGTGAAGTTAGGGTAAGACCTAGCGGAGGCCCGCACCAGTGCATGTCGCAAAATGCTTGGATGACTTGTGGATAGTGGTAATATGCCAATCGAACCTGGAGATAGCTGGTTCTCTCCGAAACATGTTTAGGCATGGTCTTTAGTTAAGACTATTGGAGGTAGAGCACTGAATGGATATAGGGAGTCAAATCCTTGTATCCAATCAAACTCCGAATGCCAATAGTTATTGCTAGGGAATCAGTGCCCGGGGGCTAAGCTCCGGGGGCAAGAGGGAAAAATCCCAGACCTCCGCTTAAGGTCTCTAAATATGTACTAAGTGGTTAAGGAAGTTGTGTTCCTCAGACATCTAGGAGGTCGGCTTAGAAGCAGCCATCCTTGAAAGAAAGCGTAACAGCTCACTAGCAGAGGGATATAGCGTCGAAGATATATGGAGGCTAAGTACATTACCGAAGGCGAGGATTTGTATCTTTTGATACAAGTGGTAGGAGAGCGTTCTTGTGGCAACGAAGGTCACTCTGTAAGGAGGGCTGGAGCAGCAAGAAGTGAGACTGCCGGCATGAGTAACGAGAGAGAAGTGAGAATCTTCTCCGTCTAATACCTAAGGTTTCCACCGCGACGTTCGTCGACGGTGGGTCAGGCGATCCTAAGGCGAGGCCAAATGGCGTAGCCGATGGACAACCGGTTAATATTCCGGTCCTTGTTAATATTCGTTATAGTTGGGGCGTGACATAGTTGGTTAACTTGAGCGATGCGCAGAAGTTGCATCGTCCAATCAGCAAGTCAGTTGATCTAGGCAAATCCGGATCAACGTTTATGCAAGCTGTTAATGCTAGTCTGAGGGGGACCAAAGACAAGTCAAGTGACATGAGCTATCGAGAAAAGCGTCGCAACAAGAATATTTTCAATTCGTACCGCAAACCGACACAGGTAGGTAAGTCGAGTAGACTAAGACGAGCGAGAGAACCCTTTTTAAGGAACTCGGCAAATTAGCTGGACGTAACCTCGGGAGATGTCCTACCCAATTTATTTGGGTCGCAGCTAACGATTGTGGGGGGACTGTTTAACAAAAACACAGGTCTATGCAAAAGCGAAAGCTTACGTATATGGGCTGAAACCTGCCCAGTGCTGGAAGGTTAATTGAGGGGGTGATAGGGACTTGTCCCTTGAGCCTCTGATTGAAGCCCCAGTGAACGGCAGCAGTAACTATGAAAAATTGTAGTTAAAAAATCTGGCTATATGCTGGAACGTCTTGATAGGTTGACTGTACTACTGGTTAATTTGATTAACCACACAGTAAAAATCAGTCAAATAGAGATAATCAGCAGGAAAGGCTCCAAAAGGAGAATCCTCAGAGACTATACGCCAGACACCTTCAGAATGAAGGTAATGATATAGTCCGGACCTTATGGAGACATAAGGATTCAGTCAGAAATGACTGAGCGCCAAGATAGCTTGGTTAGTAACCTAACGGTGAAAGTAACAGAACGAACTGTTCTATGGTAGAAATCGCTGCCATAGTAAAACTTCACTATATGCTGGAAACTCTGAGTATCCTGAAGTACTAACTTTTGTTAGTAACAATCTTCAGGTGCAGACAATCAGCAGGAAAGGCTCCGGAAGGAGAATCCTCAGAGACTATACGTGAAGCCAGAATTATCTGGAAGATATAGTCCGACCTCAGTGGCGACACTGAGAGCAGTTAAATTCGTAACTGCCTAGTAACAAGCGTCATCAAATGATGAAGTGAGCGAAGTTCCTTGTCGGGTAAGTTCCGACGCGCATGAAAGGTGTAACCACCTCACAACTGTCTTGAAAAGGGACTCGGTGAAATTGAAATGGCTGTGAAGATGCGGCCTACTAACAGCAGGACGAAAAGACCCTGTGCAGCTTTACTGTAACTTGACATTGATTTGTATTTTCCAACTGTCGAGCATAGGAGGGAGAGCCATCATTTTGTTGGCTCATCAGTGGAATACCTCTCTTTGCAAGATGCAAATCTAACCTATGTTATCTGCATACGATAACAGGGACAATGTCTGGTGGGCAGTTTAACTGGGGAGGTTGCTTGCTAAAGAGTAACGCAAGCGTACAAAGGTATCCTTAGTCCCGATGGAAACGGGACTGTAAGTATATGGATAAAAGGATGCTTAACTGATAGACCTACAAGTCAAACAGATGCGAAAGCAGGTCCAAGTGATCCTCGTGTGGATTATGGAAACCACCGAGCTTACCGAATAAAAGCTACGCCAGGGATAACAGAGTAGTTGCTCCTAAGCGTCCACAGCGACGGAGCAGTTCGCTACCTCGATAGACCCATTTAAGATGTCGAGGTCATAAAGTGGCTCATAACGGTGAAACCCTATTCTAGTGAACAATTCCGACTTGATTTCGGGTTAAATTTGGTTTAATCTGAAATAAGTTAGAGATTAGAGAGGGTAATACCGTGGGAAGTCCAAAAGCTAGAAAGTTCTGGAACAAGAAGTGGAAAACCATTAAAGATTCTCTTGTCTTGACCAAAAGACAACGTGAATTGATAATAGGCTCTCTTCTTGGTGATGGTACAATGCGGATCGGCAAAAATGCTAGACATGCCAACTTCAAAGTTGAACATTGTTTAGCCCAGAAAGATTATGTCTTCTGGAAGTACAATATCATTAAAGATTTTGTATTCACCGAACCAAAATTGAGTTTCCGTTATAGAAAGGATGGGGATAAATATCCCAAATCTTGGTGGTTTAGAACCATCAGGCATCCATTTCTAACTGAAATTTATCATTCGTTTTACACTGGAGAGAGATTTCGTACAGGAAGGAAAATAATTCCTGATAGTCTCATCAATGAAGTTACTCCATTTGCTTTGGCAATATGGATAATGGATGATGGCTCTTATAATCAAAAGAGTATTGACATCAGCACTTATTCTTTCTCTTCCGATGACATCAAAAAACTCCAGGTTATATTCCGCAGAGTCTTTGGTATAGAAGCTAAATTCTACAAAGACAGGGATATAGGTTATAGAATGTATTTTTCAATTGAAGAAACACAAGCATTGATCCAGATCATACATCCATACTTCATCAATTCGATGAGGTATAAGATAGGCTTTTAGGACCCCGTAACGACTGAATTCTCAAACACCATTTGAGATGAAGATATGTTCTTTGAACTAAGATTATTTAGTTTAAAATTATGAACATATAACACGCCACTATTCAACTGGATGAAGTTGAATAAAGGTATAGTCTGTTCTATTAGAAATAATAGGTTGAGTGGTCGGCTCAGGGTATCCTGGGGGTGAAGAAGCTCCCAAGGGTTGGTCTGTTCGCCCATTAAAACCCTACGTGAGCTGGGTAATTGGCAATATGAGCCCAGCATAAATTCGGCTAATATCGGTGAAGACCTAATTGATAGGTTGATACCGAGGGAAGTCACCAAGCCAGACTTGGTTGACCCCGTAGAGACTGATCCAAACCACTAGATAATTGTGGGGAGGAGAGATAAAAGTGCTTTATCTAAGATAGATAAAAATTATACTTTTATAATACGCCGGGCTTTTCTTGAGATTGAACTCTCAAAGAAAGGAAGATATAGTCCGCACCTTAAGTAATTAAGGAGTATATGTGTCAGACCGTCGTGAGACAGGTCGGTCTTTATCCGCTGTTAGCGTTGGATTCTTGAGGGAAATCGACTCCAGTACGAGAGGACCGAGTTGCGCCAATCCCTAGTGTGCCAGTTGTCGCCGTCAGGTGCATCGCTGGGTAGCTACATTGGTTTTTTGGATAACTGCTGAAAGCATATAAGCAAGAAGCCGGACCCAAGATTAGGAATCCATGTCCTTTAGGACGAGAGATGCCTGGGAGACTACCAGGTTGATAGGCTGAAGGTGTAAGCTCGGCAACGAGTTTAGCTGATCAGTACTAACCATCAAAGAGAAAACTTATTTTTCGACCTTTTTCTATTCACTTTTTAAGAGCCAAGTTAATCACCTAGAAGCTGGCCAAAGCAGAAAGCTGCTTTTGCTTACTGCTCGGTGATTTGAGCGAGAAGGAACCACCTCTTCCCATTCCGAACAGAGTCGTGAAACTTCCCAGCACCGACGATATTATGATCGAAAGGTCATATGAAAATAGGTCATGGCCGAGCAACTACAAAAGCCTACCTTTGCGGGTAGGCTTTTTTTTAGCTGATAAAGTAGCCGCGGGTAAACAGGGCTATTGAAAAGAATGAAAGAATGACCAAAGTTGTGTAGATGATAATTTTGGTTTTTTTGTTTTTATTTTCTAACCACTTGCCCATCAATATAAAAGCAGGAAATAGAACCAATACATAGCGGGGCATAGAGGAGAAGGTGCCGGTTATGGTTGGTAAAAGATAGGAAGGCAGGACATACAACGCATAAGAGAGACGAGAGTGTTTAAATAGCAGAATAGATAAGCCTAAGAAAAGACCACCTGTAAGGGCTTCTAGCAGGACGGTGAAAAACAAAGGCGATAAGTGATTCACAAAGACAAGCATCTTGGCATATCGGTAGAATACCTGGTGCAATAAGATCATCTTACCTACTTCTCTTTGAGCGCCAAACAAGGGTTGAATGGTGGCAAAGTAGAATGGGTCTCCAACTGAGCGCTGCAAGAAAAGCATGTAGGCTATTAAACCTACTGGTGTAAGTAAAAACCAGATCCAGCTGGGATTTTGAAATGATTTTTTGATGTCTTTGCCATTGGAAATCCAAAACTCTACAAGAAGGGCAGGAATTAAAAAGACGCCTGTTAGACGAGTAGCTGTAGCAATAGAGACCAGGACTGAAGAAAGAAGCCATCGCTTTTTTCTAGCTGTATAAAAGACTAAAACAGAGATAAGTAGAAATAAGGACTCGGAATAGACACTGGCAAAGAAAAAGGAGGTGGGGAAAAGCAAAAGCAGCATAATAGTAGAGTGAGCTGTTTTCTCAGAATAATCTAGCTTTATCAAGCGAATTAGAAAATACAAAGCTGCCAAAAAAGATAAATGAGATATTGTAAGGGCCGAAAACAAGTAACTGGGGAAAACATTGGATATTAGCCTGATAACTGAGGGATAAACGGGGAAAAATGCTTGCATAAAACCGGTTTGAGGGTGGTTGTAGCCAAAACGAGCTAACTTCAAGTAGTGCTGACCATCAAAACTTGCCCACATTAAAGAAAGATCAGGCAGTTTAAAATTAGGGCCGTGTAAGGTAAAACCTTGGTGAAATGGAAAGATGAAAACCGCTAGCAGCCCAATCAATGTTATAACGATTCGCCAGGAAAAAAATTTTACTAACAGCTTTTTAAGCATGTGCATATTTTAGCAATTTTTAAGCTTTGGGGGGCTGGACGATTTTTAAAACGTTTTTATATACCTTAAGAGTCTGTTTGGCAGTTTTTTTCCAGGAATAGTCTTCTGCTTTTTTAAGCCCTGCATTAATCAGTTGAGCTCGTTTTGATTTTGGCAAAGAAAGTGCTTTCTTTAAAGTGTCTTGAAATTGCTTTTGATTTTTAGGGTCAAAACTTAAAGTATTTTCGGGGTAAATTTCTGGCAAACTTGAGGTGTTGGAGGAGACAACTAAGCAGCCAGCACTCATAGCCTCCAAAACTGGCAAACCAAAGCCCTCATATAAAGATGGCTGACAGTACAAAGTGGCTAAGTGATATATGGCAGATAGATCAGCTGTGAGGACAAAACCTAGTGCTTGTATGGAGTCATGTTGGTTGATTTTTTGCTTGATTGTAGACAGCTGCTTAAGTTCGGGATGAGTTTTTTGAATACCTAGCTTTGATTTTAAAGAGAAAGTTTGACGAGCAGGTTTGGTAAACTCGGAGCCCACCAATACCAAGTTCACGTTTAGATTTTGACAAGCTTTAATAAGAGAAAGTATATTTTTATTTGGATTTACACCTCCGACATATAAAACAAACTTTTTGGGCAGTTGATATTTTTGCTTGATTTTCTCAAGCTGGTCTTGAGAGACTGGTTTTTTATAGACAGGATCTACCGCTAGTGGGGTAACATGAATTTTGTTTTCAGGAACTGATAAATATTTTTTGATATCTTTTTTGGAGTTGTGGGAGTCTGTCAGTATGGCTGCGGCTGATTTTAGGCTAAATTTTTGCAGCTGTAGAGAGATACGAGCGCGAACACCTTGTGGGTATTTATCTGATAGAACCAGGGGGGTAACATCGTGGATGGTGACTACAGTTGGTGCTTTTTTTACAAAAGGAAGGGAAGGATAGAAAAGATCAAAGAAAGGAAAATGAATTATGTCTGGATCACTTGAAACAAGCTTGATTTTATCAATTTTCTCAAAAGCTGAAATCAAATTTTTAGTATAAAAACCAATTCCTCTACCTGAGGAGTGTTGATTAGGTAAAAGCAAGCGTATTTTCTTCATAATGGTTAGTTCCAGTCTTTTTTAAGGTCTATGTCTCTTGATTGCTTTTCAAGTTCCCAAAGTTTTAAGAAACTTAACTGATGGTGAATACCGGAGAACAAACAGAACACAAAGCCTGGGAAACCGTCTTTGAAACCACGGTGGCGTAGATACATACTTAAAAATGTTGAAGTGGGTTTGATAATCATAAAGTTTATAAAGCTGAAAAGGTTCACTTTCTGACCGCGTTCTTTTAGAAATTGGGCGGTTAGTGATGAGTATCTATTTTCTCGCTGCAGATATCTACTGAAAGTGGGAGTGGCCAGGTGATCCATGTCGTGCTTTAACCAAGCGGTAGGACCATCAACCTCCATTTGCTCGTGAACGTCCTTGGCGGGCAGGCGAGCTTTGCCTTTTTTCAAAAGTCTGATGACCGGATCTGGGTATTGACCTGATTTTTTAAGAACTCTACCTAGAAAGTAATTTTTTCTTTTAATCCAGTAAGCTACTGGTTTTGGCTTGTCTTTAGGATATTCTTGTTTTGCTTTCCAACCGGTGTAACCTAAGTAATCTGTTGAGATAAGTCTTTTTATTTCATCAGCAAGATCTTGGGGGATGATTTCATCAGCATCTAGTTGCAGTATCCATTCTCCCCTGCTCTCGTCGAGGGCCATGTTCTTATTGATGTGAAATATGGGTTTGTTGGTGGTTTTAATGACTTTGGCACCTAGATCTTTGGCAAGTTTTCGAGTGTTATCAATTGAGCTGCCATCAACGACCACTATCTCATCAGCTAAATCATTGACTGACTCAAGACAGGCAACGATGTTGTCTTCCTCATTGTAGGTAGCTAGGGCTACTGAAAGTTTGATATCTTTGGCCATGTTTAAATTTTATCAGTTGAGTAAATTTTAAAGACTGGTTGATGGTTAGGATAACGGATTATGTACTGGGGAACAAGCTGAGAGGGAGCAGAGTCAGGGTCAGTGACGATAAGAGTGGAGGGAGTTGATGAGTCATCCTGCCAGTTGATGTCTTTGAAGACAAATTTGCCAAATGATTCACCCGTTGAGAAGCCGAACTTGTCTCGACTGGTAAAGACTAGCGTCTCTTGGAGATCTTTTGGTGGGTATTTTAGGAAAAAGGCGGTGAGAATGTAGGGCTGGTCGTATTTGTCGGTGATAATTATTTTCTGATACTTATCCTGATGTGAGACAAGATAATCACCCAGCTGCTCAAAGCCGTATTCCCAAGCGTATGGATACTCTTTTGGGTAATGAACAGAGTACTGATGAGCCCATGAAGCCGTACTGTAAGTTAAGATCAAGACAAAAAGTATTGAAGTTGCTTTCAAAAGTAGTTTTGATTTGTCTTTTATATATGAAAGTAGGCCAAACACGCCCCAAGCTGTGATGATAGTTAAAGGAACAACCATGTTTTGAGATCTTAGAGCATGAGGAGATTGAAATGTCAGCGCGGCAGCGACTGGTGATATTAACAACCAGGCAAGAAGAAGTTGGGTTGATTTGTTCTTTAGGTTCTGAGTGGCTTTGGCCAAACCTAGAGCTACAAATGGAGCTAAAAATAAGTAGCTTTGACCTAAGCCTGGGACTTTACTGCGGGCAATTTCATCACCTTTGAGGAATAAAAAGCTGGGAGAAAAGTGACTTAGGTAGTTTTTTAGAAATTCCATGCCGTAAGAGAGATAGCGGTTATGCAAGGCCCGAACCCAGAGGGTATTACTTGCACCTATGTGTTGGCGGCGCATCTCTAAAGCACGCCAAAGTGGGCCGCTGTCGGCAAAGATAGAGACACCGGCAAAGCGAGAGCTGGCAGCCCCTGAGAAGAATTGTTTTAACAGGGGAATAGACAATGCAGCCGCTAAGACAAGTGAGAAGATAAATATTTTCTGGTGCGACTGAAAGGATTTTTTAATTTCTTTCCAGTAGATAATTAAAATGGCCAAGCCAAGAAGTGGCACAATGACCCGCATTGAGTGATAGGTATACAAAGAAGCAATAACTGACAAGGCAGCTGGAAGGTAAAGGTTGGGTTTGTTGTTTATGGCTTTGTAGGCTAGATAGACTCCGAGGGTTAGGAAAAAGGTGGCTGCGTTAACCTCCCAACCACCGCGGGAAAAGTGCAGATGCCAGGGAGAAACGCTTAGTAACAAAGCTGATATTAAGCCCAGTGAACCCTTACAGCCTAAAATGGTGATTTGTCTTTTCTTGAAAAGTTGATTAACGAGTAAGTAAACCAGATATATTGTAGCTACACCCATTAGAGCTGAAGGAAGGCGAACAACCAAAGTGTTTAGGCCTAAAAGCTTTACGAAGGGGATGGTGATATAAAAATAAAATGGAGGCTTGTAATCATCAAAAGAGCGGAAACTTAAGGGCCAGGAGTTGCCGTGCTCGTCTTGGCCGGTTTGAATTAGAGAGTAAGCATTGTAACCAATGGCTGCCTCGTCAGCGTTTAGACCAGAAGGAAAGTTAGGCAAAGCAACAAGTCGAAGAGTGGCAGCGAGCAGTAATACTAGAATTATTTTAAGATTTTTTTTCATTTGGTTTTGATAACTCTAAATACTACATCAGCACTGTCAGGAAGTATAATCTCTTTATAAAACTCGATAAAATCTTGATCTTTATTGAAACTGTCAGGAATATTGCCCGTATTACCTATAAAGACTGTGTCTTCAAATCTTTCAATTTCGGTGGGGCTGAATTGCTGAAAGGAAACTCTATCTAGACTCGACACTCTGCCGACGTCTACACCGCCTTGAATAAAATTAACCTTGGATTGATACTCTGAGGGCGGGTACTGGGTGTAGAAAAGATAGTATATGTAAGGCTGTCCGTAAACATCGGTGAAAACTACTTTTGAGTCAGGATAACTCTCTATCACTTCAATTGCTTTTTTATAACCATAATTAAACTCTTGGGCAAGTTCTTTGTCAGAGTGATTAAAGTACATATCTAGACCTAGAACAATAATCAATAGATAGGTTACTGCAAGAGGTATAAATAACCACTTTTTTTGATATAGCTGGTATAACCCTGCCCCTATCAAGATGCTTAAGGGAATAACCATGAAGATAGTACGAATTGTCGAGGCCTCGCTTAGGGTTAAAGATGCGGGGAGCGGAGATATTAAAAACAAAGACAGTGTCAAGTACTTGGCTTTTGACCTTGTTTTGTTTAGTAAGTAATACAAGCCGGCCGAAAGCCAAATGAAGTCTAGGATGTACAGCATGCCCTGGTCAGGTAGATGCTCCCTTTTTACTTCAAGATTACCGGCGTAAAAAAGGAGTTCTGGTGAAAAATGGTGTAAATAACGGCCGAATATTAACTTGATGGGTAGATCAATTTGGTGATGGAAAAGCGCAAGAGAGAGTGGATTATAGTCGTCAATTTGTTTGACGTGTTGAGTA
Organism: uncultured Pseudomonadales bacterium; assembly: GCA_964422035.1. Taxonomy (GTDB): domain Bacteria; phylum Patescibacteriota; class Microgenomatia; order UBA1400; family Chazhemtobacteraceae; genus CAYQZQ01. Next base: position 328,561 of record CAYQZQ010000001.1, read on the forward strand.
ACTTGAGGGCGGTACCCTAAAATACTTAACCTTTGCAGGCGATTTCCAACTGGACCAATTAAGTTAGTGACAAATAAAGAGGTGGTAATTGCTGCGCAAATAACCACGACGGACAAGTCAAGCTTTTTTGAGGTGATGACACTAATTAGACGAGTAATAAATACTTTCCAGTAAATTATCATTACGATTAAAAAGACAAGTGGTGTAAGCAACTTGGCCCCTTGGTAAACAAAAAAGGTCAGGGTGGCTAAGACAACTGAGGGCCACAAGTGAATATTGTGTTTTATAAATTTTAGGAAAAAATAAAGGGCAAAAACAAGCAGGGTAACAAATACATTCGCCTCCCAGGCGCCGTGAGAAAAATGCAGATGCCAGGGAGAAACAGCTAAGACAAAAGAGGAAAATAAAGCAAGAGGAGTAGATTTCTTGCTATCAAAGACTAACCTGACTAGAAGGAAAACTCCATAGATAGCTAAAGTGCCAAAAAGAGCTGAGGGGAAGCGGACTGCGAAGTTGTTTAAGCCAGACAAGAAAACGAAAGGGGTAGTTAGATATATATAAAGACCAGGCTTGTAATCTCCGAAGGATTTGAAGATTAAAGGCAGCAGATTGCCGTGTTCGTCACGAGCTGTTTTTATTATTGAGTAAGCGTTGTAACCTAAGGATGCTTCATCCCAGGTTAAACCAGGAGGGTGAGAAGCCAGGCGATAGAGGCGCAGAGCAAAGCCTAGGGCAATAATTAAGACAAGAACAATGTATGGCCAGAAACGAATCAGCTTATCTTTTAATTTCATACTAGTTTAGCTCTAGAATAACAAAGGCAATGTCTCTGCTTTGAGGATACTCAATTATCTTTAAGATTTTTCCGTTACTGGGAACATGTAGTGGAGTGGTAACCAGAAGACTGTTTTGTGTAGGAAGCATGACTTTGCTTTCCAGGACAAGGCTTTCTGCTGGTCTGTAGGAGGGAATGTCCCAGGCATTAACAAAATAGACAGAACCGATTTTGTCAGTCCAGTACCAGTCAGATTGATAGAATCTAATGTTGTCTGGATTAGAAGGCCAAAGCTTTTGGGGATCTAGTTTAGTGTGAAAAGCATAAAAGATGTGAGGTTCGGCGTGTTTTTTAGTGATAAATACCCGATCATATTGATGTTTATTTTCTTGAACATAATCAATAGCTTGTTGATAACCATATTGCCAAGAAGAGGCGTAGTCATATTGGTATTTTTGCCAGTAAGTCTGATGGTAACGATAGAAGGCGAAAGTGATAATTAAAAGCAGGCCCGGTAGGAGTATTTTTTGTGCCCATGAATAGTTTTTAAAGAGGGTTATCAACCAGTGAAGTCCGATGACGGACAAAATAATCAAAGCTGGGATCATGGGGTTGGGGCGTAGAGCTTGGGGAGGATCGGCTGTTAATGCAGCGGCTACTGGAGCAAGTAAGAACCAGCTTAAGGCAAACTTAAAACCCTTAGAGGATGATTTTAGACCGCTACTTACCGCCTTGAAGAAACCAATCACTGCCAAGATATGTACAGGAAGGGTGAGCAGGTTTTTAACTGGAATAGCAAATTGATACTGAGCACCTTTGACTTGATAAAAGAAGGGCAGCGAGAGATAACCCAGATAGTTTTTGAAAAAGGCCTGAGCAAAATAAATAGGTCGGTTGAATCTTAGTCTAGCCAAAAGTGAAGGCAGCTGGCTTTGTAACCTATTTTGACCGATTTGATAAACAACTGATGGAGAAAGAATAGCTAGTTGTGAGTAACGTGCTGTCCCCGACCCGGTTATGACTTGGTAAGCAACTAAGCCTAAAGATGCGAACAGGACTATAGCCGAGATTATCTGCTTTGTGGTGATCTTGAATTTAGGACGATAGATAACAAACCACATTAACAGAATTAGAGGAACAAAAACTCTGGCAGTGTTGTAGGTGTGCAACGATAGTGAGAAAAGGATGGAGCTTAAAAGATAATCAGGTGATTTTTTACTGGCTTTCACAAGAGCCCAAGTAGCAAAGATTATTAGAGTAAGAGATAAGTTGGCCTCCAAAGCTGGCCTGGATATGAAAAAGTGCCAGGGATTTAGAGCTAGAAGAAAAGCTGCAAGTAAGGCTGGTTCTAGTGATAGCTTGCCGATTTTTAATTTGAATTTGGGAAATAGTTGTTTAAATAAAAGATATATGCCGGGAACTGCCAGAGAGCCGGCGATGACTGAGATAAGGCGGGTTGAGGCAATATTAAGACCGAAAATGGCAACCGGGATTGTTGTTAGATAGATATATAGAGGTAGTTTGTAGTCACCGAAGGCTCTGAATATTAAAGGAAAGGACTTGCCCCACTCATCTTTGCCTGTTTTTAGAATAGAAAAAGCGTTGTAGCCATGACTGGCTTCGTCCCAGTTTAAAGAAGGAGGGTTTGAAGCAATACCGCTGTAGCGAAGTGCAAAGGCAACTAAGGTAAGTAGAAGAACTACAACCAGTTGTTTATTTTTGAGAATTTTTTTCATGAAAGAGAGGTATAAAATCAGTAATCAAAACGGCGACAAGCCAAGCCCGGGCCAACAAAACCAGAATAGATAAATTATTGGTCAGCAGTTGCGGTAGTTGTGGTAGGGATTTGTTGGCATTAAGGAAGATGTTAAGGTGTAAGCTGGATTCAAAGGAAAATAGAATAAATAACCAAGCAAGTATAGATGCAAAGTAAGTAAAGAGATTTTTACTTTCGACTGCATTGTAAATAAGCCAGGGAGTTATCCAGACAAACCATTGGGGGTGGAAATGAGTGAAGGAAAGAGTGGACAAGATGACAGCACCAAAAGCTTGAATTAGGTTAATTTTCTTTTTGAAGGCAAGCAGAAAGATTAGGGAATAGAAGATAAAGAACCAGGGTATCTGAGTACCTGAGGCAATTTCAATACCGGCAAAAAGGCTCTTGGTTAAGTGATGGGCACCGAGAACACAAGTTTTGTAGGCCTGAGAGGAAAGAAATGGAAGTATTATGAGAGCAAATAAGCCAAAGCCTGAGAAAACAGCCAGACAAGCTTGCTTGAAGTCTTTTTTGTATAGGGCGTATATGCCAAGTAAGGGCAACAAAGCTAGACTTAAAGGTTTTGTTAGAGCTGATAAGGATAAAAGAATCGCAGACAGAATATAGCGATGAGAAACAGCAGAGATAGTGGCGGCTAGAAGGAAGAATATTAATATGGCATCAACTTGGCCTATCATTGACGAGACATAAATGGCCACCGGATTTAGAGCCCAAAGTATTTGAGCGTTGATCTTTTTCTTTTTACTGTTGAAAAGTTTTGGCAACAACCAGATTATGGATAAGTCAGCCAGTATCAAGGGTAGTTTGTATATTAATATCGGAAGATAGACTGATTGTCCAGCCAGTAAAGCCGAGGGAGACTGAATTAAAAGAGAAGAAATGCCGGAAAGCAAAGAAATAAAGGGGAGATATACGAGGCTGGGGATAAAGTAAGCCAAGGGTTGATAAATAAGGCCGTCGCTGACAAAACTTAGTCCCTGCTGGTAGAGATCAAAGATGTGGCCTTTGAGAATTAGATGAGAAGAGATTGTTAGAGCAGAAAGATCAGAATGATAGGTAGTAACTGCTAGAACCAACCTGATTACTATACCCAAGATTAGTGCAAGTTTAAAAAATTTATTTTTCTTCATCTGGAAAATCAAATACTTCTATTAATGTTTGGTGATCTGGCGTATTAACCTGGTACAAAGTGCGGCGGTTTTCTGGTAGTAATTTTAGCTTATGGCTTAAGTAAAGAGTATCAGAGTCGATGTCTTCTGGCCAGTTTAAGTCCTCAAAAGAGTACTTGCCTAGTCTGTACTTATCAAGCTGATCAAGATAGTCTACACTCTCTTTCTCTACCCTACTTTGCCATCTGTGAGCAGCTTCTTGAAAGTCTTCTGGTGGATACTGGGTATAGAAAGCGACAAATGATTGCGACTGACTACCTCTTTCTACTAGTATTTTTTGATACTGGGGAGCTTTTTTTTGAACGTAACCGATGGCATCTCTAAAACCAAAATACATGCTCTTTGGATTGCGCAGATGATGAGCAAATAAGTAGTTATTGGTATAGAAAATAAGAGAGATGGCCACCACAAGGGCAGTTACCACTTTAAACCAGGTTGATTTAAGATTTTTAAAGGCGATCACTAACCCTAGTGAGGTTAACAAGGCCCAGAAACCTAAAAGAGCGCTGGTTCTATTGGGACGATAACCTAATTTTGTTAAGGCAGCAGGAATGGGGGCTAGTAGTAGCCAGCTGAAAAGCAGTTGGGATTCTTTTTGTTTTCTTTGTTTTATTAAATTGTAAAGTGCCAGTAATACAAAGGGGAGCTGCCAGAGAAAGAGAAGGCCGGTGCCGGGGATTATTGAGTAGGTGATTTCTCTACCCCCTTCGGTAAACCAGAAGCTTAAGCTAAAGTAGCTAACGTAGTTGGTAATAAACTGATCAGCGGCGCTTGCCAGCTGATTATGAAAGATTGAAGAAAAGTAGGGGTGAATCTGAGCTAAGGGTGAGAATGATTTTACATTTGTCAGCAGTATGGCTTCTCTATCTGAGAGATGAGTAACTAAAAGATCGGCTCCCCTACTACCTGCGGGAGTAAAGACTGAGAGATAGTAAATAGGAAGAGAGAAAAGGGCTGCAATTAATAGAGCGGGGATAATTTTTTCAAATTTAATATTTTTAATTTTGGGAAAGTAGATGATCAGCAAAGACAATACAAAGAAGGGCAAAAATAACTTAAAGCTGTGATAAGCATAAAGAGAAATACCCCATGATAAAGCGGTTAAGTTAAGCCAGGAGGGTTTTTTTAAGCCTTTTAAAAACGCCCACAAGCCTAAGGGAAACAGGAATGAAGTAAGGTTGGCTTCAAGAGCCATACGAGAAAACTGAATATGCCAAGGCGTTAGAGCCAGGACCAAAGAAGCAACAATACCTACCGAGACATTTTTACCAGTAACTTTAAATGAAGTCTTGGGGAATAATTGATTGGCTAACAAATAAATTGCAAAAACTGCCAAGGTGCCAAAAACTGCGGAAGGCAGGCGAGCAGAAAACTCATTTAGCCCAAAAACACTAATGGCAGGAGCCATAAGATACGTTTGCAGTGGTGCTTTGTAGTCTAAGAAAGACTTAAAGGACAGTTGAGGTAGTGGCCTACCCCATTCGTCTTGGCCTGTCTTGTTTATCGAGTAGGCTGTGTAGGCTTGGCTGGCTTCGTCAGGAGTGAAGCCTCTGGGGATTTGGCCTAGCCCAATTAATCTGACTAAAAATGATAAAGCTACAATACCTATGAGTAGTTTTTTATTCACGGTGTTTATTAAATCTTTCTAATAAGATGGAAGAGCGGTTCGTCAAATACATTGTTGGTGGTACCAATACTTTCAAATCCTCCTGGTTCTTCAACAGTCCAGTTCCAGTCCCCTGGCGCCTCTATACCTTGAACTGCCATATAGATATCACCTGGTTCTAAAAGTTCTCTGATCCTTTTATCTGCTGGATTGTGTTGATCAAATTGAATTTGACCAAAGTAAAAGTTGGGACCAAACTTATAGCCGTTGAAGTTTTCCAATAGACCATCCTCCACCTGGTCTCCTGCAAAGTATTGATGGAATTTTAAAGGTGCAAAGTCAGTGTAAAAAGCAAACTGCAGAAGAGATGGTTCATAGGTGTTATTTATAAAGATACGTGAATCTGTATCAAGATGAGGTTTTAGCTGGGTAAATATATCCTTATATCCATACTGCCAGTACTCAGCTGTTTTGTAGCGATAATGAGCTGAATATTGATGGGCATACAAAAATACATTTACAGATAAAGCGCCTACAAAGGCGACTAGTGCAATAATTTTTAGTTTTTTGCTTAGTAGTTTTTTAAGATGAAAGAAGCCTAAAGTTGAGACAACAATCAAGGCGGGTAGCATGATAAACAACCTGGTGGCATGAGTGCCGCCATCAACAGTCAAGGCAGAAGGAATGGGAGAAATGAGCAACCAAGTCAAAAGTAACTGTGAGGACTTTTTGGAGAAAGTTTTTGCCAGAGAAAAAATGCCGGCTATAAACATGGGGAAAGTAACCCACAACAGTTGGCCAAAGCCTACTACTGAATGACGAGGGAATGGGTCACCGGAGATGAAGAGAAATTGAGGAGAGAAGGATTGTAAATAATGGGTAACTAAGGTTGTTGAAAATTTTAAGGGCTTGTTATGAAAAATGGCTTCTTTGGTAGCATCGACCCACGGCTGAGTACGAGCTAAAATAATTGAGTCGATAAGCTCTTGTGAGGAGAAAATACTAACAAGACCAAAGCGACCAGCAGCTTGGCCCAGAAATAGATGATAGGAAATTGGCAGCATGATAACCAAAGTAGACAACCAGACGTACCAGTTATCCAAAAACATCTTTTTGAGATTAGGTTTGTAGATGACTAAAAGACTGATAGCCAAAAGTGGTGTAAACAAGTTAGCGGTTGAGTAGGTATAAAAGGTCAAAGCTAAAGGAATGGGGAAAAGAATGAAGGGAAGTCTGGGGGTTTTAGTAAACTTAATAAACCAGTAAGCCCCCAGAAGCAGTAGAGCTAGCAGCAGAGTCACTTCAAAACTGACACGAGAATAATGAAGATGCCAGGGAGTTAAGGTTAATAGTAAAGCTGAAACCTCACCGGCGCTAACACTAAATTTACCTAGCTTGATCTTTAGTTTGGGGAAAAGCTGATTTGTAAGCAGATATATCAGATATATGTCTACCACACCCAAAAGTGCTACTGGCAAACGAGCGCTGAAGGTGGATAAGCCAAATAAGCCTACAAAAGGAGCAGTGACATACATGATTAGTGGAGCTCTCCACTCGCTTAAGCTATGAATATAGGTGGGGAGCAAATTGCCCATGTAGTCTTTGCCTGTCTTCCAGAGGCTCCAAGCATGATAGGCAACATCAACTTCGTCTGAAAATAAGGATATGGGTAAACTACCAAGATCAATGAGGCGTAAGGCAGTGGCAAGAGTGAGGATTAAATAGATCATAGGTATATTTTAGATAAAGGGTAGGCCTAGTGTCCAATAAAGATTAAAAAAATGAAAAGCGCTAACCAGGAAGTAAGAGGTAAGTTGGAGATTTTTTTTAGAAGTAGGTACTAATAATATAAATACCAAGACAGGAAAAAGGTGCCTTTCGTGAACTCTGGTTTGAAAAAAGAAGGCTGATAAGGAAAGGATCAACAAAACATAAAAGATTGTTTGTTTTTTACTGGATAGATAGTTTGACAAGACTTTAAGATAAAATACGAAGAGGATAATAATTGACCACAATCTAACAGAGATACCAAGCAAGAGAGTTGAGTCCGATATTCTTTGGCCACTATATACAAAATGCCACAAATTCCAAGCAGCATCAGAGATTAGATCAGAGGAGCCTTTTAGAGTGCTTGTGTATAAGGAAAGCGATTGCAAAGAAAAGCCAGTGAAGGGAAGGTAGAAAAGCAAGAAGACAGCAAATTGAAGAAGTAATCCTTTAAGTAATCTTTTGAAATCAGAGCGCTTAAACCAATAGACAATAAAGACGGGTAACAACCAAAGTGCGGTCTGTTTGGAAAGAGCAGCTAAGAGATAGCTTAGATGTGAAAGATAATAACCTTTGTCTGTTTTTTGTTTGCCCAGATAAACTGAAAGAAGGATAAAGAAAATTGGCAGACTTTCTATTTGCCCCCAGACAGTACTGACGTAGATAACAGCTGGATTAAAAAGAAATAGAAGAGTATATAAAAGTGGGCGCGAATTTTTTCGTAGAGATACAAATTTATAGATTAAAAAACCGATGCCCAGGTCGGCAAGGATGGCAGGCAGCTTGAGGAAAGCAGCTTGCATATTTAAGGTAGGAAGGAGAAATATTAGCTTAGAGGGGAAAATGCCGATGGCCTTATTTAGATAAACTGAAGCCTGACTAAACCAATGATATAAAACTCTAGATATTGAAAATAGATAAATTGTAAGCGGTGGATAGTTGGGTGTCTCAAAGCCTGAGATAGGACGAGAATAAAAACCTACAACTTGATTTAAAAAGCTGTCTGCCCAAGCTAGATGGTTTCTAATATCACCGGAATACTGAAAATATGCCAGGAAAAGACGGATAAAGAAAGCTGAAAACAAAAGCAGCCAGAGTTTTTTGTTTTTACTCAGTTGAGATAGCGCTTGTTTCATTTAGAAAGTCGTCTTATTAGCTTCTGATATTTTTGACCTGCTCTGAGCACAAAGTTTAGTGCTCTTGAACCTATTTGCCCGTGATACTGGCGAGCTGATTTAAGCAGGGGGCTGTTTAGATGCTCTGTAAATCCCCCACTGGCTCCAGAAGCATGGCGTACTTTGGCTTTAGAGTAGTAATAAAGAGGTAGATGGGCTTGATGTATGCGCTTGGCGTATTCAATGTCTTCGTAATATAAGAAAAAGTCCTCGTTTAATAAGCCTACTTTTTCAATTGTGGATCTGGGCATCAAAAAAGCAGCCATTATTGCTACTTGGACTTTAGCAGTTTTTTTATCTGGTATGTATTTACCAAAACATTCTTTGCAGCCTAAAAAGTAGTGTCGTATAGCGTTGGTGATAGTGGGGAAACGATAGACTGAAGCTTGAGGCTTGCCATCCATATCTAGTAGTTGAGGAGCTACGGCACCTAGCGGTTGATGGCTTTGGGCAAAATCATATAAGTACTGTAGACAGTTACCAACCAGGCGGGTATCGGGGTTAATCAGAAGAATGTACTCACCTTTTGATTTCTTTATCCCCTGATTTACTCCTTTGGAGAAGCCTTGATTGGTTCGGGCTTCGATTACTGTGGGGTTGGAAGAATGTTGCCTGGCTAGTTTAGCTGAGTCATCTTTTGATTTGTTATCAACAACGATGACTTCTTTTTTTAAAACGTCTGGTGATTTTTGAATTGTGTCTAGCAGACCAGTGATGTGATCTTGTGAGTTGTATGTGACTGCAATAATTGAAAGATCCATATTAGATTTTTGAATTTACTAATTTGAGCACTTGTTTGTCAGACAATTTAGCAGCACGGCGATTTTTAATTCTGTTTTTAGCAACTTTTGTGTATTGCTTGAATGCAGCAAAGACGACTTTGGAGTAGCCAGGATGTTTTAGAGTGTGGGAAACTAAAAACTTAAAGTGATCTGAAGCAAGCTTTCGGTCAGTTATGTTCTGCCAATGGAAAAATAGTTCGTTTCTTTGTTTTATTAAATTTAAATAGTTTTGATCAAGTTTTTTGAAAGTTGACTCGTGCTGGTGATCTATATACGCATCTGGTGCCCAGATGATTTTGTAGCCTTTTTTCCAGGCGCGCCAGCCTAGATCAATGTCTTCCCAGTAGCCCGGTGAATATATCTCATTGAAGCCGTTTAGTTTATTCCAGATTGACATACGTAAGATGCTGCTGCCCCCGGAAGGCCAAGCACAAAAACGAGGATTTTTCTTGTCTTCTCCCTGGGTATATTGAAGCTTGCCGTTTTTCCAAAAAACCTTTGGCCAGCTGGATTGTTTTTCATTAAAGTTAACCGCGAAGATATCTTCATCATCAAAGTACTTAAAGGCGTTTTTTAGGTAGTCTTTATGAGGCTCTACATCGTTGTTTAAAAGTAGTATAAAGTCTGCGCCACTTTGTGAGACGGCTCGATTGACGCTTTTACTAAAGCCTCTGTTTTCTTTATTGATTAAAAGTTTTATATCGGGATAGTTTTCTTTAAGAAACTGAGGAGTGTCGTCTGAACCACCGTCTTCTACTATGATGATCTTGTTTAAATCTGACGAGTGTTTGTAGATGGCGGGTAGATGTTTTTCCAAAAGATGTCGGGCTTGGTAACTGGGAATAACTAAATCAATTTTTTGTTTCATGATTGTATGTAATTGTAAACTATTGAGAGGTTACTACTTAAGGGTAAAGACAAAATCTTCAGGTTGCGAGTCTTTTTTGAGAATATTGACATCCTCAGCCTGAGGGGTTGTTAGTTTAATGTTGGCTCTCACATAAAATGCTGAAGGTTGCTGCTCCATGGCTTGATAGATTATTCGAGTAGTTTCCGGGTTCGCCTTTCTGTGCTGTGGAGCAACAATAAAACTAATGGGTCGCAGACTTACTCCCTTAATATCCAGAGCTTGTTTTTGAATGACTGAGAGATTCTTGGACGGATCTAGATAACCTACAAAGCGAGGATAATCAGAAGGAACTGAACGCTTAATTACTCTGTCAACTTCTAGTGAGTTTAGGCCAGTTACTTTTGATAGGGCATCTAGATGCTTGTTCCAGTCGTACATTAGCCGAGGGATGGCGTAAACTGTTTGCCACTGTCCCCTACTGGCGATAAGCTCGCCAGAACTGTTTTCCAGTCTAGTGACAGGAATGGTGCCTTCATCAATGACTAACTCACTTTGAGGCGTGAAACCTGTCCAGATATAGTCCCAGTCCCAGATTAGTTTCCATTGATTACGAATCTTTTCAAATTGAAAGTCTTTTTTATTAGTCAACGGCCCAAAGCGGGTCTGGTAAGTAATTTCGTACTGGGCAGTAGCTTGATTTTTTTTGATTTTTAGATCTGTTATCTTAACCTGAACGTCTCGAGTTGAAAGCTGGTCAAGAAAACCTTCAATTGGTTGAATAAATTCAGTTTCAGGGATTTTACTTATGTCCTGATGAGAGATGCTTCTATATAGCTCTCGATAGGCTCTGGTGGAAATGAAACGAGCTACAGCTTGAGTGTGGCCGGTAAGATCTTTTTTAACCATAGAGCTGTACATAAAAGGCAGATTAAGAAGGATTAACAAAACTATCAACCATTTTCTGTTTTTAAATAGATAAACTGACAGAAGAACAAACAGAGGGATGATAGGCATTAAGTATCTGCCCCAGAAGGGAACAAAGGTATTAACTATTAAAAAAACAAAGGTGAGAAGAGAGAGGTACAGCCAGGGCTTATTTTTCTTCTTAAATGACTGGAAAGCTACTATAAGAGCTGAAATAACTCCAACTGGTAACAGAGGGCTCCAGTCACCCAGAGACATCGTCTTGCCCGGCTGCCACCAGCCCTGATAGATATTTAAAAAGATACCCTTCCACTGGTTGAGATATTCAACTGAATGTTGAGAAGAAAGATAGAACTTGAGTGGTTTTTCATGAAGTCTTAACCAAGGAAAAGGATTGGGATGACGAATAAAATAAGAAGCAAAGGCAAGTACATAGCCGGCGAAAGTAAAAGGTATATATAAAAATAATTCCTTTAGATCTTTTTTGTGCCAGTATATGAAAACAAGATCAAGCAATAGAACAAATGGAGTGTATACCCCTGGCTTTACGCCGGTGGCTAAGCCTAAAAATACCGCAGCAGGAAGAAGGCCAATTAACTTATCTGTTTTAAAGTAGCGAATTATAAAGTAGGTGTGAGTTAAGTACATAAACATCAAAGGCAGATCCAGCATGGTCTCTTTGATTTGAGTAGCTATAAATGGAGTAGTAGATAAAAGAAGTAACGACATAAGCCTTGTTTTCTGCTTGGCGAATAGTTGCTTTGCTAGTAGATAGAAAACACCAATTGAGCCAAGGTACAAGCCCAAACTAATCCAAAATGGATTGCCGATAAGTCTTTCAGCTATGCCGTACAAGTGCTTGCCTAAAGGTGGTATTTCGTAATTAATATAGAAAGGGTTTTCTCCTTGAGTTAATCTATAACCAACAAATTTGTATAATTCACCATCGGAGATGCCCCTGGTGCTTTGAGGTACATTCCATTGAGACTGGTAATACAAGTTTTCATAGTATTCGGGCTCGTATTGATAATAGAAAACTTCTCTGGAAAAAAAGAGGACGAAACCGATTGCAAGAGTGGAAAGTATTATTAGTATTTTGTTGGTAGACATGTAAGTTTTAATTATCTAATATCTTGAAAGCTCGTTTCTTGAAGTTGTCATAGGAAAACTGCTGAGCTCTTTTTTGAGCCTTTTGTGAGACCTGCTCTCTTAGAGTAGCGTTAGCTATCAGCTTAAGAGTTTCTCTTTTTAAATCACTTAGAGTGGTCCATAAGAAACCGGTGTCTTGGGTAATGATTTCCGGCTGACCTCCTTTATCGATAACTACAGGTACGCAACCTGAGGCCATTGCTTCAACTGTAGTCATTCCAAAGTGTTCTACAGATTCTGGATTGATGTCGGCGTCAACTTCAAAGCCTGCTGCATGCCAGTAGATACTGGCCCTTGAGTAATGTTCTTTTAGTTTTTTAAAATCCGGATTAACATCAAACTCGATTGGATAACCACGAGCTTGATTTTTCAGAGAGTTAATTATGCTGTCAGAACCTTTTTTGCCGCCCACTAGTTCAAGCTTCCAACCATCCAGGCCGCTATCGATAAGTTGCTTGAATGCCTTGATAAGCACATCTTGTCTTTTGGAGTGCGAGGGAGAAGCAAAGCGGCCCACATTTAGTATGGTCTGCTCTTTTTCTTTTGGGCTAAACTCAGACACCGAGATTGGAGGATAAATAACTTTGGAACGATCAGTTCCCAGGGTCTTATCAATCACTTTTTTGGTAAATTGGGAGTTGACGATAATTTCTGAGATTGATTTCAATTTTAGCTTGTCTATGATCTGAAAACGATTGGTTTTTTTGAAAGGGACTTGATAGTGAAGCCAGGTGTTCTTGCCAAATAGGACGGGGACACTGCCGTCGCTTAGAAAGAAGACTAAGTCAATGTCTTGAAGGGCTTTTTTTTTGTTTAAAAGGTTAACTTTTTTAGTAAAAAGGTCGTAGTACTCAGAGCTGACTTGGACTTTGGAGAGATCTAGATCGAATCTTTGATGAGCTTGTTTTAAGATATCAGGGTCCTGCCAGGCTACCTCTACGCGCCAACCGCTTTCTGATAAAGCCTGAGCTAAAGACAGAGTGTACCTTTCCCCTCCTCCAAGAGTATCAAGATAGGGGTCAAACAGAACAGCTATTTTTGTTTTTGCCATTTGTCTAGAATTTTATTATCAATTTGCTTGTAAGTTTCAGAAAGAGAAGGATCTTTTTGCATTTGCCAAAGTTGAACATAGGTCAAAAAGCGGGAAAACATTTGAAAGATTATTTCAATATGACCCTGGTTTCCATCTTTAAATAAGCCTTGTTTGGTTCTTTTGAAAAACTCGGTAAAGAGAATCCGCCAGAAGCGCCATGGTTTCATAGGAGGATGATTTTTTTTGTAAAGCATCTCTGCTTCCAACTGAGACCAACTTAAGGTTTTTTCAACCATGCTGTTGATTTCTCTGTGGGTCATGTGAATCATGGGAGTTTTTATCTCACCTATAGAGCCTTCTACTTGGGGTTGTTCATGAAGCTTGCCTTGCCAGCCTTTTAAAGCGGATTTTTTAATAAGGCGAAGAACTTTTGAGTCGGGCCAATGCTTGAGGTGCTTGCCTAGCAAGATGTCTTGGCGGGAAATGGTATAGGCGGAATGCTTGGGGTTTTCTAGAACTTTATTGATTTCTTTGGCCAACTCAACTGGGATTCTTTCGTCGGAGTCGACATAGAGGATCCAGTCGCCGGTGGCTTCTTTAGCGGCCAAATTGCGCCATTTGGCAAAGTCGTGCCCTGATGTTTTGATTATCTTGGTAACTAAAGGACGTGAAACTTCTATGGTGTCATCAGTCGAGCCTGTATCGACCAGTATTATTTCGTCAACAAACTGAAGTGTCTTAAGAGTGGGAGTAATAAAGTGGGCTATGTTTTTGGATAGAACAATAGCTGATATTGTTGGCATGGACTTATTGTATCAAGAAGTTAATTTTAAGGTTGTTGATTAACTAAATGTTGGTGAACATAAAGGTCGTTACTTTGAAGCGTATCTAGGACTGGACCAAAGTTGGCGGTTGTTTTTTCTAGCCATTGCTTTAATCGATTGGGCTTGTCTTCATCTGGCTCGTATATTGCATAAAAGTATACTGAAGAGTCAAGTTCATTGGGAGAGAACCCAGAAGTTTTTTCAGGGAGGTAACCATATTTAGGCTGAGCATAGTATAAAAACATGTAGTCCCAGACTTCTTCTTGGTAGTAAGGAATGGTGTAATACCAGAGGGAAAACTGCTGGCCGTCAGCCGTTTTATAGACCCAATCAATAATATTTTTGCGATCTTGAATGGTAATTAGATTATTGGAACCGATGGGAATTAAGGCATTGGTGGGCTGATAAATTCTGGGAAGATGATAGATATTTAAGGCCACAACTAAGCTTAAAATCAACCAAGCGATTTTATCTTTGAGTTGAAAAAGTCCGTAGATGATTACAGCTGTTGATAAAGGAAGTAATGATATATAAAAAAAGCTGATTGCTCCTCTTTGAAAAATCAGCAGTGACAAAAAGGGAATGAGTAGAAAGCTATATATCAAGCCTGAGTGCTTGTTTTTGTTGATTTTAAAAAGCCCCAGGACAAAAAATCCTGTAGAGATAACCCCTAAGGGAAAACTAAAGACATGTTGTAACTCTTTTAGATACACTCTTAAGTTGCCCCATAGGGTTGAAAGCGAAAAACCCAAACCCTGATCTGAGCTTTTTGAAAAACGAATAAAGGATTGAAACAGGACAAAGTTGTGTCGTAGCTCGAAAACTAGCAAGGGCAGGGCTGGCAGGAAAAAGCCAATTAAAATAATAGCCAGCTTTTTTAATGAAAATGGTTTTCTGTATAGCCAGATAATCAAAGGTAGGAGGAATGTGCCCACTGCCGCATTTAGCTGTGTAATGATACCAACCAGAAGAGAGATGGCAAAAAGTCGCCAAGTTTTTTGTTTGCTTGTTTTATCGTTGACTATGAAAAATAAAAGAAGATGAGTAAGAGGGATTATGGGCGTTACGTTTACCAACCAACGAGAGTAACTTATCCAGCCGTATGAGACCGCGTATATAAGTAAGGTGGAAAGGGCAACTTTTCTATTGAATAGCTTTTTTATAGCTAGATAGAAAAAGGGTAATGACAACACCTCGATGGATACTTGAAATAGGCTGGCTGCCACCGGAGAGCCTTTAAAAAACGCATAGGCAGGAGCCATTAAGAAGTAGTAAACTGGGGAGTGAATAAGGCCGGTGACATCACTGGGATGTCCTAAAAGACTTATTTTGCGCTCGTGCCAGATTTGCCAGATCGACAAAGAGTGCAGGCCCTGATCTCTATGGAAAAGTAAATCTGTAGTTAACCGGTGAGACCTTAGAACGAAAGCTGCCAGTAACAAAATGACAAGAGTGATAACTTCCCAGTTGTGGATGAGAAATTTTTTAAGCTTCATCAAGCTTGGATCGTTTTTTGAAATAGCTGCCTGGACCCAGGTTAAGAGTGAAGAAATCTTTGACGGCTAGTTTTTGAGCAGGAGTACCGGAAAACAATTTTTTGACAGCTTCTCTGCACAGAGCGAACTTAGTACGCAGTCTGGCAAACTTAAAACCAAATAGTAGACGATTTCTAGTAAGGAAATAATCGTTCAGGCTTGAACCGATGCCTGAACTTTGACTAACTTTGTGAGAAAGTTTTATGGAAGGATCAAAAATGACCTGCCAACCTGTCTGTTTGACCCTTTGTGAGAAGTCAACATCCTCCAGATACATAAAGTAGCGCTTATTAAATAAGCCAATCTGATCAATTACTTCTTTTTTTATTAATAAGCAGGCGCCAGTGGCAAAGTCAGTTGGTTGAGGTTTTTTAAATTGCCCTTTGTCTACTTTGTTAACATGAGCATTTGAGCCTAGGATATTGTCCCAGTCAAAACTGCCTCCTGCTGACCAGATAACTTTACCTAGTTGATCTTTGGAGTAGCCAGATTCATATTCATAGCCTTTAGTGAAGTAAATTAGAGGGCTGACCAGACCAACTTTGGGATCATTAATTGCCGATTGAGTTAAATTAACAAAGAAATCGTCAGGAATAAGCAAGTCCGGATTGAGCAGTAAGTAATGGGTGGGTTTGAAAGCAGACAGTTTATCTACTGCATAGTTCATACCAGCTGCAAAACCCAGGTTTTCGCCTGTTTGATAAAAATAGATGTTGGGAAATTGGTCTTTGATTGTCTCTCCTAACTTAGTATCTTTGGAGTTATTATCTACAACCGCAATTTCAATATTTAGATTGTCGGGAATAGTGGACTGTTTAATTGACTGAAGAAGTTCAATTGTGTGTTTCTGGGAGTTGTAGTTTAGGATGGCAATGGCTAGCTTCATTAGATGCCTAGTTTGCGTAAAATTCTTAACCAGAGCCTTTGTGATTTTTTGGTAGCTTGATGAATTTTCAAGGTAGTCAACCAGTACTTGAAGTCGCTGCCGACTTTTTGAAATTGTTTGAAGAGTTTGTCAGTAAAACTGGAACCAGAGTATGATTTGAATCCTTGCATCTGCCAGATTTTAAGATAAACAACAAACTCAGAAAATGCTTGCAGACTTGATAGAGCTAAGCCATGCAGGCCGTCTAGATAACCCTGACCGGCAAAAAAACGAGATAGAAACTCTGAGGATGTTTTGGTAACCAGATCCGTCCACTCAAATTGATAGTTTTCTTCGATTAGTTGATCTGCCTGGACAGTGGTATATCGATCAAGTCTTTTTAAGTACTGGGATATAGAGGTGTAGTGATGATGAACTATGGCCAGATCTTCTTTGTCTTTAAGATCAATCCCTGAGCCCTGAGTGAAGGGTATTGAGTGAATCTCATCTCCCCACTGGACTTGACCTCTTTTGAAGAAGCGAATGTTGTAGTCAGGCCACCAACGGGAGTGCTTTATCCATGAGTCGAAGATTAAGTTTTTTCTGGGTATGCGAACAAAATCATGTTTTTTTTCTTGAGCAATTTTTATAAGTTTGGCGGCAAGGCTTTGAGGGACTCTTTCATCGGCATCAAGAATCATTATCCAGTCCCCTGTTGTTTTGTCAATAGCAAAGTTGCGGGCGGGCTCAACATAACCCATGCGCTTATGAGTGTAAATTTTGTCGGTATATCTTTTGGCTATCTCTTGAGTGTGATCGTCTGAGTGCATATCTACAACCACGATTTCATCTGCCCAGGAAAGAGACTCCAGGCAGTCTGCAATGTTTTCTTCTTCGTTTAGTGTATTAACTACAGCGGATAGTTTCATCTATTGACAGTGTAAATTGGGTAATAGGCAGAGTCAAAAATAAGATCTAGGTTAAGCTTATCAGTTTCTGATTTAGGTTTCTTAAGAGGCAGGGCTGTAACGTATTTGATGTTATTTTCCTTGATAAATTTGTTGGCGAAACTGGCATCAGATGATTGATAGAATCTTTGAGCGTTTTTAAGCTCATCTTTAAACTGATAAGACATGATTTCCAAGTTAAGCTGATCGGCCATAAAGACGGATTGTCCGGTTAAGGCGGGAACAAAAGCTGTAGAGGAGTAAGCATAGATTGGCTTGGGGGTGGAGTAAGAGTTGGTATTTACTAGTTGAAATGGTGGCGTGAGAGTTATGCCAGCGGGCTGTTGACTAAGGAAATGCAAAGAGCGTAGTTGTTCTGAGCTGATACGGGAAGAGGGAGTGTGAGATAGATAGTCTTTTAATACTCCAACTGTGGTGGGAAAAGTTAAAAGAGAGAATAATGAAAGTAAAACTAAGAATTTGGGAAGAGTATGTGATCTACCCAGAATGTCGACAATAACAGGGCCAGTGAATAAAGCCAAGAAAAACAGCGGGTAATAGATGAATTGAATGGCGTTCCAGGAATTGCCTGGCTGGATAAGTACTAGTGGGAATAACAAGCCAGTAATAACGATAAAATAGATCAGTTGCCAGGCAAAGCCGTTAAGACTGCTTTTCAACCAATACTTTAGACCCAAAACGCGAATACCAAGATTGCCCAGATAGAAAATAACAGTGCCAAAAGCATAAATAAATAGGGCTTTTACAAAAGAACCACCAAGGGTTAAGTCTTGCCATTTTTGAGCGATTATTTCCCAGTTTAAACGATCAGGGGCTGCAAACATGGTACGGACAAACCAGAGAGGTTTGAATTTAAAAGGCAGCTGACCTGATGACTGGTAGAAAGGCAGCAGCAAAAGCAGTGAAAACAACAAACTTGCAAGTAGAAGTTTAATTAGCTGATCAGCATTTTTAGATTTAATCAACTTGGTGAACACAACAATGGCTATAGCCGACAGTAGCAATAACCAACCATACACTTTTATTAAAGAAAGTGAAGCAGTTAAGACAGATATTATTAAAATTTTTGACAGATTAAGATCCTCTTGCCATTTTTGCAGTAAGTTCAAGACTATCAACAAAACAAGCAAAGACATGGCAAAGGGTGGATTAACTAAGGTTTCGATTGCTTGGTGAGACCAGAAGACCGATTGACCGGCAAAGAGTGAACCAGATTGAAAAAGGGAGGGAATAAAACCTAGTGAGCCAGCAGTGAAGATAAGTATCAGAGAGACAATTCTTTGAGATTTTTTAAATTTAAGTTTTTCCATCAGTTGGTTAGAGAAAAAACCAATGGCAAAAGTAAGAAGAGGAGGTATTATCCTAAAGTAAAGATCTAAACTGGAAATGTTAAATAACTTGGATATTAAGGCTAGTAGATAATCATAGATAAGATGGTAGTTGTAAATTAAGGTGTTGTGAAAATTTGGATTTTTTAGCGGCCAGAAAGAGTTTTTGAATGACTCAATTAAGGAAAGGTGAAAAAGACTGTCATGACTGTGAGCACGGTAAAAGCTTAACCCGTAATCAGTTAACAGGCCTGAGCGGACAGTAGTAAGAGACCATAGGAAAGTACCAAGAGTGATAGTGGCTGCAATTAGCTTATTATCTTTGAGCCAGTTGATTATTTTTTTTGGCGGCAACTTGGTTATAAAAAGCACTATCAAAAGAGCGGTAATTATCTTTAAGATATCTGCGAATAATTTTTTGCTTTGAAGATTGTATGGTGCCCAGTTGGAATCAAATTTGTAAATATAGGAATGGTTGGACTTGATTTCTTGGTAGGATTGGCTCTCTGGTAGTTCTATGGAGAAACTGCTGGTGATGTTGTGAGGGTTAAAGCGCAGATCTTGATCGAAGGAGATGATTAAGTCCCAGTACTCGGAATCAAAATGGGTGTCCTCTAAATCAAGGGGGGTGAAAACAGGACTACCCTTTGAGACTAAAGGATAAGTTGAAAGTTCTAAGGTTGAAGTTAGATTTGCCTGATGAGCAAAGGTTTCTGATTCAATGTTGTTGAAAATTGAAAGATAGTTAATCTGAGCGTGACCGTTGGACTGCTCAAGACTTATCTGATAAAAAGGATTGGCGTAATGAAGATAAAGATCATCACTGGAAAGTGAGCGATAATAACTTGAGGGACCAGTGAAAGGATAAATTGATATATACCAGTCACTGGCTCCTTCTACAGTGCTGACTCTTAAGGTAAATTCTTGCTGATTTTTAGAGAACTGTTTTTGTAGAAACTTAAACACCGGTATGTAACTGGAAGGCGAGACGCTGTTGTCTACCCCAAAGCCTAGTTGAGTGAATTCGTTAAGGTCTTTTTGGGAGTAGTCTGCAAGAAGGGAATAAAAAATACTTGAGTCGTCTAACCAGCTAAGTTGATCTTGAAGTCTAAATTGAGGTTGTCCTGAAAGAGCAGGAGGATTCCAGTGGCTAACTACTAAAGGAATCTTTTCTTGCCTGCTCTGGGCGGGCACTAGAGCATTGTTTTTGCTGGGATAGTAAGGGAAGTAAGGAAAGAAGCCGTCAGTTTTGGGAAGATGACCGTCTTTATTGGGAACGGAGAAGAGAGCACTGTTAACTGAGTATTGATTGGCAAGATATGAAAGGCTGGTGCTGTCAATGTAAGAGGAAGCAACGGTTTTAGGAAAGTGCCCGAAGGCCTTGAAGTACTGATCAAATAGGTGATCAATCAGACGATATCTGTTTTGAGGAGAGTAGCTATTTAGTAAATATCCAAGTTGTGACTTAGGTGGTGGAACTTTAGCTTGATTGCGCCAAGCAGGATTTACTTCCAGTAAAAGCCCTACTTGATCAGTGCCTGCCGAATCTAGTTGCTGGAAAAATTCAAGTTCTTCTTGGTTGTCTAATACTTTTTGGTCAATCAACCAGGTAACTGGGGTGGCAGAGTGGGTAGCTTGTTTATGCAAAGCTTGGGGAAAATCCAGGGTGGTTTGTGGTGCATCAAGAGAGGGAGTAAGATGACGAACCGGAACGGTATAGTTAACAAAAGAGCCCGCATTTAGAGCATGAGCCTTAGAAGAAAATGCAAAAAGAGATAGGGTGAAAGTGGATAAACCAATTGTGGCTTTAAATAGCTGGCTTTTCATCTGATTTTAAAGTTAATAACAAGGCTTTGATCTCTTTGAAGAGCTTTTTGCCTTCGATTAAATATATGATAGCTAAATATGTGAAACCACCCAAAGCAATAAAGACCGGCAGCCTCCAGAAAGATGTGAGATGGGAACGGAGAGCAAAAAGAACAACTCCCATACCTGCACTGGCTGTTATGGCAGGATAAAGAGCCTTAAAGTAGTTAACCTTGACTAGACGATGGACAACAAAAAGAACAACGATAGATGATAGAGCGATAATGGCAGCAGCCAAAGCAACACCGTTATACCCATATCTGGTGCCCAAAAATGGCATCAAGGCCCAGGTGAGAAGCACCCACATAACCATTAGCTTGAAGGTGATTTTAATTTTACCGATGGCATTTAAGGCATTTGTTAGAGGGGTAGAAATAGAAGCCCAGGCAGCGTTAAACAAATACAGATAGAGGGGAATCATGGCTGGCAGCCATTTTTCGTAGCGAGGAATTAGGTGAGCAAAAGGCACGGCCAAAATACCCATACCTACAAAAAGTGGGAAGGTCACAAAGCTTAGATAAAAGAGGGTCTTCTCTATTCCCTTTTTAAGTGTTTGTTTATCATCCTGAACACGAGAGTAAGCAGGGAAGGCTACTTTAGTTACATTGTCCATAAAGAACCTTAAAGGCATAAAAGCCCATTTACTGGCCCAGCCGATAAAACCAAGACCCTGCTGGCCGATGATTTTTCCTAGAAAGATTGTCATGCCGTCGTCTTTTAAGACAGCTAGAAAGGTGTTGGCTTGATAAGGAAGGCCAAACTGAAGGAGTTTTTTAAATGATTTTTTGGAAAAGGATAGACCGGGTTTCCAGGGTGAGACTATATACATGGCGATTAAACCAACAACACCACGGGCCAAGACAGCTACAGTGAAAGAGTTAACACCCCATCCTTGCCAAGCTAGATAAACAGCAGTTAAGTTGAAGGTAAGATTTTCAATAACTTGAGGAATAACTAATTTATCAAAATGAAGTTTTCGCTCCAAAAGAATTGAAGGAATAGTTTTGAGCGAGGAAAGAATAAGAGAGATAGCCAGAGACCAGAGAAGATAAACACCAGCTGAGGTAAGTTCGTAGTAAGACTTAATAACTGGAGTGGCGGCAAACAGAGCTATAACTAGTAAAAGAACAAGAGCCTGCTGAATGGTGAATGTAGTGGTTAAGTCTCTTCTGCTTACTTTTTTTCGTTTTTGTATTAAGGCAGCCGCTAAACCAATGTCGGAAAAATATGTAAGAAAATTAACGACAGCAGAAACAAGAAAGAAGGTGCCGTAAACTTCGGGAGAGAGAAAAACAGTTAGTGCGAAAGTGGCGGCAAAAGAGATAACTTGAATGAGAAATGTTCTTGAAGTGAGAGCTAGAACACCGCCAACTGAGCGTTTTTTTATCTGGGCTAGGTCAATTTCTGGTGTACCTGGGTCAAGCTCAACTGGTTGTGATTCTGCCATAGAAATATTGTATCAGGGAAATGATTATTTTGAGTTTGGTTGGTTGTTTTTAAGCCAATCAAGAAAGATCTGCTTTGCCTTTTGGGCTTTTAGAGCCTGATTAGTGTCAGGTTGATAAGCACCACCGGCAGCTAGATTGTGACCTCCACCGATGCCGATTCTTTCCATTATTTTGCGAACGTTTGTTCCGTCAGGCAGAGAGCGAAGAGAGATCTTAACACTTTTATCAGGCTTGGGAGTAAAAACCGCCCCCCAAGGGTAGCCAGTTAAGTGGCGCAGATAATGACTCATGTAGATATGACTAGCTTCAGATACTTGTGCTGGGAGGCACTTTTTTATATCTTGTCTGGTTAGAAAACTTGTCTGCACAGGAGGCCAGTTCTCTATTTGATGATGATCGGTGTTATTTATTAACTTCTTTATCAATTTAAAGATTTGCGGATCGATGCTACGGTAACGAGACTGTAGTGATTGGATGTCGGTATCCGCTAAGGTGAGCAGTCTTTGAGCAATTGAAAAAACATGTGATTGGTCAGGCGGCAGATAAGCAAAATTGCCTGTATCACCCAGGATACCTACTAAAAGAACTTGAGCTACTTGAGGATTGATATCTTCGTTTTTATAGAAAAGATTGTAGATTAACTCAGTGGCTGAAGTGGCATCATCTTTGACAAGTGATAGGTCAAAGTCATCAGGCTTGTTGGGATGATGATCTATACAGACAGTCTTGCCCTGAAAGTTTTTAATGACTTTGGGACTGTTGGTAAACCGGCTGTACTGACTACCATCAAGCATGATAAGAAGATCTTTGTCTGATAGGTGATCTTTTATGTCGGAGACGAACTGAATATCAGAGTAGTTGGTAAATGACTGATATTGATCTAGAGATGTGGAAGCAAGAAGGGGGGTGATGTTTTTGCCGGGATATTTGTTACTTAGATAATGATAAAGACTTAGTACTGAAGCGATGGCGTCTTCATCTGGTGACAAGTGGCTGGTTATGATGATGTCTTGTGATTTTTCTACTAAGACAAGGATTTTTTTGGCAAATTCATTCATTAGGGTATTTTATCAGGCTGACAAGCAGCATGAAAGCGAGACAAACCTATTTTTATGAAGAAATTGATCTATGGCTATTTTAACTGCTTTTTCATCTTCAGATCTTTTTTGTTTAGGACTTCTCTGCTTAAAATTCCCATCAGGGTTGGTGATATCAGAGTGGTTACTACACTTAAGATAATTAAGGCTGTTAAGATTTCATCTGTTAGCAGACCTATTGCCTGGGCTGAAAAAGCGGCAGCTAAAGTAGTGGACAACTGAGGAATTGATGAGACACCAAACAAAGCTGATTGTTTCCAGTTAAAGCCAACCAACTTGGCTCCAAAGGTACCAGAAAGAAGTTTGGAGAGCAACGAGCCTAGCAGAATAACGATGGTTAAAAGTATTGCCCCGGATACTCGAGTGAATACCAAGATATCAGTCTGGGTGCCAACGTAGACAAAAAAGGTAGGTATAAAGATGCCGTAACCTATGGCTCGCAGTTTAATTTTTAAGATGTCTGACTCAATAGATTCAGACAGCACCAGACCGGTGAAGAAACCGGCAATGATGGCGTGCAGGCCTAGTAGTTCAAACAGGGCGGTGGTGGCAATTAGGATAAGAAAGATGGCTCGAAACTCTTGTTGAAACAAGTCTTCTTCTGCTTTGATGTTCTTGCAGAAAAGTTCTTGCACTTGAGGAATAAGCCAGCGCAAAACTATCAAGGAGACGAGTACTAATGGATAGAAAAGATACAAAGGTAAAAAAGTGGTGGGTTGATAACTTTGCAGTATCAATGAGAGAAGAATTAAACTAGCTACGTCCTGGATTATGCTGGTTGACATAACAGCTTGCCCTAACTTGCTTTGCATTAAGCCAGTGGACTCTAAGCTGGGAATAACAACTGCCACGGAAGAAGAAACAAAGATAGTGGCTAAAAGTAAAGCGGTGAAAATTGGATAACCGAAAAAGATAGCAATGCCAAATCCGGCCAACATGGGCACAAAACCGTTGATGAAAGAAAGAGGATATATACTGCTTTTTAGCTTGGAGAAGCTGGATAGCTTAGTCTCCAGACCAGCCATGAACATTAGAAAAACCAAACCAATGTCGGCTAGAAAATTGATAGTGGTATTGGCTTGATAGACATTTAAGACTTGTGGCCCTATTATGATGCCACCGACAATTAAAGCTATTACCCAGGGAAGGTGAAAACGACGGAAAATAGCGGCAGAAAAAACACTAGCAACCAAGACTAATAAAAAGGGCAGTAAAACGTGCATGCTATTGACCAGTAATAACTACGGCATCAAACTGGGAGTCATCATCAAGCTGGGAAGACAAGGTGGCTGTAAAATCCTCTCCTAGTGAGTCCTCTATAGCTTGATAAAGCTTTGAGGGAGCTTGAGGATGAAGTTGGACTTGAGTAAGCTGGTAATCATAACGACCTGCGTTGCCGGTATCAATGTCTGCAAAACCAGCTTCTTCTAGCAGCTCTTGCATCTCTCCTGCTTGTCCGGGAGTACCAGTGCCGTTTAAGACCTGAATATTAAATTGGGTAAGATCCAGAGGAGTTGGAGTAGGGGTTGGAGTGGGGGTGGCTGTTGGTGTGGGTGTGGAGGCTGGTGAAGAGACAAAAGGAAGGGACCGATTGGAAACCAATAAACCACCGATGAATAAGCCCGCAATAATAACTATTCCGATAATAACAGCTAGGATTGTAGTATTGACTGGCGCTTTGGTAACAGGCGAGGCTTGTTCTTCTTCTATATCTAAAGGGGTGATTGAAGGAACCAGAGGATGATTGGTATCTAAAGGGTTTTTAACTAGATATTCTAGAGGCTTAAGATCAACTTCTTGCTCTTTGATTGTTTTAGGAAGATCAGGTAAGTTCTCGGGAAGATTGTGATACAAAAGCTTGGGGCGAGTGTTGAAGTTGTCGATACATAGCTTCATTAGATCAGTTATTTTTTTACTGGTTAAACGAGCAAAGGTTTTGGGCTGGAAGCTTAGTTTTTGATAAACCAGTTGAACTATGCCGCGAGAATCATCTAAGCCAGCCCAGGCAAGGAGAAAGGGGGCTTGTTGATCGGCTGATAAAGTGGCTAGTACGTCCGAGATTGAGAAAATACCTGCAATATGAAGTTTGTTGGCAAATGCAGCGGTAGACAGATCATCTAAAAGATCAAGAGGCATGGCTACTACATGTATAAAGTCATCCTGGATGTTAAAAGCAATAGAGTCAGAGGTGATATCAAAATCAACTTGATCGGCGGTTTCAAGTAGGACATGATCTGGATCGGTTCTTTCAAAGTCTGTTAGATTAATAACTTTATAAAGCTTAGGAGAAAGAACAACCTGGACACTTTTAAGATTAAGCTGATCTTGAATTTTTTCAAAGACTGGACCAAGGCTCTGCTCTTCTCTATCCATTTCATAGGTATCAAACGATCCATTGTTGGGAACAAGAAGGCGTATTTTATCTGGTGTGAGATACAAAAGTGATGGTTGAGATTTAATGGCCATAAGTTCATTGTACAAAATTATGAAAGTTGCACAACTTAAGCTGTTTGCTATGCTAGTAATAGTTATAAATTCAAAAAAATTAAAATGTTCGAACTAAATGGAAAGTATGCACTAGTAACTGGTGCCTCAAGAGGAATTGGAAAAGGAATAGCTTTGTCGCTGGCAGAGCAGGGAGCTAATGTAGCCATTAACTACCGATCAAGTATTGACCTGGCACATCAGGTGCAAAAGGAGATTGAAGAGATGGGTCAGGAAGCACTTGTAATTCAAGCCGACGTATCTAAATCAGAAGAAGTGGCTTTGATGTTTGAAAAAATTAAACAAGAATGGGGACAGCTGGATATCTTGGTTAATAATGCAGGCATCGTACAGTTTAAAGACTTTGAAGACATCAGTGAAGAAGACTGGGACAAAGTCTTGGATGTGAATCTTAAAGGTCAATTTTTATGCTCTCAAGAAGCTGTAAAGATAATGAAGAAAAATAGCTGGGGAAGAATAATTAATATTGCCTCGATTGCATCAGGAGATGTGGGAGTTGGTTTTATGCAAACTACTCATTACACGGCCTCCAAAGGTGGAGTTAAAGGCTTAACCGAGAACATGGCTTTGGAACTGGGTAAGTACGGAATTAATGTCAACGCTATCGGACCTGGTGTGATTGAAACAGACATGACACAGGGAATGGTAGATGATAAGCAAACCAAGGAAGGCATGCTGCAAAGAATTCCTAAAGGCCGAGTGGGTAAAATTGAAGATATCGGTGCTGCTGCCGCCTTTTTAGCCAGCGAGGAAGCTGACTACATTACCGGAGCTGTCTTGTACGTAGATGGCGGCTGGTTGGCAGACTAATCTTGACAGGAAAAGACAGAGGTTTAATATAAGGATAAGCGACTGTGTTGAAGGAATGCGGTGTGAATCCGCAGCTGTGCCGCAACTGTGATCCCTTAGGGGCAAGCCAGAAAACTAGCAGTCGATAAGTATCTCGTGCAGGAGAAATTTATGGAAAGACAACAAACGGAAAAACTAGCATTCGATCTGAGAAAATACGCATCAATTGAGAGTCCGCAGTTGGCACAACAAAGACTGGCTGAAGACTTGTCAGGACTATCGCTGGAGCTGGCAGAGACGGAAGAGATGAGAATTACCCCTTTTTACTGGGAACAACGAGGAGATAAATTGGTAGCTCCGGATTTTGATGAAGATACAGACGTATTGGAGATGATTGAAGTTAATGACAGACTTGACCATCTTGAGTACATGGCTAGTGCACGCATTAAGGAATACATACTAAATCAAGACAGCTTTCCAATTGTAACTATCTGGCTATCCCCTCCTTTTGAGGATGACAGTGAAGAGTATCCGGAAGGGAGAATCAATATCGGCATCGGCAGAAAAAAAGATCAGATAAAGATAGTTGATAATTGGGGGATTGCCAGTAAATGGAATCAGGAGACGTTTGTTGAGCTGGGCAACTGGTTGACGAATTTTTCTGATAAACCTGATAGGGAATATCAAAACAGCGACCAACTAAGAAGTGAGCCTATTTTTATTGATAAGAGCAAGATGGGAGGCAAGGAACCTTTGGGCTTTTTGCAGGAAATTATTCCTTTGGAAGATGAAGTTTGGAATCAAATTACCTCAAACGAGATCAAGGTTTTAAAGGAGAAAAACATCAAAGAGGCCAAAATTATCGCCAAGGAAGCTGTTGCTAAAATGGGAAAAATTAAAAATAGAGAAGATTGGTATTATCTGGGAGCAATGATTGAAGAAAGAATGCAAAAACAGATTGGTTATGGTTTTAGATCCAACTCTGGTTGCGGAGTACTGAATTCAGAAAAGGTAGTCTCAAGCTATGCATACAGCCATACCTCAGTAGACAGCGGAGGAAAGGCAGAAGTGAAGACATTGACCAGCGAAGAAGCAAAATATGTCAAAAAATGCGGCAACTGCGGAGCAACGATAGAGAAAAGAATTAGTGCGGGATACACCTGTTCTGAGTGTGGCGGTGTTTACAAAGGTTGCTAGAGTATTGACTGCTATAGCAGATAGTGTGCTAAGCTGAAATCAGTGGCAAAAGAAAGTTATAAAGGGGAAGTAAAAGCTCCGGTTATTCCAATGAGGTTTGCAAAAGGAGGCAGGGTGAGTTGGTGCAAGGTTCAAAAGGGGGACACAGTAAAAAAGGGCCAAGCGCTAGCAGGCCTTGACTCAAGAGAGTTGGAAATACAACACAAGATAGAACTAGCTGACTACCAAAGAGTCAGAGCAGAGTTTGATAAGACCAGCCGGCAGATTCCAGAAGCTAAAACGGACGATGAGAAAACAGAGAAACAAATTGCCCAAGCGAAACTTGATAAAGCGGTTAAGTCAGTTGAGAAAACTCAGTTGGGGCTAGATGAGATGACTTTGCTTAGTCCAGTTAATGGGATAGTGATTGAGGACAGTGATTTGCGAGCAGGAATGAGAATCAGCCCGGCAAGTTTTGAGATTGAGATAGCTGATATGGATCAAGTGGTAGTGGAAACAGAGATTGAGCTTGAAGTGATTCGAGAAAACAAGTTATCAAAAGGCAGTAAAGCAAAACTTATATTAGGCGGACAGGAGATGGAAACAGAGATAATCTGGATGGATAATATGGCTGAAAAGGGAAATTTGGAGGTATTGTTTAAGATACCTGAGGGACTTGAGTATGTTTTGGGCGAAAAGGGTGAGATTGAGCTTGTTGTTGAAAGCTAGGAGTAAGATGGACTGAAATACAGGTATGGAAAAGGTTATTGAATCAATTGGATGGGGGTTAGCTGGATTGACGGTTGTAGGAGGAAGGAAGTTTTCAAGTATGGACTGGCTTTAAGTTTGATTGGAGCTGTAATTACTTTGTATCATTACTGGTTGCAGGTTGGAGGAGTGGAATCGGTGGCTTGTGGAGTAGTTGGGTACTCTCCTTCCTGCTCTAATTACTTCTTTTTGAGATTTGGCTATATCACTATTGCAATGATGACTTTGACTGCTTTTTCAATGGTTAGCCTACTTCTGGGCTGGACAGGACAGCTTCTAGACCAAAAAGAGTCTGATCTTTAAGGAAAGTTAACAAGGCCCCGCCACCGACAGAGACAAAATCAAATTCTTGCCAAGCATCAGCACGTGAGATAAGACGATGGGTATCGCCTCCTCCGGCAATTTTGTATGCAGAGCTTTGGATGATAGCCTGCATGATTTTTTCAGTACCTTTATGATTTGGCGCTTGCTCATATTTGCCTAGTGGGCCAGCCCAAGCGATGCTAGCTGCTTTGTCAATTATTCCTTCCCAGGTATTGATGGTTTCTTTGTTTATATCTAGCTTTTGCTCGTTTAATTTGGCAACATTGATTTTGGCTGGATCGTAGTCGATTGCCTGCTTTTTAATATCAACAGGCAGCTTGCCGCCGACAAGGGTGATGTCTGCCCAGTCTTGAAGAAAATCAAGATATGAAACCTTGTCTGCTTTACTGCCCCCGATAACAAAAACTAAAGGTCTGTCTGGATCTTCAATCAAGTTATCTAAAGTTCTTAACTCCAGCTCAAAGCGTAGACCAAGCAAGCCAGGGAGAATCTGAGGAACTTTAGTGATTGAAGCGTGATCTCTGTGAGAAGTAGCAAAAGTATCATTTACATACACATCAGCTAAAGAGGCTAGTTTTTGAGTAAAATCTTTGTCTGCCTGTCTTTCGCCAGGATGGAAACGGAGGTTTTCTAGCAAAACTAAACTGGAGTTTTCCTGGTCGATATTATCAAGCGTTACCAAAGGACAAAGTTTGTAGTTTTGGGTAAACCAGTTAGAGATGGGTTCTAGGCTAAGCTCAGAATCAGGCTGGCCGCCAGGACGACCTATGTGACCACAAAGAATTATTTTTTCTACACCTTTTTCTTTTAATACTTCAAGAGTGGGAACGGCAGTCTTAAGACGAAAGTCTTCATCAACAATTAATTCCTCCCCCTGCTTTCTTAAATCTTCATCACAGTCGATGCGGACTAAAGCTGTTTTACCGGAAAGATCCAAATCAGGATCAGATAAATATGGAGTTTTCTTCATAATGTTTATCATAACAAAAATAAGAAGAGAGCAGGAAACTGATCATTGAATTTTAGAAAGAGAGTGAAAATTTCCTATCTATTTATAAACTCTTCTATTTGTTCGTGCGGAATTAAGACCTCCATTTTAATATCTTCACCAAAAACAGTTTTCGTGTATTCCTCAATTGGTACTGGTACGTCAAGCATTGGATCAAAGGCTTGACCGTCACAACAACAAACTTGATGAGCACCCCACGTTACTCTACCTTCGTAAATCGTTGGTGCTAATGTTTTTGAGTGAATAAAACTGCCTTTACGTACATCTTCGGCAATTTTTGCTATATGTGGTTGTTTACCGGCGGCAATAAATAATTTTGCAATATCTATCGCAATTAGACTGCAATGTTCAGGGTAGCGACCGTCTGGCGATTTATAATCATTGGTGATAGTTGCGTGTTTTTCTCGTAGATAATCTAAAACTGTTTCTAGAATCTCTTTTGATTCTACACTTGAAATTTTTTCATTCATATGGGTGTTATTTTAATGTAAATTTTTCTATTTCGCCTAACGTTTAAGTATATGAGAAGTTTCGCACAATCCACATTATTCTTCAATTAGTGTGTGCGAAATTTGGGTGAAAGAAATTTACATTCCTTTTTAAATCTTAATCGTAAATTTCTTGAACCTCATATACTTTGTTATCTGAAGTTTAATTTTTTATTTGTAGTCTAGCAGTTGGAAAATATCAATCGGCACTTCTTCGTATGGGTGTGCTTTTTTGATTGCATCAATAACATGATTAATTTTATCTTGCTCACAAATAAATTCAATTTTAACCTCAGCGACTTTTTCAATCTCACCTTGTTTGCCAATTGTGGGGTTAGAACCTTCCATTGGTAAAAAATATCCATGACCTTCACTCAAAAAAGCACAATAAGTATAATTGCCGATTACTCCTCCTCCAACTTTTCCAATTGCTAGACGGACTTTATCTGCTGAATCTTTTGGACAGTATGTTTGTATTTTTACGACTTTACTTGGTTTCATAGAAAAAAATTAAATATTAGATAACTCGTTATTATACGCACTTCTTCGTAATTATTACTACCTATTGTGTATTATGCGAAAAAAATATTATTATTAATTAACTATGATCTTATTTTACTAAAAATAGATTGATGTGCAAAAACAACTTATCAAACTTAAAAAAGAGTTAAGAATTCGCGATTACAGCCCAAAGACCGTAAAAAGCTATTTATATGCGCTCAAAAAATATTTTTTGTTTAAAAACTCAGATTTGGAAGTCTTAGATACAGAAAACATAAAGAGTTTCTTGCTTAAGACTAAAAAGGAAGGAGTTTCTGCGCGGACTCGTAATCTTTACTTAAATGCCATTAAGTTTTATTATCGCGATATTGTAAAGAGTAAGAGAGAAATAAATATTCGATCAGCAAAGATAAGCAAAAATTTGCCAGTAGTACTTTCAAGAGAGGAAATAAAAAGACTGTTAAAACAGACGAAAAACTCAAAACACAAACTTCTTTTATCTTTGGCTTATGGGGCTGGATTACGAGTAAGTGAGGTGATAAGTCTTAAAGTTAAAGATATTGACTTAAAAGAATTAACGATTCATCTTAAAAACGCCAAGGGCAAAAAAGATAGATTAACTATTTTCCCAAATAAGATAAAGGCAGGCTTAAAGAACTTAATTGCCGAAAAAGGTAAAAATGATTTTGTTTTTTCCAGTCAGAGGGGTGGGAGTCTATCCGTAAGAACAGCACAAAAAGTTTTTAAGAATTCCTTAAAAAGAGCGAAAATTAAAAAACAGGCTACTTTCCATAGTTTGCGTCATAGTTTTGCCACGCATCTGTTGGAAAATGGGGTGGATGTACGTTATGTGCAGGAATTGCTTGGACACGAAAATATTCGAACTACACAAGGATATACGCAGGTGACTAATCTAAAACTAAAGAATATTGAAAGTCCATTATCTACTTAGAAAGATCGGTTTTTAGTAGTATAGATTACACAAGTTTTGGTAAACTTATGCTAATGAAGAAAATTAAGGATTGGTTTTTGATAACTGGAGTGTTTTTGCTTTTAGACTGGTTATGGTTGGGAGTGGTTGGTCAAGGATTATATGAACAAGGTTTAAGTTTTGCTTGGGGAGATTTTCGAATGCTGCCGGGGATAATGGCTCAAGTGGTGATTGCCACTACTTTGTATCTAGTAGCTGAGAAGATTAATCAACATGAAAGTAAGTCGACGATCCTCTACTCTACTCTGGTGGGAATGGGAATATATGCTACTTATGACTTGACTAATCTTTATCTATTTTCCCAGTGGCCGATTGGATTAAGCGTGGTTGATATTATCTGGGGAGGATTTCAGGGACTGGTCGCTGGTGGGCTGGTTAAAAAGCTTAATCAGTAGCTTCTTTTTCAGATAAATACTGCTTGACTAACTGGATGTCTTTGAGGTCTTTGGGGCGAGCCATTTTCTTTTTGCTATCAATGAGATGTTTGAGTTTTACATATGGATGACCCTGGATCATCTCTGATTGTTTAATCATTTTCTGCACTTTTTTTGATGAAGTACCTGGCCAAGTAATCATGGCTTCAATGTCGCCTATTTCTACAAGTGTATTACCATTTAATATTTTTGTGGGATATTGTTTTTCTAGTTTTTCAAAAATAGAGGGGGTGACCAGAATATCGATGTCATCGGTTTTTCTGATGCCTCTGATTGCTAGAGGACCAGAGCCGAAAATAGCGTATTGATCAGTGGGTAAATTAAGCTCATCGAGCTGACCTAAAAGATCTGAAAAATTCATTTTTTTAAGTAAATTGCCAGCAAGCCTAATGAGGCTAGAGTAAGCCAGTTAGCTATAGTTCTGATAGGGGTGTTGTGTAGCTGCGCAGAGATGTGGTGAGTACCTTGAGGTATAGTGAGTCTTACCCTACCTAAGGTTGGCTCGTGGGTATGTTGTACGGGCTTAGAATCCATCTTAAATTGCCAGTTAGGGTAGTCAAACAAGGGCACTTGAATAAGGGCAGACTCGGAGGCTACTTGAGCTGTAAACTGAAGCCAGTCTGTGCCTGATTGATAGTTTTTTATGCCTCCAGTTCCTTCTATATATAGAGGATATTGATGAGCTGGGCCTCCAGGGGGTTTTTGGGCTGCTTTGGGTAGATAGTCAAAGATGCCACCGGTGGCTTGAAGCTCCCAGAGCAGGCCGGATAGTTTTTCAGGCCGGGCAACAGTCATTTGTTTTTCAATTTTGAAGAAAGGAAGATTCCAGATTATTGTGGAACCGATCAGACCGAAAGTGACTACCGCCAGCAACCATTTTTTGAAATCGATGTTTTTAAGCAGATAAATTAAACCGCCGGCGACAAAAGAGAAGGTAAAAGCAGGAATGGCTAGGAGACGCCAGGGGAACTGAGCAAAGTATAGAAGAGGGATGTTTTGCCAGAACCAGATAGAGCGGGGATGAATTAAGAAGATGTAGATCAAAGTTAAAGGCCACAGAGAGACTAGTACCAACTTGATGGGTTTTTTGAGAAGAGCTTTTAACTGCTTTTGCTTGAGATAATCTTTTAGAAGAGAGATAAAAATAACAGTGGAGACGAGAAGACTGACGATCCAGTGGAAGTGGCCTATGGGGAAGGCCATGTCATCCTGAGGACCCCAGATAGAACCGCCATACCCCCAGAAACGGGAAACAAACATCTGGTTTAGGTCAGCAAAGTGAGCCAAGAAGTTGAAGTAGCCAACAGTCATGGACTCAACATGAACGAGGTTTTTCTCAAAAAGAACTACTAGGAAAAAGAAGGCGGCTATACCGATTGACCAGATGCCAGAGAGAATAAGAGGTTTAAGCTTTTGCCATTTGTTGGTAACTGCCAGCCAGTAGAAGACCCACAAAGCAAGCAGTGGACTGAATATTAAGACCATGACGTTGTGTGACAAAAGCAGGGCAGCAAAAGAAAGAGTCAGGAAAGGAATGTATTTTTTCTTATTGGTTTGTATCAGTTGATAAGCGTTGTAAAAGATAAGAGGAAACCAAACTAAAGCCCAAGCTTCATTGGCTGCCCCCCTTACGTAGATGTCAACTGAGTGGTAAGGGGCGTAAATATAAAAGAGTGCTGATAAAAGACCGCCTAGTTTGCCGAAAAATTTCTTGGCCAACAAAAACATTGTCAAGCCCGGCAGGACCATGGCTAAGATAAACATGATTTTGATTGACCAGAAGAGATTGAAACCAATAACATTAAAAAATTCGGCGACAAAGTAAGGCAATGGAGGATAGTAGTTAAACATAGGATACCCATAACCATAACCGGCATCAGGAATCCAGCGACAAGGAATTTGTCCATCTATAAAGCATTGATGGAATTGTTGAAGACGCAGAATTTGAAGATCATCATGCATAGGGAAATAACCAGGTAATAAAAGATCCCAGATAGCAGGAATTGACAAGGCAATGATTAGAACATACCAGCGGTTCTTTTTTATAAACTTCCAGATGGATGAGAATAAAGAGTTGATAAAATTCATGTAGCTTTAATTATAGATAAAAAACGCAACGATAACAGGTAGGCTGCAGGAAGAATGATAAGTAAGTGACGAGGATAGACCGCTTCAAAAGAAAAAAGCAGTAAGCTGATTAGTAACCAAAGATACAAAGGCAGAGCTTTAAAATCAAAGTTTTTGCTGATCTTGCTTAGTGGCAAACTTAGCAACCCTAAAGAGATAAAGACCGGCCAACCAGGCCACCAGCTTTGAACTGAGACTACTCCATCACCCCACCAGGTGTGCCAACGATTACGATAAATAAGATCCCAGACTAGTCCGGGTGACAGTTGAGGACTACCTACCCACCAGCTTAATACAAAGCGCTGATATGAAGCGAAGTCAAGCAAAGATGGATGATGGATGAAAAACGAAAAATGACCAACTAAAAAGCCAATAAGTACCCCTGCGCCAGCCAGCAAGTGATTTATAAAACGCTTAAAGTTGCCGGAGAGAAGAGTGGTTAACACCAGCGCAGCCAACAGAGGCAAGGAGCTAATAAAGATTTTGCTTGAGAAAGCTAGACCTAAAGATAACTGAGAGATAAATATATGGGTAAACTTATCTTTTTTAAGCCAAAGAATATAAAAATATATTGATAGCAAAGAAAAGAAGAGTAAGTAGACGTCAAGCATAGTTTTGGTAAGAGTGGGCAAAAATAAAGGCTCGAAAGAAAAAACTATCAAAGTTAAAAAAGCAATTTTTTGGGAAAAGAATTGACTGGTTAGAAGATAAATCAACAGTAAAACTGCTAGACCGAAAAGAAAATTAATCCAAACTGGATTACCAAAGATGTATGTTGAGATGCCAATCAGGTACTTACCTAAAGGAGGATGGCCGGGGGTGATGTTTTTAAGATCTCTCCCCTCTTGGATTAGAAAAAAACCTTCGGTGGCATACAGCTGGGAATCTGACAAGATATAATCTGCTTTGTCTCCTTTTACGTAAGCAGAGTTGAAGTATCTTTGTTGAGCTTTTTGTGGATCAAAAGATGAACTGAAAATAGATGAGTTGGTGAAGACAATAAAGAGAGCATAGATAAGCAAGTAGATGTAAGGGAGAATGGAAGTTAGTTTGGACCTGTCCATATTATTCTACCAGTTGATAGAACTGTAGAACTTCACGAGTTTTGTCAGGTCGAGGGGATTTTGGATATTGGGCGATAAGGTCAAGTCTTTCTAGATGTTGGGGAGTAAGCTTATTGCGAGATTTGTTAACCACCAGATAAACTAAGTTTTCTTCCAGAGCTGAAGAAAGCGATTGAGAAATTTCAGAAACAGGATAACTTAAGCCAATAACGGTTACGTTGGGAACGTCTTGTAAATATATTTGAAGCCCATCCGGAAGAGTGCCAAAAAAGCCTTCGGTGCCGATTAGTATTGATTGGCCATCTTGGGCTTTAAATTTAATGTACTGAGAAATTTCTTCTTGCCCGTAACCAGCTGTCCATTCTTGAAAGTATCCATGCCTCATCCGTTGAGGTAAAGCGGCACTGGCCGGTTGAGTTAGGAGGTTAAAAGTTATGGTTGCAGGCCAGATTATAGTAACAGCCAATAAAATCAGTCCGGCTTTGGGAAAGTTTTTTATAAGTTTTGAGACACTTGAGGCGGCTAAAACAAGCAAGGGAACGGCGGCGAAGAGTAGGTATCGAGGTGTATAAACCTTAGCTACGGAAGCTTGAGCCAGCAGTGGAAGCAGTGACCAGAGGAAAATAACTTTTAGAGAGCGGTTTTTGGAAAATAAAGCTGCAAAAACAAGCACAAAGGCCGGCCAACCCAAGAGAGTACCCAGCCAAGCAAAAGTACTTTTAAGATTACCAGTTAGAGGATTAAAGGGGTGCTGGAGGACTTCAGAAAAAGAGAATAGATAGTCCTGATTGCGAGAGTTAATTAAGTGGAAGTTAGGGCCAAGGCGCATGATGTTGTAGAAGATAAAGGCAACCAGACCGGACACCACCCAACCACCAATGATTTTGGTGATTTTTTGTTTATCAAGAGTGGTGGAAAGAAGAAACACCGGCTGAAGAAGTATTAAAAAGATACTGGGTGATTTAGTTAGTAGGGCCCCTCCTAATACAAAACCTAAAAGAAGAGACAGATCAAGCCGAGGCGTATCGACAAGTAGTAAGCCTAGGATAATAGACCAAACTGCGAAGGCGGCTAGCATAGAGTCAACCAGAGCTAGGCGATCAAAGAAAAAGGTATAAGGCAAGATGATGTAAAAAAGAGAAGAAATTAATGTAGCAAGTCTTGATTTAGTAACTAGCCAAGTTAGAAAGGCAATACCAAGCAAGGTAACCAAACCAGCGGCTACCGAGACTGCCCTACCTGCAACCAATGGATCAGAGAAGAACTGAAGGATAAACATCAGAATCCACATAAATAAAGGCTGCTTGCCGTCTGATAGGGGTAAAAACCTTAGAGTGGGTTCGTTGCGCATAACCTGGGCCCAGCGAACGTAAATTGCTTCATCTACAAAGACGGGGATCAGATCAAGATTAATTAGACGAATTGCAAAATAAGCAGCACCTACAACAATTGCTGTAGGTATAAAAGGCTTTTTGAAAAGTTTTTTTATATCTTTGAGTTTATTCATTTATTAAGTTAAGGATAAGCAAGCTGGCAGCTAACTAGGTGATGTTTAGTACTTGCCTGTTAAATCGTTTAGTTTGACTCTTAAAATTTGCTTGAGCATGTCTGTTGATTCTTTAAGGAAGTTTTTACCCTTACCTGTGGCCACATCCTCATCCTGCCAGGCAACATCTACTTCTTTTAGCTTGTGACCATATTTTTTAGCTAAAAAGAGAAGTTCGACATCAAAGGCAGAGACGGACCAGCCGGAGTCGTTATCAATATTTTGAATAACCTCAAGTTGAGGGAAGATCTCTTGAGCTATTGGACGACGCATTGATTTAAAGCCACATTGGGTGTCGACCACACCTCTTAGTAAAAATATTTGCCTGATGGCTCGGAAGCCCCATGAAGTAAGCTGGCGATACCAAGGAAAGTTTTTACGAGCTTTGCCGCGAGAGCCATAGACCACGTCGTAGTCTTGCTTGTAATAAGGGAGCAGCTTTTCAAGTTCTTTTAGGGGTGTTGACTGATCCATGTCTGTAAAGAGGATGATCTCTCCTTTTGCATTCTTTATTCCCTGGTAGATTGCCCAAGCTTTACCTCCGTGCTTGTTTTCCAAGGTCTTAAAACCCTCATTTTCACTGGCAAAGTCTTTTATCATCTTAAGACTACCATCGGTGGAAGCATCATCTGAGAGAATTACCTCCCAGGTGAAGTCTACATCTTTAAGATAATCTTTCACCTGATCAAGAACTCCACGCTGGATGTTTTCTTTTTCGTTGTAGTTGGGAATGATAATGGATACGCGAGGTTGATTAGACATTATGCCCTAAGTATAACTTATGAGAATTAGCCTGCCAAATTATCAAGGTTAATTAATTATTTTCTAGTTCGGCGCTGAACTACTATACCGCCAAAACGGGCCTGATCTTCTACTTTGGCTATGGACTGCTGCCTTTGAAGCCATTTTTCTAACCTTTGAGGATGTTGTGTATCAACTTCATAGAGAGTATAAAGCAGAGGGATTTGCTCTTTGGAGGGAAGTTTTTGATACTCTTTTTGTCCGTACCACTCAAAAAGGTAATCATATGAGTGAGGTAAAACCGGAGGAACGTAGACGTCAAGGTTGAATTTTTTGTCTTCTGCATCTTGATAGATCCAGTCAATGGCCTGAATTTGGTTGCCTAAACTAATGTGGGTTTCTCCATCAACACCGGCAATTAAATAATTTTTCAGATTGATGTAGTTTGGGTATATAAAGGTGGTAAGGAAAAGCAACGGGACAAGAAGAAGGAACTTGTTGCTAAGCAGTTTATCTAAAACTACAGCTATTAAGATTGCAGACAAGGGAAATAGGCCCATTAAGTAATAGCTATAGAAGTTGCCTTGATTGCCCTGATAGAAAAGTAAAATTAATAAAGGCACAAATATTAAGGTAGTAAGCAAACTGACTCGCTTTCTATTTTTCTTTCTGAGTAAATAGAAAAACACAAATACCAAGAAAAGAGTAAGGGATTTGGCGTGTCGAGGAGTGTATATATTTTGAAATGACTGAAAGTAAAAACCGAGTCTTTCGATGATCTTTGACCAGGCAAAAGCAAAGCTGGCTTGTTGGGAGTCAGCAAAGTGCTTGATAACTGCCTTGCGCATAATTCCGTCGTGAACCAGATCAAAGACAATTTGAGGAAGAAGAGTAGCAAAAAATACGCCTGAAGACACAAGAGCAGTTTTTTTGGTTGGTCGAATTGAAGAGTTGATAAGGAGCAACAACAAGATGGCGGGAATAAACCAGATCTCAGAAGCTATCTCAAACTGAAGATTTAAGCCAACCATTAGAGCAACAATCGGCCACCAGATATGAGGTTTTTTATTATCTTTAATCTGAAGCAGTCCGTAGAGCATGATAGGGACCGAGGTAAAAATCGGGGAAGGATTAGACAGCCAGCGAGACAAACCAACTAGGTGTCGAGAAAAACCAACCAATAAAACCGCTAGCAGGCCAGCTCTTTTTGATGAAATTTTTTTGGCGGAAAGATAGATAAAAACAAGACCAAACATGTTAATTATCTGTAACCAGATAGCTGCCACGATAGGGCTACCTTTTCCAACTAGATAGGCTGGCAAGAGAAGATAGTAGAAGGCGGGACCTCTGAGTATGCCAGCTAGACCAGTGGTTGGACCCACTAGAGCAGGATCAAGTTGGGCATATATTTTTTTGATTGCTAAAGCGTCGCGCCCCTGATCATAGAAAAAGTAAAGTAATTTGTCAGTTCTGTAGACACGGACAAAGAAAGCCCCGGCTAAAAGTATTATTAAAAGAGAATAGTGAACAGGATGCTTTTGAAAAGCTTTTTTAAGTTTTAAAAAAAATTGTTTCATAAGCTAAGAATTTGATTTGACGGTATCTAGAAACTCCTGCTCTGCTTTGATCAATGGTTTTTCCAGACGGAAGCCGGCCGCGTTTTTGTGGCCCCCACCATTTAGTTTCTCGGCAATTTGGGATACATCAAACTCTGGCTTACGAGAGCGCAGTGAGCCATATGTAAAACCTTCCTCCTTTTCGACCAGAACAGCACCAAAATTAGTGTCTTTGATGCGACTGATTAAGGTATTGGCAAATCTTGACATACCCAGATCATCAACGTCTTGAGATTCTTTGAAAGACAGGGTTGTGTAAACAAAACTATTGTCTGCAGAAGCCTTTAGATTTGCAAGCATTGTTCCCCAGGCTTTGAGTTGGCGATATTTTAAGTTGCGTGAAAGTTCGACGAGACAACGATCGTAGTCACCGCCTGCTTCGATAAGGATGGCTGCCATACGAAGTGAATCAGAAGAGGTATTAAAGTTTTGAAAAGCACCGGTGTCGCCTACAAGGCCATATAGCAGACAAGTGGCAATTTCTGGAGTTATATCAATTTTTAACTCCTTGAGTAGATAAAAAATCATTTGAGCAGCCGAGGAAGCTTTAGTATCTATCCATTGATGAGTGCCTTTAATTTTATTGCCAGGGTGATGATCGATGTTGATTATTGGTTTTTGAAAATCTGGCCCGGGTGTATGGTGAGTAACTAGCCCCCATTTGGGAGTGTCAAGAGAGATGTAGACATTAAAGATTTGTTTTTCAATCATTTCTGGCAAGTTTTCGTGGCTGATTGAGTCAACTGAGGGCAGAAAATCAGAGGAAGCAGGGAGCCTGTCTTCAGAGTACAGATAAAAATCTTTATCAAGTTGCTCTAGAGCGAGCTTTAAAGCCAAAGCAGAGCCGATTGAGTCAGCGTCGGGAGAAAGGTGAATGTGGCCCAGAAAGCCTTTGTTTTCTTTTATGCTATCAATTACTTGTTTGGGTATATTCACTTATGGATTAGTCTAAATATTTCAATGTGATCGATCTGCCATTGATCGGTGGTTTTGGCGGGACCAAATATAGCCACTTGGTATTGCGCATCTCCCTCGGGCTGACAGTCTTGTTTTTCACAGACCACAAATAACTGCTCAGAGAGTTTCTCTTCTCCACGAAAGAAGTTGGCGTCTTTGTTTTCTAAAAAGTAGCGATATGATTCATCATAGTTTTGTTTGGCTATTAAGGCGAAGTTAAAAGGCTCGCCTTGCGACTTGTCGATGACAAAATCAACAACCTCTTCTGTTCTCTGAAGTTGTCTGTTGGGAGTTTGTTTTAGGGGCGAGTTTTCAATGGAAAGGACGACTAAAAATACAAAGACAATAATGGATAAGACTTTAAGCCTACCTTTAAATAAACGCCAGAGAAGATAAGCAATGAGAATGTAGATGGCAGGATAAAGAAAACCAAAGTAGTGAGCATATACGTGTTGTTTGTAAAGACCCAACCCAAAAATACCGGTGACTAGCCAGGTTATAAGCAAAAAGTACTGACGTTTGTGGGAAGAGGTGCGAATAAAGTAAAAGATGGTGAGGATTGTCATCACAATGGAGGTTAAGATAGCTGAAAGAGCGCTTGTGGAAAGAACTAAATCGGAGGTGAACTTGTTGATAACCAACATAAAGCGATTGGATTTGGTTGGATCAAGATTAATAGTGGTTTGCCTGTTGGTGAAGAATGTCTTGAAGGCGTTGTAGTTTAGAAAGTCATGCTTTAGGTCGAACAAGACTAAGGGGCTCATTAAAAATATAAATGCAAGCAGGGCAAAAATTGAGTAGCGGACAAATTGAGCACGATTTTCTTTGTTGGGCCATACTTCAATGGCTGTAATTAGCCAGAAAATACCAAGAACAGGAATTAATAAAAGGCCCAGATAATGCATTTGTAGGGCAAAAGCTAAGGCGACTGCAGTTATAACAATATAGATAAAGCGCCGGTGTTGCCATAATTGCCAGATTGACCAAATTGACAGAAGTGCAAAAAAGGGCATGGGATTGGGGTTCCAGGAGGTGCGACCGTAGATAATGGCAACGGGAGAGATGGCATAAAACAAGGAAGCTACCAAACCTACAGCTGGAGCGAACCAGGTGCGAGCAGCCCACCAGATAAAGATAGTAGTTAT
The DNA here is from genome assembly GCA_964422035.1 of uncultured Pseudomonadales bacterium. GTDB lineage: Bacteria > Patescibacteriota > Microgenomatia > UBA1400 > Chazhemtobacteraceae > CAYQZQ01. The sequence continues at coordinate 369,680 of CAYQZQ010000001.1, forward strand.
AGTAGACAAGATAGCCACCATGACGGCAGGACCGACAGGACTTAAGTTCCATAACCACAAAAAGGGAGCCATCATGTAGTAATACAGAGGACCCAGATACATATTACCGATACTGGTTTGAGGACCAATAAAAACCAGATCTCCTTGAATAAGGTTGCGAACAACCCTGACGTCACGCCCTTCGTCACCTAAGAAGGTTAAGTATTGGGGAATTTTATAAAGGCGCAAAACTAGAGCCAGTAAAGCTATAACTGAGATGATTAACACCTCGCGACGATTGCTGGAGATGAATGTTTTAATCTTTTGAATCATTTGAAAGGAAATTTAGTTTATACCAAAGAACAAGTGACTCTTTGACAGCTTTTAGGATAACTTTAAAATCAGCGCCAGTGGCGGTACCAACAGTGCGTGGATAATGATGAACACCGATTTGTTTGAAGCTAAAACCTTTTTGCTTGGCTCTGATTAAAAACTCAGCTTCGGTAAAGGCAGACTCGGTACTGAGAGTTATGTTATCAACCACTTTGTCTTTAACCACCTTAAAACCACAGTCGATGTCTTTAACCCAGAGACTAAAGAGCAACCATACCCAAAGTTTCCATAAAAGAGCATTAAGCTTTCTTAGAATATTATCCTTACGATCTAGGCGGTAGCCTATGACAAGATCATGTTCACCTATAAAGGGTAAGAACTTGTCAATTTCTGAGTAATCAAACTGTCCGTCGGAGTCAATAAATGAAATGTGAGAGTATTTACTTTCCTTTAAGCCGGTTTTGAGAGCGCCACCATAGCCGCGGTTAGGATCATGGGTAATCATGTGAAGATTATCGTTTTTCTTGATTAGTTTTTCGACCACCTTGGCAGTATCATCGGTAGAGCCGTCGTTGACTACTAATATTTCGTACTTGCCGGCAATTTTTTGTAAGATTTTATTGGATTTGTTTATCGTTTGATCGATTACTTCCTGCTCGTTATAGGTAGGTAAAAAAAGTGAAATTTCGGAAACTTTGGGTTGGTTTTTGGTCATGGTGGATTAAGTATATCAGAGGCAAGAGTTTCTATTGCTCAAACTGAGTATCGCTATCTAAAAGAGGACTCTCTTGAAGATCCAATCGTACCAACTGAGCCTCATTTTGGGGAAAGAAGCGACGGACTTCATCTGGCTCATACTTATCATCAATCTGATCAAGATGATCTTTCATATCAACCGCTTCATCGAGAGTGACTGTAGCAGGAATTTTAACGGCTGCAATCTCTACTAGGCATTGGTTTATTTCTTGTAAATCCTGATACCAAGCAGGAGGATCGTTTTCTGCTATGTCAAGAGGAAGAAATAAGTAGATCTGCTCATCAACAGATTCATACAAGAAAGGAAGAGTGGTGTGACGATATTGGTTATTATCAGGATTTTCGGTATGAAGAATAAGTTCGTCTACTCCTAGAAAATCTTGATCGAGATTTTGGTTTGGTTTGATTGACATAAATATATGATAACAAAAAGAATTAATATTTTAAGGAAGCTAAGTTCAATGGTAAGATTAATTTATGAAAAGATGGAAGTTTAAACTTGCTGTTGTAACCCTGATAAGTAGCTTGGTTGTCTGGTTACCCTTTACGTTACAGATTGAGCTCCCAGGATGGGTTTTGAATTTTAAACAAGGAATGGGGGTAGTTTTTGCAAACTTTGATGGACCCAACTACATAATCGTAGCTAAAACCTGGTACCAAAAGGCATTAATCGGTAGGCTGTTTTCAAACCCATTACCACTTGAGTACTATCCAGCTCACTTCCCTTTATATCCGGCACTGATTAGACTGTTTGACTTTGTAATGACTGGCCCTTGGGCGATGTTAACGGCAACAGTATTGGGAACTATACTGGCTAGCTGGGCCTTTTACCGCTTACTTTTATCTATTGAAGTGAAAAATGCCAAGTGGATTAGTCTAGTTTTTTTGTTCTTTCCAGCCAGATGGTTGATTGTTAGAACTGTAGGAAGCCCTGAACCATGGTTTATCTTGTTTACTCTCTCTTCAATTTTGGCTTACAAAGATAAAAAGTACTGGCTAGCTGGATTGTGGGGCGGGCTAGCCACTTTAACCAAGAGTCCGGGGGTTTTACTTTTAGCAGGGTACGGTGTTGACTGGCTGATAAAAGGCTTTAAGAGAAAGAAGTGGGAGTGGAATTGCTGGCCGGTAGTTTCAATGATTTTAGTTGTGCCTTTATTGTTCTGGTTTTATCAAAAACAAACAGGTGACTTTTGGGCGTACTTTAACAGCGGAGATAACTTTCATCTATTCTGGCCACCTTTCTCGATTTTCTCTCCTAAAGGACACTTCTGGACAGGTGACTTTTGGCTAGAAGAGATTATATGGTTGTGGCTTATTTATGGACTGGGAATTTTGAAACTGTGGAAGAAAAAACTGAATGTTGAAGCAAGTTTTGCAAGTGTATTTTGGTTGAGCACTTTGTTTGTAGCTCATCGGGATATTGCACGATACATATTACCCATCTTTCCTCTGGTATTGATTGGTTGGGAAGAGATGATTAGAAGTCGTGAGTTTAAGATATTGATGGCTGTTTTGATTATCCCGATTTTGTTGTTTACCTGGAGTTTTATGCTTAACAACACCGCACCTGTAGCTGATTGGACGCCGTATCTGTAAACAAGGGAAAGACTAGTTAAGAAGAAATATTTGCCAGTTTAGATAAGAAGCAAAGCTAACCCAGAGAATGTAGGGAACAAGTAACCAGCCAGCCGGTTTGGAGATTGAGTAGAACTTGAGGATGTTAATTAAGATGGCAATCCATAAGATGATGATCTCGATACCGGCATAGAGAGGTCTTTGCAGGGCAAAGAAAAGACCTGACCAGGTGACGTTTAAGATTAACTGAATAGCGAAAATTAAATAGGCAGTTTTTTTAGAAGCAGAATCAGGTGCTGTCCAGATTAGATATAAACTGACACCCATCATTATAAAGAGAACCGTCCAAACAGGGGCAAAAATCCAGTTAGGTGGATTAAGAGCAGGTTTTTGTAGTTGAGAATACCAGGAGGAGATATTGGGAGCAGTCAAAAGCGAGCCTATACCAGCAGCGACTTGGGGTATGGCAATGGAGATAATAAATTTAATTAGATTACTCATCTTTTTTCCAGATAACTAAGTTGTACATTAACCAGTTATAAGGAATGATTAAAAAGCCGATGGAGAAAACAAGAGAGGCTTGGCGTACAAGAGTGGTGTCGCCGAATAGTAACGTAGCAAGACCAATGACTACAAACTGAATAACAACAGCTCCCAGAGAAGTTAAGTTAAATTGAAGGAACTTTAAGACTAGCCTGAAAGGATGAAGGATTTTTTGAGATGAGAAAGTCCAGAAGTTATTAAACAGGAAGTTACTTATGATTGACAGCTCAGCCGCAAAAGCACCTGACCAAGAGTTGGGGTTAGCTAAAAGCTTAAGCCCCCTGGTATTTTCAAAATGTGAGAAGTCGCTTGATAAGGCTTTGATAAATGCACGTCCGCGGAAAAACTCAAGGGCGACAGCGTTGATTGCAAAACCAATAAAGCCGACGGTAGCGAATTTAAGGAATTTTTGTGTTTGAGGATCTTTTAATCTTAATAAGATAACTGTTCTAAAGATATCTTTGGATGTCTTGGAAGTAATTTTAGACTCTCCAGCTTGGCGTAGGTTAAACTTTAAAGGAATCTCCTCTATTTGAGCTCCTAGCTTAACCATCTTGTATAAAAACTCAAGCTTGTAACCGAAGTTTTGAGAATAAAGATTGTCCATGTCCATTTGATCGACAAAACCTTTAACTCTGGAAGCTTTTAAGCCGGTAGTGGGATCAGTGATTTTAAAGAAAGTTTTAGAGGGAAGAAACAAGATTGAACGAGCAATAAGACCGCCGATTGAGGAAAAGAAGCGGCGTTTAAGCCCCCATCCTTTGGGGGTTGAACCACCTTTAATTTTGCGGGAACCTAAAACATAGTCAGCCCCGTCTTCAATTTTTTTAAGTAGTTGCGGAATGGCTTCTGGTGGATGTTGAAAATCGCCGTCAAACTCGATTATCACGTCTGCATCGAGTTTATCCATGGCTTCTTTAAAGCCTTTTACGTATGCTCCACCGATGCCAACTTTATCAGGATTTAATAAAAGATAAAGGTCGTCATATTTTTTCTGTTTTTCTTGAACTATTTTGTAGGTGCCATCAGGTGAGGTGTCGTCAACTATTAGAAGTTGCATCTGCCAGTTTTCAATATCAGGAAAAGTCTTTTCGAACAGGTGATCGATCATTTCACCAATGGTCTTGGCTTCGTTATAAGTGGGAATTACTACTATGGCTTTTCTTTTACTGGTCATGAAAAAAATTATAGCGTGTTAAATCTAAACTGCAAAGTTATTCGTGCTGGTGATGAGGTTTTTGTTGAAAATGAACTTGTTTGCGCTCACCATCTTTGGTGTAGACATAAGTTTTATCTGGATCTTCATCCTGAGTTTTTTTATGAGAACCATCACAGAAAGGCTGGTTTTTAGAAAGACCACACATACAGATCCACTTATCACCCACTTTTTTAGGAGCTTGTTCTTTTTTCTTTACTAGACGTGTCATGAGTTAATCTTATCAGGAAAAAGGGTTAGGAGATAGCTTCTGAGAGGTTGTCTTGAACTTGATCCCAGTTGATGAGGTTTAGAAAAGCTTTGAGGTATTGGCCGCGTTTGTTTTGATACTTAAGGTAGTAAGCGTGCTCCCAGACATCAACACCGAGAATGGGGGTTTGTCCTTGAGATAGTGGTGCGAACTGGTTTGGAGTTGATACAAGTTTGAGTGAGTTGTCATCTAAGACTAGCCAGCCCCATCCACTACCAAACCTTGAAGCAGCTGTGTCAACGAATTTTTCTTGGAAAGTTTCAAGTGATCCGAAGGTGTCGTTAATCATACTTGAGAGCTCACCTTCTGGCTGACCGCCACCTTGAGGTGACATAATTTGCCAGAAAAGAGAGTGGTTGTAATGGCCGCCACCATTGTTGCGGACTGCCGTGCGTATTTCTGTAGGAATTGTGTCTAAGTCTTCAAGTAGCTTCTTTACACTTTTATCTTTGAGATTATCGTACCCTTCTATAGCCTTGTTTAACTTATCTACATAACCTTGATGGTGCTTACCATGATGAATCTTCATGGTCTGCTCGTCAATGTGGGGCTTGAGGGCGTCGTATGAGTATGGAAGTTTTGGTAATTCATGTACCATGTAAGTCTTAGTTTATTGCATGCAGCAAGTTTGTCAAGATGTAAACTGATGGATGCATAAAAAGGCTAGTCAATAAACTTTGGCTGGGCCCAGTTTTCTTGAAACACGGTTGAGGTCTTCTGTTCAATAAGCTCTTTGTCTTGATAGATTAAATCAACCACTAGACCGCGACGGGTTTTTTGACTCCACATCTGATCGAAAATAAAGTTGCCTAAAGAATAATAGACCGGACTTTGATTAATCATTTGAGAGTCTTGAATCCAGTGCGGGTGGTGGCCGAAGATAACATCAACTCCTAAGTCAACAAGTTGGCTGGCCCATTTTCTTTGTAGCGCACTGGCGGTGGCAGTATATTCATGCCCCCAATGGATGCTGGCAACGAGGGTGTCTACCTTAGAATCAGAGGTTTTGACAAGGTCAAGATCATTTTGATCAGGACCGGCGGCAATATAGTTGAAGCCTAAAAACCCCAATTGGTGATTATCTACACTTTTGATGACTAGATTATCTAAACCGATCGCTGAGATGTTAAAACTTTGCAAATGCTCTAATGTTTCTTGCAAGCCCTGGTCTCCATAGTTGTGTGAGTGATTGTTAGCTAAAGAAACCACAGAAATGTTAGCGGCCTTTAGATTTTTTAACATATCAACAGTTGAGCAAAACTTGTAGCCAGTGGTATGGGGCGGACAATTTTGTATAACTGGGTTTTCTAAGTTAGCTATGACAATATCTGATTGATTTAAAGGCTCTTTTACATGCTGAACTGGATAGAGAGGATCGTTTTTACTATGAGTGGTAGTCATGACTGTTCGACCCAACATAATATCACCTAAGAGGGTAAGTTTTACTTTTTTTGAGGGGGTGGGAGTGATGATTGGTGCTTGATAATCTCTTGAGGCTGGTGTAGGCTGTAAAAAATTAGCAGTCTCGGGTAGAGAGTAAGAATTGAGCTGATTGAGTACATAGATTGATACAGCCGCTAAAAGTATCAATATTGGTAGCAAAACTGGCAGTTTTCCAGGTAGGCGCGTAGGGTATTTAGGCATTTTTGAGAGAAACAAAGGTAAATGGTCCAAAAGACTCTTGCGTCAATCCTTTTTCGGTCTTAATAAAGCGTTTTAGTTGATTTTTTATGGGGCAAACGACAACTCCTTGTAGTTTTAGTTGCTGGGCCCATGCAGGAGGCAGCTTGGAACTGGCAGCAGCAGCCACGATAGCTGAGAAGTGATCATCGGGAAATAGCTTTTCTCGAGCATTGCCATTTTTGATGGTGACGTTATTTATATTCAAAGAACTTAAAACTTGCCTGGAGGTTTTGACTAGAGAATCTATTATTTCTATGCCGACTACCTGTCTGTATAGATGAGAGAGAATGGCTGATTGATAGCCGGAACCAGAGCCGATATCTAGAACGATTTGATGGTCCGGTGATGAGATGTATGCCAGCTGAACTATTTTGGCGACTGTATATGGCTGACTGATGGTAGCTGAATCACCAATAGGTAAAGCTTGGTCAGTGTATGCTTTATCATCAAGATAGTCAGGGACGAATTGGTGGCGAGGTGTTTTTATGAAAGCGTTGAGAACATCAGGGTCATCAATATCACGAGCTTTAAGTTGCGTTTTGACCATCTGGCGGGCTTTTTCTTGCCAGTTATTCATTGGTTTAAGAGTATCATAAATGAGATATACTTTAATTTAGAAGGGTGGTGATATAGCATGAAGCAGATAAATTTTAAGAAAGGATTTGAGAAGATTGGTTTTAGAACTCCGAGATGGCATAGAGTAAAAAAGTCAATGGAAAATTATGTCAAGAGTAAGCTGAAAAGAAGAAAACTTAGAAAGAGTGCTTTGGAGAAAATGCTTGAAAAACAGCAAATCAAAAAAGAATAAGTATAATAAGAGCTATGAAGATAGATATCATAACGGCCTTTCCTGAAATGTTTAAAGGGCCTTTTTCAGAAAGTATTGTAAGTAGAGCACAAGACGAAGGATTGGTGAGCGTTAATGTGTTTGATCTTCGCCAGTGGACGGAGGATAAACACAGAACGATTGACTCCCCTCCTTATGGCGGTGGCCCAGGAATGGTAATGCGGGTTGATATTATTGATAGAGCAGTTGAAGACTTGAAGAGTGATAAAAGCAAGGTAATACTTTTAGATGCTAAGGGGGAGATATACAAGCAAAAAAAAGCGCAAGAGTTATCAGACGAGGAACATTTAATTTTGATTGCAGGTCATTACGAAGGAGTTGATCACAGAGTACACGAGCACATTGCTGATGAGGTAATTTCAATTGGAAAGTATGTCTTAACAGGTGGTGAGATACCAGTCATGGTATTGGTGGATAGTGTGGTGCGACTGGTTCCCGAAGTAGTGGGAAACCCGGAATCAATCAATGATGAATCATATAGTCAATCTGACACAGTTGAGTATCCTCAATACACAAGACCTGATGAATACAAAGGGTGGGAAGTGCCAGAGATCTTAAAAAGCGGACATCACGAAAAAATCAATAAGTGGCGTGAAAGTAAGCGTAAAAAAGTTTAATCAGTCCAGTGATCGGACTCTTTGTCCTGAACGTCTTGTTTTTTAACTTCAGCCATAGCTTCTTTGGGCGAGATATCTTTCTCTTTCATTAACTCCACAACTCTTTTTTGCCAGCCCATCAAGTTTTCGTCTTCGGGATTAACCAAAACAGTGTCCTCTGCATTGCCAGGCTTGGGCAGTTCAATCATTGAAGATTGGTCTTTTGCCTGTTCAGTCATTGTTGGAGATAGGTATTGATTTGAGCTTCTTGCTTGGCTTTATCGAACCAGGCGGAGAACTCTTGTTGAAGCTTTTGATTGAGAAGGTTTTCGCGAATTTGTTGCTCAACTTCTGCCAGTTCTTGATCTTCAAAAGCGGAAGTGTTTTCTTCATAATATTGCTCAACTTCTTCTTGGGTTACATCAAGATCAAACAGTTTGTCGGCTAGTTGTTCTTGAATGATTCGGAGACGAATCTGCTCTTCTAAGTCGCTTTGTGAGAGGCCGTATTGATCTCTAATGATATCCAGGCTTTCTGCGCCCCCAAAACGCTCTGCTAATAGATCCAGCTCTGTCTGTACCTGTTCTTGGGATACAGTGATACCTTCTTGTTTGGCCTTTTGTCGAAGAAGTTCATTGTTGATTAATTCATCCAGTACCGGCTGGCCGTATCGGGTAGCCATTGTTTGGTTTAGTTTCCAGCGGGTAATAGGAGTTTTGTTGACTACAGCAGCAATGACTTTGCCTCTGTATCGCTTGGCAAGGAAAAAGCTACCGATACCTAGTACAAGAATTAAAAGAACCAAGCTTATGAATTTTTTATTTTTTTCAACTTGCTTGATGACTTTACTTTTTTTTATCTTTTTGACGGTTTTGTTGTCAGTTAAATTTTTTAAAAGTTGGGATTTTTTCTTTTTGGAAGCCATTTGTATGAATAATTTAAGCAATGAGCGTATTTTAACATCAAAAAGGGTTAGGTGAAAGCTTAGGCATTAATTATAAGGGGCAGCAGAATAGCAGTGCCTAAAGCAGCTACAAGAAAGTACTCTAAGATGACATACCAGTGGTGATCTTTGGATTTTAGGTGATGGATCATGCCCCAGAGGAAGTAAGCTAGTGACAAGCCGACTACTGCTATTTGTTGAAGATAACGATTAGTGTTGAAAAGCGAAACTAAAGAGGCGCCAACGACAAGAATTATGACTAAGACAAGAAAGTCTGGGATATGGATCTTGTGTGGTGAGTGTGACTTCATAAGATAAGGCCTTGTTTGATTATGATAACTAGAATAATAACTATTCCCAGAAAGGTAACGTGAGCCCAGTTGCGGCCAGAGATACGAATGAGGTTATTTTTCCAAGTGATGTACCAGTCAACCACCAAGACGATGATTACCAAAAGGGCAAATGACATGGAGATAACTTTGGCAAGAGAGAAAGGATTAAACAAAGAAACTACACTACTGGCTATCATGGGTTGCTGTATATCATCAAAATTGGCGGGTTTTTGGGGTGTGGGAGTAGGGGTTGGGTTAGGACTGGCCTGAGCTGTGGGAGTGGGGGTGTAGCTGGGAGTAAGCTGGGTTTCTTGAGCTTGAGCAGGAGGGATAACATTAGTCTGACCTGAGGCTACCTGAGGACTGCTGGTTTGAGGTGTGCCTAGCATCTGAACCACCAAAGTGGTTTCCTGGCCCAAAAGATTGCCGTCAACAACAGCGATGCCGATTTCTCTGTATTGGGGATTTAGTAAATTAGCGCGATGAGTGGGAGAGGCCATCCAGGCTTTGACAATGGTCTCTGGATTTTTAAAGTCTCGAGCTAAGTTTTCTCCGGCATGTAAGTAGTTATAACCGGCAGCTAAAACAAAATACCATGGTTTAGTACCGTCTGGAGCGGTGTGAGACCAGTAGTCTTTGGTGAACATGTCCGCTGCTTTACGGCGAGCAGCATCAGCCAGTTGAGGATTGTATTCCAGATTTGGCAGTCCCCTTTCCGCTCTTGTCTGGTTGGTTAAAGCAATGATTGTTTCAGGCGGAATTTGAGAAGCGTAACCTAAGATGTGAGGATAGGCAAACTTGGCTAAAGAAAGAAAAGTTTGACTTAAGATAAGAAGAGTAACCAAAACTGCTAAAGAGGTGTGGTGAAGAAGTTTTGGCTTATGATTGTTGCTGTGGTGTGGAGTAAATAAGTGTTTTAATTTATCAAACATGGCAGGCTTAATTGCATTAGGTTCATTATATCAAGCATCCTGATCAGATTCGGCTGAAGATTGGCGAGCGGCAGATTGAGGCTGAGTAGTTGAAGGTTTGACACCTTTTAGGATAATTTTATCCAGGGTAAATGGAGAGAAGAAAGAGATAATTTCTAGAGTGAAGATAGATAACTCAAAAGCAGAAGGAATATGATTGGTAATTAGATAGGCTCCAATACCGACCAAGACAGATTCTTTAATCAGCTGATTAAACATTTGTTGTTGAACTTGATCGACAAGATCAGAGGGAAGATTGTCTTGAACTGCTCTGTAACCTTTCTGTTTAATCTTGTTGAACCCAAACCAGAAGATGATACCACCAGTAGACAGGGCAGTAATCAGGTTTAAGGTTCGATTAGGTATACTGACATCACCGGTAAATAAACCGAGCTTGATTTGAGAGGGGAAATTACGAGTGAAATACCAAGCCAGAGCGATAAGAATTATAAAAAAGACAGCACTAGTAGGATGAAGTGTCTGTGGTAGCTTAGAAGAAGAGTTATTTTTAGAATATAGTTTGATAATGTAACTTAAGGTGTGCAAAAGTAAATAGGCAATAAGCAAAATACCGATGACTAAAAGAGCATTTTCTAAACCATAGTCAACGGTTTGAGCAACCTTAGGGTAAGGAATCTTAAAAATTTTGTCTTTAATGGGGTAGTCTGGATATGGAATAAAGTCAAAAATGGCTGAGGAAGACAGTTTTTTGTGGTAAAAGTCAGTAAAAAAGAGGCGACCGATGGTAAAAAAGGTAGTAAATTGAACTGTAAAGTCAAAGACATAGAACAGAAAAGTGCGATCTCCCTTGGCAAATTTTTGTTTGATAATACTTTGTTGCTTTTTGTCGCTTTCAATATGTTCTATTTTTTGCTTAAGATCTTTAATGTGTGTGAGTTTGGCAATTCGTATAGCACGGACAGGGATCATTAAAATTGTCTGGCTGACTCCCAATAAAACTACGGAAATCCAGATACTATTAGTGAGAGAATATAAACCAAAGAGAATACTGGCATAGAATCGGTATGTGCCACCAAAGAAAAAAGCCCAAAAAAGGAAAAGAATGACCAAAAGCAACAAGATGCTTTGAAGGGGAACTTTACCTACAATATTACTTAGCCGCCAGCGATAAGTAACAGCAGAAGAATCTTGAGATGACGCAGAGTTTTTGGACATATGTCTTATTGTAAACTACTCAAGTGCCTAGGTTATTGAGAGGGTTTTTTGAAAACAAGATATGTAAGTCCTATAAGAGAGAGCAGGACAACCAATAACCACCAGTACTGAGCTAGGAGTGAAGAAGAGTCACTAGTTTCTGTTGGTTGATCTGATTGTGTGGGAGAAGGAGAGGTGTCTTGCTGGGCTAAAACTTCTCCTTGATCAATTTGATCGGAGCCTTGATCATTGTCTTTCTGGTTAGTGTCAGGCAAGGAAGTGTCAGCTAAAGCATACAAGTTGTTTAGTCGGTGAGTTGCATCAGTGGTGGTTTGAGCCCCTAAAACGTCTCCACCGGTATCGCCTGCTCCACCCCCATCACTAGGCGGACTGGCTGGTGCAGGTTCTGAAAAGTTTTTGGAGAAGGTTTGGTTTGAGTATTCATCACTAACTAATTTAGGTGAGCCAGAAGAGATGAGGCGGAAGTAGTAAGTGGTGCCTACATTTAACCCAGAGATCTTAAAGTAGTGAGTAGTAGTTTTGGATGAGGTGTTTTTCTCAGCCGTGGTGAAAGCGTAACCAAAGTTAGGATCAGATAGATCAGGAACAAGATGAGGAACCGTATCATAAACTACTCGCCCACTAGTAGGTCGATCAGTTGTCCAGGAGATCTCGATTTCTTCAAAGCCAGTGGTTTGGTGAAACTGAGAGCTTAAGATGGCAGTAACTCCTACTTCAATTTCCTTTTCTGTTTGATTACCAGCTTTGTCAGTAGCCACAGCCTTGAGAATGTAATAGTCTAGAGGTAAAGACTTTGTCCCCCAAGGACTTGAGGTACTGCCTTGAAGTCCACCATTGACTTGTTCATAGGCATAGCTAATCGTTTCTACTTTAGAAAGAGAGTCTGTAGCATTAACTTCTAGTGGTTGGTCTCCAGACAAAGTAGCGTTATTAACAGGATTTACCCAATCAAGAGTTTTGGGGGGAGTAGTATCATAAATTATTTCTTCTAGATGAGCAGTCGTTTCAACATTGCCTGCTTTATCCGTAGCCTGTGCCTTGAAATCAAAAATACCATCTTGAAGAGGAGTAATTTCAAATTGCCAGTTAAAAGGCTCTTTGTGTTCAGTATTTTCAATTGAGTTTATTTGGGTCCAATTTTCTTTAAGATCTTCATCACTGTTTAGTTTCCCATATATATCAACATGGTCAACAGTATTTTGAGGAGTATCTGTGGATTGACCGGATAAAGTTATTGGGGTTTCTTCTGGCCCACCAAAGATCATTTTATTGTTGCTATTAAAGACAGATTCGGGAGGCGTGTTATCAATAGTTACACAAGCATAATCAACCGAATCTCCAGTCCCGGTGTTACTCATTGGATCCCTGTTGCCAGCCTCATCTCTTGCTGCTAATCGGATGACGTAGTTTCCATCATCTAAGCTTTCTGTATCAAGTATGTGAGACACTGAGTTGCTACTTCCACTTTCTTGCCAAACACGGTTGGAAAAATTCCAAGTTGATTCTGTGTTGCAGGTGCCATCATCAGGATTTAGAGAGAGATTGTAATGACTTAAATTTTCTTCAGTAATAGTGCCAGTGATATTTACAACATCTGACAGGTACCCGCTTAAGGGAGAAGTTATTTCTACTCTAGGAGGTGTGTTATCTACTATGAAGGAACGAGAGTTCGACCAAAGAGAACAGTTGCCAGCTTGATCACAGGCTCTGATTCTCCACCAATAAGTACTTTCCGGAGTGCCAGGAGCAAAGCCAGTCTGAGGGTGACGAGTCACATCTAGGTAATCCTTAGAGTACCTAATGCTAGCATTAGGATTTTCTTCTGGATCAGTTAAATATAAACGATATTCATAGCGGATAGGAGAAGATGGGTCCGAAACGGGTGACCAGTCAACATATAAATTTGAAGAATTTAAATACTGTCCTGGATTGGGAAAAATCAGATCTGGAACAGACGGGGCTTGTCGATCTAGTATTACGCTGCACCAGCCACTGGAATTTTCACTTTCATTGCCTGCAAGATCAACGGCCCAAACTCGATATTTATATTCCCCATCTTGATCTCTAATTTTTCCTGTAATCAAGGATGAGGAAAGGTGTTTGAAATCATTCTTATCTTTTATGTCATATCTGTAGTAGTCTAGATCAGATTCCAAATTATCATTCCAATCTATTGAAATCTGACGATTATTTGTATATCCACTACATCCTAATATCTCACTCTGATGATCTTTAATTGTTATGCCGGTGGGGGCTGAAGGAGAAGTTCTATCTACTGTAAACACACATGGATCATCAAAACTTCCAGTATTAACTACCGGCGACTGACCGACTGGATTATCATTTTCATCATAAGCAACGACTTGATAAGTGTATGAATTTTCGCGAGTGGCTCCAGTGGTGTAAATTGCTATATCAGTGATTTCGAACTCGACGCCAGAATGTGACAAGGCATACTGCTCAGGATCATAAGCACTACCAGAACGCCACGAGTTTCCATTCCATGTGTAGCCAGTGATCAAGTAGTAGTCAGCATTTGATACTGTGGTAAATTTAAGAACTTGAAGGGCTTTGCCAGATACAGAAGTGTCATTGGTATAAATATCACATTGTCCTATTGGAGTATCGTAACCATTGATACCAGTTTCTGAGCCATAAGCAAAATCCATTTGTGTTTTTTGTACCTCAAACTGAATGTCTTCTGACATGGCTAGCTCGCTATATCCGCCATCTATCACTTCGACAATTCCTATTGAGATTGTATATTCTCCAGCAGGCAAGGTAGTAGCAAAAGGAGTGGTAATTCCTGTTTCATCTTCTAGAGGAGAAAGATCCGACAATGTAAAGCCTGTCGATGGGCCAAAATAGGCAACCCCACCAGTGATGGTGTCAAAGCTCGTCCAGTCTCCTCGACTATCACCAGGAGAAATTGGGTAGTATATCTCTTGACCGACTACACCTACCCCATCTTTTTTAAGAAGGGCTTTGTATCGAATTGGTGTTGAATCATTAATTCCATCTACTTGACTAATTTTAAACTCTGCCTGTCCTTCAATATTATTGATAAATGAGTCAAGACCTGTGTAATTCAGTTTGAAGTTGGGCCCTGGCGCTTCTCCAACAACTACCTGAGTTAAGTGACAGGCTTGAGTAACAATTTGGTCATTTTCTTTGTCAACAGTAGTGGTGGAGATGCATCCTTCTGCATCATCATCACCGGACTCTGAATAAAGACGCCACTGGTTACTAGACTCACTAAAGTAATACATACCTTTGATCTGATCTTCAGTTATACCTGCACTATCAAGATCATCCTGGTTGTATCCCACGGTTATCTCAACTGGAAAATTAATATCACCCGTCTCTTGAATTTCATAGTAGGAACCTAGGGGGGACTCAACTAAAGTGCTGGTATTTGGCTTATCTGTAAATTTGGAGATAACGATGGTGCCGATTGAGTCTTGATCAAAAATTGTAATAGGTCTAAAGAAGCGCTGTCTTCCCATTCAAACTCAACGGCAGCTAGATCTTGAAGTTTTCCTTTATCCCATCCGATAGGGTTGATGTAGTCAACTAAGCCCAGACCTTCATCATCTGATTGATGATGGATGGAATCTTCGATTTCAGCCAGATTAGTAGTACCCCACTTGTTACCTTGAGCATTAATGGAGTTGGAACTATTGTTTTCAATAGTGGTAAGATCGCCAGTGATAGTATTGCCAGTTAAAGTTGTATCTTGTTGAGAGTTAATCTGAACAGTGATGTCTTGGCTGATTAAGTGGCTGTTTTGAATTTTTAAGTTACTGGCACCATCGATGATTATGGCTGGACCAGCTTGAGTTTCAACTTTTAAGTTCTGGATTGTAAGGTCTGATGGGTCTTGTAAAATAATAGAGTCTGTTAGAAGGGTATCTGGGCCGGCACCAGTTAAGGTAATACCAGAGTGATTAGAGTCAATGATAAGTTTTTCTGAGTATTGACCGGCTGTAACTTGAACAGTGCCTTTTTGAGCAAACAAACTGTCAAGAGCCTCTTGAATTGAAGTGTGACAGGGAGTTTGACCAGAGCAAGAACCATCTTGGCTAACGTAAACTGTAGGATCGGATGCAATGATACGAGTAGAAGCGATGAAGAGTAATGAAAATAAGAAAAGGAGGGTGACAAAAATAAATAAAGGAGATTTGAGAGAAAGAAAGGATTTTAATTTAAGCTTTTTCACAGGTACTAAGGCAATATTATATGCTTCCGTCTTAGATGGTCAAGAAATGAAGAGCAGGTAGACTAGCGCACTAAAGGATAGAGTAATTATGATCGCCCACCAGTATCGAGCCAGAAAACCTTGTTGTGATGTCTGAGTATCTTGCTGATCAGTGGCTTGATCTGTTTCTGTTTGAGAAGTGGTATCTTGATCGTTTTGATCGGCTTGATCTTGAGTATCTTTTTGATCTTCTGCACCAAGGATTTGCCCGCCGGTACCAGTACTGCCAACATAGTCAAAACCTTCGATGAATTGCTCTTCACTAACCGGCTGGCCTTGTGGAGCAGTTTGGACTTGAGGTTTGTCACCAACCAAATCTGACTTATTGCCGGCAGGATCAATGTTTTGCATTAGATAGAAGTATTCTTGGTCAGGCTGAGGAATAGCGTTCTCCCAAGAGTCAGCGGTGTCAGCAGTAACATCCAAGGCAGCTATAAGATTGCCAGTGCCGGCATCAAAACCTTCTTGGTCTGAGCGGTAGATGTAAACTTTGTAGGATTGGTCATGATCTGGGTTGCGCCATTGAAGTCTGTAAGTTTGTGGTCCAATTTTGGCTTTGGAGTAGCTGTTAGGAGCAGGAGGTGGAGTGCGGTCAACAGTAGTGGAAGTCTCGTCAAAGGCAGAGTTACCGGCGTTGTCGTAGGCGGTAGTTTTAAAGTAGAACTTAGCTTCCTCATTAATTTCAGAGGAGGTAATTTGATAGGTCTTGGAGTGGGCGGTAAACTCATCTAGAGTTTGCCAGCCTTCACCTTCTTTGTGGTACTCAAGAATAACTTTATCTAGCCCTGAGCCGCCAGCGTCTAAAGCTGAATACGAGATCTTAAAGTTATCGGTTTTTTTGTATTCAGGTAAGTTGACAATGTCTATACTAGGAGCAGTATTGTCAACGGCTAAAACTGGAGTGGAAAGGCCAGCAAAGATACCGATAACTAAGAGAAGACCTAAGAGTTTTGCAAAGAATTTTTTATCGATTAACCTGAGTAAAAGGCCACCGAAGATAAGAGCAATGCTTAAGATTAACCAGCGGGTAGCGGAGCCGGTAGCGGCACCCAGGACCTCACCTTCGGTGCTGGCACCTAAGACATCACCTTCATCTATGTCCAGTGAGCCGCCGACCCCGAAGGATGAACCGATAGTGAAGGGATCAATTACTGTGTCTGATTCATAAATCTCTTCGTTTCCTCCCAGACCAGAGGCGATGGCGATATTGGTATGCTCTCCGTCAATTACGGAGGTGATTTTGATTTCAAAATTAAGCGTAAATGTTTCACCAGGCTGGATATCTCCAATGGACCATTGATATGGATTTTCTCCTCCTCCAGTTGGAGTGACTGTCTGAGTGGAGTCATCGGGTGCAGTAACAGTGCCCTGATTGTCAATAATTTCAAAATGATCAAAGGGAGGCTGGGTATCATCGATTACTACATCATAGGCGGGACCTTGACCGTTGTTGGTAACCTCTAGGGTGTACAAAATGGTATCACCTACCCCTAAGGTTTCCCCTTTACGATCATTGGTCTTAGTCAGGACTAACTCGGGTGGAGCGTAGTTGCCAAAGAGTCTTTCTGGTATATCATCACCAGATGTGACTTTTAGGATATAACTTCCATCGGCCTGGTGGCCTTCACCTCCATAATCAGCGTTCGGCCTGGTTTGGATCCAGCCTTTTTGCAATACTTCGCTGATAATATAGGTGCCAGCGGTAAGACCAGTGAAGTCGGCATTGCCACTCTCATCAGTGACAAGTTCACAATACTCTCCATTAACATTTCCATCAGGACACTCTGGAGGAGATTCGCTATCTTGCTTGTCTAAACGGATAGTCCAACCAGATAGATATTCTTCTTCTCCTGAATCATACATATGACTTTCATTTTGATCGTTGAATTTACGAGTTTCTATAGTTACTAGGGTAAAATTGCCAAAATCAGCTGTTTTTTCATCTCCACCTTCCAAGACAACGGTGTGACATTGATTTTCTCCTCCAGGATAGGTTTGGATAACATCACCATTGATTGACTCACATACCTGGTATTCTCCGGGTGGGAGTTGGAAGGAGTAGTTACCTTGCGCGCCAGTTAAAGTATTGGCCGTATTCTCTTCTCCTTCCCCGGGAATGAAAATATTCCATTCAGGCACACCCGGTTCCCCTTCTTCTCTTTGACCATTACCATTTAAATCATCCCATTTGACACCCTTGATATAGCCGTAATCGATGTTGCCGAATTTGAGCCAGCCATTTTTCTGGCCAGATTCGGTAATTTGGCTGTGCCAACAAACCGGTCCTTCTTGTTCTTTGTTGGGTGATTCATTGGCTACAGCGGTGCCGGTACCGGTTTCTATTCCGTCATTATCAATAGCTTCAGAGCCTTCATTTGGCCCAGTTTGAGTCCAATCTTGCTGGCTAACTTCGCAGACGTAATAATCACCAGGAGTTAAGTTTTCAAAACGGAATTGGCCTGGATTGTCGGTCTCGCCAGTAATTGACTGACCCTGGACTCCTTGACCAGGGCCTCCGCTTGCCTTGTAAAGTCGTACTGTCCAACCATCTAATCTTTCTTCAGTTTCATTCTGGTGAATACCATCGGTGTTGACATCGTAATATTTTCTGCCTTGAATAACACCGAGTTCAAAGTTGCCAAACTGTACCCACCCCCTGTCTTCTGCTGAGGTGAGGGTAACCTGATGGCAGTAAGTGCCATTTTGATGCATTGGTCCGGTACTGGGTTCTGTTTGCATCCAGCCTGATTGTGGAGTTTCGCAAACATAGTAGGTGCCTGGAACCACGTTTTCAAAACGGAATTGACCTTTGTCTACATCTCCAGCGGTGGTGCTGTCGTCACCGGTTGTCATACTATCAATAAAGCTCCAGTCGTCGTTATATAAAGTAATCTGCCAGTCGTTCAAGCGATTTTGGTCGATTCTTTCATCTTCTTCAAAGTCGCCGCTGGCATCAACATCGTTGTATTTTCTGCCTTGGATACTGGCATATTGAGTATTTACAAAATCATTTTTTTCACTATCTTCGCCTGCTTGAAGCTCCAGATCTTTTTGTGTTGATGTTAAACTCTTCCAATTATCTCTGGTCTCTTCCATGAGGCGATAAAGTCCAGCGACTAAGCCACCGAAATGGAAATAACCGTTCTCATCAGTATGGGTTGAGTTATGAAGAGAGCATTCACCTTGACTTAAGCATTGATAGAGGTCTATCTGCCAACCCAACACTTTAGTTTGATCTTGATCGGTATCAAGACTGCCATCTTGATCTTCTAGCTTGTAGCCAGAGATGGAACCGAGGCGGTTGCCAAAATCTTTTTCTATTGGCTGCTCTATAGTTACTTGGACATCGTAGTAGCTAGGGGCTGATGGCTGGGTTTGCTTCCAACCAGTTTGAAGAATCTCAAGTACCTGATATTCGCCAGGTAGGACCTTAGCTTGATAGTAACCATCTTGATCGGTGGTATAGATTTGATCGGTGACGTCGTAGATACGGACGGTTAACTGGCCCTGATTGTCGGCATACCATGAGGAGGGGTTGGAGCCGGCGTTATCTTGATCAAAGATTCTGAAGTTAGCGGTGGAACCCTCACCTTTAATAACTGTCTTGTATAAGTGTGGTGAGTTGTAGCCGCCCCAGACAACATCTTGATCATTGATGACTAGATCAAGTTGTCTGTCTCCCCGGGTAGGATCATCGGCCATATCAAGCTGAGTGCTCCAAGAATCATCAGAGTAGTATTCGGCATCTACCTGGCGGAATTCTTTATTGGTCCACTGCCCTTCTACTTCAATTAAATAGTAGCGGCCGTCTATTAGAGTCTTGGAGCTGTCTTGCCCATTCATATCAGCACTATCTACCTGGAGAGATTCAAAGGACTTTTGCTGTTGGGGATGGACTACAATCTGCCAACCTTGGATACCAGGCTCTCCTTGATCTCTGAAACCATCTCCGTCAGCGTCGTTGTATTTGTAGCCGGATACTTGACCTTTTTGTAAGGCGTTAAAAGCGACACAGTGATAGGTTTCTCCGTATTGAGGATTATTAATCCATTCCCAGTTATCATAGTGGAAGACGTCACTGTTGCAGTAGAACTCGGAGCTGTAATCATTTTGATCATCTCCACTGAAAGGAATTAGAGGGGAATAACTGTCAGGAAAGACTTCTCTTACCTCAATTCTGCTGCCGATTTTATCAAGATTGGAAATCTCTACAGTTTCATGGCTTGCAAAAGTCTGCCATGGATGGCTTAAGAGATCAGTGCTAGTTTCAGTTTGTTGACTACCCGCTCCTTTAGGTCCCCACTGAAATTGCCACATAGGCTCAATGGAACAACTGGAATGACTGTCGACCCAGTCTTGGGCGGTTGTAGCGGTAATATTTGGACCACCTGTTCCCCAGTTGGGTAGGTCGCTTTCCTCTTCACAGACTACTTTAGTAGCTTGGAGTTTAACCGGCGGCTGACATTCGTAGACGTCAAGCTCTAGTTCACCTTCATTATCACTCATACCACCTTGGTCATCCCAATCGGTACCAAACCAATGATCGTAGCGGTCACCGATTAAGAACTGAACATCAGAACCGTTTGAGTAGAAGTGTTTAGTATAAACATGTTCTTGATTGTATGGCCCCCAATCTACTACTCCAACATTGCCGGTACCCCAATCACTTAACAAAGCGTGGGCGGCAAAATCTGAAGTATATGAACCACCGTACAAAGCTTGAAGACCAATATTTGGTTTTAAGTTGGTCCAGCCGTCAATTGAGGTGTAGCCGGCATCGGCACCAGCCTGTTCTTTGCTGCTGGGAGTAAAAGTGCCTGAAGCTTCTAGTAGATAGTCTTTTCCGGATTCAAAAATGGAAAGCATTATACCGCCAGGGTCGGTGGAGAAGACGGTGAAAGGTTCTTGATTTACTTTAATCGGATTGGTGCCTGTGGGACACTGGTGCTGACCATCATAGATTGGAACCAGCTGACAAGATTGAGTACAGAAGTTTTGACCAGAAATGGTGCCATCTTGACCATCACATTGCTCCTCTGCTTCTTTTATTCCGTTACCGCAAACAGGTAATGGTTCAGGTTCTCTAGGTTCACAAACTTGCCAAACGGCATCGATAGCATCGATGTCATAGCCATCAGCATTATTAGCATGGAGAGAATAATCGGTGATATCAGTTAAACGGACATATTGTATCCATGACCAATTGTTCAAACTGGCGATATCTAACAAGCCAACCCCATTACCACCATCTTTGTTGGTAACTTGACCTAAATACTGCCAGTTAGTTCCATCTTGACTAACTTCCACCTTGGCTTTTTCAAATGGATATGAGGTTCTTCCGTTGATTATTTCATGGAAAGATAGATCGTGAGCCTCTTGGTCGATAACTGGATGGACAAATTTAACAGTTAGATCGCCTTCTACTCCGAGGCTAAAAAATTGACTATCTGGGGAACCGAGGGCTGAGTCTGGATTGGTACGTTCAGAGCTAACAAAGGAGCCATCTTTTCTGGTTCCTTGGTCTGACAAGATAAATTCATCTGCCCAGGCTTTACCTGGGGTACACATTTCTTCACACTCATAATCGACAACTTTTATCCAGGTGAAAGCTACTTGGCCGTATTTATCAAAACTACCCCACTCATCATCTAATGATGTAATGGTAATAGTTTGAACCCCTGAATAATCACTAACATCAAAGCTGTGAGTTTTCCACTCTTCACTTCCTCCAGTTTCTCCAGAATCAAGCCAGCGATATACAAGATCATTACCAATTTTAACTTCAAAAGAATCAGCACCAGAAATACCATCTAAAGCTCGCAGTCGCAGTTCTTTAAGAGGAGAATTGCCAAAATCCAAGATTAGGCTGGCTGAAGGATCTCCGTCTGGCTCGTAAACAACTTTACAGTTACCATCTTCACAAGGAGTGCCACTTCCCCAGTTTCCACCACTAGCATCAGGCTCAACTGGTCCCCAGCCGTTTAAGTTGTATCCTGATTCACTTGTTTCGTCTCCGATGTTGACATAATCAGTTGATTGGTTAGCATAAATTGGATCTCCACAGGCTAATGGTTCTCCAGAGATATCTTCGAGATCTGGTTGTGTTTTGTGAAATGAGACGTGGGAGATATCTTGACACTCATCACCTTCAGAAACAGTAGCAGTTTGGGTGTTTAAGCCGGATACATCATGACATGTATCATCCGAAGGTACGTTTACTTTGGTTTGGCCGTACTTAATACAAACTTGATCAATAATATAACCTTGATCAGTAGTATGTGATTTGCTGGTATCTGAATCAGTCAATTCAAATTTCTGCCAGTCACCACCATGAGGACAGACATTGTTGTCAGTAAAAGTAGTAGAAGCTACCAAAACTCCACCTAACAAAATCTCAACTAAATAATCAGGTCGATATGTTCCATCTAACTGATAGGAATAAAATAAACCACCGTCTGAGTCGGTGGTTACTTGAACTTCATCTCTTACTTTAGGCTCGTCTTGGGAGCTGACTACTAAAGTATAAGTAGTATCTGGTTGATAGTCAGAGCCGGTAATGATAACTGTTTCGCTGGGAGTATAGTCATCTTTATCAGTATCTAAAGAGGGGTTTAGTTGGGCACTGGATTGACTGTTAGGAGAGTCTTTAAGATCCGGCTGAGTTTGGGGAGTGGGAGTTGGAGTGGGAGTAACTTCAACTGATTGAGTTGTAGTAACTTCAGGCTCTTTTGTGGGAGTTGGAGTTGGAGTTGGAGTGGGAGTAGTTTCGGTTACTTCAATGGTTGGGGTGGGAGTGGGGGTAGTTTCTTGGGTAGGTGTAGGGGTTGGTTCACTAGCATATGCACGTGAGGCTAAAATAGGAGAAAGAGTGGAGTTTAAGATCAAGACACCAGAGAGAGTATAGGAGATAAAGCGGTGCAGGCTTTGGCGCTGTCTTTTGTTGAATATCAAGCTTATAACCTTTCTTAAGCTGATAATAATATTATAGGTGGCATTTTAGACAATTTTTCTGATTATTGCAACTATTTGTCAACAAATTCAGCAAAAACTAATAATCTTTTGAGGGTAGTTCCAGGCGGAGAGCAAGTTTGAAGAATTAAGACGTTTCCAGTGGTATTTCTTACATACATAGAGACTTCTTCTGGAGCGACTACCTGTTTATCAACCACTCTATAGTCATATTGGAGTTTATTGAAAAAGATATGGATTTCATCGCCTTTTTCAAGTTTTCGCAACAGAAAGAAGGGAGCGTTGTAGCTTCTGATGTTGGCAAAAGAATCGGTAGAGTGACCAAAGATAAAAACGGGGCCGGCCTGATCAGGTAGAGAGCTGTTTTGTGCATGGGCAGCACCGTTCTCCTGCAGGACAGGTAGATACTCCTGTTTGTCGGATGAGTCGATGTTGGGAGCAACTTTGGTATTAATACCGATCTTGGGGACGATAAGGGAAAACTTATAATCTTTGGGGACTAGAGCTTTTTTTTGCAGTTGATAGTCAAAATCAGAGATGCTGTTGGCTTGTGAGGGCTTGATGATTACATGAGTATCATTATCAGTTAACTGATTTAATCGATAATCGACCTCTTGGTTGATAACAGGAAAAAAGATCTTGAAAAGTATGGCAAAACCAATCAAAAAGATAAGCGTACCAACAAAATTGAGATGACGTGTAATGTAGCCCACTAATTTTGATTATATATAGAAGAGAAAAAAATGAAAGTAGAAATACATAGAAAAACCTTTCTTTTGGGAAATTTAATCACAGTGTAGTATTTGTGCCAGGGAGATTAGTTAGTTTTATGGTGAAACAGGCTTTTGAGTCGATTATGGATGAGGGTGAAAATATAGAAACAAGTTTGGTAAAGAATGGTCAAATCTTTTTTTAGGGAGGCGTTTTGCAGGTAGTCAAGATCCATATTCATCCATTGATTGAAACTGACAGAATGGGGACCTTTAGCAACCCAAGTACTGGTAATGCCCGGTTTGATGAGGTGGCGCAGTTTTTGATTAGCTGTGAGTTGGTTGGCTTCTTGAATAGGTAAGGGGCGGGGGCCGACCAAGTTCATATTGCCCCTTAATACATTAAATAGTTGCGGGAGTTCATCGAGGCCGGTTTTGGAAAGAATTTTACCAAAAGAAGTAAAACGGGGATCGTTTCTGGCTTTGAAAACCGGGCCGTCAGCAAAGTTGAGGTGTTGGTACTTTTTTTGTAGCTGGTGAGAATCGGGATGCATGGTGCGAAATTTGTAGATTTTAAAAGGCTGATTATCTTTACCGGTGCGTTTTTGGGTAAAAAGAATGGGGCCGTTGGAGGTGAGTTTTATTAGACTGGAAATAAAAATTGAAAGTGGAAACAAAATAATTATTAGTATTATTGTGAGAAAATAATTAAGGATGACTTTTGTCAATGAATACGAGTATGAGTTGGGTTTGATTTTCATAAGAATCCAGTGATATCCGTTAATTTGAGGGTTTTAGATATATGATTTGGAGCTCATTTTTTTTTGCAACTAGATGTTCCTGCTTGGCTCCTTGTGATTGCTTCCATCCTGGGGTCATAAATATGTGAGAGATGTACTTTTGAGGATGACCAATGAGTTCTTTCCAGAAATTGTTCCAGTTTTGCGTTGTGAGATTTTGGGCGTTGATCTGTTCGAATATTTTTTGACTGAAGATGTCTGTGGCAGAAAATATGGGATAGTTATGCTTCCGGCGCAATTCAGTCGTGTACTTCTCTAGCATCTTTAAGTTTTTACTGATGTGCTGAGGGCCGTTGGAGGTGATAATTCCTGATACATAGCCAATATTTTGATATTCATTTTTTCTTAATTGCCTGAATAACTTGAATAGGTTTTTCTTTATGTCTTCGAGGTCGATGGAGTGCTGTATTGCGTTCTGTATGACTGTTTGCATATTTGTAATATATCAGATTTTCAGTTTAGTTTTGATGTTGATAAATGTATAATGGCGGTTATGGAAATGATGTCAAATGAGTTTGAAATTACCTTTGATGATGTTCTTTTGTTGCCGAGAAAGGCTACTTTCCCAAGGAGCGATGAGATTGAGGTAGTTGACGTCTCGACTAAAGTGTCTAAAAATATCGATTTGGATATACCAATTGTTTCTTCTCATATGCCGGGGGTAACTGAGAAAGATATGGCAATTGCTATGAGTAATTTGGGCGGGATAGGGTTTATCCATCAGTTTCAAAGCGCAGAGAGACAATTTGAGTTGGTTAAAGAAGCAAAAAAGTTTGGTAAGGTAGCTGTTTCTTTGGGAAGTGTAGGAGATGAGAACAAGGACAGGATAGAAAAATTATTATCTGTTGGTGCTGATTTGATTTGTCTTTCAACTTATCATTCGTTTTCTGACAAGATTCTAAGTGATATCAGAGAGATAAAATCGGTATTTCCAAAGATTGAATTGTCTGCTGGCCCAGTAGTGACTGCAGAAGCGGCTGTAGCATTGGCGGAAGCTGGTGTGGATAGTGTCAATGTCGGTATCGGTCCCGGGTCTCATTGCACAACTCGACTGGTAACAGGAGTGGGAAGGCCTCAGTTAAGTGCTATCAAGACATGTAGTGATGCATTAGAGGAGTATGGTGTACCTGTTGTTGCGGAGGGTGGAGTTAGCAAGGCGGCTGATTTGGCAAAGGCTTTGGTTTTTGGTGCTAGTTCGGTGATGATAGGCGGTTTGTTTACTGGAACTGATGAATGTCCAGGTTCAGTGGTAAACAGAAGGGGGAAGAAGTATAAGAATACTTGGGGTATGTGCAGTGATACTTCAATGTCTAATAGACAAGTGGCAATTGTTGAGAGTGATAACAGAGGATTAAAGAGTTTATTAAACAAATGGTTTGATATTGGTAAAGTACAATCTGCGAGTAGTATGTTTGAAGAAGGAGTTGAAGGTCTGGTGGAATATAAAGGTAGTGTGGTGACGGTTGTTGATGAATTGATTAGTGGCTTGAGGCGCTCAATGTGGTATCAGGGAGCTAGAAATATTGGTGAACTGCGAAAAAACGCAAAAGTGGTCTTGGTGTCTAATAATACGTTGGTAGAGAATATTCCTAGGATTTAAGTTTATCGATGTGTTCTTGTGGTACAAAATGTTGTCGCCAAGAATGACTTCGACTTTCTAAAATTTGACGGGTATCAGACTGGCTTACAGAAGAGATTATGCCATTTTTAATGTAATAGAATTCTTTAGCAAAGTTGTAGATAAAAAGAGGGATGTGTGAGCTGATAATTGTGGTAATGTTTGATTTTTTTTGAAGGTGTGAAATTTTCTTGGCTGTTTGGATCTGAAATTCAGTATCTCCTGCAGTAAGAACTTCGTCAATGATCAGAATGTCAGTTTGGCTGTAGATAGCTACGGCTAATGCTAGGCGAAATTTCATACCAGCTGAATATGTATGAAAGGGGGTTTGGATAAATTGTGAATTGATGCCAGCGAAGTTAAGAATATTGGAAAGATTTGTTTTGATGGAAGAAATGTCCATTCCAGCTAGAACTCCGTTTAGATAAATGTTTTGTAGACCATTTAAGTCAGGTTGAAAACCTGAGGTTAGATCCATTAAGGTAATAACTTTTCCTCGAACTTTAAGTTGACCGGTATTTGGTTTTGTTATGCCGGCAATAATTTGCAGAAGAGTTGTTTTGCCGGCTCCATTTGGACCAAATATTCCGATGTTTGAGCCCGGTTTAATGTTGAGACTGACATTTTTTATTGCCCAAAATTCTTGTTTAGAAGTTTTTGAGAATAACTTAAACAATTTTGGTTTTTTAAGTTGGTATTTCTTACCTATGTTTTTTAGTTCGATGATGTTTTTGGCCATTTGCTTTTGTTTTACAAGTAATCAACGAGAAATGGTTTAAATTTTTTATGTACGAAGTGGCTAGTGAATAATATCAAAAGAGTAAGGGCAAGATTGCAGGCATAAACGGGTATTGGTAATAACTGGGTGAAGGAGAGACTATAGTGAATAAGATTAATAATACCGGACAAGGGGTTAAGAAAGAGAATGAATTGAAACTTTTGAGGTATTTGGCCAGCACTATAGATAATGGGGGTAGCGTAAAACCAGAGGGGAATTGTTCCCTTTATGATGTAGATTAGGTCTCTAAATTGGACTGTAAGTGTTGAGATAAGCAAGCTTAAATAATAAGTAATGGTGAATAACCATAAAAGTGCCAAGAAGAAAAAGAGAGGGTGTAGTTGAAGGTTAAAAGGTGAAATAATGATAAAGATAAATAACAAAAATAGAGAAATTATCAGATTTATTAATTTGATATTAAGATTAGATAGGGTTAAGAAATTTGGGGGGAGAAAAGGCTTTGAGAACAGTTGTCTATTATTAAGAAAAGTATGAGTCGACTGGCTAATAGTTCGAGAGAAAAAAATCCAGGGGATAGTGCCAGTTAATAAATATGAAAAATAGTGATTAATAGGAGTTTGTGAAATGAATTTAAAGACAAATCCCAAGACAGTGATTTGAGCGACAGGGTCAATAATGGCCCATATTAAGCCTAGGAAGGTGTTTTGGTATTGAAGTTTAAAGTTACTTTTAGTTAGTATGTAGAGCAGGTCTATCTGGTAAGGAAGTGAGGTACCGTTGGTTTTCATATTCATGGAATATTATAGCCTACATTTTAGATACAAGTTTCTGTTAAACTAAGAAGATATGATTAGATCAGTAAAAAAAATATATGGTGCAATAAGGTTGAATATGGGGATCAAAAAATGGTTAGAGAGAAACTTGTGGTGGAAGCTGTATGTAAGACTGCAAAGATATTTTTATAAAAAAATTGTTTTTCATTACGGGGCTGATTATAGATGGAATGATCAGAAATCACAGAATTTAGATAAAAAGAATTTTAATTTTGGTTATGGCTTAATTCATTATGCTCTTATAAGAAATCAAAGACCCAAAAGGGTTTTGTGTGTAGGTTCAATGTACGGATATATTCCTTATATGATGGCCAAGGCTTGTGAGGATAATGGGAAAGGACAGGTGGATTTTGTAGATGCTGGATATGACATGCAGGAGAGTGACGGGACTGGTGAGCATAATTACGGGCAAGGTTTTTGGCGAAATGAAAATGCAAAGGATCATTTTGATTATTTGCTTGATAGAGAGAGAGTTAACTTATACGTAATGACGGATAAGGAGTTTGTACAAAAATATGACTATAAGTATGACTATGTGTATCTAGATGGTGATCATAGATATAAGGGAGCCAAAAGAGCTTTTGAGTTGTTTTGGCCTAGGTTAAACGAGGAGGGTTTTATTTGTTTGCATGATATTCATTTTGAAGCGGAATCCAAAGGTGTCAAGTTTGAGCAGTGGAAGTTGTGGCAAGACATAATAGGCGATGATGAGTATGAATATAAGTTTGAGCTATCGAACCATTATTCAGGTTTGGGGTTTGTACAAAAGATTACTAAGCCTAGGAAAAGGTTTAAAAAGAAGTTTGACTAGTTGAGGATATGTGTTTGTGGTGGGGTGAAAATAAAATTAGGGGTCAGATTTGAGTTGTAAGCGCCGGTGGAGTAAAAGAGCAGGAGATCATTAGGTTTTGCGGGAGGCAGGGGTTTTTTTAACAAGATGTCGTCGGATTTGCAGGTAGAACCGTAAACAGTGGTGGGGACAGGTAAGGATGTTTTTGCTTGTAGTTTTGGGGTGAAAAGCCGAGTGATAGGGGGGCGGTAGTAAAGAGTGGGAAGCATAGTAATAGCACCGTTGGCAGTTAAGACTTGAGGCTTGGTTTGTTTTTTGTTGATAACTTGGCAGACAAAGATGGTTGAGTCAGCGACCAGATAGCGGCCCGGCTCAACTATGAGAGTGGGAGATAGGTCAGGATTGAGGTCTTGCTTGAGTGCTTGAGTAATGGTTTTTATATATGTTTGAATGGGTTGAGGATGCCACGAATTGCGATGTAGTGGTTTAAAACCGTGAGCAGGAAAGCCGCCGCCGATGTCTAAATATTTGACTTTGGTATTAAAGTTTTGGTAGATATGATTGGCTAGTTTGGCTAGTTGAAGGGCACCTTCTTGGTAAGTGGAGGATTTGTCTATATCGCTGCCTTGGTGTAGGTGGAGGCTTTGGATAGGTATGGAGTGAGAGTAAAGTTTGTTTATGGCTTGGTGGGCTTGTTTGTTCTGGATATTAAAGCCGAATTGGTTTTTGTGAGGTTTAAGGTTGATTCTGATGCCTACTTTAGGCTGTTGGGAGGAGGGTTGAGTCAGGGCGGTGACGCTATTAATTTCCTGGAAGTTGTCTATGTGAATTAGAGAGTTGTTTTTAAGGGCTAGTTTCAATAAAGATTTGGGTTTATGGGGGCCATTGAGGATTATTTTGGAGACTTTGAAATTGTGTTTTAGGGCCTTTTGGTATTCATGTCCCGAGACTACTTCTGCTGCAGCACCTAATTTCTTTATGGGTTTAACTAGCGAGTAGTTAGTTTTGAAAGAATAGGCAATGTTGTGTTGGTGGGGCCAGTGTTTGGTGAGAGCCTTTTTGAGTTGAGTGTAGCGGTCTTGAATGATGTACGGGTCGGTGATGTATAGAGGAGTGGGGTGTTTTTTAAGTAGGTTTTTGATCTGTGATTGATGTTTGGTGATATTTAGTTGATGCTCAAGTGAAGGTGAATAAGAGGTTGAAAAAATGCTTTGGAGTTTTTCTAGCATGATAAAATAAGAAAGGTGATTAATGAGTTCATTTTATGTTTGTTCAAGATGCAAGTAAAGTAAGAGAGTTTGTTGATTTTTATGCGAGGGGTGATGATTGGCATGAGATCGGGCAAAGCAAGGAAAGCTTGGGATATGGATGGATTCATTATGGATTGATTAGATCGATAAGACTTGAGAATATATTGGTAATTGGGAGTAGATACGGATTTATTCCAGCAGTTTGTGCCATGGCTTGCAGGGACAACAAGAAGGGTAAAGTCGACTTTGTGGATGCGGGCTTTGATCAATCTAGCAGGACTAAGGTTCTAGGAAGCAGTGGCTGGTTGACAGATTGGTATAAAAAAATAAAATTTAATCTAGGTATAAAACGATGGTTGAATAGGTATTTATCAATTGAAAAAACACAGCAGGCCAACAAGGAGCATTGGGGAGGAGTGGGATTTTGGAAACGGGTTGATGTAGATAAACATTTTGATAAATTTGGACTGGAAGATTACCTAAATTTTCATTTGATGAAGTCAGGTGAGTTTGCAAAAAAGCATAAAGAGAAAAAGTGGAATTATGTATATCTGGATGGTGATCACTCGTATGAGGGGGCAAAAGCTGATTTTGAGAGGTTTTGGCCTAGAGTCAAGGCGGGAGGTTTTTTGGGGTTGCACGACATATATACCAAAAAGGCAGGAGGTTTGCAGTATGGGGTCAGTAGGCTGTGGAATGAATTGAAAGGAGTAGAAGGTTATAATGTAATGGAAATGTCTGGTAAATGTGGATTAGGATTAATACAAAAATGAAGTTTATCAAAAACAAAAAAATATTAGGGCTAAGGCTAGGTGACTTGGCGGTATTGTTGTTGGTGTGCGGGTTGGTGGTATTGATGGTCAAGCATTTTAAACGGCAAGATGAGTGGAAGACAGTTAAGGTTAAGATATCTGGGAAAGAAGGCTGGTTTGTTAATCCACCGCACTGGTTGGGTGAAGCTTTAAAAGTGGGGTTGATTGAAAAGAGTGTAGATGGTGAAACAATGGCAGAGATAACCAGGATAGAGAATTATGAAAGAGGTGATGAAGATAGAGATCTATATTTAACGGTTAGAGTGAAAGGGGTACAGAATGAAACGAGTGGAATATTTTCCTTTAAAAGTAGACCTCTGCAAGTGGGGAAAGAGGTGGAGTTTAACTTTCCGCAAGCTAGGGTTTCTGGAATCGTCATCGCTGATGAAAATAAGTCAGAGAAAGATAGCGGGGACTGGTTTCAAGTAAAAATGCGGTGGAGTGACATAAACCCATGGCAAGCAGAGGCTTTGCGTGAAGGTTTAGTTATGAGGGGAGATACAGAAAGAGAATATATAGCTAAGGTTATAAAAGTGAGGATAGAGCCAGCGAAAAAAAGTGTAACCACAGATCGAGGCATAGTAGTAGTGGGCAGGGATCCGATAAAAAAAGATGCTGTAATTGAAATGGAGTTATGGGCACAAAAACATGGAGATGAGTATTATTTTGGGGGGCATCAAAAATTAAAAGTGGGAGAGCCCTTGTGGGTTTATTTTCCTGAAGTGGATGTGGATAGGATAAGTTTTGAGAGCTTCAGGCAACTGTCTGTTATGGAAGTTGAGAGGATGGAACAATGATATGGTCAGGATTTTTGGTGGCTTTGGTGTATTATGCGAGTTTATTTTTAGTGTTTAATATAAAGACACTAATTTTGACGGCTGTGGGGACTGGATTGATCTTATTTTATTGGGTACCCGAGACTAAGGGTAAGATTCGGGAAAGTCTTTTTTATACTATGTTGTTGGTGCTGCCTTTTGAGAAAGGAGTGCGGGGGTTTAATGTGGAAATAGTGACGGCAATGAGTAG
Source organism: uncultured Pseudomonadales bacterium (assembly GCA_964422035.1). Classification (GTDB taxonomy): domain Bacteria; phylum Patescibacteriota; class Microgenomatia; order UBA1400; family Chazhemtobacteraceae; genus CAYQZQ01. The sequence continues at coordinate 400,685 of CAYQZQ010000001.1, forward strand.
ATTAGATTTGCCTGGATACAGCCAGTATTTTGGGTTATCTTTGAAACTAATAATGGCAGGGGTGTTGATGATATTAGCAATGAAAGACAGGTTGATAGAAGGTAAATGGTGGTGGAGTAAAGGTAAGGATTTGTGGATTTTGGTTGTAATGATGTTATGGGGTTTGTTAGGAGGAGTAATACAAGGTAAGCAAGGGTTGGTGTTTTGGAGTGGGATGGTGAGATGGCTTTACATAGGGAGTTTATATTTGCTGGGTAGAAAATTTATAAATGGTAAAAAGAATAAAAAAATGTTTGAGCAGATTATTACAGCTAGCTTATTGTTTGAAGGAATAATCGGTAGTTGGCAGTTTTTAACAGGTGGAGTGTTGGGGTTAAGTATTGAGTCAACGGCTCAGACAGTACCTTTTGGTCGGGTGACTTATGAAAACAAGTTGTTGTTTCGTGTGCCGGGAACAACCGGGCATCCGACTTTTTTGGGCAGTATTTTAGCCGTATGGATACCGATAGTGGTGGCGGGCTTGATTGAAAAAGTGGTGATTAAAAAGCAGAAGTGGCAGGAGGGAATTAACTTGTTTAGAGGGGCAGCTGTGGTTTTGGGAGGTATAGCTATATTTGGAACGTATAGTAGAAGTGCTTGGTTTGCCGGTGTGGCGGGGGTACTGGGAGTGGTGTTTTTGTTAAGAGATAAATTTCATTGGGGTGAGTTGGTAAAAAAATATTGGTGGATAGGTGGAATAGGAATAGTGTTTCTGGGTTTGTTTAGTAGTCAGTTTTTGCTGCGTTTATCTTCGGTGCAGAATATTTTTGAGGTGGGTACGGGTAGAGACAGGTGGTTACTAGTTAAAGAGGCAGTGGCAATGATAAAAGAAAAGCCCTTATTTGGGGTGGGTTTAAACAGGTTTACAAAAGTGTTGGTAAACAGTCAGTTGACAAAAGTAGGGAAAAGCTTTTTGTTTCCAGTACATAATACTTTTTTGCTAGTGGCTGCTGAAGTAGGCTTGCCGGCTTTGTTATTGTGGTTAGGACTGATAATTAAGGTTTTACTGGAGAGAATAAAGAAAGGTTTGGTTAAGCCGGTAATGATAGGGGTTTGGATGGGGGCAGTTAGCTTCATGTTTAGTGGACAGTTTCATACTTTATTTGCTCAGGATGCCAGCTTGGACTATTTTATGATTATGCTTGGAATGCTAGCACGGAGTAACAAATGAGAATATCGGTAATTATAGTAACCAGAAATCGACGAAAGAAGCTTAAGCGGGTGTTGGATAGCTTGGAAGAGCAAACGGTTAAACCATTTGAGCTTATAGTGGTGGATAATAATTCAACTGATAATACAGCTGTGTTGGTTAAAAATTGGGATGGGAAGCTTGATTTGCGATATCAAGAAGAAAAAAAACAAGGAATACCATATGCAAGGAATATGGGTTTGCAATCAGCTAAGGGTGAGGTGTTGGCGTTTGTGGATGATGATTGTGTAGTGAGTAAAGAATGGATAAAAGTGATAAGGAATAGTTTTAAGGAGAATGCAGAAGTAGGTTTTGTGGCAGGGAAAAGTTTAGTCTTTAACAAGAGAAATATCTTGGCTAGGGTATTGAAAACAAACCATGATAAATGGTTTTATAAAAGTATCAGAGAAAAAAGTGGGAGAAAGTATACAGATAAATTTGACACTAAAAACATTGCTATAAAACGAGAGTTGATAGATAAATATGATTTGTTTTTTGATAGACGATTTGCTGAGTATTCTTGTGGAGAGGATACTGACTTTGGCATGCAACTAGAAGAGGAAGGTGTTCACGGATTATATATGAGTGAAATGAAAGTATGGCATGAAGAGCAAAGCAACTTGAGAGGTTTTTTAAATCAAGGATTCAGACGAGGCAGATCAACTCAGGCAATTCGAGATAAGTGGGGAATAAAGGTCAAGCCTAGGGAAAATCCACCTCGCAGATATGTGAAATGGTATAGAGACTGGAAGATGTTTGATGATGAGGGTGGTTTTTGGAAGCAGTTTTTGGCTTTTTTATTATTTAAGTTATATATTAGGGTGTCATTTTTCGGAAAGTGGTATGAAAGAAAATAAAGACAAAACGATGAAAATTGTGTTGGTGGCTCCTGGTTTAGAGTTTGGGGGATTGGAACGTGAAATTGTGCAGATTGTTAACAAGTTAGACAAAGAGAGGTTTGAGGTTAGTGTTTGGTTATGGAATAAGAAGGGGAAGTTGTTGGATGATGTATTGGGAGATGTAGAGGTTGTGGATTTTAAGAGAAAGAACAAGTGGAGTTTTGTAAGAATTATTTGGCAAATGAGCAGAAAATTAAAAAGAGACAAGGTTGATTTGTTAGTGCAATTTACCAGTAATCATTCCGGAGTGGCTGGGTTGTGGTCTAATTGGTTGGCGGGAGGGGGTATCAAGGTGATAATTTCTATGAGGAATATTTTGAGTTGGAGGTTGGAAAGCATGAATTTGTTTTACAAGAAGTTAATTGAGTGGTTTTACCCTATGGCTGATTTGATTATGCCTAACTCTGAGGCAATTGTGAAAGATTTGGTAAAAAATTGCGGGTTGCCTGAAGACAATATGGATGTGGTGGAAAGTTCTGTTGATGTGGAAAAATTAGATCAAAGCGGCAATAAACCCTGTGGTGAAATAGGACAATTATTAGTGGTGGCGCGTTTAGTGGAACAAAAGAGGATAGATTTGTTACTGAGAAGTTTTGAAATAGTGCAAAAAAGAATGGACTGTAGGTTAACTATTGTGGGAGACGGACCTTTGCGGGGTGAGTTAGAAGATTTAGCTGTGGAGCTGAGAATAATGGACAAGGTGGAGTTTTTGGGCTTTAAAGAGGACCCTTATAAATACATGAGGCAGGCTGATGTATTTGTGCTAACTTCTGAGACTGAGGGATGCCCTCATGTTTTATTGGAGGCCATGGCTTGTAAGTTGCCAATTGTATGTGCTGAGTACCCGGGAGTGAGTGAGGTTGTAGAAAATGATGAAACCGGTTTAGTGGTTGGCAGAGAACCTGAAGATATAGCAAGGGGAATTATAAAGGTATTAAAAGATGAAAAGTTGGCAAATAAAATGGCCAGTAAGGCTTTTGAACAGGTAAAAGAGCATGATATAAGTCAAGTGATCAAAAAATATGAGCAGATGTTTAGAAAGGTAATTTCTGCTTGAGTTGGTGGTAGTTGAATTGTAAGAGAGGTAAGTGAGGGATAATGTGTTTTGAAAAAAAGTCTGGGGGCATGAAAGAGAAAAGGATAAAAAGGTAAGGCCAGAAAGTAACAGGTTTGGTCTTAATAAATTGAAAGAATTTGTAGCGGGCTTTAGTGGGGTGATTTTGGTACAGATGGAGGCGAGCTTGATGATAAAGTAGTTCTCGGCGTAGAAGTGGAGCGGGAGATTGTTTAATGGCTTTTTTTAGGTACTTGATTTTAACCAGGGCTTGGTCTTGGAAGTGTTTTTGTAGAGGTCTGGTTTTTTTATTATCGAGATGAAGATTATAGATAGATAAAGGTTGGTTTAGGTAATCAAATTGATATTTGGAGGCAAGGCGATAGTTGAAGTCGGCGTCTTCGCTGGAAAGGTTGGTATGGTAAGATAATGGTTTTTTAAGTTGTTTTGTTTTGATCATTAAGGATCCGCTGTGGATAGTGAAGAAGTTGGCGGTGAGTAGATCGGGGAAGTTAGTGGGGGCAGGTTTGGTAATACCTAGAGTGAGTTGGTTGTTTTTCTTAAAGTAGAAGTTATGATAGCTGAAGGCCAAGCGGGGGTTGACTTGCATGAAGTCTAGTTGAGTTTGTACTTTGTGGGGGAGGTATTGATCATCATCATCGCAGAAGCAGATGTAGTCTCCAGTGGCGTGTAATAGACCGGTGTTGCGGGCGTGGGCGGAGTTTTGCTTAGTCTCTTGGTAGAGTTTAATTTGTTTGCTTTTGACGTCTGAGATGATTTTTTTTAGAGGTTGTTGAGGGAAGTTATTGACAACAATTATTTCTAGATTGGGGTATGTTTGATTGGTGAGACTTTTAAGACAGCGCTTTAACAGATTGGGGCGTTGATAGGTAGGAACTATGATGCTTACTAGAGGGTTTTTCATAAAGTTATTTGTTGAAGGTAGTTAATTAGTTTTGAGGGGGTCTGTTTTTTTGAGGCAAAACTGTTGGGCTTTAAGGGTTGAGTTAGGGATTTTTTGAGTTGACTACGAGTATAGGCAATTTGGGCAAGCTGTTTTTTTTCTAAATGACGGCAGATTTTTAGTTGTTGGTTGTCGATGTGTTCAGAGTGTTCTCTAAGGCGGGGCATAAAAATGGGTTTGTTCTGGGCGTATTTTAGAATCAATAAAACGCTGCCTTCACCGGAGGCAGAAACGATCAGATTTGCTTGTTTGTAAAGTTTAATCATTTTATTGAAGCTGATAAACTTGTGTACTTTGATATTGGGAGACAGGTTGTTGGGTAAGGTAGAGGGGTAAGGAGTTTGGACAATCAGGGTTTGAGAAGGGTGTTGGGTGAAATAGTTAATGGTGGGATGAGTAAGGCGTGGGAAAGGGAATGGTATGGTACCGGTGGTAAGAAGATTTATAGACATGTGCCTTTATATTTGGCTTTTGGGTAATGGTTTTTAAGTTTTTCGTTTTGGATAAGAAAGTGGTCAGCTAGAGGGTAGATAAGTTTGCCGGATAGAGTGGGCTTATTAATGAAGATAAAAGTTTCCATAAAGATCAGTTTTATACCTAAAAGTTTACCAATAAAGAAAAAGGGTGGTGCAATACCAGCTCCGGTGGAAAAAATAATATCTGGCTTTTCTTTATTGAGAACTTTAAAAGCGAGTATGAGGTTTTTCAAAAAATTTAAAAGGTGGCGATTGACAGGAAAGTGACCGTAATATACTTTTTCGTTGTTGATTATTTCCAGCTTTTTGACTTTCGGGTCTGTAACCCAAAAATGAGAGTATTTGCTCCACCAGGGTTTTAGTTGCAGAGTTTTGACTAGATGACCACCAGAAGAAGTAATGAGAGCGATTTTTGGTTTTGACATATCTTACATTATAACGAGAGTAGGTGATAAACTGGAGGTATGAAGAAATGGTATTTGAAGTTACTGCTAGTGATTACAGTAATAGGATTAGCGGAGTTGGGGTATACAATTTATAACCGACCGGAGTTGATGCTGAAACCGTATTTAAGGAGAGTTGAAAAGATTAAGACATCCAGTGAGATAGAGGAGAATTTGGAATATATGGACTATGTGACTGAGATTCGACTAAGTGAGATTGATGAGAATTATCGTAAAAATGGTGAGGATATTAAGTGGAGACGGTTGCAAAAAGAGATAAATTTAGAAGATGATACAGTAAGTTCTGAAATTCAAGAGTTGTTAAAAACGGTTGATTTAGAGCAAATTGATGATGGGCAATGGTTGGTTTATTTGTATTACCAAGTAGGATTATTGGGAGCAAAGAGAAATAATTCAAATTTGGTGGAGTATGGGTGGGGAAGAGCGCTTAGGTTGGCTCCTGAATGGTCGTATTTCTATACTGAACTGGCCAACTATTATTTAGTTAACGGGGAAAAGGCAAAGGCTTTTGAGGTGCTGGAGTATTGTGGTGAAAACAGCCATGCAAAAGTAGCTTGTGAGGAGTATTTTGAGGATCAATTTGAGAGTTTGCGGCCATTGCAGATTGGACATTGGCGTCAGTCAGTTGAGGATAATTATTTAGATAATATGGAGTAGTAGATTATGTGGCGAAGACTTTTATTTTACTGTCTGATAGGGGGGTTGTTATTAGTGGGAGGGACGGGAAAGTATGTATTTGAGGTAAGTTTTGCAAGTTTTTTTTTGTTGGCATTGGCGTTAGCTGGATATTTGATAGTTGAGAAGGAAATAGAATTACCTCAGGGGTTTTGGTGGTATGTGGCTTTTTTGGTAATACAAGTGGTTAGTTTGTTTTGGACGTTGGATGTCAGGCTTTCGTATGAGTATTTGGTGATGTATATATCTGGTGGGATGTTTTGGGTTTTGGCATATAATTGGAGTGAGTTGATTGAGGGTTGGCTGGGTGATTTAGTGTTAAGTTTGGGAATGGTTTTTGGAGGGTTGTTTGGATGGGTGAAGCTGAAAAATATTCGAGTGATTAGGGGTTGGAGTTTGTATTTTTATAATAGTAAATTCTTTAATAATAACCATATTGGTAATTGGTGGGCTGTGGTGGTGGTAATCTTGTTAATTTGGTGGATGAGGAAGAAAAAGTGGTGGCAAGTGGTTCTGGGAGTAGTAGGAATGGGAATTATAATTATGTCACAGTCGCGGGCGGCTTTGGTAGCTATAGTGGGTGGGTTATGGTATTTATATGAAAAAAGAAAAATCAAGACAAGAAAATGGATGGAGTGGTCGGCAGGAGTGTTGTTATTGGCAGGATTTGTATTTATAGGGTTTGATAAAAGTACTTTGTTGTCTCGACAATATTTTGTACAGGCTTTGGCTGGCTTGTGGCACAATCCTTTAGGTGTGGGAGTGGGTAATTTTAGGCATATCTCTGGTGATTCGGCCATGCACTGGCTGGGGTTAAGTGATTTTGCAATAGTGGTGTTTAATGTGGTTTTAGAGATGATGGTTAGTTTGGGCTGGTTAGGGTTAGTGTTTGTGTGGTGGTTGGTGAAGAGAGTTGAGGAGGTGTGGAAAATGGAAGGGGAAAGGGGTTTAGTGGAGAGAACGGTGTTTTTAGTGTTGACGGTTAATTTTATGTTCGCGGCTACTTACTTTCAGCCCAGTATGTTTTGGTTGTGGATGTTGAGCTTGGGGGTGAGTCAGGGAGTAATAGAGTTGAGAGGAGGAGAATAACGGAAACCGAAGCAGGTGTGAGAATAAAAAAACGGTGATGTGAAATTAAGAGCGGGACTTAAAGATTTTCTTTGTTTTCTTTGTACCACTCGATTGTTTTTTTGAGTCCGGTGTTAAAATCGGTTTCGGCCTCAAAGCCAAATTCTTCTTTAGCTTTGGAAATATCTAGTTTTCTCCTAGGTTGTCCGTCTGGCTTTGATGTATCCCAAACAAGCTCGCCATTAAATCCTGTCAAATCTTTAATTTTTTCAGCTAGGTCTTTGATGGAAATCTCATAGCTTGAACCTAAATTAACTGGTTCAGATTTATTATAATGCTCGGTTGCTAGAAGAATTCCTGTTGCTGCATCTTCTACATAAAGAAACTCACGAGTGGGTTTACCAGTGCCCCAGACTACTACTTCTTCTTTGCCCTCTTCTTTTGCATCGATGAATTTTTTGATAAGGGCAGGGATGACATGAGATGATTTAGGATCGAAGTTATCCCTTGAGCCGTAAAGATTGACAGGAAGAAGGAAGATAGCATTAAAGTCATATTGATCCCGATATGCTTGTGCCTGAACTAGAAGCATTTTCTTGGCTAAGCCGTAAGGAGCGTTGGTTTCTTCTGGGTAACCTTTCCAGAGATCATTTTCTTTAAAGGGTATAGGGGCAAATTTAGGATAAGAACAGATAGTACCGATGGCAACAAACTTTTCCACATCAGCCAGACGTGATTCTTCCATCATGTGAGTGCCCATGAGGATGTTGTCGTGGTACATTTTGCCGGGGATTTTTTGATTATAGCCAATACCACCTACAACTGCTGCCAGGTGGATGACCACATCAGCATTCTGAACAACTTCTTTACAAGCTTGTTTTTCAGTAAGATCGTAGTTTTTGGAGCGGGGAATAAAGATTTCTTTGGGTTTGAGTTTCTCAAGTCTTTCTACTAAATGAGAACCGAGGAAGCCTGAACCACCTGTTACTACTACCTTTTTGTCTTGCCAAAATTTTTTATTCATAGTTTTTTTAGCAGGGAAAAGAAGCCTTTTAACAATCTCTTGAGGTGGGCGCTCCAAGATTCGAACTTGGGACCTCAGTCTTATCAGGACTGCGCTCTAACCAACTGAGCTAAGCGCCCAACAGAAAATATTTTAGCATGAGTAAGCTAAAAACCCCACCAGAAAGGTGGGGTAATAGAATACTATCATCTGAGAAGCGGCAAGAACTTGAGTATGCAACGATTGATTTGTTTAGCAACTAACCAATAAAAGTTGGGTGTGTATTCCCATAAATGGGCGAGCTCGTGAAAACTCCTTTTTCAACACTCCTTAGAAAGGAGGTGATCCAGGCGCTCCTTCCAGAACGCCTACCTTGTTCAAGTAGTTCCCAGTATTACTACGGGCATGGACTATCTCTTCAACCTTTTTAATGCCTTTATCTTTTCTGGATGTGATGATCCGATTATTCTACAAAAATCCATGTGGGATCTTGTAGAAATGTAGAATCTCCAGTAATTAGGATCTGCTTTCTTGCTAGGATTGTGAATCTTACCGCAAGAAATATTCAACTTAAACAAGTAATCCCTTACTTGTTTTAAGTCATTCAGATCTTTCTGAGCAAAATAGATATAAAATCTAACTTTGCTACTTTTAGCTATTCCTCCATCAGCGTCAAAATAACCACGAATATAGTTGATTCTATCTTTCCTGTTGGATAATTTATAATCCTTGAGCAAAGATTTAGAGAATTCAACTATGTATACTGAACGGTTTTTTCCTTCTTTATAGATCCAGGCCTTAACGCCTAGTTTTCTAATTTCAGAAGCAATAAACTCTACAAAATCTCTCGATTTTTGAGAAATTCTGTAAGTTAGTTTTCGTTCAGTGGCATCGTGTAAGACGCCGAGAAGATAAGCTTTAGACATCCACTTTAGGTGCTCGCGTATAGTCTCTACGGAGTCCCTTTTTAATTGTTAAAAAGGGTTCCCTCGCGGTTGCCCTTGATTTCAGTAAACCCGAAAGTTAACCGAAAGTCAATAGGGTTTCCCCGATACAGCGAGATTTTACTTGGAAATTACTTTCCAAGGTCGCAACAAATTTACGACTTAGCCCCCATCGCCAACCTTGCCTTAAGCGGCCCCGTAAGGGGTACCGACTTCGGGCACTGCTGACTTTGTTGACTTGACGGGCAGTGTGGACAAGAAACGAGAACGTATTCACCGCAGTATAGCTGACCTGCGATTACTACCGACTCCCCTTCATGTGGGCGAATTGCAGCCCACAATCCGAACTGAGGAAGGTTTTAAAGGATTAGCTCAAGATTACTCTGTCGCAACCCGTTGTACCTCCCATTACACCATGTGTGTGGCCCTAGACATAAGCGCCATGCTGATTTGACGTCGTCCCCTCCTTCCTCCCTGATTGTACCAGGGCAGTTCCGCATGAATATTTAACATACGGTAGGGGTTGCGTTCGTTACCGCACTTAAGCGGACGCCTCCAAAATGTTTGAACATTACTCCAAACGTAGACTATACCTTCATCCTTTTATGTTAAAAGGAGCTGGCGTGTTATTCACATCAATAATTTGCCAAAAAGGCAGAATGTGAATCTTCATCTTGAAAATCAAGAATCTAGTCGTTACAGGGTCAATCAAGTAGAACTTGACGACTTCCCTCGGGGTTACCCTTTTTACAGGGGTTCTCCGATATGAGCCAGATTTGTCATCACCGTTACCGGTGAAGGTCGCGAAGCGTAATTCACGACACGAACTGACGACAACCATGCAGCAGCTGTGCACCACCCTCGAAGGCGACTCCCTTTCAGGAGCTTGCAGGTGCATGTCAAATCTAGGTAAGGTTCTTCGGTTTGTATCGAATTAAACCACATGGAACGCCGGTTGTACGTTTCCCCGTCAATTCCTTTGAGTTTTAGCCTTGCGACCGTACTCCCCAGGCGGAACACTTAACGCGTTAGCTTGCGCCAGCCAGAAATAAAAATTTCCAGCCAGCTAGTGTTCATCGTTTACGGCTAGGACTACCTGGGTCTCTAATCCAGTTTGCTACCCTAGCTTTCGTTCATTAGCGTCAGTATGGTTCTAGATGTCTGCCTTCGCTCTTGGCGTTCCTCTCGATATCAACGGGTTTCACTCCTCCACCGAGAATTCCAACATCCCCGAACCTACTCTAGTCAAACAGTTTGGCGAGCTTTTCCCTAGTTGAGCCAGGGGATTTAACCCGTCACTTATTTAACCGCCTACGAACCCTTTACGCCCAGTAAATCCGGATAACGCTTGCACCCTACGTATTACCGATGCTTCTGGCACGTAGTTAGCAGGTGCTTTCTAGAGAGGTACCGTCAGAACTTCTTCCCCCTCCACAGTGGTTTACAACCCGAAGGCTGTCATCCCACACGCGGCGTCGCTGCGTCAGACTTTCGTCCATTGCGCAATATTCCCAGTTGCTGCCACCCGTAGGTGTAGAACCCGTCATGTAATTCCCTCTGTTTCCAGGGGCATGGACTATATCTTCAGTCCTCAATTAGATTGAGGAGGTCAGCGTGTGATGAGCCGAAAAATCGAACTCATCTCACCTACTATAAATAGTAGGATCAGTCTCTACGGGGTTATAGATAATCGTTGTTTAACCTCTTGGGCAATGTCATTGATGTACTCTAGTTTTGGTTTTCTTGAGTTAGCCAAACGCATTTGTTTGGCTATATCAAGAGCTGCCAGAAAAGAATTAAAATCAGTGTGCCTATCATGAGAATTAATAATTTCAAGAGCCCAAAGAGCTCTTTGTTTTTTAATTTTTAGATAGGGTAATAATTGAGGCAAGATCTGCCTAACTTTTCTGGAGCCACCCATCTCCCACTCAACCTGATTATGGTTGGCGTAGTGATGAAGATAACCAGTCTGAAGAGTTTCTTTTACCCAGTTTAAAACGTCAGCATCTTGCGGTCTTTGGGTGATACTCACCTTTATGTTGATAATCCAGAGAAAAACTCTGCGTTCATCTTTCAAAAAGGCTGGCCTAATACTGCCATCACCATCGATAAGACCAGCTAGATAAGCTGCGTCTGATTGGTTAATAACGACTTCCGAACTTCCCACGGTATTGCCATACAAAAAAATAATATATCCTCAGTAAACCCGAAAGTTTACCGAAAGTCAATGATTTTGTTTAGGTTTCACCGTTATTAGCTGAATTTGTCTGCACAGTTACCTGTGCAGGAGACCCGTGTTGATCTCAGTGTTCTTGTGGGGGGTCGTGCTCTCACACCCCCTACCCGTCATAGCCTTGGTAAGCCATTACCTTACCAACTAGCTGATAGGAAGCAGGCTCCTCCATCGGCGAACAGTTACGTTCTTTTATCTTGCGATGTTATGCGGTATTAACCAATCTTTCGACTGGTTATTCCCCACCAAAGGGTAGATTCCTACTCGTTACTCACCCGTCTGCCACTAAAGCTCCGAAGAGCTTTCGTTTGACTTGCATGCTTAAGGCACGCCGCCAGCGTTCATCCTGAGCCAGGATCAAACTCTCATAAAAGAATTTGAATCCATAAACTAATAAATTAGTTTAGGCTTAGATTCGAATTGACGTTACATACCCTTCCTGCCACTTCTCAAATGACAGAAGGATAATTTGTTAAGGTGCCATACAGTGTCTTATGAAAACTGCTTATACATTGTACCGTTTTTGTGAATATCTATCAAGCCTTATGATACTTCTTGTGCCATGCCCAGGCGGACTGGATTATAGTCTCAAGATCTGAGTGCTTGGGTTGCCAACCAAGGTGCTCTTTGATTTTTGAAGAATCGGCTACAAGAGTGTCGGCATCACCGGGGCGGCGATCTTGATAGCTGTATGTGTTATCAGTACCGGTGACTTTGATAATGGTTTCGGCTATTTGTTTATTGGAGTATCCATGCCCAGTACCAACATTGTATGCGGTGTTGATGTCATCTTTTTGATTATTTTCCAGGGCTTTTAGGGCCTTGATGTGAGCAGAAGCTAAATCTAGAACATGAATGTAGTCACGTACACAGGTGCCATCATCTGTGTTGTAGTTATCTCCGAAGATGTAGAAGTCTTTGTTTTCTAAGATACGTTGGATAAAGATAGGAATAATATGAGACTCTGGTTGGTGGTCTTCTCCTAGAGACCCGTCAAGCTTGGCCCCGGCAGCATTGAAGTATCGCAGGGTGACGTAGTCTAGATTGTGAGCTGTATTAAACCAGTGAAGCATGTGTTCTATTTCAAGTTTGGTTTGACCATATGGATTTTCAGGTCTTTTGTCTGCATCTTCAGGAATAGGTAGTGAGTCAGGTTGCCCATAGACACCGGCGGTGGAGGAGAAAACAATCTTGTCAACCTTAGCATCTACCATGGCTTCAAGAAGATTTAAAGTACCAACAACGTTGTTGCGGTAGTACTTGCCAGGGTCTTCATACGACTCGCCCATCTGGATGTAAGCGGCAAACTGCATGACAGCGTCTGGTTTTTCTTGCTGAAGAGCTTTTCGAATTTGGTCTTTTTCAAGTAGGTCACCTTTTATTAGTTTTGTATCTTGGATGGCCCATTGGTGGCCCTTTTCCATGGAGTCAAAGACAACTGTTTGATGACCGGCTTTTTTAAGTTGTTGATTGGTTATTGAGCCAATATAACCGGCTCCACCGACTACTAAGATTTTCATTTTTAAGTTTTTAAATTTATAATTTTTTTGATTTAGTTATGTTAGGTTCTTTATCGTATATAGGTATAACAGGCGGTTGTTGATCATTTATGGGAATCTTTAGGGCAAAAGCCAAGGCATTGGCGACAGCCACACCAACACGGGTGCCGGTAAAAGAGCCGGGGCCAGGGTTGACCTGGATACTAGTAAGATCCTCTTTTTTGGCTCCTACTTTTGTAAGAGCTTCATCGATGACTGACAGAATCTGTTGATCTCTGGGAGTTGAGTAGTTTTTAACAAACTCTTTGTCATCAATTTTTACTATTGTCTTGGTGTTGTCTGTGGTGTCTAGATATAGTTTCATTTTTCAATTGAGATTAGTCGTGTATTTTGATCTTTAACTGCAAAGTTTAATCTTAGATGATTTTTTGGTAACTGACCCTCAATTTTATCAGCCCACTCGATTAATACCAGATTTGACTTGTCTTGCCAGATCTCTTGGATGCCCAGGTCAAGGATTTGTTGAGTGGAGTTTAGACGGTATAGATCAATGTGATAGAGGGTTTTAAAGCGGGAGTGATCTATGGAGTACTGACGAATCAGAGTATAGGTGGGAGAGAGCATACTATCTATATTAAGCAACTGCCCTACTCCTTGAGCGAAGACGGTTTTACCGGACCCTAAGGGGCCCACAAGGGCTACCAGATTGGTGGATAGTGATGTGAGTATGTCCTCTGCCAGATCCTTGGTTTCTTGAGGTGAGTGAGTGGTTATTTTATCCATTTTAGAAGTTTATGATTTTTACGTAGAAAAATCCAAGCCAGTATTAAACCAGTGATATCAAAAAGCAGTACATCACGAAGGCTACCCCCTCTGCCGGGAGTAAATAACTGGTGGGTTTCATCAGTGAAAGCGTATAAAGCACCTATTAAAAAAGCTTTTTTGTGTTTGTCTTTCTTTTGTAAAGCGCGGGACAGTAAAACAAATAAAGTTGCATACTCAAATACATGGGCGGTTTTTTTAACAACAAAGTCTATGGGGTCGATGCTACTGGCTTGAATAATAGGTAGTGAAGATAGATAAAAGATGACTGCCATCCATAAAAAAACTGGGACCCAGCGCTTGAGAAATTTTGCCATAGGCTGATTTTATCATTCTGAGCGAAAAATCCTAAGTTGGCGTCTTCCCCAGAGAGCAAGCGAGGTAAGACTAAGCCCCCCGCCAAGAAACATAAGTAAGCGAGGCATACGAGAAGGAGAAGATGAAGATAGGGACTTTGAAACACTGCTTGTAGAGCTAGCTTGAGATGAAGGAGTACTAGATTCTGATAAAACCAAACCAGACGGGCTGGATTGAGAAGATTCAGTGGGAGTAGTAATAGTTGTTGTTGTAGCTAAAACTTTTTTGGAGATAGTAGGGGTTGGGACATATGTTGAACTAGGAGCTTGAATCTTACTGGGCGCAGGGGTCGGTGTTGGTGTAGATGTTGAAGTGGTAGTGGGAGTAGATGTAGGAGTTGGAGTAGGAGTAGAAGGAGCCTGATTAGCTTGATTGAAGGTTGGGTCAGTATTGGCTACAAAATCTCCTGAGCCGTCAGGGATACGAGAATAGGTTTTGTTATCTGTCGAGGAAGAGTACTGATAGGAATCAATTAATTGAGCTTTGTTGTCAAACAACTTAACGGTATCACCTGAATTATTTAACCAACCTTTGCCTTCAGGTTGCTGGAAGACCATAAAACCCTGGGCAGGAATGATGGTACTAGTGTAGATAGCTTGAGTGATAGTTAGGTCATCAGAGCTGATTTTATTATCATCCTGGATCTCCCAGCCCTCAAGATCAACTTGCTCACTACCAAGATTGAATAACTCCACCCATTCTGGATCACAATCAGGACAAAACTCATTTATGACCACTTGAGCTAAAACAAAAAAGGGGGAGATGAAAAATAAACAAGAGAAAACTGCTAGAAAGAAGAGAAGCAGTTTAACTCTCATAAGGAAAGTTTATCAGAAATCGGTACTAGGGTAGGTGCCAATAAAGAGTGACTAATCCATCTCCATGATCAATGACCATCCCTTTGCCAATGGTTCCCGTTAGCCAACAAGCTTCAGAATCTTGAGTTAAATATGCAGCTCCAGATTCAGCAGCATAAATTGGGGCTCCTCTTGTTTCCCTATCTTCATATCTATAAGCAAAATCTAGTCCGGTGTGAGTACCAAGGATGTATGATTCGTGATATTCTGCGGTAATGATACTCCCAGGTAAAGGATGTTGTAATCTGTTGTTATCTAGATAATTATGAGGATTTACTCTGTCACCAATAACTTTCCCTTTTTCAACTTTAGCATTTTCGAAAACTTCGAAATGCAGATGAGGGTTAGTTGAGCAACCTGTATTGCCAACACTAGCTATGATTTCTCCCCTATCTACCTCACCGATCTTAGTGCCAATTGAAGATAGCGCTCTTTGAATAGAGGCTTTATCGGCTTTGGCAATAGCTAAGAGTCTCTGAAATCTCTCCTCTTTATTTTTAGTCTCTTCAAACAAGATTTCTTTCTGTGTTTGTTGTTGAGTGAGTGTGGCTTCTTGTTCTTGTAAGCTATCTTGAAGAGCTTTTACTTCGGCTTGCTTATCTTCTTTGGAAGTTTTTTGCTGATCATAGTCAGTCCGGGCATTATTCAACTCATGCATTATTAGCTGATCTCGGCGCTGAGCAAGTTGTAAGTAGTGTAAGCGATTTTGAAAATTATTTAAGGATTTACTGGAGAGAAATACCAGCATGGAGTTTGGTTGACGAGATTTGTATGCAGCTTTAACCCGAGACTGAAATACCTGACTGAGGCTGTCTAACTCTTTATTTAAGTCTTCAATGACAATTCCAAGTGATTGGATTTCTTTTTCCAGTTTATTAATTTGGCTGCGAGTATTTTGTATTTGAGCATGAGTGAGACTTATTTTAGAATCCAAGAGATTGATAGTTGCTTGTAAAGTTGAACGCTTATTTTCCAAACTACCTATCTTACTTTGACAGTCGTTTATGTAATCAGTGTAATTGAAGTCTGGATTAGGATTTTCGGGTAAAGAATCTCCACACTCAATAGCTTGAGAAGAAGTAAAGGGAATGAAGATTATTAAGCTGAGAAGTATGATGGGAAAAATTATTTTTTTCTTCATTTTTTTAGGAAGCGAGCAACTGCTAATGATCCAGAAACTAGCCCTAAAAGGACAGCGAAGACCATTAAGCCTGCCAGCACCTGCAGCATGAAGAGCGGAGAGGGTGGTAAGGGAATGATGCCAGCTAAACGAGGTGCTAAAAATGGAGTGGTGTAGAGAAGGGCTATGTAAGCAAACAACCAGCCGAAAGTGGCGCCGGTTGTGCTGTAGAAAATGGATTCTAGTAGATATGGCATGGCGATAAACTTATTCTCGGCTCCTAAAAGCTTTAAGGTCTTGATTTCGAAACGACGATGGCCGATTTTTAGGGAAACGATGATCATGATGGTAAGGATTGAAGAGAAGGTTAGGGCAGTAATGAGAGTAATGCCGGCTAGGCGAATGGCTTTTGTCCAGGCGGTTAATTGCCTGACAACATCTTGAGGGAAGTCTATATCTTTTTGTCCTTGAGCATTGGTATCAACCAAGGATGAGTTTTGCAGTACTTCCATTACTTGGGGGAAGTCTTTGGAGTTTTTAACAGACACCTCTAGCGAAGCAGGAAGAATGTCAGCGGTAATTACAGAAAGGTCAGTAACTGTACCTAAAAGAAGCGGATCATTGCCAACGCTTTCTTTATAAATTTCTAAGGCTTCTTGCTGGGAAACATACTTAACGCCCTCTACAGCCTCTGTTTGCTCAAGCTGTGTTTGTAGGGGAGTTACTTGTTGTTGAGTAACATCATCTTTTAGATAGGCAATAACTTGAGGACGAGTCTCGAAGTGACGCAAGGTCACCTGAGCACCTAGGGCTACCAAAGCAAAGACGGTGGTTACAAAAAAGGTAACTGTCAAAACGGCAGTAGCTGATAAGGCTTGATAAGGAGTACGACGGATATTTTTTAGAGCGGTTTTATATGATCTCATGATTTTTTATCTTGTTTTTTATTATTGGTTTTGTCTTTGTCTTTATTTTCTTCTTTGGGCTTGTCGTCTTTTTTGTCTTTAGATTTTTCTGCCTCTTCTGTTTTTTTCTCTTCTTTTTTACTATCTGACTTGGTGTCTTGTTTGATTTCATCTGGATCTTGTTTTTTGTCTCTTTTGGCTAGCTTTTTTGGTTTGGGCTTATCTTCTTCTTTTTGAGCGTCGTTGATGGATGGGAGTTTAATCTGCCTTTGATCAAGATAGTCGATGATGGGTTGATCGTGAGTGGCTAGTACTACGGTAGTGCCCAGTTGATTGATTTGTTTTAATAAATCAGCGATCTGCTTGGCAGTACTTATGTCAAGGTTGCCGGTTGGCTCATCTGCTAGGAGAATTTCTGGCTCGGTTGCCATGGCGCGGGCTAGACTGACTCGTTGTAGTTCTCCGCCGGACAGTTGAACGGGAAATAAAAGTTTTTTTGATGAGAGACCGACCAACTCTAGTAAGTGGTCGACACGATCTTCGATAGCTTTATCTTCTAAACCAAGTATTTCTAAACTTAGAGAGATGTTTTCTTGGACTGTTTTGTCTTCGATGATGCGAAAGTCTTGAAAGGCAAAGCCTACTTTGTGACGGAGAGTGCGTACTTTTTTAGGATCAAGATCGGTGATGTCTTCACCATCTACCTTTATGGTGCCACTGGTAGGCTCAAGATCTTTATATAAAAGGCGCAAGAGAGATGTCTTGCCTGAACCGGAAGGGCCTTCGATGATGACAAATTCTTCAGGTTCTATCTTGAAACTTAGCTTCTTCAAGACGGTATCACCGTTGGCGAAGGTCTTGGTTACATTTTCAAAAATAATCATGGCAGGCTAATAATTTTAGAACGGTTTCTCTGCGTTTAATTCAACAATCTTTAGTTTACCTACATCCATTAACCAACCAGCTTTTCTGGCATCGTTGGTCTGGCCCCAGACTTTTATTTTGTGACCGATGAACTGATCAAGATCTACTACTGTAGAGGTTAGGTATACATTTTGACTAGCATCTGATGGGCGCATTATGTGATGACTTCCCTCTCCATCGACTCCGCCTTTGACAAGAACTCCAGTGGCTTCATCAGGGAAGGTTTCACCTGGGTCTTCAACTCCGAAACTGTCTCCCTGGGAGATTTTTCCGTCTGGTGAAGCGGTTCTGACGGTAGTTGATTTTGAACTGCCGCCACTGGTTAGAGAGTGGACTCCATAACCGGTACCAATACCGGCAGCAATAACGGCTGTAACTAGTAAAATCTTTTGCCAGGGTAGAGAGGTGAAAAAGTTATCTTTTTTTTGTTTTTTATCTGATTTTTGAGCTTCTTTTTGTGTTGTGTCTGACTCAGGCTGCTGTGAGTCGTTGACATTGATTTTTTTGAGTTCCGCCATGCTAGTTGCAGTTTGATTGGTAACTAATGACTAGTTTATCACAGCTGACGTAGTTGCTGCTGAATAAACTTATCCAGATTTCCATCAAGAACTTCCTCGGGTTGGTTGGACTCAACTTGGGTACGATGATCTTTGACCATTTTATAAGGGTGAAGAACATATGAGCGAATCTGGTTGCCCCAGCCTGGAGTCTTGTGCTCTCCTTTGATTTGGCTGATTTTTTGCTTTCTTTCTTGTTGTTTTTTCTCCCAGAGCTTTGATTTAAGGATCTGGCGAGCAACTTTGCGGTTTTTTTCCTGAGTTCTTTGACTCTGACTCTCGATGACAATGCCTGAAGGAATATGTTTTAGGCGAACTGCTGTGCTGACTTTGTTGACGTTTTGTCCACCCGGGCCTGATGAGCGAAAGAACTCCTCTTCGATATCTTTTTCGTCAAGCTCTACATCAGTGTCTTTTTTAATAACAGGGGTAACTTCAACATTAGCAAAGGAAGTCTGGCGGAGATTGTCAGCATTAAAAGGTGATTGGCGTACAAGACGATGGACTCCAGCTTCGTGATTTAAGAAACCGTAAGCGTAGGGGCCTCTGATGACAATGGTGGCTGATTTAATACCAGCTTCTTCGCCCGGTGATTCATCTAGAAACTCCCATTTCCAGTCCTGATTATCAGCATATTTTTGATACATGCGAAGCAGCATTGCCGACCAGTCTTGGGCTTCGGTACCCCCCTGGCCAGCATGGACAGAAAGCAAGGCTTCATTTTGATCGTATTCGCCAGAGAGATAGGTGCGAGTTTCTAGCTTATCTAGCCGACTGACAACTTGACGATGAAGTTTTTTTACATCTTTACCTGGTTTGTCAGCTGACATTTCTACTAACTCAGACAAATCAGAGATGTCATCTGTTAGATTATCAATTTTTTCAATAGTATCCTGAGTGTGAGAAAGATCTTGCATGACTTTTCTGGCATGCTCTTCGTCATCCCAAAGATTAGACTGGGATGATTGCTTTTGGAGATCTTTGAGGTCTTTTTGCAGCTGTTGATAATCAAGGTTTTCTTTAAGTTGAGAGACCTTCTTTTGGAGTTTTTCAATATCAATGTTACCCACAGGTAAGATTATAGACGATTGGACATATTTTAGAAGCAGAATTACAATTGATTTATGACTGATAATAAAGAGAGAAAAGTGCAAAACATTATTTCAAGAAAAGCACTGGAAAAGTCTGACCTTAAGGAAAGAGTTGACCAGATAGTTAAGGAAGTGGTGCAGAAGACTGAGTTTGAACCTAACAGATTACTATCTGAAAGCGGCTGGTGGGGATCTGAACAGATTGGCGCTTTTCATTTTAAAGGTGAGTGGCAGGAAAGATCGGTTGTTCTTAAGGTGCAGGGCAACAAACCAGAAACCAGCGAGATTTACATGATCGAGTCTTTTGATAAAAATAACAAAAGTGACTGGATCAGGCCGCCCAGGATCTATGAGAGTATGCCCTGGAATGACAAAAGAGGGTACGAAGCTTTGATACTTGAGGATGCAGGGACTGAGAAAGTAGTTAACTTGCCAACTAATAAAAAAGAAATTGATGAATTTTTTACTATATATAAGGAGTACAAAGAAAAATGCTGTGATCAGAGATGGATAGAGAAACCAGATAGCAGTGTTTCTGAGGAGATTGAAGATAAATTTGACAAGTGGAGAGAGATCAGTAAAAAAATGTACGGACAACACCCCTACAGAAAAGAGGGCGACGAAGAACTAATTGACAAATCTATCAAGATTTTAAAAGAAGGATATGAGGGAGCCAGCTGGGAGTTTCAGCACAGACACTTGTCAGACGGGGATTTATATAAAAAGGATGGTCAGATTATTGTTTTATCCAATCTCTACTGGTCACACCGACCAGCAAACTATGACGCTATCTTTGCTTATCACTGGTATATGTATCATTTGTCTGATCTTAATAATATTTCAGAGCAGCAGATCGAGGAGCAAAGACAGTTGTGGATGAAAGGGATTAAAAAAACGATAAGACCTGAAAACAAAAGTGAAGAAAAATTGCTTGACTTGGCTTTATTGGAGAGAGCAACAGCGGGATTAGTTTTGGATGCTCTCAGTTTGGATACTGAAGATAAACATGCACAATATCTGGTTGAAAGAACCAGAGATGAAGTGAAAAGACTTTGCAAAAATTTAGACAAAAAAAGAACCCTCTCAGGATAGATATGGTCGAAGTGACCTGAGAGGGTTTAGTGCAGACTGCAAGAACTTTTAGGTGATGAGCTCAATACTGGCTCGTTGGGCGAATACTCTGTCATCGATCAGAACGTGAATGTAGATGGTGAGGTAAGAGTAAATCAGCTTAAACATCTCAAGAGTGACTCGAGAGTTGCCGGTTTCTTGGTAGTAAGCAAAGACAAAATCGACGGCTTTTTCCAAAAGCATGGCGATTAAACCGGACTCATCAAGCTCTTTCCCACCTTCTTGGGCAATCATCTGGTACAACTTGTCCAGCTTGAGAAGACCTGTGTAGTTGGGGACTTCGATGTTTCTTAAGCGTGAGAGGATTGTTTCTTGATCAGGGAGTGTGATAGTTGTCTTCATGAGTTTTTTCTTCCAGTCCAAAGATAGGAAATTGAGCGGCTTCCTTTTCTTTTTTGTAGGCAACTTGGGGGTCTTGTTCAAATTGATGATCGTGATGAATCAGAAGATCAACGATCTTTTGAGGAAGAGGAAAGTGCCAAGCTGCACGAATAAGATCATCGTGGTAAGTGGCACCACAACCGTGACAGAAGTCAAGGTTAAGACCACCAGCACAGCGGCTGCAGTTGTAGATGATCCGGGTGGGTTGGACCATACCGGTGTGAATGAGTGAAAACTTAAGAGCCTGGGGATAGACAGTTTCACCGCTGAGATCATCAATAAGCAAGCCAGTGATTTCCTGATTGATCAATTCGCTGATAGAATGATCAAAATGTTTGCTATCAAACAAAGTAACATGTATCTTCTTTAGAAAAGCATGTACTCTGTAAAGGGTTTTGGGGTGTTTGTTTTCATCAAGATCCTTGGGATCCTGGATGAAGAACTGTACCCAGTCTACCGTTAAACTTGGATCAGCATATTCAATCATTTCATCGTGATTAAGGTCAGACATTAGAGCCTCCTTAAGAGGTATGGGTAAGTAGGTTAGATGAGTTAGTTCTTGCAATGTCAAAGTGCGCAAAAAGCAAGTTATTACAACTTACTTTGAGAGTAATAATATACCAAATTGATATCAGTTTTACAAATTATAGGGTTTTTGGGAAAAAAGGATTACTGGACGGCCACAGCGTTTAAGACGTTGATTTGAGAGGTTTTTTGGTTAAGTAAAAATTCAATCTCTTCTTCTCTTACAGCTAAATCATGTTTTTGGGCTATAGATAGGGCTTTTTTAAGGGTTTTTTTAGCCGTTTTATGCTCTCCTTGAGTGGACTGGAGTGAGGCTTTAACCATAAGGGCAAATGTGTGCCAAATAGGATGACCATTATTTTCTTCGATTAACCTTAAGCCTTTTTCAAGATTAGCCTGGGCAGTTTGATACTGACCTAAGCCTAAGTAGGCAGCGGCTAGATGGGAAAACTCATCGCCTTTGGCCCCCTCCTCCATCAGTTGGGCTGAGTTTTGTAGTTGAAGAGTGGCTTTTTGGAATTGGCCGGCATATAAAAGAGCATGGGCATAGTTACGGACGATGTCTGGGTCTGTAAGATCAAACCAGTTTTTGTCTTTAAGTTGTTGGTATATATCTAAAGACTTTTTACTAAATTTTCGAGCAGCATCGTTGCCTTCTTGTCGTAGACGACGACCAGCTATTAGCCGACATTGAATAGCGTATTGATTAGCCACTTCAACGGCAGTTTCTTGATCCGTTCCCTTTATAGCTTCCTGGAAAGCCTGCTTTAAGAGATTTTCGCCGGTTTGATAGTCGCCTTCTTCTCTGGCGACCACTCCTGTTTGCATGATTTCGATTTGTTCTTTTTGATTGTTCATTTTTAGATTAATTTTAAGCCAAGCTTAAATACTTTATTAGGAGTAATTATAACAAATAGTACGCTTGAAAGGTCTAATTTTCTTCTTCGAGCTGGTCGATTATCTGTTCACAAACTTGTCGGGTAACTTGGGCCGCTTGTTGGCGGGGCAGGCTTTTGACTTCATCAACTATCCGGTCAGTGGTTTGTTTGATAAGGTCTTGACTGTCGCTGACCCCCTGGACATCGGAGGTGGCTTGATCAACGCTGTCTTCAACAGGATAATCTAAATCTTTTTGGTCATCGATGATGGGTTGTTTTTCTAAAAGTTTTTTACTGGCTTGATCGAGAAGAGCGTCGGCATCTATATTGAATGAATCGGCAAGACCTCTGACTTTAATACTGGTTTGTTGGGCTTGTTGACTGGCTTTTTCTTGAAGATCTTGGCGTTGTGTGGGAGTTAATTTTTGATATAGGAAATAACCACCAGAGACAATAACAGCCAGTATTAGGAGCCGAGTAAATGTTTTGGGAAGCTTCATGGTTAGTTGGTTTTAATATAACTGGGCTATAAGGATAGTGCAAGAGCCAGTTGAATATTATAAAATGATAGGCATGGATAAAAACAATAAAGATATAAAAAAAGGTAAAAAGAGTGGTATTTGGAAATGGATTGCAGGTCTTGTAGTGATAATTGCTATTGGAGGTTTTGTCTGGAGGAAACTATCTGCAAACAATAAATACGAGACAGCTACAGTCAAAAAAGGCAAAGTAGTCGAAGAGTTAATTTTAACTGGAGAGGTAAAAGCAAAAAGACAAGCCAATTTGAGATTCCTGTCAGGAGGAGAGCTTAACTGGGTAGGTGTAGACAAAGGAGAAAGTGTAGTTAAAGGACAACTTCTGGCGAGACTTGACCCCAACAAGGCGTATCAAGCATATGAGCAAGCAGTGGCAGATTTGAGAAATGCAGAAGCCACACTGGAGCGAGTGTATGATGAGGTGGAAGGCAATGATGATGATGAAACTTTCGAGCAGAAAGAGGAAAGAACTACTGCAGAGGTGGCCAGAGATAAGGCATATAGAGCTTTGCAGATTGCAAGAGAAAACTTAAGTAACACCCAGATTAGAGCCCCGTTTGACGGAGTGGTAAGCAAACTAACACACCAGTACTCCCAGATTAACGTGATGAGCACTGAAGGACAAATTGAGGTAGTTGACCCTGAAAGCTTGTATTTTGAGGTATCGGCTGATCAAACCGAAGTGGGCAAGATCAAAAAGGGTCAGAAAGTAACTGTGGTTCTTGATGCATTAAGCGATAAACAAGTGACAGGAAATGTAGAGTATGTAGACATAACCCCCAAAGAAGGAGAAGCAGGAACAATCTATGGTGTGGAGATTACCTTAAATGACAAACCAGAAAATCTTTTAGTGGGAATGAGCGGAGATGCTGAGTTTCTTGTTAAAGAAAGCGAAGAAGCTTTATACGTTCCATTTGAGTTTTTAAGCACTGACGAGGATGGTGATTATTTGTTAGTAGATGATCCGGAAAACAAGGTATATATAGACAAAGGAGCGGAAGGAGATGAAAGAATCGAAGTTTCTGGAGAGATTAAGGAAGGCATGACGATCTATGATTAAAACAGTCGATTTATCGAAAAGTTATTATCTGGGAGAAGAAGAGGTCAAAGCCGTTGACAATATAAACATTGAGATTAAAGAAGGTGAGTATGTAAGTATCTTGGGGCCATCAGGGTGCGGCAAGTCAACTTTAATGTATTTATTGGGCCTTTTGGAAACCCCCAGTGAGGGGAAGGTCTATCTGGATGGAAAAGACGTATCTAACTTAGATGACAGACAGTTATCTTTGATTAGAAACCAGTCGGTGGGATTTGTATTTCAGACTTTTAATTTGATTAATAAATTTACGGTTTGGGAAAATGTACTTTTACCAACTCGCTACTACAAAGGAGAAGACTTGGAATTTAATCCAGAAAAAAGGGCCGAGGATTTACTTAAGAAAATGGGTATCTGGGAAAGAAGGAATTTTGTCCCAAACAAGATATCCGGAGGACAACAACAGAGAGCAGCTATTGCTAGATCTTTGATCATGAAACCAAGAATTGTTTTGGCGGATGAGCCGACTGGTAATCTGGATAGTGAAACGGGGGAAGAGATCATGGACTTGATTGAAAAGATGAATAAGGAAACGGGAGTGACGGTGGTGATAGTAACACACGAGAAGCCAGTGGCTGATAAAACTGAGCGGGAGATTTTTATGATTGACGGGAGGGTAACCAAATGATTGAAGGAAACGGAAACGTAGCAATGATTAAAGCTGCATTTGTGGACTTTAAGAGAAACAAGGTCAGGACATTGTTGACTTCTTTGGGGATTATGATCGGTGTTTTGTCAGTGGTGATGCTGATTGCTTTGGGACTGGGCCTTAAAAATTACATAGAACAACAGTTTGAAAGTTTGGGGGCAAATTTGGTGATGATAATGCCGGGAAGTGGTTTTAGTCCTGATCAGGGATTTGGGGCGGGATTGGTAGGAGGAGGAGCTGATTTTGATGAAAGGGATGTAGTTAAACTTTCCAGAATTGATGAAGTTGATTATGTAGTGCCGGTGTTTTTTAAGACGATAGAGGTGGAAAGTGGTGGCAAACAGGAGTACGGATACCTGCAGGGTGTGAATGAGCAGTCTTTTAAGGTAATGAATCTTGAGGTACTTGAAGGCGAAGCATTTGGTAAATCAGAGGTACAAAGAAGAGCTAAGGTGGTGGTTTTGGGGAATACACTTTCTAAAGAACTATTTGACAAAGCCGAGAATGGTTTGGGACGAAAAGTTGAGATACTGGGACAAAGACTAAGAGTGATTGGTGTTTTGAAGAAAAAAGGAGACCGAGAGATGGATAGCTCAGCAATTATGCCATATAGTACTACTTTTGGAAGTATTAATCCTGACAAAACATTTTGGTCTATTTACCTGGGTATAGAAGACGACGAGAAAGTAGAGCAAGCAAAAGAAAGAGCTGAGGAGGTCTTATTGGATAGATATGATGAAGAAGACTTTTCTGTAACTGAACAATCAGAGATACTATCAACAGTCAGCTCAATATTCTCGATTATCAATAGTGTACTGATTGCCATTGGCTCGATTTCTCTGGTAGTGGGAGGAATCGGGATCATGAATATCATGTATGCGTCAGTGACTGAAAGAACAAAGGAGATTGGTATCAGACGGGCTATTGGCGCCACTAAAGAAGACGTCAGAAAGCAGTTTCTAATTGAGTCGGTAATTTTGTCTGTACTGGGAGGATTTCTGGGACTAATTTTGGCGGTATTGATTGTTGTTGGTCTCAGGTTCTTTTTCCCGGCTGCCATTAATATCTGGGCAGTAATAGCAGCTTTCGGTGTGTCCTCGGTAATTGGAATATTTTTTGGAGTTTTCCCGGCTAAAAGAGCAGCTAACCTGTCCCCTATCGAAGCTATCCGTTACGAGTAATTTTTTGAGCGATTTTGATGTTTTTGGCGTCAGGACCGTTGCCGGCAAAACCTGGCACTTCCAAAATTAAGGGCAGGTCTTTTAAATCAGGGTGATTAATAAAGTAAGACAAACTCTTTTTTCCTATTTCCCCTTCCCCAATATTGGCGTGTTGATCAACAGCTGAACCAAGCTCTCCTTTGGAGTCGTTGATGTGCAAACAAACTAGTTTATCCAACAAAAAGAGGTTTTTTAGTTTATCAATCAGATCGTCAACTACACTTTCTTGGCGCAGGTCCCAACCGGCAGCAAATAAGTGAGCCGTATCAAGGCAGACTTTTAGACGCGGATCGTCTACCTTTTCAACTAGAACAGATATCTCGTTTATAGAGCCGACTTTACCTTTTTGTCCGGCTGAGTTTTCGATAACAAAGGGGACTTTTTGTGTGTTTGATATTAAAAATTCAATTTGAGTGACTAGTTGATCCTGAACTGAATCAAAACCTCTACCTTGATGAGAGCCTATGTGGACAATGACGCCCTCTGAGTTGATAGCATCACCATTTTTCATATCGATCAGTAAAGCCTGAGTAGACTTTTCAACCAGCTCTTGTTTGTCAGAAGCAAGATTAACCAAATACAAGGTGTGGATGAAAACGGGGTGCAGATTTAGAGCATCGGCTTTTTGATTGAACTCTTCTATCTGATCGGGAGGGTAAAGATCTCGGGCCCAGACTCTAGGGCTACCGGCAAATATTTGCATGCAGTTACCATCAATCTCTTGGGAGTTTTTAATGGCATTTACAATACCACCAGCTACGGAGACATGCCCACCGATTTTTCTGGTCATTGAACTATTATCTGAATTTGTTGGATGACTGCGTTTTCTATTGGCTTGTCGTTGGCTGCGGTTTCAACCTGACCGATTTTATCAACCACTGCTTGCCCCTCAACTACTTCTCCGAAAATGGTGTGCTTGCCGTTTAACCAAGGAGTTTCTGCCAGGGTAATAAAGAACTGGGAACCGTTGGTGTTGGGGCCGGAGTTGGCCATAGCTAACAAGTATGGTTTGTCAAATTTTAGAGAGTCAACGATTTCATCTTCGAACTGATAGCCGGGGCCACCAGTGCCGGTGCCGAGCGGGTCTCCGCCTTGAATCATAAAATCACTTATTACTCTATGAAAGATGGTGTCATCGTATAAAGGAGTGTTTTTCTCCTCGCCGGTTTGGGGATCTATCCAAGTTTTTTGCCCGGTAGCTAGACCGGCAAAGTTAGCTACTGTTTTGGGAGTCTTGTCTGTAAAGAGATTGACTTTAATGTCTCCCAGAGAAGTTTTGATGATTGCACCTTGAGGTACGACGGGCTGTTGAGGTTGATCTTCAGGTAGCTCTGCCTGAGGAGTACCAGTTGGTTGTTTGTTTGTATTCATGGGATTATTATTGGTGGTTTTTCGTTGAGATTCAAGGGCAGCTTCTCCAGCTGGAGGCAGAGTGGGGCTGATTTCTCCAAAAGGATCGGGAATTTGAGGTTTAGGTTGAGGGCTGAGATTACCAGTACAACTGGATAAGAATAAGACTGATAAAAATAGCAATATAAATTTGCGCATGAGTGATATTTTATCATCAGTTTTTTATTTAACACTACATCTACTAATAAGGAGTGATAGAATTACTGCATGGCTAGCCAGATAACCCACATCCCTTACGGCAGGAAAATAAAAGATTTATTTTTATATGACAGAAAAATAAATGAGAGAAAGTTTTATATTGGCACTGTTTTCCCAGACATCAGATATCTGGGGAGCATAGATCGAAAAGAAACACACTGGGAAAATCTTCAGATTGAAGAGCTAGATAAAATTGAAAATGATTTTAAGTTGGGAATGTATGTTCATTCTCTGGTAGATATAGAAAGAAACAAAGTGTTGAGAAGATTGAATATGAAAGAACTTGTGCCTCAAAAACCAATGGTTACATCGGTACTTAAGATACTAGAAGACATAGTGGTCTATCCCTTGGTTGATGATTGGGGTGAAATAATTTCATATTTTGATCAGGTTATAGCCGAAGAATTAAGATACGTGAACAAAGAAAAAGTAATTAATTGGCATCAGAAACTGAAAGAATATTTTTCCCAACCACCTTCATTAAAGTCAATCTCGGATTTTCTTGATAATTTAATATTAACCGAGCGACAAAAAGAGAGAGCTGCAGAATTATTCAAGGAGATGGAAAAGGATGATGAAATCAAAAGACTTTTAGGTCAGGTATATAAAGAGCTGTTTAAAGTCTAGTTGGGAAGTTGAGAAGTCGATTTTTTCAATAAAAGGTAATCACACGTAGGGCAACTGGGGATGAGTTTATGTTGGTCTATGATAACATTGAGATTATGATAGCCACAGTAATAGTAGGAGTAATGATTTCCTTGATGTTTTTGGTCAGTTTTAGTGAGTGGTTTTACCATGTAGCAGCGGGGATTGATGAAGTTTTAGTCAAGGACATTTATATGTATTACCGAATATTTTTGTGGGTAGGAGTATCAATTTTATTTATGGTAATTGTTTTTTGGATAATAGCAATAGTTCATGAGTGCCCAACAATGAGTGAAAGACAGGGTGTTTTTAGATATCTTAACTGCAACGCATACTGGCAGGTAAGAGGTAAGGTAGAGGGAACAAGCCCAGAGGTAATCCAACAACAGATATTAAAAGACCAGTACGAACAAAGAGAAGTGGAGTTGAAGAAGTGGCTTTAGTCTTTTAAGTTGGAGATAAAAGTTTTAACTAGATTGACTGATTTGACTAAGAGTTTTCTTACTATACGAGAGACAAGCGGCTCTTTGGTTTGGTCTTGTATAGCTTGATTGCTCCAGACTGTAAGGATGATCCATTGCTTGTCCTTTAAAACAGCTACAATAGTTACTTTTTTGTCAGAAAAGGACTTGTGAAACTTGAACTTATTGGAGGAGATCTTTTCACTCTTGGAGGGATGACGGATAGCACTGAAGGCCTGGTTTTTAGTAATACCTCTTTGAAGGAGTCTCTCTTCTAGATGATTTGTCCAGACGATGTCTGCAGCCATTTATTTATCTAGATCTGGGCTCTCTTTGGGTACTTCACCCTGAGGAGCTGGCTTGTCTGGTTGAGGTTGGGCTGTTGACTGAGGTTTTATCTCATCTTGTCCCTCTAGATTATTATCAGGCTTGGTTGGATCCTGTGTTTGAGCCGGAGCCTGTTGAGGTTTTTGTGTTTGTTGGGCTGGCTGCTCAGGTTTCTCTGGTTGTTGAGGCTTATCTGATTGTTGGGGTTTGGCAGCAGCACCACCGGTGACGTCACTGACGGCAGCATCAAGATTGGCTTGGGCATTGGAGACATCTGGATCATCAGCTGTGGCTTGGGGTTGAGCCGGTGCTTGCTGAGAGGTTTGCTTTTGAGGTTGCTGTGGTTTTTGAGGTGTTTCTGGCTGTTTGACTGCTTGCTCTTGTTTTTTGGCCGGAGGCTTGGGATTGGCGGGTTGGGACAGATCGGATTGGCCTTGTCCCTTTTGATCTGCAACTGGTTGTTGAGATTGAGCTTGAGACTTGGGGGCAGATTGAGGAGATTTTCCAGCAGGTGTACTTTGAGGACCTACAGGAGTAGAGGTGGGAGCTTTCTGTTGAGATTGACCGGGTTGCTGAGGTTGCTGTTTTTCTTGTTGAGGTGTGTCTGTTTGTTGATTGTTTTTTTGAGTGGCCATGAGTTTATATATATTTGTTAACGACTATAGATTAATGGTAAAGGTGGAAGAGTACAAGTGTCAAGCTACCTTGCCAAAAGAGATACGATCAGGCGCTAAATTGCTGGCGGCTTTAAGACGAGCAGGTACCAGGGAAAAGGTGCCAAAGCGCTGGTTAACTTCACTTAAAAGAGCAGACAGCTTCTCTTGATGTTTGACAGATTGGAATAGTTTTTGGGGAGTGAAGTTTTTGGAAACTAAATCAGAGAGAGTAACACGGGCTTTTTTGACTGTCTTGTGAGGAGATTTTTTTAGCAGGTGGTCAAGCATTTTAAAGCTTTGAAAAGAGTTGATTAAAGGCTGTTTTAGGTGAATAAAGTCACGGAAGGAACTGCCATCAACAAAGCTTAGGTAAAGCCCTAACTGGCGGGGCAGGAAGTTATTTTGGTGAGCTCTTAAGGTAGCTTTGTGAAGAAGCTTGTGCAGCAAAGCCTTAAGTTGATAAGAAGAGTGGATAGGTTCTGGCAAGACGTGTGAGTTACTGAAGCTTTTACGAGTAGTTTTGTTTTTAACCGGCCAACCACGCAGTTTTAAGTACCAGTCGTAGCCCACAACAGAATCGAAGGCAGATTTTAACTGCCCTGGTGAGGAATTGTATAAATCCAAAACAGAGTAAATACCAGACATGTAAAGACGAAGAGAGTAACCATGATTAATGCCGGGCAGATCTTTTAGATCTAGACTTGAGTAAATCTCTTTAAAGTTATCAGAATCGATGACGGTAAAACCATCAGGTTTTTTCAGACCAGCAGCAAGCTTGGCTAAAGAGAAGCAGGGAGCAATGCCGATGGAGACGGAGATCCATTCACCGATGTCGTCTCTGATGGATTTTTTAAGGGAAGATGAGAAAGACTTAATTTGACCAGATAGATATGGTTGATCTTGCAGATTGAGATTAAATTCATCGATGGAAAGAGGATTGACCTGGGTGGCAAACTGGGAGAGAAGATCTTTAAGTTGGTAAAAAACCGAGCGATATTTGTTGGTATCAGGGGGGAGAACAACCAGACTGGGACAGATTTTTTTGGCTTCGCCTACTCTAGTACCGGTTTTGATACCCAGTTTTTTGGCTTCGATGGAAGGAGCTACAATACAGCCGTAGTCGGCGGTGTCAGCGGCAACAGCTATTGGCTTGTGGCGCAAAAGAGGATTGGCTTGCTGCTCGATGGTAGCAAAACAGGAGTTGATATCCAGATGCATCTTCAAAGGCGAGGTGGGGTTAAAGTAGTCTTTGTTAGGATAAGCCATCGGAGATCTCCTCTAGTGTCCAACGCAGAGACTGAGTATCTAGTTTCAAGCGAAAAGCAAGATAGCGGCTTTGAACTGTAAAGATATGAAATAGGTTTTGACCGACTTTGTAAGTATGATGAAGACCAACTTTGTTAACAGGATAAGAGTTATCATTCCAGATTATGTTTTTAGGTAGAATTCTTTGAGTACTACCATCAAAGAAAACAGTAACAGCAACAGGTTGATTTATTTTTCTAATCATGTACGAATAAATACCGAATATATTCCCAATTTAACCCGAACAGACAGGTCTGTCAAGAAATGATTTTAGCACTTTGCACAAATTTGGAATCTTTAATTAGGAGTAATCAGGCTGGTTGCCAGGTTTCCATTTGATGTTGCAACCAGAAGAAGGTTTTTGCTCCTTTGAAACTGGCTGATCATTTAAAAAAGCATCGATGGCCTCTCTTAAGCTTTCTCCGGTAACGGGGATGTTGTTACCAGGTCGACTATCATCAAGCTGGCCACGATAGATTAGTTCTCTATCCCCATCAAAAAGGAAAAAGTCAGGAGTGCAAGCAGCGGTATATTTTTTGGCTACTGACTGATCTTGGTCAAAAAGGTAAGGGAAATTAAAGCCTAGCTTTTTAGCTTGTTGCTTGAGATGTTGAGGTGAATCAGCTGGGTGTGAGCTGGTATCATTGGAACTGATGGCTACTAACCCTAAGCCTTTGTCTTGGTAGTCTTTGCCGATTCGAGCAATCTCGTCTTCAACATGTTTTACATACGGACAATGCTGGCAGATAAAAATAACCAAAAGAGCTTTGTTGTCATTAAGATCAGATAAGGAGACTTTTTCTCCACTTGTCACATCAGTGAGATTAAAATCAGGAGCTTTGGTGCCTAAAGGCATCATGGTGGAATCTGTTAAAGCCATAGTAAATAAAGTTTATCACAGCTTATTTTTAGGTAAAACAGTAAACAAGCGTGGTGCCGGGCAGTAATTCTGGATCTTGTAGTCCTTGTTGGAGATCTTGTTGAATTTCCTGGTTGGTGGGTCGGTCTTTTTCTCCTTGATTTTTCTGAGCGAGATCTTCAACTTGTTGGATTATCTGATAAATGGTGTCTATCGCTTGCTGGTTATTTTGATAAGCTATGATCTCTATTTTGGCAAAATTGGCAAAAGCAGAAGTGACTTCAGCTTGATGCTCTCTGAGACTTAAGATCTTAAGGTACCTATCAGAGAGGCGATGCTTTGCCCCCATTTTTTTATGAATGTTATAAATGGTTGAGCGAATATTTAGATTTTTTCTGGTTTCGTTTTCTGCACATATCCAAAAATCGCGATGATATTGATCAATAATCTGATTTTCGACTGATTTGACGAAGTTATCACAGCGTTTTTCAAATCCAGGCGGTTTTAAGAATTCAGCTAGCTCTTGACGATTCATTGGTTAAATCCCTTGTCGATCTGAAAATTGATAGAAAATGCTAGTTTGATGAGGTATTGAACTTTGAATGTCGCTGACCAAATCTTCTGGTAGGGTGGGATAGATTCTGCGACCATGAAAATGCATGGCAAGAACATCAAGATCATCAGTTGCATCAAATATCTGTTCGGTGACTAAATTATGATTGCGACTATTTCCGTATAAGCCAACCATAGCTACATAGTTGGTGGCTGTGGCAACATCGAGCTTGTGAAGGTCTGAATACAGTTGATCGATTCTATCTTTAGTTGATGAACTAAATGGTTTCTCCTTAAGTTTTTTAATATCAGCCGTTAGGGCTTCTAGCTGTATTGTAGTGATATTTAAGGGTCGGACAGAGAGGTAACGGTATTTACCAGAAACTTTGTCCTTGACGGCTTGCACAAAGTTGTCACAATGCCGTTCAAACTCAGGAGGAGCTACAATGGTTTCGAAATTAAACTCTTTCATGAGAGGTATTTTAGCAGAAGTATAAGTTATAGGCCAAGTTATACCTTGGAACCATCTTCAAGTTGAGGATAGTGACATTTTTTAAATTTTTTTCCGCTACCACACCAGCAGGGATCATTTCTACCAATTTCAACTGCAGTGGAGCCAACCGGCTTGATGCGTGGCTGATCTGGGTTGATAGTTGGTTTGCCGCCAATTTGTTTTTGCTGGAGTTGATCTTGGGGTGTGGGAGCTTTACCTTTTTGAGCTACTGCTTGGGCGAGTAAACCGGGAGCAGTGGGTTGAGCTTGAATTCTAAAGATAGTATCAGCTACTTGTTGATTGATGCGAGACAGGAGTCCCTCAAACATAGAGTAGGCTTCTTGTTTGTATTCAACTAAGGGATCTTTTTGGGCGTAGGCACGCAAACGGATACCGTCTTCCAAATCTTTTAGACTGTCCAGATGATCAACCCAGAGCCTGTCAGTGGCTGAGAGAACCACCTGTTTTTCTATCTGAGTTAGTCCGGTGCCTTCAAACTGGGACTGGCGCAATTGATAAGCTTTGTCGACGAGATCTTTTAGGTGCTGGCTGATTTTGTCAGGATCCTGATTTTTTTCAAGAAAGTTTCTGAGCCCCCCTTGAGATTGAGGATCTAAAGGCAGGATAGTTAAAAAGTTTTGCATTAAGGTATTGATCTCATCTTTGGTGATGCCATCAGGGGCAAGCAGGAGAGTTAGTTCATCTATCTGCTCATAGAGAATGTCCTTGATTTGGGCACGTAGTTTTTCAGGGCTGTTTTCTGCAGTTTGCAAAAGTTTCTGGCGACGGGCATAAATTATTTCGCGCTGGCGGTTGACGACGTTGTCGTATTCAACAACTTGTTTTCGTTGATCAAAATAAAAGGACTCTACTTTGGACTGGGCGGTTTCTATGGCTTTGGAAACCATATTAGCTTCCAGAGGCTGATCTTCGGGAACTTTGAGAATGTCCATAAGACGGGATACTTGTTCTCCACCGAAGATGCGCATAATCTCGTCTTCTAGTGAAACGTAGAAGCGTGAAGAGCCCGGGTCTCCCTGACGACCGGCACGGCCTCTGAACTGATTATCTATTCGACGCGATTCGTTTCTGACTGCACCAATAACGTGCAGACCACCTAGTTTGATAACTTTGTCATGCTCTTGTTGCCATTTTTGGGGCTCTCTTTCGGTGGGGTCGCCACCCAGGACAATATCAACACCACGACCGGCGATGTTGGTGGCAACGGTGATAGCACCAACCCGACCGGCTTGGGAGATAATTTCAGCTTCTTTTTCGTGGTTTTTGGCGTTTAGAACTTGGTGGGGTAGATCTTTTTTATCAAGATAGGTAGATAGGATCTGGTTTTGATCAATGGATTTAGTACCGACAAGAACCGGCTGACCTTTTTGATGTCTTTTTTGAATGTCACGGATGATGGCTGAGTATTTAGCGCGAGTGGTTTTGTAGACAAGGTCAGGGTGATCTTTTCTGATAACTGGCTCGTTGGTGGGAACAACAACTACATCCAGGTCATATATTTCTTTGAATTCATCAGCTTCGGTAGCAGCGGTACCGGTCATGCCAGAGAGAGACTGGTACATTCTAAAGTAGTTTTGTAGAGAGATGGTAGCCAGTGTTTTGGACTCTTGTTGGATTTGTAAGCCTTCTTTGGCTTCGATGGCCTGGTGAAGGCCTTCTGAATAACGACGACCATACATTAGCCGGCCGGTGTGCTCGTCAACGATGATGACCTGACCGTCTTTGACAACGTAGTCTTTGTCTTTTTCAAAAAGCGTCTTGGCTTTTAGGGCCTGCTGCATGTGGTGGACAGTGTCGAAGTCTTTTTCGTAGATATTGTCGACATCAAGCATTTTTTCCAATTTTTTAAGACCGTGCTCTGTCAAAGTTGCACTTCTGATTTTTTCATCGATTTCGTAGTCGGTGTCTTTTGAAAGCTTATTGATTAATTTGGAGAACTTGAAGTATTTGTCGGTGGGCTCCATATCAGGAGCGGAGATGATCAGAGGAGTACGAGCTTCATCGATAAGAATGGAGTCGACCTCGTCAACGATGGCAAAGTGATGCTCTCTTTGTACCTGATCGTTTAGGGAGCGGGCCATGTTGTCACGAAGATAGTCAAAACCGAATTCGTTGTTGGTTCCGTAGGTGATGTCAGCCTGATAGGCTTCTCTTCTACTGACTGAACGCAGATGTTGAAGTCTGTGGTCTGTGTGGGTGGGGTCTACAAATTCAGGATCATAGATAGCTGCAGGCTGATCTCCTTCACCTGAATAGATAACTCCAACTGTTAGCCCTAAAAGATTATAGATAGGACCCATCCAACCGGTATCACGTCTGGCAAGGTAATCGTTGACGGTAACTAGATGAGAACCTTTGCCCGACAGACTCCTTAGGACAAGAGCCGGAGCAGCAGACAAAGTTTTTCCTTCTCCGGTTTTTTGCTCAACTACTGTTCCTTCATACAAAGAAACGGCGGCCATCATCTGGACATCGTAAGGGCGTAGCCCAGTAGTTCTAACAGACGCCTCTCTAACAAGGGCAAAAACCTGGGGAAGAATGTCATCAAGAGACTTGCCTTGAGATAGTTGCTTTTTGTAAGTTAGCAGTTTTGAAGCAAATTGATCATCTTCTAACTTTTTTATTTGTGGCTCTAGTTGATTGATTTGATCAACAATTTTTTCAAGTCGGGCAAGTTCTCTTTGATTGGTATTAAAAATGTTTTTTACAAACTGAAACATCTTCTATATTGTATCGCGATTGACAGTAAACCTAAAGCTATCAGAGGCCCAGAAGAAGATTGGAGGTGGTTCTGGTTGAAGAGACTGAGAAGTCTTTTTCAAGTTTTTGTTTGAAATTTAAGGCAGGTTCTTGGTACTTGCCCCAAAAAATACGATTGATTAAAACGTGAGAACAGTTATTTTTAAGTTTTTTATAAAAATCAATTGTTTCCAAAGCTGAAGGAAACTGATCACCTAGATAGCAGTCGACCAGACAGAGATCAAAATCCTTATCAAGATTGTTTACGTAATCAATGGCGTCTTGATTGACTATGTTAAGTTTAGGAGAAGGCTTTACCTTAAAATGTTTTTTGGCAATTTTAATAATTAAGGGATCAATTTCCACAGCGGTAACTTTTACCTGAGGCCAGTTTTTATTGATTGGTTTTAGAACAGAGCCGCCGGCTAAGCCTAAAACCAGAATGTTTTGGGGCTGAAAATCTGAAGGCAGAAGATCTTTGAAAGCTTTGGACCAGATCTTTTCTATGACGGTACCTGATTGAGTTAGATCGTTGATATCAAGTCTTAGGGAGCCTGAGAAAGTAACTACCTCTATTTTTTCATTAAAAGGTGAGGAGAAAGTCTTGACTGTTTTGGGATTTAAGTATTGGCCGACATCACTTAGTTTTGGCATATATAGTCGTTTAATTTATTTTTACTTAGTTTGACTGCGAATGTAATCAGCCAGCTCTTGCCATTGGTTGTAGCGCTCTTTTAAATCAAAACGGGTTAAATTAATGGGAACCAGATTGTGCTCTATATAAGCTGCATCCAAAAGTGCTGCAGCAGCCAGGTCTCTTTCGGGGATTGAGTCAGCACCGCTTAAGATAACCACCACAGGGATGTCTTGTCTGGTAGCGGTAGCCACTAGAGAGTAGCCGGCGTTTTCAGTGTAGGCAATTTTTAAACCATCGACGCCTTTATACAAGCCAAGCAGAGTATTCCAGTTGGGCAAGTAGTGGTTGGGGTTGGTGTCTGTTGGGTGAATGTCTTCCCGATCGGAAGCTCCGGCTTGAACAAGTAAGGGATAGTTTTGTTTGAGATTGTAAACAGCTTTGGCGATATCAGACAAAGTTGAGTATTGCTGGGGATGATCGTAGCCTTCGGGGTTGGCAAAGTGAGAGTCAGCCATATTCAAAAGTTGAGCTTTTTTATTAATTAAACTGATGAAAAATGGGGTTTCCTGGCCGTAAACACGAGCAGTACCTTGAGCTATAGTGGCGGCGGCGTCATTAGCTGAAGTGGCGATGGCAGCCCGGAGTAGATCTTTTAAGGGCAGGGTCTCGCCTACTTGAAGCTCCATGATGGTGGGTTCTTTATCTATTGAGGTGAAGGTAGCTGTTATCAGCTGATCTGGATCAGCAATATCCAGAGCCACTTGTGCAGTTAAAAGCTTGGTAAAGGAAGCAGGAGAAATTTTCTGATGAGGATTTTTGGAAAGATAAACCTTTTTTATTTGTGGATTGTAGACAAGGTATGAGATGGAGTCTGAGAGAGAGGTAAGTCGTTGCGCTTGCGAGTAATCAAGGGATGGTAGAAGAGAGATGTTTTTATTAAGCTTGTTGTCCAAATTAGGAGCTGAAGATGACAACTGGAGCGGATTGATCAGCTGAGAAGGTGAGTATAAGTAAAGCTGCCAACCAAAAAAAGCTGCCACTGCAAATATGGGAATTGCCCACCAAATAGTTTTAGTCTTCACTTGGTCTTAAAACTAGACTGCCAACATAAGGCTTGAGAACCTTGGGAAGATTGACTGAGCCGTCTTTCTTTTGGAAGTTTTCTAGTAGAGCAATGATTGTGCGGGCTGAGGTGAGAGCAGTATTGTTTAGAGTATGAGCAAACTGAAGTTCCTGATTGTGATCACGATAACGGATATTGGCTCTTCTGGCTTGAAAATCATGCAGGATTGAATCTGAACCAGCTTCTCCGTACTCTTGTCTACCGGGCATCCAGGTTTCTAAGTCGTATTTTTTGGCTTGGGGTTGACCCATTTCTCCGGTTGACATAAGGACAACTTGGTAGGGAATTTTAAGCTTTCGATGAATATTTTCGGTCATTTTAATTAGTTTTTCATGCCAGGTCTGGGAAGCTTGAGGATCGTTGTGACAGAAAACTACTTGTTCAACTTTTAAGAATTCATGAACTCTATAGATACCGCGAGTATCTTTGCCGTAGCTACCCACTTCGCGTCTATAGCAGGGGGAAAAGCCAACCATGGTGATAGGCAAGTCTGCACGGGTAATAACTTCATTGGCGTAGTAAGAAACTAGTGGGACCTCTGAAGTGCCAGATAGAAAGTAGTCATTTTGAGGATCATTTTCATCTTCTTGTAGACGATAAGCCTCTGACTCACCCCATGGGAAGTGTCCAGAGTTAACAAAAGCGCGGCGGCGATTGATAACAGGTGGAATGAAAGGAGTGAAACCCTGATCGATCATTTCATCTAGGGCAAACTGCATTAAACCTAAAGCTAGTTTTACACCCTGGTTAGTCAGAAAATAACCACGGGCTCCGGCAACTTTGGTACCTCTTTTGAGATCAAAAAGCTTTAGTGATCGGCCAAGCTCAAGATGGTCTTTAATATCAAAATTAAATTTTGGTTTGTCACCCCAGGTTCTGACTATCTTGTTGGCTGATTGATCTCCCACGGGAACATCATCGGCGGGAATGTTGGGCACTTGAAACATTAAATTGTTGTAGTCGTCCTGGATTTTTTTAAGTTGAGGTTCCAGATCTTGAAGGCTGGACTTTAATTGGCGGGCTTTATCTAAAAGTTTTTCGCTTTGATCAGATTTTAGTTTGTCGTTAAGATCGTTTCTTTCTTCTCTTAGGGGTTGAATCTGTTGGATAAAATGACGTCTTTTTTTGTCTATATCAATTAGGTTGTCAATCAGTTGAGGATTGATGCCTTTGTCAACACAAGCTTTTTTTACTTGTTTGGAGTTTTGACGAATAAATTCAATATCTAGCATATTACTAGGATATCATTACAGACCAAGGTCGTCACTTATTGACTGGAGAGAACTGAGACAAATATCAACAAGTTCATCTATAGATATACCTAGTTTTTGAGGAGATAGCTCTGCAGGTTCCCGGCTGGCACCTGAAGCGAATGATTTTTCATCCCATTTTTTAAGAACTGAGTTGACAGAAACAGAGGAAAGTTTTTTATCAGGACGGACTAAAGCGACGGCGATGATAAGACCGGAGAGATCATCAGAGCAATATAAAGACCAGTCAAGTCTTGAATCTGGCTGGGGAGCATCGTCTTGGTGCTGCCAGGCGTGAGAGCGGATAGCTTGAATTATCCTCTCATCGACATTGCGCTTTTCAAGTTCTTGAATGATGTCTGAAGGGTGTTTTTGAGGTTGATCTTGATATTTTTGATAGTCTGCATCGTGAAGCAAGCCAACTAAACCCCATAAATCTGCATCAGCATCAAAGTGATCAGCCAGAGCTCTCATTTGAGCTTCAACCGCCAGCATGTGCTTAACTAAATTGGGATTTTCTGTCCAGGATTTGACTAAATTTATAGCTTGTGAGCGAGTGATGCCGTAGCTGGACATAAATTATTTTACTTCTTTTACAGTGTAGGTGATTTTACCGGCAGGAGCCTGTACTTCAACTTGCTCATCTACCTTTTTACCAACTAAGGCTTGGCCAATAGGAGATTCATGACTGATTTTTTGTTTTTGCGGATCAGCTTCCCATTCACCAACGATGTGATACTCAACTTCATTACCTTGTTGATTAACTAAGACTACTTGATTACCAAGACTGACGCTGTCACCGTTGCTTTGTTCAATTACTTCAACACGAGACAAAATGGCTTCCAATTCTTCAATTCTTCCTTGAATCCAGGAGTGATCTTCGCGAGCAGCATGGTATTCAGCGTTTTCCGCTAGATCACCTAATTCGCGAGCAGTAGCTACGCGCTTGATAACTGCAGGAAGTTTGTCTTGCAGTTTTTTAAGCTCACTCTTAAGCTCTTGAAGGCCTTCAGGAGTGAATTTAATAGTTTCTTGTTTTTGTTGATTCATATAATAATAGTACTAATTTTGTCTTAGTTTGACAAGACTATGTGTTTTGTAGTCAGCGGTACCTGCCTTTGGGCACTTAAGCTGAAAATGAGTGTTTATAAGCTTGAAGTTCTTACCTTGTGCAAGTATTTCGACTACGAGCAATATTTTAAATCAAGGGTGAATGGGTGTCAAGCCATGAATAGGTTTATACATCAGTTAAATCCTATATTCTTAGCCTGAAAAAGGCGGGTGTTTTACGTGGAATATAAGGCAAAACTAGCTTTTTTTAAGCAAAAGATTTATTTGGCCTAAAACAGATTGACCATATGTATTAAGTATTTTTTGGCCCTGGCTTAGGTCGTTGTTTAAGATAAAGTGGCTTTGTGAGGCGGCGAGACTAATTTCTTTGGCGGCTTTATAGATTCTGGTATCAAGATTGTCTCTTTGTTTGGGTAGCCAGTCCTGGGTGTATTGAGTGAATGACAACTTAGGTAAGACAAAGA
Organism: uncultured Pseudomonadales bacterium; assembly: GCA_964422035.1. Taxonomy (GTDB): domain Bacteria; phylum Patescibacteriota; class Microgenomatia; order UBA1400; family Chazhemtobacteraceae; genus CAYQZQ01. The sequence goes on from CAYQZQ010000001.1 coordinate 440,452, forward strand.
CTTTGAAAACAAAAGGGTTTGCGGGATGACTTTGGGCGTATCTGGACACCGCAGGCCAACCGCTCTCTATATCTACTTGAGAACAGATGACTGGATCAGGGCGCTGAAGAGCTTGGTCAAGGCTTTTCTTGGGCAGGCCATAGTAGCGGGGATTTTGATCATCTCCCTGATTTATGTGTTCTATAAACAAGTCTTTTTTAACATCTTCCAGAAACTTTTGGTGAGTGTCGTAAAAGTAGTAGTCAACTTCGTCTTTCTCCCCTCCTCTGGGCGGGCGAGAAGTGGCTGTAACGGGTTTATAGATAGGCTGAGAAGAATGACTAGTTATTCTTTCTCTAATGGCATCTTTGCCACTGGCGGCTATACCTGAAAGAAGAAAGATTATCTTGTCTTGATTGTTTTTTTGAAGATTTAAAGCAGCATTGATGGGCTTAGTTGTCCAAAGATCAATTTCTTTTTCCAGTTTGAACTTTTGGTAAGAGGGAAAAATCTCTGATAATCCTTGTGGTGTTAGTTGAGGATTATGCTCTAAAAGAAGATCGACAAGATAAGGATTAGTCTCTTTTTTTTCAGAACTTTTCATAGCTGGGATTATAGCAAAATGGCTAGCGAAGAAGGAGATATAAAAGCTTATACTACATGTTTGAGAAGCTTTTAAAACTCTTCTTTATGTTTTTTGTATCAATTAATAGTGTTTTTGAGCCCTGTATCAAAACCTGTTTTTACTACAAATTTAAATTCTTTTTTAGCTTTCGATACATCTAATTTTCTTTGGGGTTGTCCATCAGGCTTGAATCTTTCCCAAGTTAAATTTTTTCCAAAGCCAGTTAATTTTTTGATTTTTTTCAACCAAGTTTTTAATGGAGATTTTAAAGTTTGATCCAAGCTTAACTGGTTTAGATTTATTGTATTTTTCGGTTGCAAGAATTATGCCTCTTATCGCATCCTCAACATACAAAAACTCTATGGTTGGCTTACCGGTTCCCCAAACTACCATCTCATCTTTTCCTTCTTGTTTTGCATCGATGAATTTTTTGATAAGGGCAGGATAACGTGGGATGATTTAGGATCGAAGTTGTCCCCTGGACCATAAATATTTACGGGTAAAAGAGAAGAAAAGAAATAAAGTCTCTATATTTTTATGAGAATAAAATAACTGGCCAGAGAAACTGAAGCCCCCAAGACCGTTCCCCAAATCATGTCCACAATTGTGACTACCAGCGGCCAATCTTTGATGGTAGCTAGATTTGTTAAATCATAAGTCGCATAAGAAATGAGCCCCAGCAAAGCTCCTAGAAAAAGAGCTTGAGCCCAAGAGTTTTTCTCCAATGCCGGTAGAACTGAGAAGACTACTAAACCAACTACAAATAGTAAGTAAAATAAACCAGCTGCTGTGAAATTAACATTTGTTTTCATCAAGTAACCTAAGTACTGGGCATAGAAATTTTTGGCGATTAGGGTAAGCCAAATAAAGTCGATTGCTAAAAAAACTGGCAAGGTGATTAAATAAGTTTTTAAAAACATATTAGCGATTTAAACAAGTAATTGTTAACTGCAAAATAGTCGCAAAACTAACCCACAACAAATATGGAATTTGAATATACGTAATCCATTTTGCATGAGGATAAATTGCAAGCATCGCCCAAATAAGTGTCCCTAAGACAAAAATAATATCAATTGCAGCCAGGAAATTGTTTCTTAACCCAAATTGCAAAGGAGTAAAAGCAAAGTTAAAAATAAGATTAAGGATAAAAGGAAGAGCAATGATAAAGGCAATTCGTTTTTGTAAAGTTAATTGAAATACTTTAAAAAAAGAGACAGCAATAAAAACATATAGAAAAGTCCATACTGGGCCAAAAAGCCAAGATGGTGGAGACCATGATGGTCTAATTAATTGTTGGTACCATCCACTACTTTGCATAGGTTATGTTTATTGTAACAAATGGGGAAATACCACGACTACTGAATCTTCTTTGGTGAGGCCTACTGTCCCAAATCTCGAACACCTTTTTAACAACATCTTTCAAGTTTACAAGCAACTGAAAAAACTTAGTTTTAACCAATGCAAGTATTAATTGTTTTTTATTCGCGTATAGCAGAAGTACTCAAATGGCTCACTAACATGTGTATTACGTCTTCTTTGCCTTCTTTATAGTAAAAGAATGGTGTTCTAAAAGAAGCCATTTTGTTTCCACTGTCATCAACTACAACTACTAAATCATGTTGGGAATAATCAAAATCTTTCCATAAGACTAGCTCCAAGTCGCTGGTTTTATTAGCTGTCCCTACGTCTTTGGCTGAGATAAATTTAAAATTAGGATACTTTTTAGAAGCTGTTTCTACAGGTAAATTAGTAGTAATAACTTGTGAAGTTAAGTCATTGGATGTCACTATTTGATAGTGGCTGGCAGCTAAAGTAGTGGCTGTTGAATCTGCTTGAAGTTTTTGAGTACTATTCTGAATTTCCTGTGGACGAGCTTTGCGGCCAATAATGGCTGTATCTACTTTATTAAGTCTCAACAACTGCAATGCTTCTTGAGCAGATCCTACTAAGTTAAATTTAACCTCTTTTGTTGAATTTAACTTATCCACTATTGGCTGCATAGTGGGACAGTAGGCAACTTGAACTTGTGATTCGGCTGCAGTTTGATGAACAGTTGTTGGAGGCTGAACTGGTTTCTGACTAATAATTGTTGCAGACAAGCCAACAACGACTAGAACTATTAAGATGACGGTTAATCTGCTTTTCATACAAAATTAGTCTATCATGGAACCCAATAAACAGCTTTGTAAATCTTTGGGGCTGAAGCCAATTAGCTTGATTTTATGCTCATTAACAAAAGATGAGAGCTCTTTTGCTAGAGACCGAAGATCCTTGTTTTGTAAAAAGTTTTCAATATCTGTAATTGCAGTTTCTGGATGAATGAAAAAATCACCAGTAATTTGAATCGATTCAATGACGTAATTGTCCAGTTCTACCTTGAGTCGTAGCATTTTGCCACCTGGAACTTTATAGTTAATTTTTTGCATAATTACCTCCAGTAAGTCCACTCTTGAGTTGTATATTTTTCATTTTTAAGTTTTTTGGCCATCTTTTTCTCATTTGCGCTAGCAGTCTCTGATTTTAAATTAGCCTTAAAAGTAGTGCAAAAACCAGCTTGAATCGCTTGTTGTAAATTCGAGAAAGTGATATCAGGTAAATGGGTTTGAATGGTGCCGACTCGATCTTCGATTTTTTTTATATTTTTATCAGAAATTTTTTCAATGGGAATCTTCAGATACTTGACCATTTTATTTACATCAAAATCCAGCAACAGAGTTCCGTGCTGGAGTACGGTTCTGTTTTTCCTGGTTTGAGCATTACCTGAAATCTTTTTTCCTTTAAGAGTAATGTCATTGATGCCAGATATGATTGCGTTTAAACCAAGCTGTTGTAAGCCTTCTATAATGCCTTGCTGGATGACATGATAAGAATCTTGAATATCAGCCGGGATCATGGGGTGAGATTCTTTGATAATCAAGCTGTAGTTTAACTCCCCTTTGGGATCCTTATAAACAGCGCCTCCTCCGGTCATGCGCCGGAAAATAGCTACTTTATCCTGTTGGCAGTTATCAAGGTTCACTTCCTGGGCAATAGCTTGGAAATAACCGATTGACACAGCTGGCTGGTTCCAGCGATAAAAGCGCAACGTGGGTGGAGCTTGGTCTTGGCTGACTGCCCCTAAAACTGCTTCATCCACTGCCATGTGATGGTAGTAATCACTGACCTCGTCAGTTGGCAGTAGTCGCCAAGATTTCATGCTTAAGACTTTTTAACTTCCCTGACTAATAAGTCGGTTAGTGGATGGTCGGGATTAAGATCAGACACAGGCATTTGTGTAATAGCCGGTGGATATTTTAGTTCCATTTCTTCTAGTCTAGTGAGTGACTTTTCCAGATCTGGGGGGTTAAAGCCCAACCATAACTCATCATCTTGCGAGTTGGCAATACTGCGAGCACCTCCACAAGGGATGGTCATCCAGGGCGATTCGCCTTTAATCACAGCTGCCACAATTTCGCAGGCTGCATGGCCGTTGAAACTAGATTTAGGCTTATTGCCAGTAGCGTCAAAATAGCCCATTAAGGCTAGGTAACTTTGACAGGAATTAACTAGCAAAATTATGGCTTCTGGTTCAAGATCTAGTCGATCAAACTCTTTAAGCGGAGCAAAAACAGCTGCTTCATACTCATTTTGAGGTAAAGCTTCGATTTGTTTTGACAATTGCTCAAACCTTTTGGGAGTATAAGCAAAGCCTTTCACCCAGCGATCTTTTAAATCTTCCGGAGGCATAGCAAAACCCATCACATAAGTCCCAACCGTGCAGGCGTCAATGTTCTCGGTATAGACACCTCTAGTTTTTTCATAAACCGCTACTGTTTTTAATAACTGACACAAAGCACGATTGTTAGCTAAAGGCATGATTTCTTTTTCTTTTATCATGTCTTTTGATTTAAGCAGCTTGATTCCGATCGGAGCTCCTTGTGGGCTAAGTAGTTTTTTTGATTTTTCTTGCAGTTGAGTCAAGTTCATTTTTTTCCTTGTTAATTTTTAATCTAGGCTTGTTTGCTTTTATCTTGACTCTTTAACAGCTCTTCTTTTTCATTGGGTGCGGTCAGCTCTAGCTTAGCGATCCAGCCCTTGCCATAGGGATCCTGATTAATTAGTGAAGGCTGATCAAACACTTTTTGATTAACCTCGATTACTTTACCCGAAAGCGGGCTGGCTAAATGTCCGCTCCATTTGAGTGCTTCTAATGATACATAATTATCTCCCTTTTTTAGTGACTGCCCCTCTTTAGGTAATTTCACAAAAACAAACTCTTTGACTTTGTCAGCGGCTGGTTTGATTACACCCAAGGTGGCTGTTTTTCCTTGAATATCGACCCAGGTATAATTTGAGTCGTAAAGGAATTTTTCTGGTAAATTTTCGTTGTTGGTCATAAGTTGTTTTCAGTAAATTTAATTGTTAATTTGATTTTTTTCTTCTGATTCTTCTTGTTCGACAGTTAGATCTTGGGCTTCATTGCCAATCTGAATACCAAATACGGGCAAAATTTTCTTGTGGATAAGGTAAACGACCCCAGTAATGCCAAAAGCTATGCCAAAAACCTTAAACATGCCAACTACTTCATTCATTAGTTCTGGTTTTGCTAGCCAAAAATAAGCTAAGGTCAACATAATAATTCCGCCCAGTAGTTTTAAGACACGGCCTTGTTCTTCTTCAAATTTGCTGGCTTTTAAAGTTAAAAGAATCGTGCCGAAGACAAAGGCTTCGTCCAAAAAGTAAATTAACATATAGAGGGCAAAAAGGGTGGCAAATAAAACCAAACTAACATTGTTTTCAGACAAAATTGTGGTCCAGATAACTGGAAAGCCGGCAGTGCAAATTAATTCGATAAAAGTGACACCAAAAGCTAAGACAATAGTACCAGAAATAAGACCCAGCATTGACTTTTTTTTCATTAACTGGCGAGTATTTTTAAAGATTCCAGGCTTAAAGCGATCAGGAATAGTAAAAGAGATACCTTTTTTATACCAAAAGTAGTCTTTAATATTTACTAATCCAAAAATCAAGGCGACTGCAGCCACGGAAAGCTTAATCCATTTCATGTAGCCGATGATAGCTAGAGCGTTAAATAAACCTAAAATAAATAGTCCATATACAAGGGTGGCGATTGTAATGAAGGTTAGACCCACAGCAAAAACTTTTTTTCTTGAGCCGGTATGCAGAACAATACCCAGTAAAAAAGTAATTACCCACAAAGAACAGGGGTTAAACCCATCAACAAAAGCTATCAAGCTGGTCATAACAATTAACGGCATATGATCCAAATTTATCTCTCCTAACAGGGGCAATTTGATTGTATGTGCATTTTGAGTGCTTGAGTCGTTTGTTTCTTGCCCCAAAGAGGTGAAGGGAGCTTCACTTTTTATATCATTGGCTGTATCAGCGGGCTCACTGGTAATTGTCGGAGCTGTGGTTGGTTCACTACTAGCTTCTTCTTCAACTGATTGATTCTCATCTGTAGCTACAATACCGGCTTTGACACCCGGATCAATACAGCCTTCTTGCAGACACGATACAATTTTGTTTTCCATATCATCAGCCATGTACTCAGCAAAACCAACTATTGGCTCGTAGTCGCCAATAAAGGTAGTAGGAACTCCTCTGGCTTGAATGCCGTAAGCCTCAGCCACCTGTTCAAAGACAGCCATGTTTCCCTGGTTTTGCCAAGTTTCATAGCTTTTAACCTCTAATTGAGAATACTTTTGTTCCATTTCCTCTAGAAAAGGCTTTTCAACTACGCAGTGAGGACAGCCCTCTCCCCAGAAAAAGTAGACCGTAGTTTTTTCTGCAGCTAAAGCTGGTTGGGCTAAGAATAATAGACAAATAAAGGTAATGACTGCTAGAAAAACTTTCTTCATATGTTCACTATAACTGATCAATGTTATGGAAGTATTTTACCAATATTAAGGGAATGTTAAGATTTGACAAATAAGTTTATATATGTAACGATGTTATGTATGAAAGACAAAATAAGTTGTGAGCCCAAAGGCAGATATCCGGAAAAACGCTGGGTCCAGTTTTTAATTTTAAGAGTTCTTTATGAAAAACCCTCTTACGGATACAAAATCGTTGAATCAATTGAAAAGTTAACTGAGGGCAGACATCAAATTAAGCTTGGTTCTATCTATACCTTACCTTATTGCGTCGCATGGAGAAGCGTGAGCTGTTAACCTCTCAGTGGAAAGAAAGTAAAAAGAATCCGGACAAGAAAATCTACCAAGTTACGAAAAAGGGAGAAGATCTTTTAAAGCAGTGGTTGGAGGTTGTGATTGAAAGAAGAAAAATGATGACCAAAATGGTCGAATTTTATAAAAAACATTTTAAGGAGGAAGCCAATGAAAATTGACAACATCTTATCTTTGCAAAATTTTTCTAAAAAAGGACCGGTTAAAACCGATATTATAAAATCTAACAAGTTTAACGTGGTGACGGTTTGTCTTGAGGAGAACCAAGCAATACCGCCCCATCCCGAGCCTTATGCAGTTTTCTTTTTGGTACTGAAAGGCAAGGGTGTATTTACTAAAGGCAAGGAAAATTTTGAACTTGAACAAGGCTCAGAACTTTTTGTTGAAAATAACGAACTAAGAGGGATTAAAGCTTTAGAAAAGTTGATTATTTTAGGGATTCAAGATGGACATTAATCAACAAAACACAAAAGCGATCGAGGTAATTGAGCTTAGTAAAAAATTTAGACAACTAACAGCTGTTGACGATATTTCTTTTGAGGTCAAAAAGGGAGAGGTCTTTGGATTTTTGGGCCCTAATGGCGCCGGTAAGACAACCACTGTAAGAGTGTTAACCGGATTGACTAAGCCAACCGAAGGTCAGGCAAAAATTTTTGATCATGATATTGAAAAAACAGATATCGAAGCTAAAAAATTAATTGGTATGGTGCCTGAAACATCTAATGTATACGATGAATTATCGGCTTGGGAGAATCTGATTTTTACGGCCGATCTTTATCAGCTGAAAAAAAGTCAAGCTGAGAAAAGAGCCCAAGATTTACTCAAAACCTTTGAGCTTGTTAAGCGCCAAGATGACAAAGTTAAGGGTTTTTCCAAGGGCATGAAAAGAAGGCTAACTCTGGCCATGGGTTTGATCAATAGTCCGCAATTATTGTTTTTAGATGAGCCAACTTCGGGCTTGGATGTGGAGAGTTCGCTTATTATCAAGGAGATGATTAAAAATTTAAGCCAACAACAGATCACTATTTTTCTCACAACCCATGACATTAAAGAAGCCAGTAGAAGTTGTGATCGGGTGGCTATTATTAATCATGGCAAAATTGCTGCGATTGATACCCCGGAGAAATTAAAAACAACCATTGAGAGTGTCCAGTCGATTGAAGTAGTTTTTAATCAGACGGTCTCTTTGACTAAAATAAGTTCTTTGAAAAAACATGATTTTATCAATCAAGTTCAAAAAAAGGCAGACAAGTATAAATTATTTACTGATAAGCCAGAAAGAGCTTTAAAAAAGCTGTGGGATTTTAGTTTAACAAACAAGTTAAAAATCACCAGTCTAAACACTCTCGGTCCTGATTTAGAAGAAGTTTTTATCAAATTAACCAAAAAATGATGAATAAGAATCTCACCAACAACCTGAGAGCGGCTTGGTCAATTACCAAAAAGGATATCATGATTTACTATTTGAAACCTGGAACCTTGATGTTTGGTGTTATGTTTCCTTTGTTTATGTTTCTTTCTTTTGCTGTTGGCAGAAATGTGCCGACCTCATCTTTAATTCCAGGTTTAATTTCTCTGACAGTCTTATTTTCGGCTTCATCGATTGGACCAGTGGCGATTCCAGTAGAAAGAAGGGTTAAAACTTTTGAAAGGCTGATCGCTGCTCCGATATCTTTTTATGCTGTTATTTTGGGAAAAGCTTTAGGGGGAGTTCTGTTTAGCGTAGCTATTAGCTTAATCGCTTTATTGGCAGCTTGGTTGTTTCTGGGAGTAATTTTGTTTAGTCCAGCCACCTTACTCTTTGCCTTAATTTTTGCTTCATTATGCTTTTCTTTGCTGGGAATCATGTTTGCTATGTTTCCTACGGAAAATCCAGGAAACATTATGATCATGCTTAATTTTATCCGTATGCCGCTAATGTTTATTAGTGGAATTTTTATCCCAATCAAAACGCTGCCTTTATGGGCACAAACAATCTCTTACTTTTCACCTCTAACTTATGCTAATGATTTGTTTGGTTTTGGAATTGAAGGCAAAATTAATTTAGGTTTGTTTACCAACCTGATGGCTCTACTGCTTTTTGCCGGCGTTTTTCTTTTTGTTGGTCTTCGATTGGACAAGAAATTTAGGGAATAGTCTTTAGTCAAACATTAAAAGACAAAAAGATTAGTCAAGACACATCAAGTCATCAAGATTTACCTTAAATAAGTGCATTTTCTATATCAATTGGGGTAAAACCAATCAAGGTTATGTTTTTTTTATCAACAAACTTAGTTAAGTTTTTAGCTACTTGATTGATTTTCTTGCCAATTAAAAACTGCTCTATGTCTAAAATTGACTCTTCCGGGTGTATAAAAAAATCACCGAAAATTTTAATGTTCACGATAGTATCGTCATTAGAGTCATATCTGATTCTAAGCATCTTCCCATTTGGAACTTTATAGACTATATTTTTTTTCATAAAGCTATTTCTAACGCCAATAATTCCATTTATCGCTTGTATATTTTTCTTTGTATAATTTTTCGGCATGCTTTAATTCTTCAAAAGTCAGTTCTTTAACTTCAGTTTTTATATTAAACTTTTTTTCAAAACCATAAATAAGCGCCTTTTCTATTTCTTTATTTGCAATGTTTTTTCCTAACTCGTTTTTTAACGAGGTTACTCGCTCTTTGGCCGTTTTTATCATTTTATCTTTAATTTTTTCGTCAGGGACATTTAGCACGGAAAACATTTTTTCAAGATCCAGATCCAAAAGTATCGTTCCGTGCTGTAAGACCACGCCTGACTGTCTGGTTTGGGCATTACCGGATATTTTTTTATTACCGACAATAATATCATTTATGGGTTTGAATTCCGCTTTTATGCCAAGAGAAAGTAGGGCTTCAACTATAGCACCGCAGATTTCTTTGTAAGATCCAACTATATCAGAAGAAACATCTTTTTCAGAAATGGTGAGAGAATAAGTTAGTTCATGTTCATGTAAAACTGCGCCTCCGCCAGTATACCTTCTAACTACGTCTATATTTTTAGACTGAGCCTTGATAAGATCTATTTCATCTTCCAGATTTTGAAAAAAACCAATTGTTACACAGGATGGTTGCCACTTAAAAAATCGCAGAGTGTTTGGAACTGTACCTTTTATGCGCGCTGTAAGAATGGCTTCATCATTAGCCATCTGTTTTGCACCGCTGTCCGCAGTTGTTTTTATAAGTCTCCAGGTGTTCATATTTTTATTTACACATAGTGTCAGCTTGATACGAGCTCCTAACCAAAGGTCCAACTGAAATTTGTTTGATGCCTATTTTTTTGGCAATCGCCCTAATTTTTTTAAACTCTTCTGGTTTATAATATTTCTTTACCGAAAAATGTACTGAGCTTGGCTGTAAATACTGACCTATTGTGACTATATCACAACTGCTTTTTTTCAAATCCGTAAGTGTTTCAATTATTTGCTCATTTGTTTCACCTAAACCAAGCATGATGCCGGATTTGATTTTTATTCTCGGCTCAAATTCTTTTGTTTTTCTTAGAAGTTCTAGAGACAATCTGTAATCACCTCTAGGTCTTACTAGGGTAAAAACATCTTCAACAGCCTCTAAGTTATGGTTAATCACATCAGGTCCGGATTTTATGATCTTTTGAAGCGCTGTCCAATTACCGTTTAGATCAGAGATTAACACTTCAATTGTACAACTTGGATTTATTTTTTTTATCGCCTTGATTGTTTTTATAAATTGGTCAGCGCCACTGTCTGCCAAATCATCTCTGGTAACGCAGGTTATCACCACATAATCCAACTTCATCTTTTCAGTAGCAATAGCAATCCTTTTTGGTTCTTGGGCATCAACAGTTTTTGGCCAACCTGTTTTGATATTACAGTAACGACAATTTCTGGTACAAACGTCACCTAAAATCATAAAAGTAGCTGTGCCGGCAGCAAAACATTCATAACGGTTGGGACAATTTGCTTCCAGACAAACCGTAGTTAGTTTATATTCATTTATAATATCTAAAGTCTTCAGATATGCTTTTTTATCGCATTGCTTAATTTTAATCCAATTGGGCAAGTTATCCATATTAAGAAAAAACAGTATTTTGCTCTATTAAAGTGATCAAATCTGCATAAGAGATAAGTTTAACACCGGCCTTATTATCAACCCCTCTTAATTTTAGGTCTTGATCTATGACTGAAATACTTGCACCCTTTTCTTTAATTGCGCCAATAAGATTATTTTTAGGATTATGACAAACTAAAACGCCATCTTGAATTAAAACGGTAATATCCCCCTTTTTAATAAAGCGCAATATTTGCTTGTGCCGACTGAGATCGTTTGATTTGATAATAAATAACATATGTGTTTAAAAATTAATTATTACACCCACTCCTCTGACGAGTTTGTTTATCTCTTTGTCAGCTAAAATTTCAACCTGTTGGATTTCCTGTATTTGAATGTTCCTCTCAGTTAAGCTGTTGGCATCGGCTGCAACTTTCAAACCAAATTCGGTAGCATTGGCAAAACCTTCTTTTAAGCTTCCCGCCCCAATTAGATCAGGATTTTGTTTTTTTAGCAGGGAAAATACACCATCATCGGAAAAAACTAAGAAAGTATCTAAATCCATTCCGGCAAAAGCAATACCGGCTCTGACAGCCTCAGCCGGGAAAACCGTGCCAAATGGCGGATTATTAACGATTATTAGTACTTTTTTTGTCATATGTTCATAGATTGATAAATTTGTCACACTCCTTGACCATGTCAGCCAAACCAGGCAAACCTTCTAACTCTCCCTGAGGTAAAAGCTGGTCTTTTTTTATCCCACGGAATTGGATACAAACACCGCAAATCTTGATTTCTGCTCCCAAGTCAGCCAGTTCTGCCATTCTTTGATATAAATTTCTCTCTTTGGCTGAATTGATATCTTTATTGACGGCAATGACACTATCAACATAAAGAAATATTTTCACTTGGTGTTTTTTAGCTATCGCGGCTTTACTAAGGTAATAAAGCGTGTCAATGTCTTGATATGTGTATGGTGGCTTGGTGACTAATATGCCTAATTTCATATTTTATTTGTGAATTTATTAATTGTTTTTTATAAACATAAAATAAGCTAATGTCCAACCACCTGAAATGATGAATATACCCGCAAGAATACTGGAGATTGCTAATTGAGGCACGCCGCTGAGAATATGTCCTATGTTACAGCCCCCGGCTATTATCGCACCAAAACCCATTAAGGATCCTCCGGCCAGAGATTGTAATCCAACTTTAGCTTTTGGCAAACGAATTTTAAATTCATTACCCAATTTAGAGCCAATGAATGAACCTGCAACTAGACCAATAACTTGGAATGATTCCCATGTTAAAAAGTTCTTTCTTTGTAAAATTGATTTAAGAATTGTTTCAAAGCCTGTGGTTATTCCCAAGGGATAATTACGCCCGGATAGGGATGAAAAAATAAATGCCAATATACCAATAAAGCCAATTGCAAGTCCGGTTAGTTTCCACGACCAACCCATGTTAAAAAGTTTTCCAGTCCAGTTTATCTTGTTACCCTGCTTCAGCTTATTGTCCTGGATGCTAATTCCGCTATCTTTTTTCTTAAGGCCGCAAAATAACAACACAAAAATTATGCCGGCGAAAATTAAAACAAAAAACTCAGCAGGAATTCCTGATATCGAACTGAGCGTTAAAGGACCCTTATTTAAAGTTTGAACTCGGGTGACAAAATCGGATAAAAATCCATCTTTGGCTAGATATGCGGCCATAATAAATCCAAACAAAGCTATTAAAGAACTGATCATGCCCTCACCAACGCGGTAAGCTGTTCCGCTGGCACATCCTCCTGTTAAGACCATCCCGGCTCCGAACATATAGCTACCTAAAGGTATGGCAAGTAGATAAAGAGGCTTGGGATTAAGCTCCACAATGCCAAGAGTGCTTATAATATAAAAACCAAGTAACTGAACTACAATCGCTAGTCCTACTGCTTTAAGTAAAGTGAAATCCTTGAATAGGAGTGGATCACGAAAAGCCGAGTTCATGCAAAATCTCCCCCTTTGCAATGCAAGGCCGAAAAGAAGCCCCACTAATAATCCGCTAATTATGGAGAAGACACTAAGCATATTTAGATTATTTGATTAGATTTATAGTTTTGATGCCGGATTAAGGCAGTTGTTCTCCACGCAATAAATGATTTTACTTTCCATGTCGTCGGCCATGGATTCGGCAAAACCGACAATTGGTTCATAATTACCGATGAAAGTAGTGGGAACTCCTCTGGCTTGAATGCCATAAGCTTGAGCCACCTGCTGAAACAGTTCTAAGTTTTCTTTGTTTTTCCATGTCTCATACATCTTTACCTCTAACTCAGGATACTTCTGTTCCATTTCCTCTAAAAAAGGCTTTTCAACTGCACAATGAGGGCAGCCATCTCCCCAAAAAAAGTAGATTACTACAGACTTTTCTGACACTTCTTCGCTGTCTTCTATATTTGTATTGCCTTCTTCGTTTTCAACCACTGCTTCCCCTTTTACCGATTGCTTTTCTTCCTCTATTTGAGTGGTAGTATTTTCTTCTTCCTGATTTTCAGTGACTGTGTTTTCGAGCGAAGAAATTTCATTGTTAGTGTTTTTATTACTACCGATTGTTTGAGTAAAAAGAAATAGCCCTAAGCCCAGTGTTAGTACTATTGTCAATATTGATATTTGTTTTTTATTCATAATTTTACTTTTATTTAGTTTAATTTAATAATAAATGCAGTTGGATGCGTTGATAGTTAATATTCTAACTACTTAACTTGAATTAGAAGCCGGTGGTCAGGACCGGACTCTATTTTCTCTACTTTAAGCATTTTATGTCCTTCTTTTTCACAGTTACGCGGGATTCTCTCTAAAGATAAAGGATAATCAGTTAAAACCTCCAATATCTCTCCTGAGCTCATTTTTTTAATTTTTTTTCTTGTTCTTATGTCCGGATAAGGACAAATCTCACCTCTGACATCAATGCTCTCTGTTGCCCGAATCTTTTTGTTTTCTTCTGTCATATAAACTTTCTTTTAGAATTATTTTGGAAATGTAAAGGTTAATTATGTATCCATATTATAATCAATCAATGTTGTGAGACTATTTTGCCAATGTTAAGGGAGTGTTAAGTTGAGGACAAGTTAAGCTGAAATCATGTCAAGCGCTGGTTTATTTTTCATTTCAAAGGCAGCCTAACTTTAAAAGTAGTGCCTTTTCCCAACTCACTTTTGACTTGAATTTCTCCTTTGTGAGCTTTAATAATTTTTTGAACAATGGTTAAACCAATTCCAATTCCCTCATGGCTGCGCGATTTATCGACTTGAAAAAATCTTTCAAAGATTAGAGGCAGATCTTCTTGTTTAATGCCCATCCCTTCATCGATAACTTTAAAGCACAACTCTTGCTGATCGGATTGATAGGTTTTGAGAGTGATGGTGCTGCCTGCAGATGAGTACTTAATAGCATTATCTAAAAGATTAGAGATCACCTGCTGTATCTTTTGCTCATCTAATTTAATCTTTGGCAAGTTGGCTTCCAGTTCGAGCTTTAACTCAATATTTTTATTTTCTAGTTTTTTTTGAAATGATTGGGCTGCTGTCTTGATTAAATCATTAATGTTTGCGTAAGTTTGATTAAGTTTTGGATCCTCACTTTCCAGAATAGCTAATTTTTTCAAGTCTTTAATTAGCTGAACAACTCGCTTAGTTTCTTCTTTAATTAATTTAATGGTTTCTCGTTGTTTATCTGGCTCACTGATCACGCCGTCTGAGAGTGCTTCTAGATAGCCATATATGTTAGTCAGAGGGGTTGAAAGCTCGTGAGACATGTTGGCAACTAGTTCTTTACGCAGAGTTTCAGTTTTTTCTAAGCTTTGATACATCTCATTGAGTGCTTTAATCAACTCGTCTGTTTCATCGTAAGTTTTGGTCTTGATTCGCACTTGATAGTTGCCGGTACTAGCCCGTTTGGCTGAAGCGATAATTTTTTGAAAAGGTTTTAAGAAATTGTGGCTAAAAAGATAACCTAACAACAAGGCAATTAATAAACCAAAAAGGCTAGCAATTAAAAGAGATTGATTAATTGATTGGAGAAACCGCTGCCCGTTTTGGCTGCGCATACACTCAGGTAAGCCGTTTGTTGAAAGTTCGCAAAACTGCTGAAAGTGTTGGTTAACAGCAAACTTAGTGACTAAAGTCACAAAACCTACCGTAATCACTAAATTGATTACAAAAAGCAAAATAAGCTTCCATTTTAATCCTAATTTTATTTTCATAAGAACAGATGAGTTAGTCGACCAATTTATAACCAACCCCTTTGATTGTAGCAATTAACTCTTGGCTGTGATCTTTTAACTTTTTTCTTAAATTTGAAATATGAACATCAATGGTGCGATCATAAACTTCTGCAGCTTCATTGGCATAGACTATATCTAAGAGTTCAGTTCGTGAATACACTACTCCCGGACGCTTGATCAAGGCTAGTAGCAGATCAAATTCTCTGAGAGTGAGATTAATTTCCTGCCCATCTTGCTTAACTTCAAAGCGCTGGGGATCAACTTTAAGACTTTTTACTTGGTAAATTTGTGAGTCAATGTCACTTTCTTGGAAACGCCTTAGGACTGTTTTAACTCTAGCCACTAGCTCTTGGGGGCTAAAGGGTTTAGTCACATAATCATCAGCTCCTAACTCCAAGCCAATGATTTTGTCTGTTTCTTCATCTTTTGAAGATAAGATGATGATAGGAGTTTTATTGTTTTGACGGATTTTTTTTAAAACAGAGATGCCGTCCTTTTCAGGTATCATTAAATCCAAAATAACAAGGTCTGGCTTTTTGTTTTGAAAAATTTCCAACCCACGCAATCCGTCCTGAGCTGTAAAAATTGTAAAGTTTTCTTTTTCAAGATAAAGCTCCAATAGACGAATAATTTTAGACTCATCTTCGATAATAAGAATACGTTTATTCACGGTTAATATATTTTACAAATTTAGAATGAATTTAATTAAAAATTACAAATAGAAAAATTTAAAAAGAATAAAAGCGACCACTACAGTTAATAAGACAATTGAAGATAAATATTTTTTTACTCATTGTTTTGTTATGCTCGCCTTATTTAATAGTTATTGACTAATGTTTTCTAAATATAAATTTTCGTAAATTAGACTTATACTACTCCGTAAATTAAACCGGCTAAAGTAGTTAAAACTATAATGGTTAAGGCGTAAACTAAAGTTTTCTTAGTACCAATTAGTTTACGAATAATCAACAGCCCTTGTAATGATAACACCGGATCAGACAATAAATAAGCCATCAGCGGCCCCTTGTTCATACCAAGCTTCATAAAGTTTTCAGCAATAGGCACTTCAACCAAAGCTGGGAAATAAGCAATAGCACCAAATAAGACGGCTACAAAATTGGTCAGCAAATTGTTGTTGCTAGTTAAATTTCTAAATTGTGCTTCTGGGATGAGGAATGTGATAACGCTAGCAGCAAAAACACCTATCAAAAGGGTGGGTACAATCTCATTAATAAACTTGACTGTTTCGTCCCACCACAATTTACGTTGATCTTTTTTAATCCACAAAAGGCTAAAGATAAAAACCATAATAACTAAAAAGATTATTGAAATATACTTAAATTGGTTACCAATTGGGGCGGTGCCTATAATTAAAATGGTAAATAAAATTATCCAAAAGATTTTACTTTGCTTGCTGTTTTTAAAGGCTTTAGTCTTCTCGATTAAAGTTAATTTCCCTGTTTCCCCCACTGCTTCATGCTTAAAAACTAGTTCCATCACTAAACCAACCACAATAGCAAAAACTACCGATAGAATAAATCGAATAATCCCAAAATTCCACCCCAGACGCTGACCGGTTAATAAGAGCGAAACAATGTTAACAGCCGGTCCAGCATAAAGAAAAGTAGCAGCAATACCAAGACCCGCGCCCTTTTTCCAGATACCAGCAAATAAAGGCAAAATGGTGCAAGAGCAAACTTGAATAAAAAACCCACCCAATGAGGCAATAAGGTAAGCCAACCATTTTTTAGTCTTACCACTTAAATATTTTAAAACTTGATGTGAATCCAGCAAACTGTTGAGTGCTCCAGCAATAAAAAAAGCGGGAATTAGACACAGCAAAACATGGGCTGATAAATAATCAACTAAGCCCAACCAGCCTTCATAAACGGCTGAACCAATTAAAACTTGAATGTTTTCTGCACTTAAAAAGTTGGTAATTGGAACCTGCCACAAGAAAATTATCAGGTAAGTTAAAAACAAACCGATTAAAACTATGTTTTTTTTAATAAGATCCACAATTTTCGACATATTATTCTTTTCTTATCCCTCTTTAATTTTAGAAATGATTTCTTCCTTACTAGGCATACCAGTAGCCGCAACTTCATCATTAATCACCAAAACCGGGCTACTCATCACTCCCATTTCCATAATTTTCTGAATTCCTTGTGTACCTGACAAATACTCAATTTCAATATCGTCAGAATTAACCCCAGAAATTGTTCCTTCGCTTACAATTTTTTTAACTAAATTGTGTAACTCTTGACAGGTGTGGCAGCCCGAACCTAAAATTTGAACCTTCATAATATTTTTCTAATTTGTAATAGTAACTAGTTGACTAGAGCTAAAATGTGACTTGTAACTTTCTGTCCTTTTTTAGTTAATGAGTAGTAAGCTCGTCGACCCTCTTTTCGTTTGTTCACTAATTTAGCTTTTTTTAAATCGGCTAAGTGATGAGAAATCAAACTTTGCGACATAGCAAAATTTTTTGGAACCTCACAAATGCAATGCTCGCCACTATTAAGCAAACATAATAATTTTAAGCGATTTTTTTCACCAATTAATTTGAGAAAATTTGATAGCGAGGTAAGTTTTTCAAAATCTTCTGAATTTATCTTACAACATTTATATGAACTCATATTCATATATATTATTAGGCGTAAAAGGAAAAGTCAATGGGAGGTTCTTCTGTAAAATTGGATCTAGTAAATTTTTATTATAATTTGATTTTTTTATTGTGAGCCATGTGGGTTTGGAACTTAGCTGTCCTTATAAATAACCTCTGTTAGATCTGATTTGTTAACCAACTTCAATTACACTAATCACAGTTCCAACTATGAGTACTGTACTAGCTCTGGTCAAAGTTGTGACTCGAGGACCAGTCTTAACAAAGCCTTCAATGATTCTTAAGATTAAAGTGTGCGAAAGATAGATAATATAAGAGTATTGACCAACTTTAGATAATATTTTTGATAAAAAAAGTTTTTTGCTAAATAGAGACTTTCCATAAATAATGATGATGCTGGTAAAGCTAATCGAATACAAAAAGACAGGGATTCTAATAAAACTAGTGGCAAAGACTATATCACCAGTTCGGGCTAATAGCAGATGGCTATCGTAGATTGACCAAAATAAACTTGCAATGCAGGCTGCGATTAAAATGAGACTTGCTTTAGGATTTGTTTTCAGTGGTTTGAGATTGGTTTGAGCGAGAAAAACTCCGAAGAAGAAGTAAAAGATCCAGTTAATTATTAAACGATATTGAATTTGATCGCTGATTAGATATCGACCAATTGGAATTTGTTTAACAATAAGATAGCGTAACAATAAAAACCAACCAAATTGGATAATAGCACTGAGGCCAATCAAACGTTTTAGAAGCGGGCTACTCGCAGTTTTCGACCCAAATATGGAGAATAGAAAATAAAATTGAAAAATTAAAAAAATAAAATAAAAATGATAGTCGGCTTGGCCGAGAATTAAACTTTGGATAAACCCAGCTTCAATACCTGATGACCAGGTTCTGCTTAAATTTAATAGGACAAATAATAGCAAGGACCACAAGAAATAAAGCGGTAATATTTTTTTTGCTCTTGCTAGGATAAACTTTTTCTTAGCTAAAGTTTTATGTTGATACTTTTTGGCTAGTCCAAAGCCGGATAAGGATAAGAAGAGTGGAACGCTGAATCGTAGGGATTGATTGAGAGAAATAGATAAATGCTTATAAGGAAAATTAAAGTAAATTGAATCGTCGAAAAGAGAAAGGGTGTGTAGTATAACTACGGCTATGATAGCCAGAGCTTTGGCAATGAACACTATTTGTTTTTCAGGCAACCATCTTTTCATTAATTATAAGGATATCAAATTTTATTTTTATTATAAATATATAAATTATGGTTAGATTGTGACCCACGGGGAATTCATTGCTCGCATTACTCAGTAATGCTCCCAGTACTTCTCAGGTTCACATGCATTGATAAGTTCTGAATGTATGTTCACTTGAAGGTCGGAACAAGGGTCTTCCTCCAACCATGAGGTGATAATAATAAGAAAAGCCAGCTCTTTGAGCTGGCTTTTAATTATTGTGACCCCACCGGGATTCGAACCCGGGTTACCAGGATGAGAACCTGGCGTCCTAGACCAGACTAGACGATGGGGCCAAGACCACTTAATTATAGCATTTGAGGCTGTTGTGATAGAATCTATATCATGAGTTTGTTGGGATACATCATTTTATTTTCTATACTAGGCGGCGTTCTTTCACTGGCTGGCGGTATTGCCATGCTGATCTGGCAGGATAAATTGATGAGCCAGGTGTGTGGTTTGACCAGCTTTGCAGCAGGAGTTTTGATTGCAGTTTCAGTGTTGGATTTATTGCCAGAAGCATTTGCATTGGGAGACAGTCAGTTGGTGGGCTTTTCTGTATTGGCGGGTATATTGTTTTTGTATGTTTTGGAGAAAAGCAGTGTCTGGTGGCACCATCACCATGAGACAGATATTCAACCGGAAATCGTGGGAGTGTTTTTGGGAGATAGTCTTCATAATCTGGTTGACGGCTTGGCAATTGGAGCGGCTTTTTTGATCAGTGTGCCGGCAGGAATTGCAACAGCAGTAGCGGTAGGAATGCATGAATTGCCTCAGGAGATTGCTGATTTCTCTTTGTATATTAAGGCAGGCTTTAAAAAAACAACCACCCTTTCACTTAACTTAGTTTCTTCTTTGATGACTTTGGCTGGCTCTCTATTAGTATACTTTTTACGAGATAGCATCCAGGGAGCAGAGGTTTACATGCTGGCTTTAACAGCAGGAATGTTTTTATATATTGCTTTGGCTGACTTACTACCAGAACTACATGAACACGAACATGAAAAAAGAACCGGCAAGGAGTTGTTGATCTTTGTTCTGGGAATGGCGCTGGTGTTTGTAAGCATGAGAGCTTTAGGAGAACAAGCACACAGCCATGGTGAAAGTCATGAACACGAACATGAGGAAGAAGTGTATCAACAAGAAGACCACCACGAAGAGGTGCATCAGGAAGACCACCACGAAGAGATACATTAAGAACTGGAAAGATAAAGGATTAATCGTAGTAAGAGAGAGCCTGATGATAGCCGACTTGAGCAACTTGATTGAAGTCGATACTTTCCTGTAGTTGTGGATTAGTTTCGATTAAGACAGCAAATAAAAATGCCTGAATGTCTTTCATCTGGAAGGTGTTGGGTCTAACTTGATGATTCTTTTCAATAGGAGTTGTGTAGTCAAAATCACCGTTGTGGAGCCCGTTGTGATGAGGACAGCACAAAGTAATTGAGTTTTTGGGGCTTTTGATGAAAGAACGAAGATCTTTTTTTACTTTTTTGGAGAGTCTTTTATCTATTTGTTGGATTTGTTTATATGTCTCCTGCCAGGTTAATTTTAAAATGTCAACGTAAAGACTGGAGCCGGGCTGGTAGTGATCTTTGCCGTTGGCTATGCTTTCAGGAATGATGTGGTGGGCAACCATATTGGTGTCTTGACAACCTTCAAGCTGGCAAGTTTTATCTCTAATAATCGTTTTGTTGCGAACAGATGAGGAGAAAGAAGACTGGGAAAGCTCATAAGCGGCGAAAGTGGCAAGAGCAGGAAGAGCCCATCGAGAAATTTTCTTGGGCAGTTCTGATCGGCTCATAAATATAGTTTTTACAGTTTTTAAAACTAAAAATCAATCCTATAAATTAAGATTAGGAATGGTTATAATAATAGATTGTTAATTGATTGATATACTAACTTTATGAGCAAATATAGAAAAATCGGCCAAAAGATGAGTCAGATGAGAGCACTGCCCCAAAAACAGGCTCCCTCTGATGCAGACACTATCAATCACAAGCTTTTAGTACAAGCGGGGTTTGTAAGACAGTTGATGGCAGGGGTATATAGCTACTTACCACTGGGACTGCGGGTTTTGAATAAGATTGATGACGTTGTTCGCGAAGAGATGGATAAGATAGGCGGCCAAGAGCTTTTGATGCCTATTTTGCATCCGGCTCGTATTTGGAAACAGACCGGTGGTTGGGACAGTATTGATGTTTTATTTAAGGTGAAATCACGTACTGATAAAGAGTACGCTTTAGGTCAGAGCCAAGAAGAGGTGGTGACTCCCCTTTTGGGTGAGTTTATTCAAAGTTATCGAGACTTGCCGGTAGCGGTTTATCACATTCAATGGAAATTTAGAGATGAGCTTAGAGCCAAGTCAGGGATACTGCGCGGTCGGGAGTTTGAGATGAAAGACATGTATAGCTTCCATGAAACTCAAGAAGACTTTGAGGAGTTCTATGAGATTGTAAAAAAGGCATACTTGAAAGTTTTTAAGAAGTTTGGACTAGTGGCAAAAGCAACCGAAGCAGCTGGTGGCAACTTTACTGACAAGATTAGTTATGAGTTTATGGTGCTTACAGACGCAGGAGAAGATGACATTTTGTACTGCCCTGTCTGTGAGTTTTGCGTAAACCAGGAGATTGCAGATGTTAAAGAAGGCGCTTCTTGCCCTAACTGTGAAGAAGGGTATTTAGATCAAGCAGTAGCTAGTGAGGTAGGGAATGTATTTGATATCGGCAGTAAATACAGCAAAGACTTTAATATCACCTTTACTGATAAAAACGGTGAGAAAAAACACCCGGTGATGGGATGCTATGGCATTGGAACCAGTAGAACAATGGGAGTGGTGGTAGAGAAGTTTAATGACAAGAAAGGTATTGTCTGGCCTGAATTGATAGCTCCTTTTAAGGTTCATTTGATTGACATCGACCAAAACAAGGAAGCAGAAAATCTTTATGACCTTTTAGTTGAAGAAGAAATTGAGGTCTTGTGGGATGACAGAGATGAAAGTGTGGGTGCCAAGTTTGCTGATGCGGAGCTGATTGGAAACCCATGGCGAGTGGTGATTAGTGAGAAAAGCTTAAAAAAGGGAGGAGTGGAGTTGAAACGACGCGGAGAGGAAGAGGTTAAGATAATTAACGAAGGCGAGTTAATAGAGAGAATGCATGATTAACCTGTGGGGAGTTAAATTTAAACTGTACGGAGTTTTGATTGGTGTAGGGATATGGCTGGCGTGGGAGATGAGTTTGTGGGCAGGTAAGAAGCTTAATATAAGTGAAAAAATAATGGATGAGGCTTTGTGGTGGGTTTTGATACCGGGCATCATTGGCGCCAGAGCGTATCACGTTTCTTATTTGTGGAGTTTTTATAGTCAGGAGCCAATGAGAATTTTTAAGATCTGGCAGGGGGGAGTAGGAATATGGGGAGCAGTGGCAGGAGGATTGGTTGGACTGATTTTATACTGGAAGTTAAAAGTTAAGGGAGAGGTTAAAATTTTGAATCTTTTAGATGCTAGTGTGGTGGGAGTGCCGTTGGCCCAATCAATTGGGCGGTGGGGAAACCTGGCTAACAATGAACTGTGGGGAAGAGTGACTGATTTGCCTTGGGGTGTAGTAAGAGAAGGAGTAAAAGTCCACCCTCTGTTTTTATATGAATCAATACTTAGCTTAGCTCTATTTGGCGGCCTGGTTTATTTGATTAAAAATAAAACCGGACAACTTAAAAAAGGAAGCTTGACAGGAGTTTATCTGCTTGGATATGGGGTGATCAGGTTTCTGTTGGAGCCATTACGACCAGATCATTTGATTTGGAGAATAGGTAGTTTACCACTAGCTCAAGTTTGGGCGATGGGAGCTGTTGTTTTGGGAAGTTTGTTACTTGTCTTTAATGGCAAGATCGATGACCTGGTCTAGATTTTCCGCAAAGTGGAACTTAAGGTCTTTTTTGACTCTGTCTGGAACTTCTTCCAGATCTTTTTTGTTTTCGGCAGGCATAATAATGTGCTTTAGTCCAGCGCGATGACCAGCGATGACTTTTTCTTTGACACCACCGATTTGCATGACACGACCTCTTAGAGAAATCTCTCCGGTCATACCAATAAGACGATCGGCTTTTTTATCAGTTAACGATGATACCAAAGCGGCTGTGATGGCAACACCAGCTGAAGGACCGTCTTTGGGAGTGGCTCCTTCGGGAACGTGAACGTGAATATCAAGTTCTTTGAATCTGTCTGGGTTAATATCAAAATCTTTGGCGTTGGAGCGTACGTATGAGACAGCTGCTTGAGCCGATTCTTTCATGACATCTCCTAGCTGGCCGGTTAGTTTTAGTTTTCCTTTTCCTTCCATGAGAGCTACTTCGACGAAGATGATTTCTCCTCCAGTTTGGGTGTAAGCAAGACCGGTTACGGTACCGACTCTATCCTCTTCTTCAGCTAGAGTGTGGGTATGCTTGCGAGGACCTAGATAGTCGGAAAGATTGCGAGCGGTGGCTTTGACTGGTTTATCAACATTATCGTTTTGAGCTATTTTTTTGGCTACTTTTCTAAAGACTTTGGCGATTTGTCTTTCTAAATTTCTAACACCGGCTTCGCGGGTGTAGTTTTTGATGATGCGCTTTAGGGCAGCATCGGTGATGGCGACGTCTTTTTTGGTTAGAGCATTGGCCTTAACCTGTTTGTCAATTAAATGATTTTTGGCTATTTTGGCTTTTTCGTGATGAGTGTAACCTGAAAAACGGATGATTTCCAACCTGTCTTTTAGAGCAGGAGGAATAGTGTCTAAGACGTTGGCGGTGGTAATAAAAACGATGTTTGACAGATCAACGGGGGTGTCCATATAGTGATCCATGAAAGCAGAGTTTTGCTCAGGATCTAGAACTTCAAGTAAGGCGGATGAGGGGTCTCCTCTGTAGTCAGCACCGACTTTGTCTATCTCGTCAAGCATAATGATGGGATTGTTGGTACCAGTGTCGATAACCGACTGAACAATTCGGCCCGGCATAGCACCAACGTAAGTGCGGCGGTGGCCGCGAATGGAAGCTTCATCTCTGATGCCTCCCAAACTCATCTTGGCGAACTTACGACCGGTAGCTCTAGCGATGGAGCGACCAACAGAGGTTTTACCCACACCGGGAGGACCAACAAAACAAAGAATAGTGGGAACTGCATCGGAGCTGGTTTTTTTAGATTCTTTATTGCTTTTCTTTTTGTCCTTATCTTTGTCTTCATCTTGATTGGAGCGGTCTTTTTTTAGTTTTAGAACGGCCATGTATTCTAAGATTCTTTCTTTGACTTCTTTAAGTCCGTAGTGGTCTTGATCTAGAACTTTGGCGGCGTTATCTATTGAAACTATTGTGTCTGAAGACTCTGACCAGGGGAACTCCAACATTGTTTCTATCCAGCTTCTGATGTAGCCATATTCAGGGTGATGTGGATTTAGTTTTGAAAGGCGGTCAAGTTCTTTAAGAGCTTTTTCCTCTGCCTTTCCGGGCATGTTTACCTCTTCAATTTTTTCTTTGAATTTTTCGATTTGATCATCTTCTGAGCCACGCTCGCCCAGTTCCTGCTGGATCATTTTCATCCGTTCACGCAGAACTCTTTCTTTCATGGTGTCGTCAAATTTCTTTTGGGTCTTGGAAGCGATTTTTTGTTCTAGTTTTAAAACTTCAATTTCTTCACTGAGGTGTTTTAAGACTATTTGAAGCCTGTCTTTTAAGCTGGTTTCTTCCAGGATCTGCTGTTTTTCTTTGTTGTCTATATCTAAAATTGAGGCAACCTGATCAACTGTGGCGGGGTCTGAGGAGGTGTTAATGATGCGCATGAAGGTAGGGATCTCTAGATTGGTTTTACCTAAATTAACAGCTTTTTTAACCTGATTAATAAGATGTTTGATCATGGCTTTGAATTCATCGTCCTGTTTGCCTTTTTGCTCCAGTTCGTTGATGGTGGCAGTTAGGGTTTCTTCTTCTTTATTGACATCAAGGATCTTTACTCTAGTGATGCCGCGGACAATGGCATGGAGTTCACCGTTGACAGGGATAGTTTTTTGAATACGACAAAAAGTACCTACTCGATAAAGATCTTTGTCTTTTGGATCATCTATGTCAGGTGACTTTTGAGATATAACCACCAGGAAACCCTCATCTTTGGCGGCCTTTTTAACTGATTGAATTGAGAAGTCGCGACCGAAAGAAAGAATAGCTTCTGTGTGGGGGAAAACCACGCCTTCACGCAAGGTGACGGCGGGAACTGTTTGTGGTGATTTACCTTTTGGATTTAATAGTTTTGCCATAGAACAGTTACTAATTATAACGGCTTTTTAGCAGAATGCAACTGACAGTGCTAAATATTACGGAGGATATAAAAACCTAACAAAACCACAGCAGCAACGGTGAGTGAGAGTAAAAGAAAGAAGAGACTGGGAGAAAAGCGTTTTTTATTCATTTATGTTTAGTGATTTTTGGGCTGTCCAATAATGGGCGTTGCCAAGTTTGGCGTATGCTCTGTAGTAGATGATATCAGTTTGACTGGAGAGATCGATATTGACTGAAAAACTGTCAGGTAGAAAGTACTGACCTGATTGGTAGTCTGGGGTGAAGTTGTTGTAGCCGATGGCTTGTGGTGAAGCACTGGTAGGTAAAGCGGAAGGGGTGGAAACCAAGCTCCAGTAAATACCAGTTTTGGAGGTGGTGCGGGGAACAGATGTGTTAAGCTGCCAGCTAACAGAGAGGGTGTCATCTGAGTAGCTTTGATCAGTTATCTGGATTGAGAGAGGATCTTGATCGGACTGGCCCAGTAAGGTGCGGCGCAGATCAAAAAAATGATAAAGACTAAGGACAAGAAAGAAAGCTGTGAAAGTGAAGATTGTGTATTTGTTTTTCATTTATAGATCTTTACTGTCTAGAATAACGGTGACGGGACCATCATTGACTAGCTCAACGTCCATGTAGGCACCAAAAACACCGGTTTTGGTGGGAACATTCTTTTTACAGACCTCAACGAAGTGGTCGTAAAGTATTTGGGCCTTGTCAGACGAAGCGGCGGGCAAAAAGCTGGGCCTGTTGCCTTGACTGGTATCAGCATAGAGAGTGAACTGGGAGACAACAAGAAGCTCGCCTTCAACGTCTGAAAGAGAAAGATTCATCTTTTTTTGGGAGTCTGACATTAGACGAAGTTTGATGATCTTTTCAGCTAGTTTTTGGGCTGATTTTTCTGAATCATCCTTGCCTACTCCAAGTAAGATAAGATAACCAGGACCGATTTGAGATGATTGATCTGGACTGGTAACACTGGCTTTTTGAACTCTTTGGACAACGGCAATCATACAAGTAGTATAAAGGATTAATCGATGAAATAGTCAGGGATGGTAAGAACTAGAAAGATGGTGTAGAAACCTAAAACAAGCCAGACTTCATAGGCCCAGAGACGGCGGGCCAGAATATCCTGACGGGAAGTTTGTAGAAAGCGCAAAGCAGCATAAGAAATACCAGAGATATAGATGCTGTGAAACAAGGTTAAAACAATTCTTTTTTTTCTTTCCATAAAGATATTTTAAAGATTTGAAGGGATAAATCCAATAAGGTTTTCAACGAAGTAACCTAAAAAGTAAGCGGTGGTAGCAGCCAGAGAGCCGATGAGCAACATTTGAAAGCCATTAAACCACCAGTGGCCTTTTATAAAAGTAGTGCGTAAACTACCAATTATAAACATAGTGGTGGCAGTAGCAATAACTGAGATGAGAAAAGGACTGGTAATGGTTATTCCAACAAAGGAAGCTGTAAAAGGAAGCAGCGGCAGAGAGCCAGCTAAAACGAAACTTGTAAAAGTAACTAGTCCTGTCTGCCAGACAGGACTTAAGCCAGCTGTTGAGCGTTTGTTGGTTTGTTTAAGCTGCCTTTGGGACTGTTCGCCTAAGAAATCACTAGCCCCCATGGAAAGGCCATCAGCTACAAGATTGGAAATGCCCAGTATTAAAACAACTGCAGCTGGCAGTTTGGCTCCGGTGGAGCCAGCAACAACTGCAAAAGTGGTGATGATACCATCACTGGCACCGTATACGGCTGCACGCAAGTTTCTACTGAGGTTTTTAAAATCGTTTTGATTCATCTTTGGATATCAAAAGATATATAAAGATACCAAGCGCCTAAAAGCAACATATAGATGTTGGCTATCCACAAAAGCAGTAGGGCATTGGAATAGAAAACTTGAGGAATAAGAGCTAGGGAGTAGGTTAAGGCCAGAACCGGCAACCAGGCCAGAATCGCAGCAGTTTGCAGCTGACAGGAGTTGATTTTATTTGGCTTGACAATAAAAAACGTTTGCCAGAAGGCAAAAATAATGAAGCCTATCCCCAAAAGCAACCAGAAAGAATAAGGAAGTTGAAAATAAGGAGTGAAGAAGGAAAAAAATAAATTAGGCCTGGCAAGAAAAAAAACGCCTAAAAACCAGTTTAAGAAAGAATCATAACGAATTATTTTATGGGTTAGATCTTTTTTATTTGTTTTGGTCATTGTCTTTATAATACTGGCTGCCTTTAATTTTGTCAGGTAAGAGATCGGATTTGTCGTATTTTTTGTATCCTTTTCCATAGCCCTGATTTTTCATAAATTCGGTGGGGGCGTTGCGAAGTTTTTTAGGAATAGGCAGATTGCCATGTTTTTTGACGTCTTTTTGGGCGGCACGCAGACCATCGTAAGAGGCGCGGTTTTTGGGTGCTTGAGAAAGATAAACTACTCCATGCGCTAAGTTAATGGCACACTCGGGGTAACCGATGGTTTCTACTGCGCGGAAAACCTCGTTGGCAACAACCAAAGCGGTAGGCTGGGCCTGACCGATGTCTTCAGAAGCGAAGATAACCATGCGACGGGCAATGAATTTGGGATCTTCACCGGCCTCAATCATGCGAGCTAGATAATACAAAGCTGCATCAGGATTGGAAGCTCTCATGGATTTGATGAAGGCTGAGATGGTGTTGTAGTGCTCTTCGCCTTTTTTATCAAAACGAAGGTGTTGATTTTGAAAAGCTTCTTTTAAGGTTTTTAGAGTGATTTTTTTGTAGAGTTGATAAGTGTTGTCCAGAACAGTTAGGGCTTGGCGAGCATCACCGTTGGCCATTGAGATTAACCAGTCTTTGGCGTTTTGGTCTGCTTTTTGATCAAGAAAATCTAGGCCTTGATCAATGATGGATTTCATCTCCGATTCTGACAAGGGATTTAAAGTAAAGACACGACAACGGGAAAGCAGTGGAGAGATGACTTCAAAACTGGGATTTTCTGTTGTGGCCCCTATTAAAGTTAGGGTGCCATCTTCTACATAAGGAAGTAAAAAGTCTTGCTGAGCTTTATTAAAACGATGTATTTCATCTAGAAACACAACGGTTGGCTTGTCGCTAAAGTTGGCGGTTTTGACTACTTGGCGAATATCATCTTTACCGGCGGATACAGCAGAAAGGGAGATAAAGTTGGCATTTAGGGCGTTGGCGTATATACGAGCCAGAGTGGTTTTGCCGGTGCCGGGAGGTCCCCAGAAAAGAATGGAGAAAAGATGTTCATTTTCGATGGCAACTTTTAAAGGCTTGTCTTCACCTACCAGATGCTTTTGACCAACAAATTGATCTAGTGAATCGGGTCTTAGTTTATCAGCTAGTGGTTGGTTGTTTGTTGCCATTTCGGTATTTATTAGGGTATATTTTGAGGATAAAACTTAGAGAGGACAAAGTCAAGTATAAAGATGATAAAGTAAGCTTGCATGAATCAAGATATCCCTAGATACTTTATAGGCATAGGTCTACCCTCACCTTGGCAGGAGAACCTTAATAAGATTAAGCGCAGCTACCACCCACAACACAGGATGACCAGCCCGGCTCATATTACCCTCAAACCCCCTTTTTGGTATCCAGATAATAATACCCAGAGTCTAACAGCCCAGTTGGCCAAGTGGAGTGCCCGCAGAAGACTTTTTGAGGTTAAACTTGAGTATGTGGGTAGCTTTGAAAAGCGAGACTATGGAGTGGTATTTGTGCACCCCAGGAAAGGGGGTAAATTGAAGAGGCTAGACTACACCCTTGATGAAGAAGTTAGATTTCTACCTGAAAACAAGCAGTTTGTGCCTCATTTGACCTTGGCTCAAAGAGTGAGAAAAGCTAAACTGGGAGAGGTAAAAAGGGAGATCAGGAAGTTGAACTTAAAACTTGAGTTTGAAGTGAATAAAATCACCCTTTATATCCTCAAAAAAGGAGAAAGTTGGAAGGAATTCAAGGAATTTGCACTAGAGGGATGATATACTTGTCTTATGGAAAAAGCTAGACACGCATGCCAAAGAGTAGGAGTTTTTGTAGATGTTTCAAACATGTACTTTTCGGCAAAAAATCTATTTGAGAAGAAAACTAATTTTGACAACATCTTAAAAGAAGCGGTGGGAAAGAGGAAATTAGTTAGAGCCTTTGCTTATGTTGTTGAAGGTGACAGCAACAAAGAGCAGGACTTTTTTAAAGCTTTAAGTGATCAAGGATATGAGGTAAGAAGCAAGCCTTTGCAGGTTTTCCGCGGCGGGGCCAAAAAAGGAGACTGGGATGTAGGGCTGACTATTGATGTAGTGAGAAGTTTACCCCTTTTGGATGTAGTAGTGGTAGTTTCCGGAGACGGCGACTATATTGATTTACTTGACTATGTAAGAGGACATGGCAGAAGAACCGAGGTAATGGCTTTTGAACAATCTGCCAGCGGCGGCTTGATTGAAGAGGCAGATGAGTTTATTGATCTGTCTGAGAACAAGAAAAAGTTTTTGATTTAAGAGGTAAGAGATTTTAAGATAGCTTGATGTGAGTGCCAACCGATTGGAGGAAGGCTGCCTAGTGAGTGCCAAGCAATATCACTATTTTCGTTTTCATCAGTTGAGATAGAACCGGAGGATATTTTTGTCTTAAATGATAAAAATAGATGACCTGGTTCACGGGGGTCATCGTTAACCTGGAATAATTTGAAAAACTTGATATCTTTGACCTGAAGCCCGGTTTCTTCTTCAACTTCACGCTCCAGAGCAACGTGTGGGTGTTCACCGTATTCAATAAAACCGGCGGGGAGCTGCCAGTAACCTTTGTACGGCTCTATGTCGCGCTTGACTAATAAAACTTGGTTATCTTTTTGAATAATAGCACCGACAGAAGTAGCTATATGTGGGTAGTAAGTCCAGTCGCAACTGGTGCAGTATAATCTTTCTTTTTCATAAGTGGAACGAAGGGTGAGCTCTCTACCACAGAAAGGGCAGTATTGATAGTCAGGTATTTGATTATCCACTAAGAAGATCTTTAAATTCTGATAAAACTTTTTTGGTGTTCCGCCATTGATTGGAGAAATTCAAGTATTGGGATAATTTTGCTTGAGGTACCCATTTTATCTTTTTTAGCTCTTCTTCTTGCAGGCTGAGATTATTTTTATCACCGGTAAACTTGACCAAGAATTGAGATTGAACTTGGCCGCGAAAGTATTTACCTTTTTGCTGGTATTTCTTTTCGATTACTTTTTGGGGCCAGTTGTATTGTTTTTTATATTTACTTTTTGTAAGAATTTTAAAAGAGTCGCTTCCCAACTCTTCTTTTAGTTCTCTTTTTAGGGCATCTTTGTCTGTTTCACCATCCTCTACTCCTCCACCGGGAAACTTCCAGTGATCTTTCGAGTAGCCGTTTTTTTGAACGAGGAGAAAGTTTTTTTGATCATCGAAGACAATACCTATTGTGCTTTGGCGAAAAGGGAGTTTGTCTAAATCAGGAATTGACATCAGTAGTATTTTATCAGTTTGAAACTGATTATTTGCGGCCAGCTCGTAAATCTGGGGAAGCAGAAGGAGTGGTGGAGGCAGTTTCTCCAGAAGGCTGAAGTACTTTTCCTCCGCTGGCGAGTTGTTGTCTCATTAATTTCCACTCTCTTTGGCGCTCTTTTAATTTTTGAAGAGCAGCTTGTCTTTCCGATAAGGATACAGATGGTTGACCACGACCGATTATTTCTTTGGACATTAAGTCTATTTAATCATATTGAATAATTACTCTGAAGTAATATCTAAATAAAAAAATTCATATCTCTTTCCAGACGAAATACGTTGTTTTATCGGGTTGAATCTCTTTATATCCATCAGGGCTAAATAAAGGGCGAGGTAGTTGAAGATAATAAAAATAACCGTCATAGTGAGTAAGTAGACCAGGATAGCTCATGGATTCTCGCTTAATTTTTCGTTGATCGATTTTTTGAGGATTTATTAGTTTGAGGTCATGTTCTGACCAAAGACGGCCGATTTCTTCTTTGATTGCTCTGACAACTGCTTGATTTGGTTCCTCGTGAAGATGGATTTTTTCCTTAACAGCACCTTTAAACTCAGAACGGTGGCGAGTACGCTGATTGAGCTTGCCCTCATTGAATACTTGTCGATCTTCTACTAGTCTTAATTTTTTATCCATCATTTCAACTTCTACATTAACTTGTATAAATTTAAGTTTTCTAATTAATCTGCCGTTTTCTTGAATAAGCTGGCTGTCTTGGCGTTTGATCTCTCTATATAGGTGCTTAACTGTTTTGGCCTTATCTTGCCCCCAGGTATCGATGGGAATATCGTGAGCTGAAAGAAATGACTCAAGGTGAGTCGGGGGCAAGGTAAAAAGTTTTTCTTTCATAGTTATCCAACAAGATTTGATTTTTGAGGAGGAAGCACAGAAGGATTATTGTTTTCTTCTTTGTCTTTTCTTTTTTGCTCAATTAGTTTTTCAAGTGTTTTTTGCTGTTGTTTTTGATATTCTTCTTTGTCTACTTCTTGGAAGTTTTCTTTACCAGCAATATCTTTGAATTGCTCTGGATTGTAGACAGGAATAACGACACCGTGAGAGTTTTTGAAGTAGGAAACTTTGAAGTGGTTTGGTTGCTCTTTTTTTAAGGTCATAAATTAAGGGCGGATGTGCATAATTTATTTGACAAGCACTTGATCATCACTCATTGCATACACTTTATACATGAACCGATAGATGGCAGTCAAGACAACTAGATTGCTTAGGAAAGCATTTCTTTTCTATCAATCTTCATCGAAGAAAATCTATTTTTGTTCGGTTTAAGTTGGTAAAAATCCATATCACCTGTTTTATTATTAGAATTAATCAAAACTACCTCTCTAAAAGGGAACTTATGATTATTTAACCAATCTACTACTTCTCTTAGTTGAATTTTTATAAAAGGCCTTGTTGCTGGTCATTTCTGGACGACGAGGTTAAGGTTCCAATGTTTTTGGGGAAATCAAGAGTTTTGTAGGGTGTATGTTCTGGTTGAGCAGGCAGGTCTCGAACCTAATCGTTCCATAAAATGAGACAAATGGGACAGTATAAAAAAAGGGTAATCTGCATACTTTGTTTGGCTTTTTTGAAATTTGTTCTGTTGGAACTTTATTAACTCAATATATAAGCTATAATTCAACTAAGGAAATAACTATGGCGGAAAAGTCCCCTCCCCAATCATCACATGCGAAAGATATAGAGCACTTAGACAATCTCGTTCAAAGAGCCAGTACAAAAAAAGAGAATGAACCCAAACGCAAAAAGAGTGTTGTAGTTGTGGGTTCTACCTACTTTCCCAACTTTGGAGATAAAAATGAAAATATCCCTGACAATATAAGGGGCAATCTAGTATTAGAAAGTTTAAAGAAACTAAACAATGAAGGTATCGACGTGTGTGTAGTCGATGGTAGTAGCTCCGAAGCTTTTGTGGAAAAAGTAAAAGAAATAAATCCAAAACGTTTTAGCGAAGGAGGTGTGAGTAGAGAACCTGCTGATATACATGATTTTATCAACACTCTAGAGGTTTCTGAAGAGGCAAGTAAAAAGGGGGAAGACATCCCTGGAATCATATGGTTTGTTGAACAACAGGAAGAGGGCTATAGCCAAGCAAGGGTTGAGGTAATAAAAAGCGTTACGGATGTTGTAACAGGCTCTGTAGATCACGAAGCCATTTTTCAAATGGAGTTAGAGAAAACTCCTTTGGTCGGCGAGATAGAAAAAACAATCAAACCGATTGTAGAGGGACGGGCAGATATAGTTATCCCAGATCGTGGCATAAGGGTTAAGGATTTAGGAGATGATCGGGACGATTTCCGTAATTATCCAAGATTTCAAGCCGTTTCTGAGAGAAAAGCAAATCTCCTCATACACCAGATGCTTGTAGAAGCAGGACTAAGGGGGGCTGAAGACTCTGTGCTAGATCTATTCGGGGGGACTAGGGCAATCAAAGATAAGCCAGACCTTAGAAGATTATTTGGCGAAACCTTTAAAATACCAGAAGATAGTTCCTTTTGGGGAAAAATTAAACCAGAAGCTTATTCTAACGCCGTATACTTTCCTGTCTATATTGCTCTTGCACTGGGCCGAAAGGTAGATTCTGTACCAATTGATTTCTCCTATCCAAAGAGTCAAACAGCACTAGAGGCACAGGATGAAAGTTATAAAGAGAAAAGACAAGAGCAATTCAATGATATCGTAGGAGGCTCAAAATTATTAATAGACTTCTTGGGTAAAAAATTGAAAAAAGTGAAACTCGCAGAAAAAGTTCTTGATACAAAAAGGGTCCTAAATTATCTTAGAAAAAACTCTGTGATTGAACTTGAGGAATTGCAATGGGAAGAAAAAAACCAATTTAGTGAAGAATTACATTACGACAAAGCAGATTTACTTTCCATACTTGAAAAGATAGGGCAAGGCGAAAAGATTGTTGAGCAACTTGACGATGCACTTGCTTCCTATCTTTCTAATTTCGACGCTGGTCACTCTTTTTTGAATTGGGATGAGTTTAAACAAGTACGAAAAAGGATGAATCTTTTGAAAAAGGGAGTTAATCTCTTTGGAAAAGAAAAAGAGGCTGAAAAAATTTATGAAAAATATAGAGATCAAATACTCAACAATCTATATAATACAACGCTTATTTTTTATTTATTGAGAAACTCTGGTGCATCTAGAAATTTAGACATTGCCTCTTTCTTTGCTGAATTTGTCGAGGTTTCAAAAACGGACTACTCCATAGCGGTGCTTTTTGGCACTTCAGACGACGCAAAGCTAGACGAGCTAAATAGTTTGACAAAAAAATTTAACTTAACTGCAGGGGAAAAAAGACAAATAATAGTAGGGCTATCAAGACAGGTAATAATAAAGAAGCCGGAAACAGATAAGAAAGAACTTATTGATGATTTAGGAGAGATTTTTGAAATTCCTCCTGAGGAGTTATCAGTAATTAGTAAAAGAGTGTTAGAAATAAGCTAAAACGTCTGAGCAGGTAGGTCTCGAACCTACTAATCCCATAACTGGACAGTGTATTTGAAGTTTGAAATTTCAAACATAATGAGCTTATGAGCCTCAAGCCCAGGCTCTATAAATGTTGTAATAATAAATCAATTGTTCACCTTAGTAAATTTTGTATATGATTATTTTAATGGACAAAGAAAATAAATATTAACTTTTATGGTTGATATTACACTTATTACAAGAAACGCCAAAAAGGTGCAATCAGCACAAGTTGCCATGAGCAGTCATGGTATAAAAGTTTTGCAAGAGAAGCTTGATACTCCTGAAATTCAGGACAAAAATATTGATAAAGTTGCAGAATTTTCGGCGAAATTTGCCGCCGATGAATTAGGAAAGGCAGTTATAAAAGTTGATGTCGGTTTTGAAATAGAAGCCCTGAGCGGCTTCCCAGGACCTTTCTCTAAATTTATCAATGAGTGGCTACCTCCTGAAAAAGTATTGAGGCTTCTTGAGGGTGAGGAAAACAGAAATGCAAAATTTATTGATGTTGTTGCATTTAGCGAACCAGGAAAAGACCCTGTAAGTTTTAGATCAGAGACAATCGGTAAAATCTCATATCAATCGTCAGGTAATAATGGTTGGGGCATTGACAAAATATTTATCCCAAAAGGATACAAGTGCACACTGGCAAGCCTAGAAAACGATAAGCGGGTAAAAGTTTGGAATACTGATCATTGGAAGAAGCTTGCCCATTTTATTAAAAAAGAGAGATAACATAGCAAGAATATATTTGGTGGCCTTTACTGGTTGCGAAGATGAGAGTCTGACTGAAGCCTTGGCGCCCAGGACATGGTCAATTTAACCAAATTAAACGAATTGATGTATAGAAGCGAATTTACAAAGATCTAAAGTTGTGACCAAAACAAGGTTAAATCAAGTGATGAGTGAAACCTGTGGAATACTAGGAGGCTTCCCAAGTGGAGTTTTCTATCAAATCTAAAGTATTTTTTGCATTTTGTTTAGCTTTTTTAGCACCAGTTTTTAATATACCCGATACATAGTCTGGATCTTGAGTGATTTTTTGGCGCTTTTCTTGAAATTCATGAAGGAAATTTTTAGTTATCTTGGTTAATATTTGTTTAAAATCACCCATAACTTTCTCACCCGACATATGTTTCTGAACTATTTGATCTATCATGTTTTTATCTTCTTCTGTTCTGGCAAGCTCTTGAGCCAAGAGAATATGACTTTTAAGTGTTTCGTTCATCTTCCCAGCAAAAGCTGTCTGTGCGCGTTTAATCTTATCTGCTGCTTCTTCAGGACTATCGGTCAGGAATATTGCCCCTTTCGGGTTGGTTTTGCTCATCTTACCGTCACCTCTCAGTGACTGTAGCCTTAACGGAGCCTCAACTTCTAAAACTTTAGGTGTGGGCAAAATTTCTCCATATTGATTGTTGAATCTTCTAATCAACTTCCTGGTTACTTCCATGTGAGCTAGTTGGTCTTCACCTACAGGCACCTTGTGAGCTCTTTGAAGAATAATGTCTGATGCCATCATTACAGGATAAAGTAAAAGTAGGGCATTTGCAGTTTCAGGTCTTGAGTTTTTTTTGAGCTTATCTTTTAAAGTCGGAACTCTTAGTAATTCAGAGGCACTAATGTGCCTAGATAGCCACGTCATTAAGGTAGTAACTTCTGGAGTAATCTCAGATTGAACAAATATATCAGTCCTTTCGGGATCAAGCCCCAGGGCAAGATAATCCGCTACTACTTCATTTGTGAATTTGCGAGCCTGATGAGGCTCATGATCTGTTAAGGCGTGTAGGTCCGCAACAAAAACCATGATCTCTTTCTCCTCATCCTGGAGTTCTACTATGGGCTTTACCGCACCTAAATAATTAGCAACGGTTAAATCGCCCGTTGGGCGAATACCCGTGAATATATCAACCATATAATCTTTTCTTTCCTTTTTTTCAGGACTATTTAGCATATCTTGATTCTTTAGTGTTTCAGACTTGTTTATAGTATCTTTTTCAGATTCTCTCATAGTTTGAGTAATTAAATCAAATCTGAGTACAAATGTCAATTTAGATTTCATTATTAGAGGATAATCTGCATCAATGATATAATTTAAAAAAATGGATAGACAAAAACAAGAAAAGATATCATCTGCAATTAAGCAAGTAATCGCTGGGAAAGATTTGGATAAAAAGAATTTGAAGGAAGTTTTTAAGATTATATTGGAGCATGGGCTAGGAGATGCAAACGATGTTTCTTTTGGGGCTTTATTTGCAGCCCTACAGACTAAAGGTCCGACAGATAATGAGTTACTTGGCTTAATTGAGATTGTATTGAATTATGACAGAGAAAAAATTCCATACTCAGGGAATTCAAGCAATCTTTGTGGGGTAGTAGGAAGTGGTAAGGATGATATAAAAACTTTCAACATCAGCACTTGTGCGGCTTTTGTGGCCTCAGCAGCTGGAGTAAAAATGGTCAAAAATGGATCTCGCAGTGAATCTAGTATCGCTGGAACCACGGACGTGCTTGAAGAACTAGGAGTAAAAATAAATCTTGAACCGGAAGAAGTTATTGAGGCTTTAGAAAAATATGGTATTACTTTTTGTGATGCAGGACCTTATTTTCCCAGGATGAGTAGAGAATACGTTGGAAAATTTCTGTTTCCTCATCCACTGAGTTACACCTTATCCATAGCAAGTGGTTTAAGTTTTGAGAGGGTATTGTTTGGTGTTTCCTTTCCCGAAACTGAAAGGGTTGCTCATATTTTAAGAGAGCTTGGGTATCATGATTTCATGGTAGTTTCGGGTGAAGATGAAAAAGGTAGACGCTTCGATGAAATTTCAAATATCGGACCAACAAAGATCAGTGAGTATAAAAAGAATAAATTAAAAACTTATACTGCCAGTCCAGAAGATTTTGGCATTAAATCCTCTGAGCATAAATACATTAAGGAAGGGGAGTCCGTAAAAGAGAACGCTAAAAAAATGCTAGATATTCTTAAAAATCAGACTGTCGCTCCAACGAGAGATGTTGTCTTGATAAACGCAGGAGCCCTCATTTATATAGCTGATAAAGCAGAAAGTATAAGAGAGGGCGTAAAAATGGCAAAAGAGGCCATAGAAAGCGGTGGGGCATTTGAGAAGTTCAAAAACTTGAGAGACTACAAATGAATAAAACAGTGAATCAAGGCTCCAAGTATACCGATTCTAAAATTGATTATATGGAGAGGGGTGAGTTGGAAAAATTACAATTAAAAAGGATAAAAGAAACGCTAAGGTGGGCATCTGAAAATTCTAGATTTTATCGTGAGTTGTATAAAGAAATTTCAATAAAGACAATAAATAGTTTCTCAGATTTTAGAAAGCTACCTTTTACAACCAAAAAAGACTTGGTGAATAACTATCCTTTCGGAAATCTGTGTGTGCCTCAAAAAGAAGTGGTTGAAGTTCATTTTTCTTCAGGTACAACAAATAGACCAGTTCCCACTTACATGACTCAAGAGGATTTATTATTGAGTAATGAGGCATTAGCGAGAACTTGGTATATGCAGGGGGTATGTTCGAATACCGTTTTTGGTATGCTTGCTTCTTATGGTCTATTTTCAGCTGGATTGCTGAATCATTATGCCATACAAAAGTTAGGGGCGTTTGTAATTCCTATTAGCTCATCTTCTACCGATAAGACAATAGGTTTGCTAAAAGACTATAGCATTAATGCCACAGCAGCTGTAACTAGTTATTACTTATACCTTGTTAATAGGATAAGAGAATTAGGTTACTCTAAGGACAATTTTAATTTAGAGATTGCAATAGCAGGCGGAGAACCTTTTACTGAAAATCAACGAGACTATATTGAAAAGAATTTGGGGACTGAGTTGCTTGATCAATATGGTATTTCTGAGATTAATACCGGGTTGGCGGGAGAGTGTAAGCTCAAAAATGGATTACATATTTTAGCAGATTATGCATATCCAGAGATTGTTGATACTGAAACTGGGGAAGTCTGCGAGGAGGGGAAGTCTGGAGAATTAGTATTGACGACTCTTGCTAAAAGAGCTTCACCTCTTATTCGCTATAAGACAGGTGATATGGCGAGCATTACTTACAAGAAGTGTGGATGTGGAAGAACCTTACCTCGTATCTCAAAAATCATGAGAAGAAAAGGTGGTACATTGTTTTATAAAGGTAGGAAAATAGAGCGAGAATTTGTAATTAGTTTTATGGAAGATCAAGATGATTATCTGGATCCATACATTTGGAAGCTAATTTTGTCTGGCAATATGGGTAATCAGAAAATGTTTTTTAGGGTTTTGGTAAAAGGAGATAATAACCAAAAGGATTGCCTGAGAAAGCTTGAGATGGAATTTAAAAAGAAGGCAGGGATAAATGTTAAAGCTAAATTATTTTCTGAATCTGAATTAAAAAGCTTGGAAGAAGATAAGTTAAAACATTTTGTTGACAGACGCAAGGAGGTTGGTAAATAAAATGAGAAAGATATACACAATATTAGACGGAGAGAAATTGGCCGGGGATAGAGAGAAAGCAGTGATAAGCCCTTACTCTCTTAATCAGGTGGCCAATATTAATTATGCAAAATTAGAGAAAATTGAAAGAAAAAGAGCAAAAAAACATGATATGGCTTATCTGCGAAGAATACTACAAGATTTTGCAGATTATCTATCATCAGAATCCATTAAGTTAGCCAGAGTTGCCGCAGAAGAAACAGGGAGTCCAATAAAATATCACAAAAAAGACATTGAAGCTGTAATTGAATATATTGAGCATTTATGTGATGGTTTTGTATTTCAAGAAAGCCCATATGTTCATGAGTCTAAGGGAAAAGTCTTAATTCTGTTGTCGGCTAACGAGCCAGTTGTTTTAGGCACTATTCCATTATTAACGGCATTGATGACTGGGAACACTGTTTATCTTAAGCCATCTTCAAGGTCTCCATCTTATGCTTATTTAATCGTCAATAAGTTGCATAAATTAGGACTAGAAAGTGATCTTCTGCATTTATTGCTTCCAGAAAAACAGGATATAGAGACCATCATTCAGAGACAAACTGTTGATTGTGTATTATCTTTTGGACATCACAAAACAAATAGAATATTAGGAGCTATTGCAGCTAAAGCAGGGGTCGAATTTATTCCAGAAAATGACGGAAACTGTTGGGCTTATGTTGATGAAGATTTTCCTTTTTGTAATAAGAAATTGATATCAACAATAAAAAGGTCCGTGGTTAAGCACAATGGCCAGATGTGTGATTCATTACGCGGTTTATTAATTCACAATGAAGTTTTCGATGATATTTCCAAGGGAATAATAGAAAATATCAAAGATGTTAATATGGGTAATCCGTTAGATGTTTCGAGTGATGTAGGAGCTTTGCTAGTTGGTACAGCATCTAAGATCCCTGATCTTATAGAAGAAAGTAGTGGAAAGACCTATAAATACCATGTGGAAAACAATGTGGTGTCTCCTACTGTTGTTTTAGGTCCTCGTGCTGAATCGACGTTAGTTGAAGATAGTGTTTTTGCGCCCGTTTTATGGATAAAGTCTGTTTCTGGACCACAAGAGGTAATTGAGTTATATAAGAGACATAATCACCATGGGTTATGCTTTTCAATATTCTCTAATGATGAATCCAGCATAGAGAAGTTAAGTAGAAACATCTCTGTGGGAAGGATAAATGTGAATTGCTCCCCGGTAGAAATAGATGTTATGAGTCCGTGGGGAGGACTTAAAACGAGTGGTTATGGTGGGCCTACAAGTTGGTTTGACAGATTTACCAATAGAAAGGTAATAAACCATGGACAATTTTGAAATCGTAATAATAACTGGAGTTTCGGCAGATGGTAAGGTTACTCTTGGAGAAGGAGTAAGTAGCAAGAAGTTTGCGGCTTTGTTGTCTCCTGAGATGTCAGAACCGCTTCTAGAATTGAGACGGTGGGCGGATGTAATTTTAGTTGGGAGAAAAACAGTGAAGATAGACAACCCCTCTTTAAAATCCAATGAAAATTCAGGACTAATTAGGGCAGTTATAGATAGAGAGATGCGCTTATCTTTAGACAAGAATATATTTGATGGGTCTGCGAGGACTCTAATTATTACAACAAGCACAAACAAAGAGAAGGAGAGGCAGCTTAGACAAAAAGGTGTAGAAATTATAAGGATTTCACAAGAAGATTTTTTACCAGAATTAAAAAATGAGTTTGAGGAGCGTGGACTTTACAAGATAATGGTTGAAGGTGGAGGTAATTTGAATTATTTTATGTTAAAAAATCATTTTGTTGATAAAATCATCATCGCAACTTTTCCTTTTATTGTAGGAGGAAAAGATACCCCAACTATAGTAGACGGAGAAAGCATAGCAACTATGAAAGAGGCAATAAAATTGAAATTAATTAGATCGTACTTGGTTGATAAAAATATGGTAGTAAATGAATTTGGGGTAGAAAATGACTAAACTTAAGAAAATTAAGCTGAAAAAATATTCTTCTTTAGATGATAAATATTTTGCAAAAAGGCAATTATTATCAAAATCCTTAAATTTATCAAAAAAAGAACTTGGAGAGGTTTTTTCTGGTAAGGAAAAATACAAAATTGTTACAGGTTTTGGTCTAACAGGTTATTTTCATCTAGGAAGTAAATTGCTTCTAAACGAGGTAAAATTTTTTGCTGATCTTGGATTAGAAGCACAAATATTGTTGAGTGGATATGATACTAGAGTAAGAGGAACCACTAATTCCAAAAGCCCAGTACATATACAAAAAAGTATGTTGCAAATTATAGACAAACTAGACAAAAATGAAAAGATTAAAGTAGAGGAAAGATCCCCTGGAGTAGATTCCGAGATTTTCCAATCGATTAATGATTTAGTGAACAAAGATGATTTTGTTGAGTTTTATGGACAAGAAATGGGTAAGAGTGGTAGAGATGCTTTGGTAGATATGGCAGCATCAATTATTGAAATTGATAATCAAAAGAAGATAGTTATATTGCTAGGGGTTGATGAACTGGGTGAAGCTCTTTTCATCAGTCATGTTTATAAAAAGCTTGAGATGTCACCACCAGGTTTTTTATTCAATCATGTTGTACTCGGATATGACTCCAACAAAATGGGCAAGTCGCGTCCGGAATTTAGTTTAGTTATTTCATCGTCTGCAGAGGAAGAGATTAAGAAGGTTGAAAAATATCTTCGAAAAGATGGAGATCACCGGAAATGTCCTTGTTATTATATAAATTTGTTCTCAAAGTATGGAGATCCCGAAATATCTACATGTAAGCGCGTGCATAAAAA
The DNA here is from genome assembly GCA_964422035.1 of uncultured Pseudomonadales bacterium. Classification (GTDB taxonomy): domain Bacteria; phylum Patescibacteriota; class Microgenomatia; order UBA1400; family Chazhemtobacteraceae; genus CAYQZQ01. The sequence goes on from CAYQZQ010000001.1 coordinate 482,001, forward strand.
ATTACCTACGATTATTAAAAAAGAATGTAAGGAGTTCGTGTCAAGCGACTAAAATATGAAGACATTAAAGCAAGCCTATAACGATTTTTTTGATCAGAAGTTTAACGTAGATGTGGAGCCAGTTTATGACAATAAGGTTCAAAGTATATTAAAGTATGTTGATCATAATAAGCAGGTGCTAGACGTAGGGTGTTTGACAGGTTACTTGGGGTATTTTTGTTTAAAAAAGAAAAACAGTACTAAGGTGGTGGGAATTGATTTTGTCGAAAACGCTTTAAAGCATGCTCGTAAGCTAGGTATTGATGCACGCTATGGTAACGTCGAAAATGGCAGTTTGCCAATTCAGGATTCTGAGCGCTTTGACGTAATAATAGTTTCTGAGATAATTGAGCATTTGGTTGATCCTCTTGTTGTGTTGGAAAAACTCAAAAAGGTGCTCAAGAAAAACGGAAAGATAATAATTTCTACACCAAATATGGCTTATTTTCAATATAGATTTGAACTGCTAATGGGAAAGTTGCCAGATTTTTGTGAGTTTCGTGGTAAATATCCAGAAAGACCCTACAATTTTCAACACAAAACTTTATTTACTAAAAAAGTACTGGTCGAGACATTGGAAATGGCAGAATTAAAGCTTAAGAAACTTGATAGTCATAGCACATATAAGAGTAAGTTGGAGAAGTTTTTTGATCCTTTTGAAAAACTATTTCCAGGTGTGTTTGTTAAGAATATGATTGCAGTTGTTACTAAAAAGGATTAATGTTCAATGAAGGCAGATAACAAGAAAATTCGAGAGTATGTACACAGAATAAAAGGTGATAAATCGAAGGTAAAAAGACTTCCAACAGAAAGAGAAAGTTATGTTTACTCGATTGAAGATCGTTTGATCTATAAAATTATGCCTGAGTCTCTTAACAGAAGTACTTATCAGGAGATTAACAGACTGCTTGAAGACAGCGGGGTGCCTTTTCCTAATTTAATTGATGAATGGAAAGAGGGAGGATTTCATCACTTAATCCAGGAGAAGAAGTCTGGGAAAAAGTTGTCGGCAATGAATAACAAAGAAAAGGTAAAATATTATCCCGAAGTCGCAAGCATATTATATAAAATACATATGATTAAAATTAATTCAGTAGGGCCTATTGAAGAAGCTGGTGGTAAATTTTCAAATTGGGCAAGTTATATACGAAATTTTAAAAAATTTTCAGAGAACCATGGGGATGTGGTTCCAGAATATGTTACAAAAGATGATTACGAAATAATATTAAGGGCTGTAGAAGATTTGGCACGGAGAAAAAATAATCCATGTTTGGTTCACGGTGATTTTATGGAAAAAAATATTTTAGTCGAGGGAGGGAAAGTAACTGCCATACTGGATTGGGATGTTGCAATAGCTGGTGATCGGATCATGGATTTTGCTACTTTTCGTCTTTGGGATGGAATATTTATTAACAACTCACTAATTGAAGAATATTACCCTGAGAAAAAACTATTTGAACAAGACAAATTTGAGTTCTATTGTAATCGTTATCAGCTGTATTCAGGATTTATTACACTTGACTTTTTAATTAGTAACGAAGAGCAAGACTTGTTTAATTTACCAGAAAAAATTAACAGAATCTGCTCTAAAATACAAAAAAGGTGAAGATACTATTCGTTCCTTTAAGCGAAACAGCGCTTGCTCATATTGTCAGGTGCTTAGTCATTGCGCTCGAAGCTAAAAAAGAGGGCCATGAGGTGCTTTTTACAAGCATAAGGGGGAGAACTGACTTGATTGATGGATTTGATATTCCTGTGTATAAAAATGGGATTAAACTTCTAAAAAATACAGAGGGTGAGATCGACAAAATATCACAAATCAGGAGATACGAGATTGAAGCAGCTAGATATTTTCATCCGGATGTGATTATAAATGATCCAGTAATAGCCGGTTCATTTGCTGCAAGAAAGTTAAACTTACCATTGGTCTTAGTAACAAACTCGACACTTTTGCCGAATTATTCTGGATATTATGGATATTCCAAGGTAGGAAAGGATTTGACTAGTAATTTCGGATACTTTGGTAATTATTACCCACGCAAGGTTATGTTTCCAAAAATTTTGAAAGTTTTTGACAGGCTTGATATCAAAAATATACCAAGACATTATAATAAATTATTTGATAGAAATTTAAAGATAATACCAAGCATCCCCCTACTTGATCCTCTAGATAATCCAGACAGCCTAACACATTATGTAGGGCCCCTTTTGCTTGAAAACCACTGGAAACCTGATAGTGAGTTGGTTAATTTTGTAAATAAGGTAAGGGGTCCTCTGGTTGCAGTAAATTTTGGAGGGTCAGTATTTTTAGAAAATACTTATCATAGAACAATTGAAGTATTACTTTCTTGTGGCTATAAAATTGTAGTCGGAATTGGCCCGAATTTTGATATTGAAAAATTCCAGAATAAATATGGAAAGGATAATAATTTGCTTATTAGACAATATACCCCAAATGAATATTTGGCAGAAAGAGCAAAATTTTTCATAATTTCCGGTGGACACGGAACACTAACTCAGACTTTATTGAATGGTTGTCCTGTTTTATGCATACCTCATAACGTGGACCAGAGCACATTTGCTCAGAGGGTTGAAGAATTAGGTTGTGGAATTAATGTGATGAGGATTGATAAACCGATGAAGGATCTTGATTATTGGAGGAAAAAAGCGAGCAATCTATCTAAAAATAAGTTATTCGATGCGATTAAGAAACTAGAGGTAAACGTTGAGAATTTTAGAACTAATTGTCGTCAAGTCGGTGATCAACTGTCTAAACATTCGAATCCTGCGAAAAAAATTTTGGATCTCACCGAAGAGTTTGTCGACCAAAAGCAACGCTTGTAATTATTGGAAGTGATAAATTTTTTAAGTGTTTTTTTAAGGTTAAAATCTCGTTCCAATGTTTTGAAGGAAAATCAAAGGTTTTGCAGGATATAAAGGCATAAAACAGGTAGTAAGGTCGGAGGGGGTGCCCGTACTGGTTGCCAGGCTAGGATTCGAACCTAGATTGACGGTGTCAGAGACCGCAGTCCTACCATTAGACGACCTGGCAAAGTTTGTTTTAACCTATCTAACCGTCTTATATTTTACCAAATTAACCTGCTCCACCGCCACCTCCACCACCCCCTCCTCCGCCTCCGCCGGAGACAGATCCCGAGGATCCCGCGCCTGAGGCGCCATAAGAACTGGAAACTGCAGTAGATAGAGAAGAGACAGCGCTGTTGACTGAAGAGATTGATGAAGCTATGGAAGCAGAGGCTGCAGAAGGTGAGGCGGCCCAGGTGTTAGCCATGACTTTTTGATCTGAGCCAGAGAATCTAACAGGTAGTTGGGAAAGGGTCTTGCTGGAGACTCCCAGAACTGTACCGTAGACTAAGTATTTTTCCCAGATGATGACAGAGTCGATAGGATCGTCTTTGGTGCGACGATATTCTTGAATATGGTTTTTGAAAGCCTGCCAGGAAGCAGCTTCTTTGGCTCCTTTTTTGGTGCGCTTTAGGCCTAAGTATTTGAAGATAAACAGAGTGATTAAAAACAGCAGAGGAAGGACCCAGCCAGCTGTGGCAATAAGAGCAGGGGTTATATTTTCAGTGTCAAAAAGAGGGGTGAGTTGAATAAAGATGAAAAAGTTGACAGCGATGATAAGCAGGAAGGGTACAATTTCTTTGTATTCCTTTGAGTACTTAAGAGAGTCTTTATCAAAAAAACCTTGCTTGACGTTTTGAGACAGGGCTTTGTCTTTTAGACTGTCGAAGAATTTTTTGGAGCTGGTTTTGTGGCGCTTGGTGTAGGAAATTAAGTCATCAAACCAAAGCTGATCTTTATTGGGGGCTGCGGTCTTAAAAAGAAAGTCGTAAACCGCTTTTTGTAATGAACTGAGATTGTCAATATTGTCCAAGTTATCTTTTTTTAAGGCATACTTGTAATCTCGACTGAAGACTCCATGCTTTTTATCTGAGCGGGTGATTTTTAAAACTTTATGTTGAACCAGAGATAGGACAGTGGCAGTAAAAGACTTGGGAGATAGATTTTTATTACCTGACACAAGCTGCTCGACCTGGGCTGGATCGATGTCAGATGGGGGTTCCCAAAGAGAATCGGCTAGATTAATCTGAGGTAGAGGTTCGTCTTTGCCTAGTTTTTGGAATCTCTTGTAGGCTCTGATGAAAAACCCTAAAGATACTAAAGCCATTAAAACAGAAAGGAAAGATTTGCCCCAGGTTATCAATGACTTTCTTCTGGTTTGGGCAATAAACTTTTGTTCTTGTTGGCGAATCTGATCTTTTGTTAGATCGCCAGTGGCACCTTGATCAATTGTTAATTTGGGAAAGATTATTCTGGCTTCAAAAAAAGTATTTGGCGACACTTTAGGGGATGAGAGAACAACGGTGTTTGAGTTGGGAATAGAGACTGTACCATTTAAGGGGCCGTGGGCCCAGGCTTGGATCTGGTCGTCTGGAATGCCCTCTGGTAAATGAATGGTGATGTTAACATTTTGATGAGCGATGTCCCAGTCACTACCTAAAAACTGCCAGTATAGCTCGGCTGTATCCTGCTGGAGAGTGACGGCGTTGGGGACGGTATAGGAGATGATAAAAGTTTTCTGAGTATCATTAGCTGAGTAGAACCACTTTAAGAAGAGTTTGTTTTTTTGCTCAACTGTATAGAAAGAGCCGGATTCAAGTGGTTCAGATGAGGTGTTGAAACTTTTTCTAGGAGGAGAGACTTTTTGATAGCAAGCCTGTTTATCACAGACTTTAAAGTCAGTTAGTTGATAGTTTTGCTCTCTACCGGAGTTTTGTCCAGGAGTTTTGTCATAGTAGATATAAGCATAAGAAAAAGAGCCCTCAAAGTCATAGTGGTGCTGACTTTCAACCTCCATGGAGCCGTCTTTTTTAATGGTAGCTTTAGTTGACAAACTATCTATGGAGTATTCCTTGGCATGGACAGGGGCAGCAAGGAAAAGAAAGGTAAAGATAGATATCAAAAAGATTATTTTTTTATTCACCCTTGATGTCTTTTAAGATTAGTTTCTCGATTCTAGCAAATTCTTGTTTGATTTGACTCTCGATCTCATCATCGATGTGCTCTTTTAAGTAGTCGATTAATTGAGGGTCGTAAGGGCTGTGCTCAAGTCTGGAAAGGAAAGTTTTGTGTTTTTTGGATGGTAGCTTGTCGAGAATGAAATGCATTAATTTTGAGTGGAGAATGTCATCAACCATTTGTTTGAGCTTGCTTTTTTTCTCGTCAGGAGCATCTACCTGGTCAATGTGGATATGAATTTCGTTCCTGTTGAAAAGATGGTCGTAAAAGAGAATGGCCATATTATTATTGTTGCAGATTAATTGGTTGATCAACAGGACCAAGAGGAATTTGATCTTGGGGATCTTCTATAAAGAGGAAGACCACCAAGCCTTTGCGAGGGCCTTTGTGCAGATCAAGTGCTTTCATTGATTCTGGAGAGCCACCGAATTGTTTACCTGTCCATTTGGCCGGACCGGCGTCAGCAATGGCGGTGATCACAGCCTGGCCGTTTTGTGGATTGACGATTAAGACTTTGCGGTATTTGTACCATTCCCGCAGATGTCTGAAGTCTGAGTTCCAGTTAGGAAGATAGAGGGTTTGGGCAACTGAATAGTATTTTTCGCGCAGGTAGTCTTGGGTTGTAAACTGTTGTTGAGAGGGAGCAAAGTAGCCCCAAGCCCCAAGACCGGGAGCTATACCGGCAACTGATTCTTCATCGTGAAGCTCTATGTGATCAGAAGGGAAGCGTTTTAAGTGCTGTTCGTAACCGATGTAACCGATTTGGTGATTGAGTTTTTGACCCTCAAGCTGAGCTTTGACAGGGATACCGGTTGATTCTTTGATGGCTTGCTCAATTTTGCCGGCAGTGTCGTCATCAAGACTGGTGGGATAGTGGGGAACGATATCTTTGAGTTTATTTTGCAAAAGTTGCTCGAGGGATTTTTCCTGATTGGCTTGAACGGGTTTGGGAGGAGGTTTTTGCACGGCAGGATTGGGTGAGAAAATCAAAGCTCCTGTCAAGCCGGCGGTAGCAAGTAATCGACGAGATTTTTCTCTTAATTGATTGGCGACGAGGATATTTCTCTCTAGGTATTTTTTGGCTTGGTTACTGACACGCTTGAGGTCGTATTGGTATCGCTTTTGTCTTTTTTGAAGATTGTTTTCTATGGTATCAATAGAGGGCAGGTCCATATTTTATTTTAGTTTTTGTAATGCTGTGTCCAATCGATTAACAACCTCATCTTGGCCAATAATTTGAAGAGTCTCAAACAAAGGAGGAGTGGCCTTGCGGCCGGTGCTGGCAAGTCGAATGGTCATAAAAGCCTGACGGGGGCCCCAACCAGAGTCTGATTGGTACTCTCGCAGGGTTTTCTCGATTGACTTTTTGTTCCATTTTTTAATATCTTTAAGTTCTTTTTTAACAACAGTCAAAAACTGATGAGTGGTTTTAGAGCCAGTCTCGGATTGTTCCAAGAGGTCCTCTTTTGAATATTCTGGCAGCTCAAAGAAGATCAAACTTCTGTCCTGGACGTCTTTTAAGGTAACCAGGCGTTGTTTTATTAAAGGAGTGATCTGGCGTATTTTATCTTTTGGCCAGTTTTGGGGGACAAAATCCATAATGCGGTCTGTTAAGTCAGAGTCGTCAAGTTTTCTAATCCAGGCGCCATTGAAGTAATTGAGTTTTTCAATATCAAAAATGGCGTTTTGTTTTTGCAGTTTGTCGATGGAGAAGATTTTAATCATTTCTTTCATACTTAAAATGGAAGAGTTGTCTTGATATGAAAAACCTAGGAAAAAGAGGAAGTTATTGATAGCTTCAGGAAGGTAACCCTCGTCTTTATACTGCAAAACGGACTTGGCACCGTGACGCTTTGACAATTTGCTTTTATCAGGTCCCAAAAGTAGTGGCACGTGCATCAGTTTGGGCATATCCCAACCCAGAGCATCATAGATGCGGATGTGAACTGGGGTTGATGAAATCCATTCTACGCCGCGGATAATGTGGGTGATGTTCATTAGATGATCGTCGACCATGGCGGCTAAGTGATAGGTGGGGATACCGTTTGACTTGACTAGAACTTTGTCGTCAACTTGCTCGTTGGGTATTTTTATTTCGCCTTGGATAAGATCCTCAAAAACAGTCTCCCCTTCTTGGGGCATTTTGATGCGGAGAGCACCTTCGTCTTTATAGGCGGCGTCTTTATCGATCAATTGTTGGGCTACTTTTTGGTAGTGTTCAAGGCGCTTGGTTTGAACATAGGGACTGTTGGGACCACCTTGTTGAGGACCTTGATCGGGAGTTAACCTTAGAAAATCCAGACTTTGGTATATAGCCGGCAGAGAACCTTCCACATAGCGTTTTTTATCGGTGTCTTCGATACGTAAGATGAAGTCTCCGTTGTTTTTTTTGGCCAGTAGATAATCAAAAAGGGCTGTTCTTATAGTGCCGATATGGGGTATGCCGGTAGGAGATGGAGCCAGACGTGTTCTTACTTTACTCATGCATATATTATAACTGTAATTAGGGTCAGGCTAAAAGTAGAGACAGATTTAAGCTATACTTAAGTTAAAGATATGCCTAATTTAACAGAAACAGCTCATAAAGCCAGACAGGTAGTTAAGTTTGGCGGTTTTGGTTTTGCGGGTTTACTATTTATCTGGTTGGTGGGAAGTAACGCCATTAGAATATGGCGGATAATTAACCCTGCTCCACCTCCTCCACCATCGGAAAACTTTGGAAGACTGGAGCCGATTAATTTTCCGGAATCAAAGGAACTTAGATATGACTTGCAGACTCCGACCGGAGAGATTGAAGAATTTACGACTCAGATAAAGGTATTTTATTCTCCTGCTTTAAGAAGCAGATTTTTAGATGTTGAGAGGGCAATAGAGCTGGCAAGAATGTTAGGATTTCTCTTTGAACCGGAGCACCCTACTGAAGGAACTTTCCGTTGGCAGAAAGACAGCCCTGTGCCGATGACTCTGGAAGTTGAGCTAGCAACTACTAATTTCAGTTTGAATAAGCAGTGGCAAGCGGAGCCAAAACTTTTACAAAAAAAACGATTTATTTCTGACCAGCAATCAATCATTGACGCCCAGTCGTTTTTGAGAGCGGCAGGAGTGATGAAGAATGACTTATCGGGCAATGAGAAGGTAAGCTACTATAAAGCCAGCAACAAACAACTAACCAACGCTTTGTCCTTAAGTGAAGCAGATTTTGTAAGAGTGGATTTTTTCAGGCAGACATACCAGGAGTTGGATGAAAATGATGAAGTAATAGTCGAGCATGAGTTTTACTCGATTACACCGGATCAGGGTTTGGTCTGGGTGATGTTGTCAGGAAGCCGTGAGACTGATCTTAAGGTAATAAAGACTGAGTATGACTACCGCCCGGTTGAGTATAGTGAGAGCGGAACATATGGCCTTAAGAGCGCTCAACAGGCCTGGGAGGATCTGCAGAGCGGTGAGGGATATGTAGCTAGATACAACGGGGTAGGGACCGCTGTAGTGAGGAGAGTGAAACTGGGATACCTAGAACCGTTGGAGGGATCTGAATACGTAAAACCTGTTTATGTCTTTACTGGAGACGAGGGATTGATTGCTTATGTTTCAGCTTTGGAAGAGGAAGAGGAAGAGTAGTTAATCTTTTTTCCATTGATGATTGTCTAGAGCCCAGTTGATGAGAAGTTTTGATTCGCCGAAGCGATCTTGTGAGTCTAAAACTACGGTAATTAAGTGATGGTCACTATCTATGAAGGTAACCAGACACTCGCCAGCTTTCTGAGTCCAACCAGTTTTGACTCCTTTTAGTCCGGGAATTTGACCTAGTAGTTGATTGGTGGTGGATAGATAATAACTTTTATCATTGGAGACATCAGAGATGGTGATATTTTCTGTGGAGACAATCTTGGAGAAAAGAGCATTGTGCAGAGCGTGCTTGGTTAGAATGGCCAGATCATGGACAGTGCTGTAGTGATCGATTGACTCGATACCGGAGACATTACTGTAGTTAGTATTGGTCATCCCCAGCTGACGTGCTTTCTGATTCATCTTGAAGACAAAGCCAGAGTAACCTTGGGGATGATTTTCAGCTAGGGTGAGGGCCACGTCATTACCGGAGGAAACCAGCAGGGCATAAAGTAGATCGTGGAGGGTAAACTGGGCATCGACGGGAAGCATAAGAGAGTTGCCTATAGCTTGGGGACCATCTGTAATGGTAATAACATCGGACAAGGAGTAAGTGTCCATGGCTACCAGCGCCGTCATTATCTTGGTGGTTGAGGCCGGCATAAGACGAGTATTGGCTTTTTTCTCAAACAAAACAGTACCGGAATCAGGATCGAAAACATAAGCAGCACGGGCAGAGAGATCAGGAGCGGAAGCACCAACCAAAATAGGAATTGGGTGCTCTTGTATGGAAACGTGAGTAGCTTTGACTTTGGGAGGCTGGGGATTAAAAACTTTTGTTTGGTAGTAATTTTGACCGGGGTATGCCAGAAAGATAAACAAGAGACTGACAACACCTATCTTGGGATATAGGGGAAGTTGTTTGATTTCTTTTTGAAATCTTAAAAGATGAAAGTAGGTTTTTTTATATGTCCAGGAAAGTTTATTTACAAAGTTAAATGAGCTAGTCATTTTTCTCTTCGACTACTTTGAGGCTTAGTTCTTTGAGTTGTTTTTGACTAGCGGGGGAAGGTGCGTCCATGACGGCAGTGTTGCCGGTGCCGGTTGTGGGGAAGGCCATGGTCTCACGAACTGAGGGCTCACCTAACAGAGCCATTAGGAATCTGTCCAGACCAGGGGCTATACCACCGTGAGGGGGAACGCCGTACTGGAAGGCTTTGAGAAGATGTTCAAATTCTTGGCGTTGCTTTTGTTTAAGACCAATTAATTCAAAGATTTTTTCTTGTAGATCGGGTTGATGAATTCTGATGGAACCACCACCGACTTCTAGTCCATTTAGAACCATGTCGTGTTGAAGGCCGCGTACTTTTAGTGGTGAGGAGTCTAGAAGCTCAATATCCTGTGGGTGTGGAGCGGTAAACATATGGTGTGAGGGGGCCAGCTTGGCTTCTCCTAAACCGTAGAAGTAGTCATCTTTGGTTTGCTGGGCAAATAAAGGAAAGTCAATTATCCAGGCGAAGGCCAATTGGTTGGGATCGTCTTTATCTTCTCTTAAGTCTGGCTTGTCTGAACCATATTTTTCGATAGCTTCTTGATGAGAAATGCGGGGCCAGGGGGACTGTTGAATCTTTTTGTGAGGGAAAACTTCCTTAACCAGTTGAGTGAATAGTTGTTCAGTAATTTGAAGTATGTCTTCCTGATCAACGAAACTTAGCTCCATATCAAGCTGAGTAAACTCACCGTAGGCCCGATCCGCGCGGGGGTCTTCATCTCTGAAGCAACGGGCAAACTGAAAATAGCGCTCAAAACCAGCTACCATTAAAAGTTGTTTGTACTGTTGAGGACTTTGAGGTAAAGCGTAGAAGTTACCGGGCTGAAGGCGAGAGGGAACCAGAAAGTCTCGAGCCCCTTCGGGGGTAGTTTTGGTCAGAATCGGGGTGTCTATCTCGACAAAATCTTTATCTACCAGCCAGTTTCTGATGTAGGTAGTAACCTGGGATCTGAGGCGCATGTTTTGAGTCAAGCGAGGGCGGCGTAGATCCAGATAACGATGTTTTAGTCTGACGTCTTCGTTAATGTCGTAGCCGGAGGAAGAGATTGGTAAAGGTAGCTCCTGAGAAGCAGAAAGAAGTTTAACGTCTTTTAAATCAAGCTCGACTGCGCCGGTGTCTATGTCAGGATTAACTAGGTTTTCAGGTCGTTTTTTTACTTTGCCAGTAACTTCAATTACTGACTCAATACGTAAAGAAGAAAGCTTATCACCCTGGCCTACTACCTGAATGATGCCGGTGCGATCTTTTAGATCAATAAAAGTTATTTTTCCGTGATCGCGTCGGGAATGAACCCAGCCTTTTAGAGTAACTTTGTTTCCTACTTTATCTGGGGTTTTTTTAATTAGTGTTCGGGGCATAACGATATTGTAATAAATATATCAGAAAAAGATAGGTCTATTTAATGTTGAGACGCTTTTTAATCATCTTGCGAGCACGCCTGGTTTTAACAAACTGCAACCAGTCACGAGCTGGTTCTCTTATCTGCTTTGTTTTGATTATTTCGATCATGTCGCCTGATTTTAGAGGATGGTCTAGAGAAACCATCTTGCCGTTTACTTTTGCACCCTGGATATGATTAATCAATTGAGTGTGAACGGCGTAAGCAAAGTCAACCGGAGTGGCCTGGGCAGGCAAGTCATAGACGTCACCTAAAGGTGAGAAGACATAGATGCGCTCTGTAAGAGCGTCGAGTTTTAGGTCGGTGACAAATTCCTCGGAGTCTTGGACTTCTTTTTGCCAAGTGGCCAGTTCTTTCACCCAAGACATTTTGCCTGACAGAGAAAAGACCTCCCCTTTTTGAAGTTTTTTGTCAGAAGCTCCACCAGACTTGGCTTCAGCATAGGCAAAGTGAGCGGCGGCACCAAATTCAGCATGATGATGCATTTTCTCGGTTCTGATCTGGATCTCGATGATACGACCGTTGTGGTCAAAAATTTTTGTATGAATCGATTGGTAGCCGTTTGGTTTGGGTTGGGCGATAAAATCAGAAACTCCCAGATGCGGAGCGGGCTTCCAGTAGTCATGAATTATTCCCAGTGATGCATAGCAATCGGCTTTGTTTTCTGTAATGACACGCAAAGCAACCAGGTCGTGTATCTTTTCGATGTCTTTATTGATTTCTGGTCTTAAAAGTTTTTTGTATAAAGAATATTTATGTTTGGCTCGACCGTGAACGATGGCTTGAACTTGGTTTTTTTGTAGTTGTTTTTTAAGTTGTTTAATGGCTTTATCTGTTAGTTTTTGAGTGTGTTTTAAGTGAGGGTCAGCTAGTTTTGTAAGCCAGTCGTGCTCTTGGGGTAAAACGTAAGGGAAAGCCAGATCTTCAAGTTCTCCTTTGATCTGGCCCATGCCTAAACGTTCAGCCAAGGGAGCGTAAACCTCCAGAGTTTCTTGGGCTATGCGCTCTTGCTTGAGCAGGGGAACTGCATCAAGGGTGCGCATATTGTGAAGACGGTCGGCTAGACGAATTATGATTACGCGGATATCTTTGGCCATGGCTACAAACATCTTGCGCAGATTTTCAACAAAGTCTTTATCTGTCTTATTGCGTAGTTTTACCTGACCTACTTTGGTAACTCCGTCTACTAAGAAAGCTACTTCTTTACCGAATTCTTTTTCGATTTCAGCTAAGGTAACGTGGGTGTCCTCAATGGTATCGTGTAGTAGGGCAGCCTCCATGATGGTCTGGTCAAGATGCCAGGAAGAGAGGATGCTAGCCACTTTTAAGGGATGGATTATGTAGTCTTCTCCAGTGTAGCGCTTTTGATGACGATGAGCATAGTCAGCAAAGTCATAGGCTTTTTTAAGGCGCTTTAGATCTAAGTTGGAATCGGCAGGGATGGAGTCGCGAAAATCTTGCCAGGTCATAATTTATTATATCGCGGTCAAGATTATAAACTTACCAGAAATTAAGCTGCTGAAAATTGAAAGGTGAGAAGAAAAAGAGTTAGACATTGGGATGGAGGGGAGGACTTTGGGGAAGCTGACCCTTTTTCATTCTCTCTTGATCCTCTGGAGTCCAGGCCTCTTGAGGTACTCCACCTCCTTTGGGGCCTGAAGATTGCTTAAGGGCGGAAGCTGCTTTTCTTAAGGGGAGATTGGGGAATTCCTCATAGGTGTGACCAGCTGGAGGTTGGTTGTGCTCTATCTGAACGGCAATCTGGCGGGACCGAGCTTGAAAAGCTTGGAAGGGATGGGTAAGAGAGAAAAGGAGATTATCTAGATCAGCTTTAGACTCTTTTGGCTGGACAGAATCAGGTTGAGAATAAATTTCGGAGGCTGAAACCTGGTCAAGTTGCTTAATTAAACGACGAGCTTTAGGATGGCCACCTATAGCAATGCGGGAAAGTTTATCACCGGCAGCTTGGTCACCGGAGAGGGCTCTTTCTAATAATTCTTGCACTTGAGACTGAGCAGAAGCCTCATGTTTACCAGACTCAAATCTTTCCATGATGCGGTGATTGTATCATAAGCTGGCTTTATAAGTCTAACTACTCAAGCTTTAGCCTTGACATCCTTGAGATTTAGCTGCAGGCTGGTGCGTCCTTGAAAGGTGTTTTTTTGTAAAACATAAGCCAGGTGAGGCTCGTCAATGGATTTTAGGAGATCTTTTTTGTCGGCCTGGTAGAAACCGATGGCATCTAGATCGTGATAAGGACGTTTAAGAGAAATTTTAAGATGATTTTTGTCTGAGCCAACTAGACGGAAGTTAGCAACAGGAAGCTGGCTGGCAAAAACAGGCCGAGGGTTGCCGATACCAAAGGGAGAGAGAGCTTCAATCATTTTTAGAGTGTCAAAGGTTAAATCATCCGGGGAGAGCTGGACTTCAATGGATAGAGCTTTTTTGAAAAGCTGGGGATCAATTTTTTGGGCAGACTCAAGAAGTGCTTCTTTGACGGAAGGAAGTTGATCAACAGTGGTTGAAAGGCCGGCTGCTTGGGAGTGCCCCCCAAAAGAGGTTAAAAATTGCTCGGCTGAGGAGATCAGTTGGGTGATGTTAACTCCTGAAATAGAGCGGGCAGAACCTTTGGCTTGTCCGTCTTGTAAAGAAACAACCAAGGAAGGACGATGAAAGCGTTCAGTCAGTTTGGCGGCAATCAGGCCAATGATACCCTCATGAAACTGAGAGCTGGCTGCCAGAAGAATAGGAGGAAGCTGAGGTAGTTTGGTAAATTGAGAGATGGTCTGACGAGTATGAGTGGTGGTTAGGTCTTGTCTTTGCTTGTTTAGCTGATCAAGTTCTTGAGCGATCTTTTTGGCACGGGTGGGATTAGTGGTAGTTAGTAGGCGCAGAGCCTTAAGGCCATGATCCAGTCGACCAGAGGCATTAATGCGAGGACCTAAGACAAAGCCCAAGTGATAGGTTTGTATTGTTTGAGGATCAACAGCTGATACCCGGCATAAGGCCTTTAAACCTGAGTTGTCGGTATGGCGTAGCTTTTTTAGACCGGCCTTTACTATCATTCTGTTGACACCGATTAAAGGTAGTACATCACAGACTGTCCCCAGAGCGGCCAGATCCAAGTGATCAGTTTTTTGAGAGAGGCTTGAGGCAAGCAACCAAGCAATAGCAGATCCAGAAGTGTGAGTTGAGTGGACGATGCTTTGGGCGAGGGGAAATTTTTGGGGCGGCTGGTGATGGTCAGTGATAATCAGATCAGCGGGAGAGTCTTTGATATCTCGGGCAATTTTTTGACTACTGATGCCGTTGTCGACGGTGATGATTAAGGGATCATCTTGATCAAAAAGCTTTAAAGCGTCATCAAGACCAGATTGGTTTAAGCCATAGCCGTGTTTTTCTCGATGAGGTATGAATGGCAAGGCTTTACCACCTAGATGGTAGATTGTCTGCCAAAGAATGGCGGTGGCGGCGATACCATCAGCGTCATAGTCGCCGTAGATGATGATTACTCGCTTTTTTTTAATGGCCTGTTTTATGTGTTTAACGGCTTTCTTAAGCTGGTCTTGATCAAGATCTGGCAGATGTTTTACCACTGTCTTGGGTGTCGGTTGAGGAGGATTGAGAAAAAATTCTTTGTCAGAGTCGGATTTTAGGCCACGATTGGCCAAAAGCAAATCCTCAAGCTCATCAAGGCGAGCTTTGGGGTCATCTTTGGTTAGTTTATGTTTAAGTTTCCAACGCATGGTATTCTCAGTATACCCGCGGTGGTTTAAAATTAAAGTATGACAGAAAGAAGACTAACACCAGATGAGATTGCTCTTTTGCCTGAGCCAACTCAGGAAGTGTTTTCATTGTTTAAAAACAAAGGTCATGAGATTTACTTAGTGGGGGCGGGGGTAAGAAATGTGTTGATGGGCAAGCGACCAGTTGATTGCGACTTTACTACTGATGCAGACCCAGACAGAATTTTGGAGATTATGGATAAATGGGAGCCTTTTTATGATAATCCGTACGGAACCGTCGGCATCCCTGTGGAAGTGGAGGGGGAAAAAGAGGTGTATGAGATTACCCCATTTAGAAGTGAGGAAGGGTATTCTGATAATAGAAGGCCTGATGAGGTCAATTGGGGAGTAAGTTTGAAGGAAGATGTGAAGAGACGAGACTTTACCATGAATGCGGTTGTTTTGGGACCCAAAGAGACCGGTGAGAAAACAGAGATGAAGCTGGTTTTAATTGATCATTTGAGTGGATTGGAAGACTTTGAAGAAGGACTTATCAGAGCGGTAGGAGATGCTGATGAGAGATTTTCAGAAGATGCCTTGCGGATGATGAGGGCAATCAGATTTGCAGCTCAACTGTCTTTTGAGATTGAGAAAGACACTTTAAAGGCTATTGAGAAAAATTCAAAACTTTTGTCAGAGATTAGTCGGGAAAGAGTGCGAGAAGAGATATTTAAGATTTTAAAGAGCAACCACCCGGCAGATGGAATGCATCTTCTGACCACCACGGGACTGATGGAGCAGACAATTCCGGAGGTTTTGGAAGCTATTGATGTGCCACAGACCGGTCATCACACCTTGGATGTATACAACCACATGCTGGAAAGTTTGCGCCACTGCCCCAGCAGCGACCCGGTAATCCGCTTGGCAGCTTTCTTGCATGATGTTGGTAAACCCAGATCACGCAAGCTGCGCTGTATTGAGTGCGGCTGGGTAATGAAGGATAAGGATCTTAAGGAGGAAGGAGAGACAGCCAAGATGACCCAGTACCAGTGCCCAAGGTGTAGTAAGATACAGAACGAACATCAGGCGGGTAGTTTTTGGGGGCACGAAGTGATCGGAGCCAGAATGGTTGAAGAGATTGCAGAGAGACTGCGACTATCTAACAAGCAAAAAGAGAAGTTGGTAACTTTAGTGCGCTGGCACATGTTTGCATATGACCCCAAGATGACTGATGCGGCGATTAGGCGCTTTATAAGAAGAGTGGGTAAAGAAAACATTAATGACATGATGCTGCTGCGGGTAGGAGACAGAAAGGGTGGAGGCAGTAAAGCCACCAGTTGGAGATTAAGAGAACTGCAAGAGAGAATAGGAGAGCAGCTCTATGAACCAATGGAGATTAGAGATATGGAAGTTGATGGTAAAGACGTGATGAAAATTTTAGATATAGAACCAGGACCTAAAATTGGCCAGGTATTGGAAAAACTATTTGAAGAAGTAATTGAAGAGACAGATAAGAACAAAAGAGAGTACCTGCTTAAAAGAATTGAGGAGATTGGAGAGGAGATAAAAGACTAGTCTTTGGAGAAAAGTAGTTTCTGCAGAGCTTTATTATTTGAGCCGCTGACTGAGGTGGCTTCCAGTTTGTAGCCGGGCTGTTCGGGGCTTAGGCGAGCAAAGAGAATCTTTAGATTGCGCATCTGCTTGGTGTTGTTGGCAATATTAAGTCGATTGCCAGGCAGCAGTTCCATGTATTTTTTGGGAGAAGTACTGACCCAGATGCTCTTATCTTTGGTAGGGTTTTCTATAACTAAGTTTCTATCTTGTGGAGACAAAACTACCTGGCTACGGGAGATTTTTTTGTCTTTAAAAAGATAGGCATAGACGTTTTTTTGGCCTTCTTTGGCTTTGAAGCATTCGTCTGTGTACTTGATGGGGGCACGTCCGAAGATAATTTTGGGAGTTTTGTCTTGGTTGTAGAAATAACTGAATTTGATTTCATTACCCGGCTCTATGTGAGGCGCCCCTTCTTTGAGCGAAGGACGCTCTGATTGGCCTTGATCTGGCATGATTTATTTTTTATTTATATTCAGACTCGATCTGGAAGATGAAGTAGATACCGATAGCTAGACTCAGGACAGGACCTAAAGATAGATTGACCATCAAGGAACCGATTGAGCTTAAGACTGAGCTCCAGAAAAGGATATCGATGGCAGCCTGTTTTTTTTCTTTTAATGGTTTGACTGCAGAAAGCATCATGAAGCCGGTGATGATGGAGATGACGGCCATGATATATAAAGCGGTTGACTTGCCAATCATTAAGGTAGGAAGAATTAAAGTACCAATGCCAAACATGGGTAGAGCACCCAAGAGGCTGAAAATACCACCGATAAGGGTAAGGATAGGAGCAACTTTGACGATAAAGTCAACCCAGGATGAAGGAAGGTCCGGTAATGATTTGTACAAGTCCTTGACTTGCTTTTTCATCTTGGAAAAGGGGGATTTTGATAAAAAGTTAAACATGGATATTGATAATTATTAGTAAATTCATGATAGCACAAAAAGGAGAAAGACAAGTTTTAGACAAAAAAATAAGACTGGATATTTTACGTCACCCGGTAATGGGTCCAGTCACGACGGCTAGGAGCTTAGATTATGTTGTTATTAGTTAATGTGAAAAACAGAAGTCCGAGGAGAGCTACAATCATACTGAGTTTGAAGAAAATAGTTCTTTTGATAAAACCCAGAAGGTTGAGAACAACAAAGATAAGGGATATCTCTAAACCCGAAATTAAGAGGATTATCCCCAGCTGATGTAAGTCCAAATTAGCTAACACAATTACCTCCTTATTGAACGGATAGGGCTATTAGAATAAAGCTGACAATTATCATTACAAAACCAATAACAACCATCGTGTCGAGTAGAAATGATCTATGAGTGGTTCCAGTAATGGCAGAAAATATCTTGATAAAGTTACCTACCCACCCAAAGAGTATTAACCCGAAGCCGATGATAAGAGTCTGTGAGGGGTCGCTGAATAGTTTGACAATTATGTTCATGGTGCCTCCTTTGAGTTTTGGTTAAAAAGAGTAAGGGGAGTCGTTGAGGATGCGGGCACTGACTTTGAAAACTAGATTGACAGCTGGTTTAACCATTGCGAACCAGATTAGGTTGATGTCAGCAGTATAAGGACTATCAATATCAAAGTCAGCAAGAGAACAATGAAGAGAAGTTTAGTCATATAGCCTCCTTCAAGGCAATTAGGCACAAATTGTGTCCAAAAATATTAAGGTACTAAGCTCAACTAACAGGTATACAGAATAGCAGTTTGAGGAAGATTTGTCAATATTATGGGACATTCTATCGGTTTTCTATCTTATCCCAGGTGACCAATAAAGGGACAGCCGTAAAGGTAGAAGAGTAAGTACCGGTTGTGGCTCCGATCAGTAAGGCCAGTGCAAACCAATGGATACTCTCCCCTCCCAGCAAAAAGAGGGCTAAAAGCATGAAGATAATAGTTAGGGAGTTGTTGACTGAACGGACAATGGTATCGGTAATAGCTTGGTTGGCGGTATTTTTAAGATCAGCAGTACCTAGTTGTCTGATGCGGTCAAAGACCACTATAGTGTCGTGGACGGAAAATGAAAGAGTGGTCAGAAGAGCAGTGACAAACAGTAAATCTGTTTTTATATTAAAGAAATGCCCCAGAAGAGAGAAAGAGCCCATTAAGATAAGGCTGTCATGAAGCATGGCTAAGACAGCGCTGACTCCAAACTTAAGACTCTTGAAGGAGTAAGCTGTGAAGATAAGAATACCAATGGCCACCAGAACAGCTGCAGTGATTGTTCTTTTAAGCATCTGACTACCCAGAGAGGGACCGACTGTCTCAAAGCCTTGCAGTTGAAGTTCTTGGTACTGATTTTCAAGTTTTTCAGTTAATTGGTCAACCGCTTGTTGGTCTATAGGTTTAAGGCTCAGTTTAAGGATTGAGTCTTCCAGATTGAGCTTGGCGGAGGGATACTCTTGATGAACGATGTCTTGGACAGGCTGAATATTATTAGGTTGAATTTGGTATTGAAGTTTGGAACCACCGGTAAATTCAATGGAAGGATTGAAACCAAAGATAAGTAAAGAGATAATACCGGGAATGAGGAAGAGTAGAGAGATGGAAAAGTATAGTGGTTTGTATTTCATCCAGTTCATATTAGGTTAGTTATGATTATTTTTAGGACCATGATAGAAAAGTCTGATTAAAGTGCGAGTGACAAAAACTCCGGTAAAAAGAGAGGTAAAGACTCCGATGGATAAAGTCAGGGCAAAACCTCTAACCGGACCGGAGGTAATTAGAAACGACCAGTTGAGAGGATTGAAAAGAATAAAGGCAGTTAGAAGAGTAGCTAGATTGGCGTCTTTGATGGCATCCATGGCTTTACCAAAGGCAAGCTCTATAGCTACAGACCAACGGCGGTCTTTAAGGTCTTGGCGGTAGCGCTCGAAGATCAAGATGTTACTGTCAACGGCCATGCCGACGGAGAGAATAAAACCAGCTATGCCGGGCAGGGTTAAAGTGATGGGGATAAGTTTATACAAAGCCAAGGTGAGCAAGCCATAGATGATTAAGCTGATGTCAGCCAAAAGACCCAGGTAACCGTAAAAGGCAATCATAAAAAGCATTACCAAGGCTAAGCCGATGGCACCGGCGATTAGGCTTTGTTGGATTGATACTTGCCCCAAAGTGGGGGGGACACTTGTCTGGGAGACGATTTGGATGGGGACTGGAAGAGCACCGGCATTGAGTTGAATACTTAAATTCTTGGCTTGCTGAGTGGTAAACTGGCCGGAGATTACAGCCTCTCCATTTTCAATAACTGATTGAACCACGGGAGCTGTAAGCAAGCGACCATCTAGATAAATTGCTAAGGGTTGATTTATATTTTCTCTAGTTAGTTGAGCAAATTTCTCTGCACCCTGTTGATTGAAAACTAGCTGCACGGCAGGATTAGCATCTTGTGTTTGAAAAGTGACGGCTGTTTTTTGTAGGTATTGTCCGGTCAAATCAGTTTTTTCAAAACCGGCAAGCTGGGGTTGAGCGGAAGGCGATGAGGGCGGGCTGAAAACAGGAGTGCGGAATTCAAGTTGGGCTGTGGTACCAATTAGCCGGGCAGCTCTGCTGGTGTCAGTTAAGCCAGGCAGCTCGGTGATGATTTGATAAGTTTGATTGGATTTTTGGGTATAGATGTTGGGCTCGGAAACACCAAAAAGATCTACCCTATCGGAGATGATTTGCCGGGTGGATGAGAGAGCATCAGGACGATTTTCTGGTGAGACCTGGCTCATGTCGGCTTGAAGGGTAAGGCGAGTACCTCCGGCCAGATCAAGACCCAGATTGGTTTTAAAATCACGCTTAAGTTGAAAATTACCTAGTTTGATATTTAAAGAAGGGCGATTGAAGGAAAACTTGATTTTTTGGCCTAGTACTTTCTGGTCAACTTTTATCTGAGGAGGTAGATTAATAAAGATGGCAAAAGCAGTCAGCAAAACAATCAACCAGAAACTTTTTTTAGTAGTAGGCATTAGGATTATTATAGATTAAGAAACGAAAGAACCTTCAGAATTTTATAAGCCAGGATGGCTAATCCGGGGGGCTAGATATAAACTGCTTTGTTATTCCTTTTCCTCTGTATCGAGCTATACAGTTGAAGACAACTATTCAATGAGCTAAGCAGTATCGGACAGAGTCAGCTGGCGAACACCGGAGAAAGTGTAGACTATCTTGCCTTCTTCCAGTTTAGGCTTTACCTCGACTTGATCACCAGGTTTTATACCCACAGCTTTTACAAACTGGCTGGGAATGGTGACAGCCAAAGAGTTGCCGGATTGGATTACTTTTTGCTTCATTGGCTTACTAATTGATGTTCATCGCCTATTATCATGACGCGGGATTCCTGCAGAATGGACAGGATAAAAGGATCTCGGCGTTGTTTGCGATAGTTGAATTCGTCTTGGGTCATGACGGTGTAGTTGATGTCAACGCCTTGTTGGGCTTCGTGTTTTTGGACGATGACCTGAAGCTGGGGCATGATGACCTCACCTACTATGAGCATGTCAACATCTTGAGGATCTTTTTGCTTGCCTCTGATAAAACGGCCTGAGAGCATGACGAATTTAAGCTTGCCCAGTTTGTTTTGGTTCTTTCTAATGTCAGCACCTAGACCTGAGGTTTTGGCAACAAGAGAAAGCAGCTCTTGATAGAAGGGGTAGGAGGGTTTGAAGTGGTAGTAAAGACGATTGCCGCGCTTTTCAGATTTGACCATGCCGTTTTGGGACATGCGTTCCAGCTCGCGGCGGACAGCGTTAATCTCCTCATCGGTCTTGCGGGTTAGCTGGCGGACATAATACATTTCACCAGGGTTTGATAAAAATTGCTTTAGAAGCTTGACTCTGACCCGAGAGATCATGAAGTCTTGTAGTGATGCCATAGAAAGAGTTTAATGAACAGTATTTGTGCGCAGTGTAACTCTATTGTGGATAAAAATCAAGAGCCAGATTAGAGGATAGGCAGCTTTAGTAATCGATGGCGTTAACATCGGGGACGATTTCTATCCAGATTTTGCCGCGGGCGAAGTCTACTTCTTCACCATCTTGATTATAGAAGGTGGTGCGGCTGGTCTGCGATGATTTTTCCCAGGTACCTTCTATAACGCGGCCGTCCTGGAAGATGAGGGCATCATTTTCACCAATGACTTGGTAGTACATGTGTTTGTGAATATCTTGCAGGCTTTGCTCGTCGGCAAACTGGATGACGATGTTTTTGGCTCTGATTGGCTGACCGGTCTCAAGATCGGTGTGGGGCTGTCCACCTTGATAGCGAGTGTATAAAAGTGAGTTTTGGTCAAACTGCCAGCGGACATCAAAGTCAGGGGTGCCGTCCCAGAAACTGAAGGCGATTTCTGTGACATCACCGGGCAGATCAGCTGGATCTTTAAACTGCCAGGAGGTAAAATTTTCTATCCAGGTGGTACCATCTTCCATGTTCTGGGTGTAGCCGCGCTCTTTGGCTTGCGCCCAGAGATCAGGCAGGGAGCCGACCATGGTGTGCTCTAAAGCTAAACGTTTGTCGTTACCTAGTCTATTTAGATCACGGGTTAATTCAGGAACACCGGCATCTAGTATGGTGTCGATGTCATTGCCGCCTGGTTTTCTCCAACCTAAGTCTTGAAGTTCTTCAAGAGCTTGAGCTTTGGGATGAGAGGTGCATTGACCAGAAGCTTTGTCCATGCTGCAGTTACCTCCACCAACGTGGACAAATACAGGAGTTGAGTACTCAGCAGCGATGTCAACAAAATACATACGAGCACTACGGACAGGTGCGATTTTTTCTATGCCGGCCATGGCGTCACAGTAGAAAACACCCATGAAACGAGTAATACCACCCTCAGCGACGGCTTCGTAAACCACATCAGCAAAAGAAAGTCCTGACTGAGGACGAGACTGAAGATGATTTTCAATCATAGCAACAATGGGTCGGCGCTGTTCCCAGGCTTGGCGCTCGGCTTTGGTAAACATAGCTCCGTTGATGGGACAAACTTGATCTTTGGGAGCTTCTGGATCGACGGAAAGTAGAGGTGAAATGTTAGACTCTCCCATGGGAGAGTTGAGATTGGATGAAGGTTGAGTGTAAGAGAGAATGCCGTAGGTGCCGCCAGAGATTAATAGATAGACAAAAAATAAGATTAAGTAAAAACGTTGTTTCATTGTTGTTGTGCTTGTTTGATAACTTTTTGTTCCTCGTCGGAGAGAACTTGATCGGGAGATTTACCTTTTTCTATGCGCTTGGAATAGATGCGAGTGGATTCCCGACTATGTAATGAGCTTATCACAAAACCATCATCATTTTCATCAAGTAAACAGAGAACGAAACTTTGATTGCCGCCAGTACTGGTGAAAGGATTGAAACGAATAAAACCGAGTTTTTTGAAGTTAAGTCTGTTTTTTTCAATTAAGTTTTTGAGTTCTTCCTTTAGATCCTCAATCCCCTGCTTGTTGTCACGGGTTTGTTTTAGCAATTGATTTAAAGAAGAGATGAGATCCTTTCTCTTGGTATCTTTGGTGAAAGACTGATAATGAAGAAGGAGGCGGACCCAGAGAACAGTGAGGACAACCAGCCAGACAATAAGAGCCGGCAGAATAAAGGGAATGTAATTGGATAGGTCGAAACTCATAAATGCAATTGTAATAAGATGCAGGCCAGCGGTCAATGGCAAGAGACAAAAACCATTTTTGATGTTCAATGCAAAGATGTCTGGCTTGAATACGATAGAATAAAGCCATGAATAGAAGAACCAAAGCCCAGAAAAAGAGGGCGGCAAAACGAAGAAAACAAAAATCAGAAAAACAGCAGAAAAAAGAGGGTAAAAATGAGAAACAGTCAGGTTGGGGTCAAGTTCGGGTAGACTTGACAAAGATATTGTGGCTGACTATGCTTGCAGTAGGCATAGAGGTACTCTTGTGGTACCTAATGAAAAATTAGCTATCCTGCCCAGTAGAGAAAAAACAGAAAGGAGGTGAAGAAAATGGCTCGTCAAATGTATTGCGTAAAGTGTCGTGCAAAGAGAGATGGAAAAAACCACGAACAAGTAACCATGAAGAATGGCAAAAAAGCTGTTAAAGCAGTTTGTGAAGTTTGTGGCACCGGAATGTTCTTAATCGGCGCTGATGTTTCTGAGTTTTAAGACAGAAATAAGAAAATAAGTAACAAACCCTGCAGAGATGTGGGGTTTGTTTTTTTGTGGAGACATTTATATATTAAAGATATGAGTGTGGAAAGATCACAAACAGAATACACCAAAGAACTTGAGGAAATCGCCAAAGCAGCTATTGCAAGAGCCGAAAAGCAGACGATAAAGGGTAAGTTAAATGAAATAAATGCGCGCTTAGCTGAAAAGACCGAGAATCAGGAAAGCTAGAACTAGAGTGTAGAAACCAAACTCAAAGATGCGTTTTCTTTTCAAGACTATGTTAAGAATTTTAAGACTGATTAGACCGGCTATTAAAGCTGATAAAAAGGCGGTTGTTGATGGCAGCAAAGAGGGATTAAGACGGACTAGATCAGGCATAGAGAGGCCTACAGCTCCTAAAATCACTGGGATACTAAGCAAAAAAGAGAAGCTGAAAGCAGCTTGAGGAGACAAGCCTAGATATAGACCAGAAACGATAGTGGCACCGGAACGGGAGACGCCGGGAAGAATAGCAAGAGACTGAAATAAACCAATGATTAAAGCCTGATGAGGTTGAATTTGATCTAGGCTGATAGAGCCTTTTTTAAACAGACGAGTGGAAAACAAAAAAGCAGAGGTTACAAGTAAGGATAGGCCTACCACTAAAGGGCTTTCAAAAATTGATTGACCTGTCTGATAGATAACCAAGCCAACCACTGCAGCTGGCAGAGTGCCGACAACCAAAGAAGGAATTTTGTGAGTAAAAAAGTCTACCAGCTGTTTTCTAAAATAGACAACAACAGCCAGTAAAGTAGCTAGGTGCACCAAGATGGTGGTTAAGATAGGGGGAGACGAGATAGAGGTAAATAGTTGAATCAGGGCTAGGTGACCAGAACTTGAGACTGGCAGAAACTCAGTCACCCCCTGAACTATCCCTAACAGGACAGCTGTTGAGTAGGACATTTTTTATTTAATTTGTTTTTGGAAGTTCTTGTACCAATCTTCCAATAGGTCTTTTACCAAGTCTTTAGAGCCTAAGCCGATAGCTAGGCCGAAGCCTAGGGCTAGCATGGCCACAAAGCCGGTAAAAAGAGTGGTGACAAAAGTAGTGGCAATCTTAAGCTGTGACAGGGCAGCTAAGACTGTAAAGATAACGATGATGTAAGAGGATAACTTGGCAAGAAGACGGGAGATGTGGACATCAACGGTACCTAATGCACCTTTTACTAATCTCTCAACAACTCCGGCGATGATAACACCCAGAGCGATGATAAAGACGGCAGCAAAGACGTTAGGCAAGTAGGCCAAGATGTTGTTTAGAACTAGAGTAACAGTGTTTAGTCCTAAAAGATTAACTGAGGCGACAAAGAAAATCAGGATGGTTAAAAATCTTACAGTCTCACCTAGAACTTGCTCGACTTTGGTAGATAGCTCTGCTTTTTGTAAGAATTTGTCTACTGCAGTGTCTTTGAAAAGCTTGGAGATGTTAAGGCCGCCTAGAAGCTTGACGATGAGAGCCTTGAGCCAACGAGCCAAAAGCAAACCTACCAAAAATAGGATAATGGCTCCCAGTAAATTAGGAATAAACAAAGCCATACTATTTAATAGATTGCTAGCGGCGTCAAATAATGCAACTCTCCATGTTGCGATTGCTGGTAATTGATCCATGAAAATTTTTTAATTATTAATGCTTAACTTCATTATAGCTGGAGTCTATTTTATGTCAACAAATTATAAGACTTATTAGAACTTCTTTGATTGTCTAGATATTTTTGAAGTCAGATGTTCAAAAACATTAGGCTTTTTTATTGCTATATAGATATATTCTTGTGGTCAATTTGTGATAAATTTGGTAAAATATATGTCCCAACCCGGAATAGTACTGGCCTTCGGGCCAGAGGAAAGTCCGGACAGCTGAAAGAAACGGTAGCCTGGGAAACCAGGCCCCTGATTAGGTAACTATTCAGGCGCGACAGGGCCACAGAGACGAGCAATGTGAAACGCCATTTTTAATGGACTTGTCTTAGGTAACTTTGACAAGGCGGTAACCCGTCCGGCTGCAATCCCCGACCGGTGCGCTTGAGGTTTCTTTCCCGAGCACCATGGTAGGGAGCATAGAGAGATGCTATTCGTTGGCTTTTGCCAATACAGAATCCGGCTTATAGGGTTGGGAATTTAGATTTCTGTTTGAGGATAGAGGTGTTCGAGAATGATTTGGCCTGTTAGGACCAGAGGAAGAGAGAGAACAGCCAGTAAAACTCCACCCAGCTCAAAACCTATCAATAAGGAGATGATGGTAACTAAAGGGTGAAGACCAACGGTTTGTTTCATAACAGAGGGAACAATGATGTTGTTTTCAATTAGTTGTACGATCAGATAAAGACCGATGACCATAAAGCCGTGGAGAGGAGAGGTGGCAAAACCAACGATGGCGGCAGGGATTGCAGAGATGGTAGGTCCAACTGAGGTGACGATTTCAAGTAAGCCAGCAATAATAGCCAAAGGTAAAGCATATTTGATGCCCATTAGAGTCAGACCTATGTAAGTTTGAACACCGATTATAAGCATTAAAAAGATCATGCTGCGAACCCAGTGGCCCAGCTTTTTTTCAATCTCAATATAAACTTTTTTGATGTCTTGGGATTTTTCACCAAAAAACAGTTTAAGCCTTTTGTCGATATGGGCTCTTTCCATCATTAGATAGAAACTGATGACAAAAATAGTGGTAGAGAAGATGAAGAAGGAGAAGGTATTGACAGCAACTTTAAGAATATTGCTTGGTAGAGAATTTATTTGAGAAGTGAAAATAGTTGGGTCAAACTCCCAGCCGGGAATTTGTTCCATTAAGGCGGGAAGCTGGCGAATAAAATTGGAGGTCTGATCGATCATTGGAGGAATAATGGAGGCAAATGAAGCAATAAGGCCAATAAAAATGATTAGGAGAATAATAAAAGCTGAGATACCTTTGGGAATCTTGAATTTTTCCAGTTTTTCAATAAGTGGATAAATGGCAGTAGCGAAAAGAAAAGAGATAAAAATGGCCACTAAAATGCCCCAGATAGCTTGGAAAGCCATGAGCCCCAAAATAAACAAGACGGTAAAGATAATTGTCTTGTGGGTAATTTCGATTTTTATTGGTTCTTGTTTTGACATTAGTTCTTACTATACCAGCGAGTAACTGAATGAACAACTTTTTGCGGGTAGTCTTGATTGGTAATGGAGATTTTTTTAAATCCCGACTGGTTTGAAAACCAGTTATTTTGATATTTGGCATATTGTTTTTCTTTTTGGGCCCAGATTTTGAGGGCTTGATCTTTAGTTAATTTTCCTTCTTCAAATTTGGAAAGTTGGCGGTATCCCAGTGAAGTGGCTGACGGCTGACTCCAGTCAAGATCAAGTTGTTGTAGAAGTTTAAGTTCTGAGCGCCAGTCTTGGGCGAAACGCTTGGCGACTCTTTTTTTAATGTGCTGGGAGACAACTTCTTGTGGAGCGGTAAGGAGAAGTTTTTTAGTTTGCTTTTTGTCGAGAATAAATTGTTGAGGTTTTTGATCAGGGTTTTCTTTTTTATATTGGGCAACTTCTATAGCCCTGATCAGACGTCGGGGGTTGTTTTTGTCAGAGCGGTTGAGAGACCTAAAGTAGCGAGAATCAAGTTTTTTAAGCTTTTCTTGAAGAGTTTCAGCTGATTGGCCTTGTATTTTTTGGCGCAGTAGATGGTTGGGTGGAATATGAAGTGTGTCAATTAGTTGATAAAGGCTCTGAAGATAGAAGCCGGTACCACCAACTACGATTGGTAAGCGTTTTTGATTCCAGAGACGAGAAATTACCTGACCGCAAAACTTATTAAAGAGTGATACGCTCCAGTCTTGATTGGGTGCAACAACATCATAGCCGTATATTTTAGTTTCACCATTGGTATATACAGGAACAGGAGTATCTTGAAAATTGATTGAATCTTCTTGTTTTTTAAAATTTTCCGGTATATCTTTGCCGGGAATGATATCAAGTCCCCGATATACCTGGCGGGAGTCAGCAGAGATTAGGTCAGCTGGTAGGTTTTGAGCAATCTTGAGGGCGAGGTTAGTTTTGCCAGTGGCGGTAGGGCCGGCAATGATTAGAGTTTTAGTAAAATCTGGGGCGTTCATCTAGATTGCCTTGATTGATTAATTGATCTAAAACTTGCCAGCGTTTTTTCTTCACCGAGGGAGAAATGTCATCTTTAAAAAGGCGATCAGCGACTGTACCAGGGCGCGGCGAGTACTGAGCTATAAAGGCTAAGGCAAAGTCTGCCTTTTTGGCCAGATCAACTGTTTTTTGAAAGTCTTTTTCAGTTTCACCAGGAAAACCAACAATAATATCAGTGCCTAACACCACTTCAGGGATTTTTGTTCTAATTTTATCTACTAAAGTGAGATAGTTTTGAGCTGTGTATCCCCTATTCATTTTCTTTAAAATTTTGTCAGAGCCGGACTGGACAGGTAAGTGGATGAAGCGATCGATTTTTTTGTTTTGAGAGATCTCATCGATTAGCTCATCCCAGAAATCCCAGGGATTGGAAGTCAAAAAACGAATTTTTTCAATTTGATTAATTTGGGAAATTTCTTGAAGGAGTTGAACAAAAGGAGGGGTGCTGTCTGGTTTGATGTATTGGCTTTGATTGGTGGGAATTTGAGATGCTTTTAAGGATTTGTCTCTCATAAGAAGTTTGCGAAAACCAATGCCGGTCTTTTCCAGACCGTAGGAGTTAACATTTTGACCAAGTAAAGTAATTTGCTTGTATCCTTTGTTAGCCAGATCTTTTACTTCTGAGATGATGTCTTCTTGAGGACGGGATTTTTCTCTTCCGCGAGAATAAGGAACGATACAATATGTGCAAAATGAATTACAACCATTAGAGATAGGGATCCAAGCGTGGGTTTTATTATTTCTTAAGGGAGTTTGATTGAAACCTACTTCATTGATAGGAAGCACCTGGTCAACCATGGGAAGAATTTCTCTGAGCTTTTTTTCTCCGTGGTGAGTCATGCAACCAGTTAGGATTATCTTGGGGCGCTGAGTTTTCTTTTTATCAAAATATGAGACAACGTTTTGTAAAAAACCATCAGCTCTATTTTCGGCTCGTTGACGGACAGCACAGGTGTTGACAACTATGTTGTCAGCTTTTTTCCAGTCTTCTACCTTGCTCCATCCACGGGCTTTATAATCACCGGCTATTCTTTCAGAGTCAGATTTATTGGCCTGACAGCCAAAAGTTTCAATGTAGTAAGTCTTGTTAAGAGACATGTTGTTTATTTTTACCAAACTTTTTTCTTTAAAGGTTTACCAACTCGGAAGTTAACAACGCGGTGGGATCTAACAGTTTGGCGTTGCATCTCGTTACCAAAAGGCACAACTTCTTTGTCGTCGACTTTGGAAACGTAGAATGTACCGAAACCAGAGAGAACTACTTTCTCGCCTTTAACCAAAGAGCTTTCAACTTCTTCAAGAAAAGTATTAACTGCTTCGCGAGAAGCTTTCTTGGTTAAGTGTGCCTTTTTGGCGACGATGTCGATCAAATCGTTTTTTGTCATCTATATCACCTCCTCTCTTTATTGATAGGGCAGGTCGGACTGGGCTAGATAATACTAAGATATATCCGACAATTCAAGAGGGAATTATTTAGCGACGGCAGATGCCCTCGTTTGTCGGATAACATTGACTGTTACAGTGCCGGGATATGTCAATTTATCTTTTATTTCCGTTTTAATTTCTTGGGCCAGCTTGACACACTCAGCGTCAGAGAGTTTTTCCGGGTCAACCAGAACTCTGATTTCTCTACCCGCCTGAATGGCGTAAGCTTCTTTGACTCCTTGGCGATTTTGAGCGATTTCTTCAAGTTTTTCAAGTCTCTCGACGTATTCTTCATAGTTTTCATAACGAGCGCCGGGGCGAGATCCTGAGATGGCATCTGCTATATAGACTAAGTAGGACTCGACTGAGGTGAACTCTTCATCTTCGTGATGTTGAGAAACTGTGTCGATGACTTCTTTGGGGATGTCGTATTTTTTGAGAAGCTTTACCCCCAGCTCAACGTGGCTTCCATCTTGATTGATTACTTTACCGATGTCGTGAAGCAAGCAGCCAAGTTTTACGGTTTCTACATCAGCTCCGATTTCACTGGCTAGTTTCATACCAATACGGGTTTCTTCTAAAGTATGGGAAATCATGTTTTGTCCGTATGAGGTGCGGAATTTGAAACGACCCAGTAGAGTAACAAGATCATCATCTAGATCGTATACGTCTACTTTATGACATAGTTCTTCACCGGCTTGCTTGATGATACGAGTAACATCCTTTTTGGCTTTGGCAACAAACTCTTCGATGTGGGTGGGATGAATTCGACCGTCTTTGACGAGGCGTTTTAAGGCGACCTTGGCGATTTCACGACGGACAGAGTCAAAACTGGAAAGCTTGATGACTCCTTTTTCATCAAGATCTAGATCAACTCCGGTGGCTTTTTCAAAAGATCTGATGTTGCGACCGTTTTTACCAATTACTCTGGCTTTGGTGTCCTCATCAGGTACCTTGATGGTGGAAACTGTGTACTCGGGAACATAGTCAGTGGCACCGGCGTACATGGCGGTGGTTAAGATGTCACGGGCTTTTTCGTCTGCTTCTCGTCTGGCCTTTTCAATGCTGGATTTGATTATCTTGGCAGCATCTTGAGTACTAGCTTTTTCTACTTGTTTTAAAATTTGCTGTCGGGCTTCCTTTTTGGTTAGGCCGGACACTTCTTCTAAGGCCTTTATTTGCTCAATCCTTGCCTGTTCAACTTGTTGATGTTTTTTTTGAGCGGCCTGAAGTTGTTTTTTAGTTAACTCTTCACGCTCTTCAAGACGAGCTTCCAGTTTATTAATCTGTTGAGCTTTTTGATTAAGAGTCTCTTTTTCCTCTTCAATTTTTTGAGCGATGGCTTTTCTTTGCTTTTGAGCTTCTTGCACAATCTGATCGGCCTCTTTTCGGGCCTTGTCTTTTAATTGAAAAGCTTGGTCTTTGGCTTCAAGAATAGATTCGCGAGCTTTGGACTTGGCTTGTGAGATGATTTGCTCAGCTTGATTTGAAGATGGTTGGGGAGTTGATTTTTGTTTTTTGAGTTGTGGTTTTTGAGGTTTGGTTTTTTGTTTCGATTGTGGTTTTTCTTGAGGGGTTGTTTTTTGCTTTTTCTGTTGAGAAAAAATTGTAAAGATAGACATGATAATAGTTTAAATTTCTAACACCACATAAGGAAAATAGAAGGAGAACGCGACTTTAAACTAGTGCGTAAGAGTCTAATACCAGTGAAGTTTGTGCCTGTATAAACATATTGTTTTGACTGATGTTTCCCTTAATTTTCTTATGTTGCTTATATTTTACTGCTTGGATACTAGTTCGTCAACGACTAATTTACTGGTCGAATATGAAAAACCACGACGGTTTAAAAAGGAAAGAAGCTTTTTTCTGGCTTCGTTTTCTGGAAGTTTTAGATACGAGGACTTTTTTTTAGCAGCTTGTCGGGCCAGTTGTTTTAATTGATCGGGATCCGATACTTTTTCTGAAAGAACTTTTTCTATAATGGAGCGGTTAACGCCTTTTTTATATAGCTCGGACTTTAAGGCAATGGGACCTTTGGGTTTGTGTTTTAAGCGCTGATCAACAAACCAGTTGGCAAATTCCTCATCATTTAGATATTCTTTTTCAGTTAGTTGAGTAAGCGCATTTTCAACAGCCGGTTTTGAGTATTTTTTCTGCAGGCGAATTTTAATTTCAAAGTTTGAACGAGGTCGATAAGACAGTAGATTTAAAGCTTTGTTAACTGCTTGCTCAGTTTCACTTTTATGTTTTAGATCTTGAAGTTTTTGACCAGTAAGATCTTGACCTTTTTTGAGGCCTTGCTTGTAGATAACGTCGGGGGAGATTTTGGTAAAGAATTTACCATCGACATAGACCTTAACCTTGCGTCCCGTAGAGGTTGCCTTAAGTCTGGTGATTGTGGGCATGTTATTTTTTGTCGACTTTCTCGTAGATCTTCTTCTCGATTTTTTTGAGTAGTTTTTTATCTTCTTTAAGGGCTTGCTTGCTGGCTTCTCTACCCTGGGCTATAACTTCATCATTGTATTTATAGAATGAACCAGCTTTTTCGATGATGTCCTGATCGACAGCAACGTCAAGAACCCCGCCTGCTCTGGAGATACCTCCGGAAGCCATGATGTCAAACTCACATTTTTTGAAAGGAGGAGCAATTTTGTTTTTGACCACTTTGACGCGGTGGCGCGAGCCGATTATTTCTTCACCTTCTTGAATGTTGCCTATCTTTCTCATGTCAATACGGACTGAGGAGTAGAATTTTAAGGCTCTTCCGCCGGGAGTAAATTCAGGGTTGCCGAACATGACACCGATTTTTTCACGCAGCTGATTGGTGAAGATGACCATGGTTTTAGATTTTGAGATAGCTCCTGCTAGTTTACGCATGGCTTGACTCATCAAGCGGGCCTGAACTCCAACAGATGCGTCACCCATTTCACCTTCTATTTCAGCTTTGGGCACTAGAGCAGCTACCGAGTCGATAACTACAACATCAAGAGCACCGGAGCGAATTAAGGTTTCTGTTATTTCAAGAGCTTGTTCACCAGTATCGGGTTGAGATAGAAGTAGCTCGTCAACATTGACTCCAAATGACTGAGCCCATTGTGGGTCTAGGGCGTGCTCTGCATCAACAAAAGCGGCTGTGCCACCTTTTTCTTGAGCCTCTGCAACGACATGAAGCGCTAAAGTGGTTTTTCCAGAAGCTTCAGGACCATAGATCTCGATGATACGCCCTTTGGGTAGACCACCAATTCCTAAAGCAATGTCCAAAGCAATGGATCCAGTTGAGACTGACTCAACATCTTCGATTTCACCCTTTTTACCCAGTTTCATTATTGAACCTTCACCAAACTGCTTGTCAATCTGTTGCATAGCAACATTGAGAGCTTCTAGTTTCTCTTTTTTAACGTCAGATTTTTTAGAAGTTTTCTTAGAGGATTTTTTCTTACTTTTTTTAGTGGCCATATTTATAGCTGATAGTTATTTAATAATAGTTATGAGCAAGTGGATGTTAGCACGGGGTATAGGTTAAGTAAACCAAAAATATCCCGAAGATGTCAAGAGCCAAATAGTGTTGGTTGGCTAACTTTTTTTAACTGAGAGAAATGCTCAAGGACTGGTTGCATTTTCAAACTTAATTTGTTGTTTTTAAGATCTGCGGGGTAGATAGCTAGTACATTTAGCTGATATTTTTGGGCTAGTTTAAGTTTCTTGTTTTTTAACTGGTCATACTTGGCCAACTGATCATGGAGACCAAAAAATTCAATCCAGAAGTCAGCAGCTTTGAAGTCAACAGTCATACCATTTTGCCAAGGATAAGGGACATTGATCTTGTGAGGTATGTGATGTCTATATAACCAATCATCGATGATCCTCTCTGATAGAGAATCACATCGGTGACCATCTTTAGCTTGGTATTGCTTAGCAAAGTGAACTGGATTGGTTTGAAAACCTGCAGCTTGAATAGCTTTGTTCCAGGTACCAAAACCTCGACGAGCTGGCTGATATAAGTGATAAACTTCTCTTTTCATTGGAATACGACCATGTTTTTGATAAAAGTCTTTAATACCATCTAAGGCTTTTTTTCTAAAATGTGCTTGAGATTTGCGACTATTCATACCAAAACATTTCATGGAGCAGTATTTCTTGTATTTGGTACTGACCTTGTTGTGACATTTTTTATATTTACATATTGGCAAATTCTTAGTCTTGGCTGACTGGTATTTTTTAGTTTTAACTACGCGAGTTTTGTTGGTAACAGTAGCAGCGCAACTGTGAGAACAGAAGACATTTCCTGATGGCTCTACTTTGGAAGGCATGCGGGTAATTTTTTGGTCACACTCCGGATTTGAGCAAACATAAGTTTTGCTTTTTCTATGGAAGCTGTCTTGACATTTTTTGGAACAGTAATTCCTCCAACCCTTGCTTTGATTCTCTCTAACTCTGAAAAGAGGTTTTGAATATATCTGGCCGCAGTAATCACAAGTCACTTTTGTAGTAGGTCGCATGTTTTGAACTTAAAAATAGTAAAAATAAACTGTCTATGTGATAAAATGTGATCTGTTGATAATTCGGGCTGTAGTATAGTGGCAGTACAGGCCCCCGGGGCGGGTCAGGTTCCGGTTCAATTCCGGACAGCCCGACTGTTTTTACTGTACATCGGTCTTTTTTCAATCTTCTATTTCTCATTTTTGTTGACCGGTGTATAATTAATAACATCATCAGGAGGGAAAGTCTGGCCGGGTTAGTCCGGCCAGCTACACCTCCTTTTTTAATTTGTTTTTTAAGGGTGTGATAAATTCCAGATAAGGGTATAGATCGGAGTACAGTCGAGAATAAGCACGACGATTGGGGATTAAGATCTTGGCTAGTTTGTTATTGCCAGCCAGATGATGAGCGAGGCAGTAAAAATCACCGTCACCAGTAACTATGACTGCTTGGTGATATTGCTGATAGTTGATTAGGGAGTGTAGAACCAGCTCGGCGTCAACATTGCCTTTGATCTTGGTAGTTCCGTTTTGTTTGATCTTGTAGGTGGGTTTGAAGATAAGATGAAAGCCAGCTTTTTTTAAGGATTGATATAAGCTTTGAAACTCTTTGACAAAGCCGATGAACAGATAGGCCTGATGAATGTTGTACTTATCCTTAAGATAGGTGCGGAAGCGGAAAAAGTCTAGCGTCCAACCCTGGCTTTTGACACCACGATAAAGATTCTGACTGTCTATGAAAGCGTAGTTAATCTTGTCCATTTCTCTTCTTCAATCAAATTTCTCTTACTCAACCTACTTTTAGATTAACCCGAAGTTAACCCTAATGTCAAGACTCAGTTTTGGAGGGAATAAAGTTAACCATCAGAGTTCTCTCTCGGGGGCCTGAAAACTCAAGTAAAACAATTTCTTGCCAGGTGCCCAGTTGTAGTTGGCCATTTTTTACTGGCACAGATAAGTTGGGCCCTATCAGGGAAGCTAAGAAGTGATCTGGAAAGTGATCGGGGTCATGTGGGTGGTTAAAATCAAGATCAGGAATAAGTTTGTTAAAAACTTTAAGGTAGTCTTGGTCAGTACCAGGATCCAGATCAGCGGTGGTAATGGCAGCGGTGGTGTGAGTAACAAAAAGATGAACTACCCCGTCTTGTGAAGGGAGTTTGCCTTCTATCTTATTGGTAATGTTAAGTACTTCCCGAGACTGGCTGGTGGCAATTTCTAGAGTCTTCATTCTAGCTTGTCTACTTGTTTTTTGATTAATCGTCGATAGGCGCAGTGCTCACAATCAGGATCGGCGTTAGGGATAGTATCAGAGTCTAATGTTTTTTTGGCTTCCATCAAAGCGGGCTCAACCCAGGAATCATCACCCTGATGAGAGATGATCTGAAGTTCAAATTCCAGTTTGCCGTCAAAGACTCTGTCTCCTTTTAAGCCATTAGCATAGACAAAGTAACCGATATCAGAGACCTCAAAGTCTTTTTGGCGAAAGATCCATTGATATAGCTCTATTTGTTTTTTGTAACCCTGCTTGTATTTATCATCTAGACTGATCTCTTTGGTGGTAGAGGTGGATTTGTAGTCAACCATGTGTAGTTCTCCGCTTGAGTTTTCCCAGACATCATCGATGATGCCGCAGACTTCAAGATTGGTTGGCTCATGCAAGACACAAGCACCTTTGTATTGATAGTAGTCGTCACGCCAGTCGGGCAGATCGGGATGTTGGAAAGGAACGGCGTCGATGTTGTATTTTTTCATTAAGACGTGAGGTTGTTGCTTTTCTCTAAGTAGATCAAACTCGTTTTTTAACAGGTGATCAACGGCGGAGTTTAAAGCCCAGCCGGGCATACTGGGCCGATCAAACCCTAGTCTTCTGTCTAGATAGAAGCAGCGGGGGCAGTCTAGGAAGCGCTCTAAACGAAAGCGGGAAAGGCGAAAGGGGTGAGAGTCGTTAGGATCATAAAGATTTCTGGAACGCTTTTTGTAAGCCATGTATTTAGTATACAATCTGTGAACTTAAGACCTTTAAATTATGTGTTAACCGATCATAATTTAGCCGGTCTTTGAGGAAGTTTTTGCTTTATAAGGTAAGATGAAAAAAGATGCAGATAAAGAAAGCTTTTGAAAAATTGACTCCCAAGGGACTGGCAATAATTCTAGGTGTCTTTTTGGTTCCATCAATCGTTTTAAATTTCTATCTACACAAACAAAGTCAGGTCTGGCGGCAGGATATTAAGGTAGAGGGAGTAATTGATGGGGACACCTTGGTTTTGGACGGCAAAGTAAGATTAAGACTGCGACATGCAGACGCCCCGGAACTTGAGTACTGCGGAGGGGAAGAAGCTAAACAACTATTAAGCCAGCTGGTGGAAGGGGAAAGAGTGCGGATAAGAGAGAGAATATTGGACCAGAGAGGCAGACCGCTAGCACTGGTTTATGTGGGAGATACATTAGTTAACCAGGAAATGATAGAGAGTGGCTGGGCGCGGTATCATCATGACACCTCGGACATAAAAGAACTGTTAAAAGAGGCCGGAAGCAAAGCCAAGGAAGAAAAGAGAGGTATATACGGAAAGTGCTGGGAGCAGGAGGAGAACAGTCAAAATGCAGAATGTAATATCAAGGGTAATATTGACAAAAATAACTCATCGATCAAGCGCTATTACCTGCCACATTGTGCCCATTACAAATTCACTATTATCGAAAAAGACAGAGGTGAGCAGTGGTTTTGCACTGAAGATCAAGCCCAAAAGGCAGGATATGTGAAAGCCAAGAGTTGTCATTAGCAGGTATCACTTTAAACAGGATAATATCTTAATTGAGGGTTTTTAAAACTAGATCGGTTGTTTGTTTTAGATCTTTTTTGGTAGTGTTGATGATTTTTTCGTCTTCTACTTGGCCGGGATCGGCATTTTTATACCATTTTTTCATCTGTTTGGATGAAATCGATTGACCTTTCTTTCTTTGCTTGTTTCTTTGGAGAGCAGTTTTTTGAGAGACTTCGAGAAAGACAAGGTCTATTTTTTTATCATTTTGATGACAGTATTTTCTAAGTTTGGTAAATAACTGACCGTTCTCGGCAACTGGTAAGATGCCTTCCAGGATAACCAGATAATTATTCTCAAGATATTTTTGGATAGCAAAGTTAAGAATCTGATTAACCAAAAGTTTGTTATCCTCTCCAGGGACGACTTGCCAATAAAAGTAATCGGGTGATAGGACAGCTACTTTGGTAGGCAACAGTTTTTGCTGAATTGATTTGGCAACAGCTGATTTACCAGATCCAGGCCGACCACGTAATATTAATAGCTTTGATTTCATACTTATATCTTATCTTAAAAGATAGACAGTGATATTTTAGGATAGTTAAGAACACCATTGGTGCATTTGCCAAAAATAAGTAATTCTTATCAGACTAGACGATATAATTAGGATATGCAATTAAATACCTATAGAGATGCAGCAGTGGCTGGTCTGACCCAGGTGACGAATTATCGCAGTGAGGTTTGGGTTGGTTTTTTAAGTAAATTTTTTTC
This sequence comes from uncultured Pseudomonadales bacterium, assembly GCA_964422035.1. Taxonomy (GTDB): domain Bacteria; phylum Patescibacteriota; class Microgenomatia; order UBA1400; family Chazhemtobacteraceae; genus CAYQZQ01. Next base: position 519,201 of record CAYQZQ010000001.1, read on the forward strand.
TTTGGGTGGAATAATTTTGCTTTGGATTGTTATATCTAAAGGGTCTTCTGAAGGATACAGTCTAAATTTTATAATTCCTTATTTTCTGATAGCCACTGCAAGCTCTGATTTAACAGATGCTGTTTCAACTCGTTTTACTCGCGTACTCAATGATGAGATCAAGGAAGGTACTTTAAGTTCTCATTTGCTACGACCGGTTAATCCGGCCTTGTTTCTTTATTCGCGTTTTTGGGGCAGACGCGGAGTAGTGGTGGCGACTTCTCTTCTGGCTATTCTTGGAAGTCTATTTTTTATCCCTGATTTGTCGGCAAAAAATATTTTATTTTATTTTATCTGTCTGATACTGGCCACACTGGTTTCTTTCTCGATCAATCTTTTTGTAGGAAGCTTGACTTTCTGGACGACGGAGGCGGATCACTTGCAAAACGTGGCTTCCCATATCATAAGAGTTTTTTCGGGAATTTTGATCCCGCTTTCATTTTTCCCTCTACTTTGGAAGAGAATTGTTTTTCTTTCCCCCTTGCCAGTTCTGGCTTATTTACCGGCAACTTTACTCCAGACAGGAGATTTTTCATCTTTGAGAGTACCTATCTTGGCTGCTTTTTTGTGGGCTTTGGTGCTACCCCTTTTGACTTTTAAGTTTTGGCAATTAGGAATAAGGCGCTATGAATCGGTGGGAATTTAAAGAAGCTATTAAGCTTCGCTTCAAAATCAGCAAAGCCATTTTGGCTTTTAATACCAAGCAAGCTCTGGCTTATGCATACAACAACTGGGGCGGAATGGCTTCCACGGTTACTTATATGATCACCTACTTGGCATTTTTATCGATTATTTATGCCCGAGTGAAGAGCATCGCCGGTTACAGTTATGCCGATATGTTGATGTTCACCCTGGTGGGACAGATAAGTTTTTATACCAATTGGTTTTGGAGTTTGAACGGGATTCAGCAGATGGTAAGAGATGTTAACTCGGGACGGTTAGATTTGATTTTGAGCAAACCGCTGCCGGCTTTATGGTTTGTAACCTTTCAGAAAGCCAATCTACCCAGTATTCTGTTTCAAAGTGTGCCGGCAATGATTCCCTTGTTAGTTTTGATAGCTAAACACGCCAGTTACCTTCCCAGCTTGAGAGCACTGTTTCTGGCCACTGTTTGTTTTATCTTGGGGGTTATTTTAATCCACTGTTTTACTTTCATCTTGGGACTGACGGTATTTTGGACCGGACAGAATAGGGCAATGATTAATTTAGGTTATCAGTTGAGTTATTTTGGCGATACTATACCCTTTGAAGCTTATCCAAAGTCTATTGTTTGGCTGGGTCTGACGATTGTACCCTTTTTGGCTCATATTGCTTTAACCAGCTCGTATCTGCTGGGCAAGACGGAATCTTTGAACTATCTGTTGATCGTTTTAGTAGCAGTTATTATCTTTTTGGCTGCTAAAATTAGGCTGTGGCGGGTGGCTTTACGTCGCTACGCTTCAGCTTCATCTTAATAAATAAAAAATCTATGTCTAAAATAAATACTCTAGCTGTTGAAATCAGTGGACTAACCAAAGAGTACAAGGTACCGGTGAAGGAGAATTTCTTAAAGGATATTTTTGTACCCAACTTTGAATATTTTAGGGCAGTGACTGATCTATCATTTACCATCCAAGAGGGGGAGTCGGTGGCTTTGTTGGGACCCAACGGGGCGGGCAAGACTACTACTTTGAAGATGTTGACAGGCCTGCTATATCCCACCAAAGGAAAGATGGAAGTCTTGGGCTATACACCGACTAAACGACGATATTCGTTTCTGCGTCAGATCGCCTTGGTGATGGGGAATAAGTCCGGGCTGTCTTGGGATCTTTCAGCCCAGCAGAGCTATGAGTTGTTTAAAACCATCTACCAGATTCCCCGGGAGAAGTATGAACAAACCGTAGAGGAGTTAACTTCTTTACTGGAGGTTGGAGAGTATCTTAATACTCCGATTAGAAATCTTTCATTGGGCCAGCGGTTAAAGTTTGAGCTTATTGGAGCTATTTTGCATTCTCCTAAATTGCTTTTTCTAGATGAGCCTACCATTGGACTGGATGTGATCAGTAAACGCAAGATAAGAGATTTTCTAAGATACTTGCATCAAGAAGAGCAGACGACCATACTCTTAACCTCGCATGAGATAGCCGACATTCAGAAAGTGTCAGACCGGGTGCTGGTGATAAACCAAGGCCAACTGGTTTATGATGACTCTTTATCCAAGCTGGAACACTTGCATGAGGACAGAAAGTATTTGTCGGTAACTTTGAAGCAGAAAATAGATGAGGGAGAGCTTGGCAAAGTGGGCAAGATTGGAAATATTATAAAGTCAAGCGAGTATACCCAGACTATTGAGATTAAAAGAGAGGACCAGTCCAGAGCAGTCTCTTATTTGACAGAGAACTTTGAAGTAGATGATATTGATATCCAGCCGGTACCCTTGGATGAGATCATTGAGGATTTGTTTATTAAGACCAGAAAATCAATCGATTAAAAGAAATTTCAGGTCCGTTTTTAAATTATCTATTATCCGACCCGAAGCTAGTCAGTATAGAAGATGCGATAAACTGCTCCTGAGGCATCATCAGAGACTAACAGAGAGCCATCAGACATGGAAGTGATATCAACGGGCCTACCCCAAGATGAACCATCCTCTTTGAGCCACCCGGAAGCAAAGACTTGATAGTTGGAAGCTTGATCATCTTTAATATCAACCGTGGTTATTCGATAACCTATTGGAGTACTTCTATTCCAGGAACCATGTTCGGCGATAAAGACTTTGTCTTGATACGAACTGGGAAATAAATCATGCTCATAAAAGCTTATCCCCAAAGCAGCTACGTGAGGACCAAGTTCTTGTTGAGGATCTTGGTATTGATCACAGTCAACATCTTCACCAAAATCAGGGTCTGAAATGTCAGAGCCGTGGCAGTAAGGGAAGCCGAAGTGCTGACCTATTGATGAAAGTTTATTTAACTCATCAGGAGGCTTATTGTCCCCTAACCAATCACGACCGTTGTCGGTAAACCAAAGCGTATCAGTATCAGGATGCCAGTCAAAGCCGACGGTGTTTCTAATTCCTTGGGCAACAGTTTCAAAACCGGTGCCGTCTGGATTAAGTCGATGCAGGGCAGCATAAGGGGCATCTGGATCGCAGATATTGCAGGGGGCGCCTATGGGGACATATAACTTATCATCTGGACCAAAGGCTATGTATTTCCAACCATGGCTGGAATCAGAGGGCAGTTGATCAAAAACCAGCTGGGGCTCTGGATTGTCTGCATAAGTGGTATCGATGTCTGAGTACTTAGTTATCTTGTTGATCTGGGCGACATACAAGTCGCCATTGTATAGAGCGACTCCGTTGGGACTGTTAAGGGAGGAGTCGACGGTGATAACTTGATCTGCCACCATATCATCATCTTCATCTACTAAAGCATAGACGTTGCCCTGATCACGAGAACCCACATAGACGATACCGTTTTGACTAATTACCAGAGAGCGAGCACCGGGGACATCTTGAGCATAGTAGTGGATTTGGAAACCCTCAGGAAGAGAAATACCTGAAACTTGAGGGAGGTTTTGTTGATTTGAGTCTACAGCTTGATCAGTGGGAGGAGGACTGGTTTTGGGCAGTGAAACTTGGGACCTGAGAGTATAGAGATAATATGCAGCGGCAATTAGAGGCAGGGCTATTAGGGCAAATAAAAGAATTCTTTTATTTTTCATCAAGGATTAGAGTTCTGCCTAAAGTTTCTATTTGGGAGATAGCTTTGTTGTAGTAAGCATTTTCGGTCTTGCCTTGAGCATTTTTTTTCTTTTGTACTAGTTCTTTTCGTTTTTGATTAATCAGCCAAAGGACTGGATTATTGTCTTTCTCTTTTTTAGCTTGTTGAGAGAAGTCATTGGCGAGTTCTCTGCTGATCTTGTATTTACCTTGATCGATCTGGTTTTGGACGTATTCTAGAAAATACCTACCGTATTTATCGCCTTTTTTATCTTTTAGTTTGATAATTTCTTGACCCACTAAGGTGTAGATGAGGTCTTCAACTTTTTGAGGGTCTTGGAGATCTTCTTTGTTAAGCCGAGTAAGAAGAACATCAATGGTATCAAGATCAAAGGAGTCGGCATCTTGCTTTATATCAATACTCTGCCCCTCTTTTTGGGCTTTATCTAAAACATCTTTGAATCTTTCTGAGGCTTTAGGAGCTGGTTGATCTATTTTTGGTTTTTCAGAAGCAGGTTGGTCAGGTTGTCCTTCTACTCTATTTTTGATGGGTTGGGATTGTTGGACAGGTTTTTCTGGTTTTGGTTTGGGAGGAGTTGGTGAAGGAGAAAACTCTGGAGGTGAGGCAGGTTGAGACAATGAGGAAAGCTCTTGAGGGCCTTTGGACTGAGATTGAAGTTCTTGTTGATTTTCCGAAGAAGAAGATTGAGAGGGAGTTTCAGATGTTTTTTGGTTTTTAATTCTCTGTACGGATTGCTTTAACTTGTCTTGGTCTAGATCTTTTAGTTCCATATTGAAAGTTTAGCATATTAGTATCAGTTGACATTGAAAACATTATTCCAATAGAAAAGAATCTTTTTTAGATTTTTCATGGTGCGTTAAACATACATTAAGAAAGGTTATTTTTCTCTTTCTAGCCAGGAGATTGCTTTGTCGACAATTTTTTCTTGTTTTCCCTCAAGACTGTTAAGCAATTGAGTGGAAAATTGATCCCAATGAGGAACTTTATCTTTACATTTGATAGTGGTGACAAGAGCTGATCTTTTAAGCCAAGGGTTGTCTGATTTAGTCCAGGTTAGAAGAATTTCTTTCTGTGGCCAGTGTTCAATTAGGTAGGGGGTAATTACTTCAGTAGCAAAAGTATCAACCAAAGACCACTCATCAAGATAAGAAGTAACTAGGCTCTTAATTTGGTGGAGGTTTAGGTTTTCAACTTTTTTAGCGGTATGGGAGAGTAAAAAGATGCCAGCCATTTTATGTTCATATATTGGACTTTGGAAGAGGCTCTCTGCAGACAGCAGAGGGTTGAATTTTTTTGTTTTATTTTTTAAGTAAAGATGGGCGACGCTTTTTCTAATCTGAGGAATGGGAAGGTCGAGCGTTTGAAAGTCCTTGCCTAATAAACGAGATCTCTTGGTGACCTTATCCACCTTATCTATTTGAGCAATTTTTTGCTTGATTAAGGGGGCTAAATTTTCCATTTAATATAATACTTAGCTGCCTATTAAGTATAACTCTTCCTCAGCGCGGGTGATGCCGGTATATAACCAGCGGCGCCACTGTTGATCGTTCATCTGCTTGAAGCGCTCTTCAAACAGTATGACTTTTTGAGCTTGACTACCTTGAGCTTTGTGAACTGTTAGAGCATAACCAAAATCAAACAAATCCACATCATCTGGAATCTTTTTGCCCTCTTTGGTGCGTGACATAGTGCTTTTGGCACCAAACTGATCCTTTAGAACCTTGCCTTGAAAGACTTGATCATCGATGTCCATCTCGATCTGGACTTTGTAAAAGATATCTTCAAAAGGTTTTATGTTTATCAAAGTGCCCAACATGCCGTTGTAGATGTTTTTTTGGTGATTGTTGCGCAGACAGATAACCCTATCCCCTTCCATGGGCTCAATTTGTGGATCAAAGAAACGCTTTTGGCGGATAAAGTCATTTATTTTCACACGGGTATGATTGTATCCGGATAGAACAAGAGTGTCGTCATCATACTGGGAGAGCAGGTCTTCTATTCTCTGCTGGGAATCAAATGAGGTCTGATCGATCTTTTCCACAGCTGAGCCGTATTGACCGGGTTCTATAAAGCCTTTTTTGCGAGCTTTTATTGAGAGCTTGATAATAGGATTATCTTGAGCTTGGCGATGAATTTTTTCCAGTTTTATGTTTGGATCTTCCATGAGATTAAAGTCACCATGAATGGGAGGCAGCTGACCATGGTCTCCGATGGCCAGGATAGGCAGATCAAAGGAGATAAGATCTCTGAAGATATCAAGATTGACCATTGAGGCCTCATCAACGATGATAAGTTGAGCATCAAGCGAAGACTTTTTCTTCCAGCCAGTTACAACTCCACCTGAGCTGACTATGGGAGCGTATATATATGAATGAATAGTGCCAACAAAGTCCTGATCAAAACGAGCATCGTGTTTGCGTAGAGTAGCATCCAGAACACGGCTAGCTTTACCTGTATATGAAATTAAAGCGATTTTTAGTTTTTCATTTCTTTTATGCAACAGGCGACGCAACATGGCAGTTAAAGTAGTTTTGCCAGTACCGGCATAGCCACCTAAAGTTAGGTACTGACTTCTTTCTTTATCCTTAAGCCAAGCTAGGATAGATTTTAAAGCGGATTTTTGATCTTTTGAGAGCTTCACAAGAGTAAGTATAAAGGTTCAGATAAATTAAACATAGTCCGCTAAACCCTCCGTTACCTCTTTCAAAGCTCTCATTTTTTATGTGATATATTTTACTTATGGCTAAACCCTACCAGAATGCAACTTTAATCTGCATCATTCTTACAATTCTTGCAATAATCGGTTTAGTCCTTGGTATCATCTACTCTCAACCTCTTATAGCCATCTTTCTACTTCTTCCAACCTCAATCTATGAACTCTATCGCACCGAAGGGGAATCTACAAAACTAGCATCCTGGGGAATGCTTGGTTTACTTATTGCAGAAATCGCTTTTTTAATCTTTAACATTAATCTAGACCTGGCCCAATTTCTCAATCAAAACCAGGCATACATATCTGGTTATAAAGTTCCCTTCGGAAAAATCACAGTGCTCTCCCCTACTTTAATGGCAGTGCTTTCAATTGTTTTAATCACAAACACTAGAGGCAAGTACACACGCTGGTTAGCTGGAATCATCTTTTTTACTTCATTTGGTATCATCTATATCCTCGACCCAAATATATTCACTCAACTCATTCGCTTAGCAATAAAAGAAGTATTCAGCTCAATCTAACTAAATCTCTAAACAATTGATATTCTTTTGATCACAATAAGCTTCAAAAATAACAAGCTCTTGGTTTAAGTAGATAGTAATTACCCTCCCTATACTGGACGTATTCAGAAGCAAAAAAAATGAGCTTGGCTTTCCTTTTGGACATCTCACATCAATTCGAGAAATATTGTGTTAGAAAAGTATAAGCTCCCTCATTTAATATCGTAGTTTTGTGTTATTTGAAAAACTACGAAATTTCTATGGCTATTAATAATCCCAGACTTTGTTATATGATAATTTGGCTAGTTTTTTTTGTCTACCTAAAATGTCATGGTTTCCCCACTCACCCCTATTATTATCTTTGATGTATTCAACTACTTTTACGGTTGATGGAATTTTAGTTTCTGACAAAATGTCGATCTTTTCATCTAAAGATTTGTTACCAGCTTTAGAGTTGATTTTTTTGTGTATTAGCACTAGATTACCTAGTTTATCTTTGTATTCTCCATGTATGTGTTTTTCAATGTCCCATTCTTCATTATAGGTTTGAGGTAGTATATGTTCCAGATTCACAACATCAAAATCGATCGTAAATTCCTCCCCGCCTTCTTGCTCATCAATTTTATTTAATAAGTATTTTAGCAAGCGTCTTTGTTTGGTTGAGTGCTTGTAGCTAATATCCATAAATTTTTCTTCAAAAGATGGATATTCAGGCTTCAAATCTTTCAATCTTTGGACCATCTTACCCAGAATGCTCTCTTTTTCACGCTTGCTAAGATTGTTGTCAATGGCTTTTTCTAACTCTATAGCAGTTTGTGAATATAATTTTTCTACCTTGTTTGCTTGCAGCTTCGAAATCGCAGAATATACGAAGGTAAATTTTTCAATTGTCTCAAAATAATGATCTATCTTGAACTCTAATTCTTCCGCATTGCGCAAGAGAGCGAGAAATATGACGTAGCATTGCTTTACTCTCATAGCATTAATGCCTAATAAGCTTCTGAAGATTTTTTTGGTTTTCTCAATTTCTTTTATTTCCCAATCGGCAGGGTTATCGGACAAGATTCTGTGATACCATCTAGATGATTTTAAAAGCTCATCTAGAAAGGCTTTTTTATCAGTTATGTTGTTTTTGATGTCTCGAAATAAACCTTTCTTGGTTGTGTGGTTGTATTTTGAAATCCAATGATATCGAATGAAGCGAGCAATACTAGCATCTACACCTCTAACATTATCAATTATTTCCTGCCATTTTTCTTTAGCAATATCTTTTTTCCCATCTTCGGGTATAACTTCTTGAAATATTAGATTTTTCAATAAATCTGCAATGCCTAGGTCTACTCCTCTAGCATTCACTGTTTCAAAGACAATATATGCTTTGTCGTTGCTGTCGATACGTATCTCAATCACTTCCAAAGCACTTACTTTTTGATATAAGTCCTCAAGAACTTCTTCCTTATCTTCTTGTGATTTTTTGTTAGCCATTTTGTGCTTTATCTTCTCTTTAAGGAGTTCATAAGCATCTTCTACTCTTTTTTCTTCCTCGGTATCTGCTTCCACCCACCCTCCTTCTTCTCCTGATTGGATATTTGTTTCAAAGAAATCTTTAAGTGAGTCACCGCACAAAACTCTGAAGTCTTTATCTCTGCCGGTAACGGAGACATCTGCAATCGCCTTCCTTTGGATTCCATCTGAAAGTTTAGTTAAATCATTTTCTCTAGCAATATCACGTAGGGTTGCAAAAAATAACGTTATTGTAAGAATCCTCTGTTGACCATCAATTATATCCGAGTATCCTGTTTTTTTCTTCTCTTCTTCATTAAAAACAAACGTGCCAATAAATGGTAAAGATCGTTTGCCTGCTATTATGTCGTTCCAAAATTCATCTATATTATTTTCTTCCCAGGAATATTCACGTTGATTCCTAGGTATACGATACCTTTTACTTTCACCTAAAAGGATATCTTCAATTTTTTTCTCTTTTGCTACAAACATGTTTACTTGTAATTTTTATTTCGATGGACGAGATGTTTTGAATAATTTTATAATTGACTTAACTTAAGCTTAAAAGAATAAGCTTATATTAGATTTATTTTATATCACTTTTGTTAGATTTATAATACGAAATTTTCATACAAGCTAAAATAGTGTTTTTTTATAATCTAATACCCTTCATAAAACCACTCCCAGGAGGGATCTTGCACTTCCTCAATATCACTCTCATACATCTTGTATACCTCGTCTTCTAAAACCGTCTGCCAGGTGCCCTGATAGTAGTGATACTCAACTGTATCTCCCACCCAGTTTTTGGTCTTGAATTTAACAAAGACAGTGTCAGAGTTGGCAGAAACAAGCTCGGTTAGATAGATAGTGACATCCAAAATATCAGTAAATCGGGAAGTCCACTCTTTATAGTTAGTCTTTTCCAAGTAGTGGGAAGAGAGTAAGTCAAAACCCTGCTGCATCTGACGGGTTTTAAGATAGGTATAGAAAGCCTCAACCGCCTCTTTGGGGGACTGGGAGGGATCAACATTAATCTTGGTAATGTCCTGATCGGTGAAGTTATCCCAGGAACGGTTGATGTAGGAGGAGGAGACAAAGAAGGAAGCTCCGGAAAGAGAAGTGGTATTTAAGCCAACCATGTTGCCGCACTGATCAACTAAGGGACCACCACTCATACCTTTAACCAGAGAGATGTTGGTCTGCAAGTACTCAGTGTTGGCCTCAGAGGTGGAAGGATGACGCTGGGCGGTATAGATGCCATCGGAAATGGAGACCTCACCTTCCAGCTGGGTGCCCAGAGAGTAACCGGCAGCCAGGACCGGCTCACCGAAAGTGAGAGTATGGGGAGGAGCAAATTCAAAGACCAAGTTGGGAAAACTTTTTTCTAGATGTAGGATGGCCAGATCGGCTTCTTTGTAGGCAGTGATGGAAGTAGGAGTAAGAAAGTTGCCATCAGGCAGAATGACTTTAGGACTGGGCTCACCTTCAATAACATGAAAGTTAGTTAAGACCTGATCGGGAGCAATAAAGGTACCTGAACCCTCAGAGTAGCCACCAACCACCCTAACTACAGAGCTTTTTAATTGCCGGCTAGTAACCCACTGGGAACAGAAAAACTTGTCATAACCGCCATAGCGCTCTACTAAAGCTAGGAAGCGATATTCAGTAAAGGCAAAGTAGAGAAAAATCAGACCCCAAAAGACGGTTTTGCCAAAACGGCTCCAGGAGCGGAAAGGCCAGATAATGACTTTTAGTATCAAGCGGGCGAGAAAAGATATGAAACGAAGTAAGGACTTAAATAGATAATAAAGAGGGTAGGTAACTAGCTTAAGAGGGAAAAGATATAAAGGAAAAAACAAACCTTTGATAAATTTAAAAAAGCGGACTTTAAGAGAAACCAGATGAGAAACTAACTTAAGCCAGTTGTAACGCAAGCGCAAGTACAAACGACGCAGAAAAGTAGGAGCTAATAACATAAAGATATTATACAGGTCGGAGAAATTATTCAGATAATAATATCAAGACTTTGTTGCGTGACTGATGCCCTTTATCAATAAAGACTTGGTGCTTTTTAACACCTAAATGATCTGCTATTGTCTCAATTAAAGCCTTGTTGGCCGCCCCTTTTCTAGGCGGGGCGGTAACATAGACGGTGCAGCTACCATCAGCTTCTTCTTTGACGTGATTTCTGGATGCTGAGGGGGTAAGCTTGACTTTAAGCTTCATGGTCAGGTTTTAAACCTAAATATTTTTGCACGCCTGTATCAAAATCAGTGGTGAAGTAGTTTTTCAATTCTTTAGGCTTGACCCATTTAACTTTAACTGTTTCTTCTTGATTAAAACTTACTTGATTATCAGACTCAAGTGAAGCTGAAAGATAATGAAGGTGGACAGGAAACTGAGGATGAATGCGTTGGGAGATTTCTTGTTGCGGTTTTATTTGATAACCAGTTTCTTCTAAGACCTCTCTTTTAACAGCAGTAAGCTGGTCTTCTCCTGGTTTGATTTTGCCACCAGGAAAAACCCATTCAAGTATAGATTGAGCTTTTTTCTCTTTTTTTCTTCTTTGGACGATGAGGACTTCTGACTTTTGATTAGTGACAATACCAAGGACAACATGAGTTAGAGATGGTTCGTGTTCAGGGTTTTTCATAAGGTTAATTCTATCAAGAGTATAATAACAGACATGAGAGGATTTCAAGGAAGACATTTAAGTGAGGAGCCTTTGGAGATAGTAAAAAAAGCAGCCAAACTACTCAAAGCAGATAGCAAAGTGCTGGACTTGGCAGTGGGAGAAGGCAGACATGCTTTGTATCTGGCAGAGAAGGGGCATTTGGTAACTGGAGTAGATGTCTCAGATGAAAGCTTTGAGAAAATTAAACAAAAAGCATCGGGGGAGATAAAGTTAATAAAAAAAGACGCCAGAGAGTTTGAAAGTGAAGAAAAGTATGATCTGGTCGTTTGCACGGGCTTATTGCACTTTTTTGAAGATAATGAAGTAGAAATGATAATAGAGAAAATGAAACAACTGACCAAACCCGGCGGCTACAACGTCTTGGCAGCCAGGATGGACCAGAACCCAAGAGGCAGTTTGTCTCACCTATTTAGTCATCAGGAAATGAAGGGATACTATACCAACTGGGAGATAATAGAGTATGAGGAAGTAGAAAAAGAAGATTATCCGGCCCGTAAAGTACAGATTGTGTTAAGCGAAAAGACAGAGTAGTTTTCTAACTTACTCTTAAGAATCGATCAACAAATTTCGTCCTTCAACTAACCAGTCATCTATCCAGTTTTTTATATCTTGATCGGTGTGGTGATCAAAATCAACGGTTTTTTCAGCAAACCAATAGAGAAAAAGCTCAACATCTAAAGAGTGCTTGTTATTTTCCTGTCCCTTAATTTCAGCACCCAGGGCTCTACTTATGACACCTAAAAGATAGGCATCGCTGTCTTTTTTAGGAGGAGTGTTTTCCATAATGTGTCTGCCGTCTTCACCGAAAGGGTCTTTGAGATCACTAGGTGTGGTTTTATCTATCGGCTTGTTGCTGCTCCAGCGAACAACTTCATTTAAAAGTTTGATATTTTCTTTTCGGCTCATAAAGATATAGTTTTTATGATGATAGGATAGCAGATCAGGCAGTTTTGGCAAGATGGTAGAATCTTTATTAATGGTAAAAAGTAGTAGAGTCAAAAGAGTAATTTTGAAGTTAAGCGGGGACTTGTTTTCTGATGATGATGATCGGATTAGTTTTTCTGCTTATGATAAGGTGGCCAAGAAAATTATAAAGATAGTAGATAAGACGGAAGTTGAGATGGTAATTGTAGTAGGCGGAGGCAATATATTCAGAGGCCGACAAGTAAAAAAGATGCAAGTGGATAGATCAGAGGCAGATACGATGGGAATGTTAGCTACCATAATAAATGGGACGGGCTTGCGGGAATCACTGGTGCGAAATGGTAAGCATGATAGCCGGCTGATGACGGCCATTGAGATGCCAGAAGTGGGTGAACCTTATCTGCGATTGCGAGCCAGACATCATTTACGTAAAGGCAGAGTGGTGATTATCGGTGGCGGACTTGGCAGGCCATTTTTCACCACTGATTCGGCGGTAGCTCAGTACGCGACGGAGCTTAAGTGTGATTTGGTATTGAAAGCCAGCACGGTTGATGGTGTTTATGAAAAAGACCCCAAAAAACACCCGGAGGCCAAAAAATATGAAGAGCTTGATTTTCAAGAAGCTTTAGTGAAAGACTTGAAGATCATGGATGCAACTGCTTTTGCTATGTGTCGAGAACAAGAGCTGCCGGTAATTGTTTTTAACATTAAAGACCTGGAAAAACTGCCTGATATGTTAAACGGAGAGCTTAAGCTGGGAACAAAGATTAAGTAGCTATATTAAAGAAAGCTTTTCTTTTCTGGAGAGGGATTTTATTTGATGCTCGCGCTTTAGGGCGCTTGAGTAGCTGCCAGCTTTTTGTTGGTAAACTAACTTGACCGGCAGTCGCCCTTTGGTGTATTTGGCCCCGTTACCAGTATTGTGTTTTTTTACTCTTTGGGTGACGTTTTTGGTAATGCCGGTATATAGAGTATTGTCAGAACATTTGATGATGTATACGTACCAGATGCTTTTGGCCATAGGGAGATTGTATGAGCTAGACGATTATTAGACAAGCATTCTTCAATTGACTAAAGAATCGTTATTGGTGATATGATGAAAATATGAACTTAATACTTTTGGCTGGAAACAGCCCAGAGAACGAAGAGTGGATCGAGGAGGTAGAGACGACTTTGGGAGAAAACTTTGATATTACTTATGTGCAAAGATACCAGCACTGGAATGGAAATGGTGATGTAATTGATCTTGAGGAAGAGCTTAAAAGACTAGTAGAAAACGAGGAGCAGTTAAGGCCGTATACTATTTTTGCAAAATCAGCAGGAGTGCTTTTAACCCTTAAGGGGATGAGTGAAGGAGTAATAAAACCTGAGAACAATATTTTCTGTGGAACTCCCAGAGGCTTTGCCACCAGATTAAATGCTCCTATAGATGAGTGGATAAGTAAGTTGTCTACTCCATCTTTATTTATCCAAAACTATCATGATCCGGCCATGCACTTTGAAGACTTAAAAGAGTATTTAAAACAAATGGGATCTAAAAACTACAAACTAGCTAGACTAGAAGGGAGCAACCATCATTATGGAGACTTGGATAAATTAAGACAGCTAACAGAAGGGTTTTTAGAGGAGTAAAAAGGTTTATCGTTTTGGAGATTGGCGTTTGGCTCGAGCTTTAGAACCAGCAGTACCAGGTTTTCTGGTTTCTTTCATACGAGGATCTCGAGTTAGAAAGCCTTGAGTTTTTAGGATTGGTCTGAATCGCTCTGGATTGACTTTAGATAAAGCACGGGCAATACCATGGATAAAAGCACCCAGTTGACCCTTTTTACCGGAACCCTCTACCTTTACCGAGGCGGTGTATTTTTTATGGGTATTGGTAGTTATAAAAGGCTCCATGTAACGTTTTTTGTTGATTTCTCCCGGCCAGTATTCGTCGATGGGCTTACCATTGACGGTAATTGGAGACTTGCCTTCTTTGAGGCGGACTCTGGCTACGGCAGTTTTTCTTCTACCTACTGCGTAGATATAGTCTTTTTTCTTTTTGCTTGCCATTATTTGCTACTGTTAATTTGTGATTGGTGTGGATGTTTGTCATCTTTGAAGATTTTAAAACGGGCTAGTCGTGGTTTTCTCATCTTGTTTTTGGGCAACATGTTTTTAACAGCTAGTTTGATGACTTCTCTGGAGTCTTTGTCCATCTTTTCTTTTAGGGTAGTTTGCTTAAAGCCGCCGGCGTAGCCGGAATGAGTGTAGTATATTTTATTTTCAAGTTTTTTCTTGGTACTGACTTGAGTGTCATCAGAGTTGATGGCAACCACGTAGTCACCGGCGTCAAGATTGGGTGAGTAGTAGACTTTGTCTTTGCCTTGTAGAAGCTGGGCTATTTCTGAAGCAACACGGCCCAAGGTCTTGCCCTTAAGATCAATAAGGTGCCAGCTTCTTTCAATGTCTGATGCTTTGGTTGTAGGAGTTTTCATAGATTATTTATTTTGATTTCTTTTTTGATTTTTTCTTTTCCTGTTTGGGCTTGTCTACCCAGGAGATTTTAGCTACTGAGGCGTTGTCACCGGGACGCAGTCCTAGTTTTTGGATGGTGGTATGACCAGAAGTGCGATCACTTCTTTTGGCGATATCATCAACCAACTTGTTGGTAGCTTGCTTGTGATTAAGCTTTGAGTGAACTTGTCTGCGAGCATGGAGGGAACCCTTTTTTGCTTTAGTAACTAGCTTGTCGGCTAGGGGACGAATTGCCTTGGCTTTGGCAGTTGTGGTGGTGATAGATTCATTGAGAATCAAGTCACGCAAGAGACCCTTGTAAAGGGCCTTTCTCTGCTTGGTAGTGCGCCCCAGGGTTGACCCGTGGGCTCGGTGACGTTTAGGCATATTTATTCAAGTTCAATGTCATGTTTTTTAAGCTTTTTGAGAACTTTGTTTACGGATTTTTCTCCGATGTTTTTAACTTCTTTAAGCTCTGCTTCGGTTGACTCTTCAAAGTCAGCTAAAGTCTGATAGCCGCCTTTTTTAAGAGCGTTAGTGATACGAGTAGGTAGCTCTAGATCTTCAACCGGCTGGGATAGAATGGCTTTAACCTCTTGGGATTGACCCTCTTCCTCTTCTTGGAAAGTTGGGTGAATGATTTGTTCGAAGTATTCGACTAAGATTGAGGCGGCTTCTTCAACTGCCTCTTGAGGAGTTACAGCTCCATTGGTCTCTACCATTAGTTTTAGTTTGTCCAGATCGGTGCGACGACCAACACGGGTGGCTTCAACCATGTAGTTAGCACTGGTAACAGGAGTGAAAACAGAGTCTAAAGCAAGAACTCCTACTTCGTCGATGTCGCGCTCTTCTGCGGTTACGTAACCGGTGCCACGTTCTATCGTAATGGTAGCTTTAAGCTTGGCACTGTCATCGGTTAAGGTAGCTAAGTGATGATCAGGATTGGTGATTTCAAGATCAGGCTGGGTTTTAAGATCAGCAGCTGTTACTTTTTGCTTGCCAGAAACGTCTAGTTTAACAGTGGTAGGACCTTCACCATCAAGTTTGAAGTTAACTTCTTTAATGTTAAGTAGAAGATTAACAACGTCTTCTTTCATACCGTTGATGGTAGAAAATTGATGACGGACGCCGTCGATACTAATCTGAGTTGGAGCAGCTCCAGAAAGATTAGATAACAAGACGCGGCGAAGGGCGTTACCTAAGGTGTGACCAAAGCCCTTTTCTAACGGCTCGATGTGTATCTCGGCATAGTTTTCTTTGGTAACTTCTGGGGTGAGTTTAAAGTTTGGTTTGTTCATGTTTGTTTTGGCTAAAGACCAAAAGAGTTCGTCAGTTGGTTATTAGCGTGAATAATATTCAATAATTAATTGTTCATCTATGTGATCAGCTATTTCCTCTCTTGAGGGTAGTGATTTGATTTTGACAAGGGTGGCTTTTCTTTGCAGCCAACTTGGATGTTGCAGTTTGTCTTCTTCTTCATGAAGCTCTTGGACAGCGGGGATGTTCATGACTTTGTCTTTAACTGTAATAATTTCTCCTGGTTTTACCTGATATGAGGGGATGTCAACTTTTTGATCATCTACCTTGACGTGGCCATGGGAGACGAGTTGGCGAGCCATGCGTCTGGTAGGAGCCAGATTAGCTCGAAAGACAACATTATCTAGGCGAGTCTCAAGTAGTTGGAGAAGTCTAAGACCAGTGTTGGCGGGGTTTTTAAGAGCCTTTTTGTAGTAGCGCTTGAATTGTTTTTCCAGTACACCGTAGATGCGTTTTACCTTTTGCTTTTCTCGAAGCTGAACACCGTAGTCAGACATGCGACGCTGGTATTTTTTACCGTGTTGGCCTGGAGGTTGGGCGCCCTGCTTGTCTAGAGGACATTTTTTGGCATTGCACAACCTGACACCTTCGCGGCGGCAGAGTTTGTGGATTGAGCCTGTATATCTAGCCATTTGTGTATTTAAGTTTTAAATTAATAAATTAGACTCGACGGGTCTTTTTAGGACGACAACCATTGTGTGGAATAGGAGTAACGTCAGAGATTTTAATGATCTCAAGACCGGCGTTACGTAGAACCCGCAGAGCGGAGTCACGACCGGGGCCGGGACCTTTGATGAAGACTTCGACTGATTTTAGACCTTTTTCTTTAGCTTGCTTGACTGCTTCCTGAAGAGTGGTGGTGACAGCGTAAGGAGTTGACTTGCGGGTACCTTTAAAACCGACCTGACCGGTGGAGACAGAGGCAATTGTGTTGCCTTTGTCATCGGTGAAGTTGACGATGGTGTTATTGAAGGTAGCTTTGACGTACATGCGACCCTTGCTAACAGCTAGACGAGAGCGGTTGCTCTTAGTCTGCTTTTTGCTTTTGGTTTGGTCTTGGTCTTTTTTAGTTGCCATATTTATTTATTTGTATTATTCCTTTTTTTCTTTCTTTTCAGGGCTTTCAGACTTTGGAGAGGATTTGTCGCCAACTTTTTGACGAATCTCTTTGGTCATAGCACCAACGGTCTTTCGCTTACCTCTTCTGGTACGAGCATTGGTGCGAGTGCGCTGACCTCTAACTGGTAGGCCACTTTGATGACGATCGCCTCTGTAGGAGCCGGTTCTTTTAAGCCTTTGAATGTTGTCGCGGATTTGTTTTTTAAGATCTCCTTCGGTTGGAGTCTTGTCAATAAGATTGGCCAAAATTTGAATCTGGTCTCCTTTTAGATCCTTGGCTCTGGTATCAGGATCGATGTTTGCCTGTTTGACTAGATTTAAAGCCTTAGAACGACCAACACCGAAGATGTCTGTTAAGGCAACTTTGATGGGTTTGTCGTTGGCTATATCGACTCCGGCGATACGTGGCATGTTTTTATATTTTTAATAATGATTATCCTTGTCGTTGTTTGTGGCGGGGGTTGTCACAGATGACATAGACTACGCCTTTACGACGGACGATTTTACAATTTTGACAGCGTTTTTTTACTGATGCTTTAACTTTCATAAGCGCTAAAAAATCAAGCAGAGACTGCTTGATAGTTAAATGACTGATAACTATTTATTACGATAAACTATGCGACCTTTAGAGTCGTCATAGGGGGTCATTTCGATCTCAACCTCATCTCCTGGCATGACTCTAATGCGGTACATGCGCATCTTGCCTGAGAGGTGAGCGATTATCTTGTGACCGTCATCTAACTCGACTCGAAACTGAGTGTTGGGCAGAGCTTCAGTTACTGTGCCTTTGACTGTGGTCACTTGATTGTTTTTATTAGGTGCCATAGGTTTGTTTGTACGAGTTAGTATTATAGCAAAGTAAGCTAATTTTGGCCAATTTTCAGGCTGGAGCGGTTAAATTGATTTGATGATTATTCGGTTAGAATTATCGGACCATCTTGAGTTATGAAGATTGTGTGCTCCACAAGGGCAGAAAGTGAGCCGTCTTTGGTGGTAATTGTCCAGTTGTCGTCAAGTAATTTAATCTTTTCTGATCCCTGAGTGTACATGGGCTCAATAGCCATGGCCTGGCCTGCTTTAAGCTCAAAATCGCTGTTTTTAGGATCAAAGTAGTTGGGGATGTAGGGGTCTTGATGAAGCTTTTTGCCGATACCGTGACCGGTTAAGTCTCGAACAGGAGTATAGCCGGAGGAGACGATGACCTCTTCAATGGCTCTACTTATATCACTTACTTTATTGCCAGCCTGGGCTTTTTTAATACCTGCAGACAATGCCTGCCAACCGGTATTGATAAATTTTTCAAGGTCTTTTTTTGGATTGCCTGCAACTACTGTAGTTGAGGTATCGGTGTGATAATTTTTGTATAAAAGACCCAGATCTATACTAACCAGATCAGAGTCTTTAAAAGGAATTTGGGAGGGAATGCCATGAACCAGACCGTCATTAACGTTGATGCAAGTAGCGTGATGATAATCGGGGACAGTCTTAAAAGAGGCTTGACCACCAGTTTTTTTAATTAAAGTATTAGCTAGATTCTCAATTTCAACTGGAGCAACGCCGGGCTTGACGGCATCGGCTAGTTGATTTCTGATGTCGGAGAGCATTTTACCGCCCTCTTTCATTACTTTAAGTTTCTTTTTATTCATATGTGAGTATTTTACTAGCCTGATGAGTTAAGTACAAAAAAACACCGAAAGAAAGGATAATGATCTTTAAGAAAGCTTTTGGACGATGTCCTGGTGAATAGTGTCAATATCAGGACTGCCATTGATTTTAAGAAGTAGATCTTTGTCTTGATAAAACTTAATTAAAGGCTTGGTTTGTCGATGATATTCTTTTAAGCGGTTTTTGATTATTTGAGGACTGTCGTCTGAGCGGTTTTCCTTTTTTGCTCGTTTTAAAAGTCTTTGAGTGGCTTCTTGATCAGTGAGGGAAAGAAAAATAACTTTTTTTATCTGGATATCGTTTTGGGTAAAAAACCAGTCCAAATGTTGGGCTTGAGAAAGATTGCGAGGAGCCCCGTCGAGAATAAAACCCTGAGAAGTAGTGAGGATTTTCTCTTCCATTAACTCCAAAATGGTATCAAAGGGGACAAACTCACCTCTGTCCAGATATGATTTAATGGCTTCTGATTTATCGGTGTCTTTTTTGACTTGGTCTCGTAGAAGTTGGCCGGTTGAGATATGTAAGAGATTGAATTTTTCAGCTAAAAGTTTGGCTTGGGTGCCCTTACCTGACCCGGGCGGGCCTAGAAAGATTAAATTCATAAAGATAGTATACAAGGCGCAAAGATAATTTAAAACAAAAAAATCCTCCCTAGGGAAGTAAAATCACGGTGTGTGATTTCCCTGAGGGAGGTTTTTGTCCTTTATGAAAAAAGCTTGCGGACGACGGGAACGGTGTCAGTGAGGTAGAAGACGAAAGAGGTAACGACTATGACGGCCCAACTAGTTTGAGAATGACCAGAGGCAAGTAAGTTGGTTATACCAATGTAAATGGCTGATACTGTTAATGCCAAACGAAGAATCTTTAAGTACCAGCATTTCTGACTGAACAGGAACTGAGGATCATATATTGATATAGCAACATAAGGGGAAATCAGTAGAATGCTGAAGATGACTGTAGGTGGGAACATCAATTTTCTCCTTTGGTAAATTTGGATGAGTTTTTAATCCTGGCGATAAAACAGAGTGACAGGCCGATCAGAAAGGGAATAACTACCCAAGTTCCGATCGTGTAACCTGAAAGACTAAAGATGGTAAAAAGGGTAGAGGTGCCAAAGACAAGCGCAAGTCCTATATCTAACAACATCTTTTCCTCCTTTTGGAACATAGACTATCTTTTTGGCTGCTTTTTTCACAAATTAAGGTGCGAAAATAAGGCTAGATACGCTTATTTGTATGAGAGTAATATACTATTATATAGGATATAAGTCAAGTCGTGCTGGAGGCTGGAAAAGATAAATATCAGGAGGGTTTTGTGTTTAGAGGAACTTGTCGTAATTTCTCATAACCAGCTGGGCCTGGACATCTTTAGTAGTCTCCAGGACTACTGAAACAACGATTAGAAGACCTGTGCCCCCGATGGCTAGTGACTGGATGTTGGTGATTTGTTGAGCTAGATTAGGCAGAATGGCAATTAAGCCCAGAAAGACAGCCCCGGCGGCGGTGATGCGGGTAAGGATGTAGGAAAGATGTTTGGCGGTGGGTGTACCTGGCCTGACTCCGGGAATAAAACCACCATTTTTCTTTAGTTGTTCAGAGATTTTATCGGGATCAAAAACCACGGCCGTATAGAAGAAGGTGAAAGCGACTACCAAAACAAAATAGACACCGTTATATAAGAATGAGTCGGGAGTAAATTGATTAGCAAAAAAGTAACCAAGGTTTGATAGAGCAGGATTGGCAACAGAGGTAAGAAAATTGCCCAGCATTGATGGAAGAAGCATTAGAGAGACGGCGAAGATGATGGGGATAACTCCTGCTTGATTTAAGCGCAGCGGTAGGTGACTCATCTGGCCACCGGGGGTGGATTGATTGCGGGAACGACGGGCGTACTGAACGGTAATCTCTCTTTGGGCTTGGGTTATCTTGACGACAAAGTAAATGACAGCGATTGCCAGGGCAGCAAAAACCAATAGATTAGTAGTTTGACGAGCTTGAGTGGTGGCAGTTGTCTGAAAGAGCGAGATAGGTAAGCGACCAACGATGCCGGCGAAGATGATGATGGAGACTCCGTTGCCGATGCCGTACTCGGTGATAAGCTCACCCAGCCAAGTTAAAAGAAGGGTGCCGGTAGTGAGGGTAACAATAATGGTAATAAGCTGCAAGGGCGAGGAGATAATAGCAATACCCTGGCTTTTTAGGAGAGTGATTAAACCAAAACTTTGAATGATAGATAGCGGGATGGTCAGCCAACGAGTATATTGATTGATTTTTTCCTGTCCGTACTGACCTTCTTCACGGAGCTTTTCAAGTTGAGGGATGACCATGGACATCATCTGGAGAATAATGGAGGCATTGATGTAGGGATTAACACCCAAAGCCATGATGGAAAGATTAGCCAGGGTACCCCCTGAGAAAAGATCTAACAATGAGAGAAATGCAGAGCCGGAGAAAAGTCTTTGCAGAGTAGCGTGATCGATGCCGGGAACAGGTACATGAGCAGCAAAACGAAAGATGGTAAGAATTAGAAAGGTAACCAGAAGTTGGTTGCGGAGTTTTTTTACTTTGAAAATGTTTTTTAGAGTTGCTATAACACTCATGATGTTATTTTACCGTTCCCTCTTGAGCTTTAACAGCGCTGGCTGCACCTTTGGAGATATTAATCTCGTCGGTGATGGTTAGCTTTTTTTCTAGTTTGCCTCGTTTGAGGATCTTGATGCCACGCTTTTTAGCTTCTTGGGCACTGAGATTAAACTCCTCAACTAGTTTTTCCACAGTTACTTTAGAGCCGGAACGCAGATTATTAAGCTGTTGAGTGTGAATTAAAATTGGGCTTGGTTTTAAGGGCTTGAAACGTCCTTTACCACGAAGCAATGGGATGGCACGAATAAAGGGTAGTTGGCCTCCCTCAAACCACAATGGGATTTTAGAACGAGATTTTTGTCCTTTCATACCTCTGTTGGTGGTGTGACCACCTTTGCCTGAACCATAGCCGCGGCCTAGTCTTTTTTTCTTG
The DNA here is from genome assembly GCA_964422035.1 of uncultured Pseudomonadales bacterium. Classification (GTDB taxonomy): domain Bacteria; phylum Patescibacteriota; class Microgenomatia; order UBA1400; family Chazhemtobacteraceae; genus CAYQZQ01. Next base: position 540,912 of record CAYQZQ010000001.1, read on the forward strand.
TTTTTGGTGATTTTGGGTAGATTAGATAGATCCATTATTTTTGAGGAAAGTAATTTCTGATTTCTTCAAGACCTTTTTTGCCGATACCGGAGATGTCTAGTAGTTGTTGATCATCCATGTTAGCAATCTTGGAGGTGGTGATTTTAGCATCAGTTAGGGCATTTTCTGTTCTGGTGGAGAGTTGACTGAAGTCTTTGGCGGTTCTTTCTGCCTTTTTCTCTTCAGTTGGCTTGTCAACTTGTTTTTTAGTCTTTTTGGTTTTTTGGCTAGGCTTTTCTTGTTTTTCGTCTTGATCGATACCGGCTAGTTTTTTTCGATGAGCATGTTTTTTCTCTAGTTGTTCAATTTTCTCTAGAGCTTTCATGGTAGCAAAAACGTTGGTTAGCTTGTTGTTATTGCCAAGCATTTTGGCGACGATGTCTTTAACTCCGGCTACTTCGACTACGGCTCTGACTGAACCACCGGCGATAACACCGGTGCCGGGAGGAGCAGGTTTAAGTAAAACTCTAGCAGCTGAGAACTCAGCGATTATAGAGTGGGGGATGGTGCCGTCTACCAGTGGTAGGTTGACCAACTTACGGGTAGCTTTACGAGAGGCTTTTTGAATGGCAGATTTAACACCAGGTGCCTTGCCTAGACCAACACCGACTCTACCTTTGTGATCACCGAGAACAACGAGGGCAGTAAAACTGATGCGGTTGCCTCCTTTAGTTTTTTTAGAGACACGACGGATCTGAAGAACTTTTTGATCGAAGCCTTGTTGATTTTGGTTTTGATTTCTGTTGTTAGCCACTTTAGTGTGTATAAATTGTAGTAATGATATTAAATTTCCAGCCCTGCTTTGCGAGCAGCTTGAGTGAAAGCCTTGATACGACCGTGATAACGATAAGGACCGCGGTCTAAGACAGCTTGCTTGATACCTTCCTGTTTGGCTTGTTTGGCCAGTTTTTCACCAAGTTTTTGAGCTTTTTGGGTTTTGGTTAAATCCTTACCCTTAACATTGATGGTTGAAAGAGCTAAAAGAGTTTCTTCTGCCTGGTCATCGATCAGCTGAGCATGAAGATGTTGATTTGAACGAAAAACACTCAGGCGGGGTTTTCGAGCGGTTCCATTGATCTTGGAGCGTACTCTTGTTTTTCGTTTTTGAGCTTTGGTTTTTGTGTGATGTCTAATCATATTTAAATTCCTTCCCCGGCAGCACCGACCTTAGCAGCTTTTCCAGGCTTGCGACGGACCAGTTCATCATGATAACGAATACCTTTGCCCTGGTAGGGCTCTGGAGGCCTTAGACGACGTATTTGAGCTGCTGTCTGGCCTACTAATTGTTTATCTATGCCCTTAACTGTGATGCGGTCTCTTTCTTCGACTTCAAATTCAATACCATCAGGTGCTTTAACCTCAACTGGATGAGAGAAGCCTAAAGTCATGGAAAGATCAGAACCCTGTTTCTGGACACGATATCCAGTGCCGTGCAGCTCAAGTTTTTTCTGGTAACCTTCTGAAACGCCTTGGATCATGTTGTTGACTAGAGAACGAGTCAGGCCGTGAAGAGATTTGGTGGGCTTGAGGTTATCAGCTCTTTTGAAGATAAGCTGGTTATCTTTTTTGGTAATGGTGATTTTAGAATCAAATTTATCTTTAAGCTCACCTTTGGGACCTTTGACGACAACTTGATTATCATCGTTTATGTCTACGGTGATTTTTTCGGGTATGGTGATGGGTTGATTTCCAATACGTGACATAGGTTTACCAGATTTGACAAATTAATTCTCCGCCAAGGTTTTTCTTGCGAGCCTCTTTATCGGTCATTAGACCTTGGGAGGTAGACAGTATTACCAAGCCACGACCGGACAGGGCGTAGGGAATCTTGTCAGAAGTAGTGTAGCGGCGCAGACCCGGTTTGGAGATAAGGGATAGATGAGTTATTAAAGCTTGTTCGTCTAAGTAAAGAAGTTGACATTGAAGTTTGGCTGGAGTTTCGTCAATTTTTTCAATTTCGCCTATGTAGCCATGATCGGAAAGAATCTGGGCTAGTGAGTTATTAAATTTTGAGTAAGGAAGAGTAACCTGCTTGTGTTTAGCAGCGTAGGCGTTTTTGATGATGGTAATAAAGTTAGATAGTGAGCTCATTTTATTTACTTGATTTAACTACTCCTGGTAAATGACCTTGGTGGGCAAGCTCTCGGAAACAGATTCTGCATAGGCCAAACAGTCTAATGTACCCACGAGGACGACCGCAGATATTGCAGCGGTTTATTCCCTTGGTGGGATGATCTTTAAGTCTTTCTGACTTTAGTATTTTAGATTTTTTAGCCATGTTTTAGTTATTTATTAGTATCCTTTTCTTCTTCTTTTTCAAAAGGCATACCCAAAGCCTCCAGCAACAAACGGGCGGCATGAGGATCAGAGGTGGAGTTAGTAAGAGTAATTTCCAACCCCTGGACTTGTCCTATTTTATCATAATCAACCTCAGGAAAGACAATTTGCTCTTCTAAACCGAGGGTGTAGTTGCCCTGCCCATCGAAACTGTCAAGGCTGACACCTTGAAAGTCTTTGGTTCTGGGTAGAACGATGTTGACTAGTTTTTGTAGAAAGGCGTACATGCGATCGCCTCTTAGAGTTACTACTAGGCCAATCTTGTCACCTTCGGTAAGATCAAAGTCAGCGATAGATTTTTTGGCACGAGTAACTTTAGGATTTTGGCCAGTAATTGAAGATAGCCATTCTTTGGTTTTTTCAAACAGATCTTCGTCGTGGTGAAATTGAGGAGAACTAGTATTGATAGTAATTTTTTTAACTTTAGGAACAGCTAAAGGGCTATCTAGATCTAGCTCTTTTTGTAGTTTAGGAGTAATAACTTCTTGGAATTTTTTTCTTAATGGATTCATATATTTTTTATTTATTTTCTTTATCAATTGGCTTATCGCATTTTTTACAAACACGAACCTTGCTTTGCCCCTCACCTGAGTGGGCAATGCGAGTCGGCTTGTCACAGTTGGGGCAGACGAGTTGTACCTTGCTGGCATGAAGAGGGCGAGAAAGGGTGACTATGCCGCCTTTTTGTTCACCTTGAGGGGGAACATGTTTTTTGTAGGTATTTAAGCCATCAACGAGAATTTTGCCTTTTTTAGTAAAGACTTTTTTAATTTCTCCGGTTCGACCTCGATCGTCACCGGTTAAAACTTTGATGGTATCTCCTTTTTTTAGATTCATGGTTATACAACTTCAGGTGCCAGAGAGGCAATTTTGTTAAAACCAGCTTCTTTGACTTCTCTGGCAATAGGACCAAAGACGCGGGTACCAATAGGATTTTTGTTTTTTAGATCTTCTAAAATAACTGCTGCATTGTCATCAAAACGGACGTAAGTGCCATCAGGCCGAGAGGTTTCCTTTTTGGTGCGGACGATGATAGCTTTGATAACCTGACCTTTTTTGACGGTAGCATTAGGATCAGCATCAATAACAGAAGCGACAACGACATCTCCGACTCCGGCAAATCTGCGAGCGGAGCTGCCAGGAATTCCCATAACTCGAAGACGTTTAACTCCGGTATTATCAGCTGGTCTAAGAATACTTCTTAATTGAATCATTGTTGTTGTTTTTTAATTATTTTCTTAACCTGAAAACGCTTGCGCTTACTTTTAGGCCTGATTTGTTCAATCTCGACAAGGTCTCCCTCAGAGACACCCTGCTCATCGTGAACCAGATATCTTTTACTTTTTTTAATGCGTTTTTTATATAAAGGGTGCTGCCACATGCTGTCGACTTCGACAACGGCAGATTTTTGCATTTTGGTGGACACGACTGTGCCGGTTAAGGTTTTCATATTATTCTTTTAGTTGTAATTGTCTAATTTCTGTTAGGATTTGAGCTATTTGTTTTTTTAAAGGCCTGTGAGCGTTAGTGTTGGTTTGCTCGCCGGCTTTGATGTCCAGTTTGGTAATGGCCAGCTTTTTTCTCAGCTTAGTGAGTTTGTTCTGCAGTTTTTTTATGGAATCGGTTTTTTTAGTAGCCATTAGCGAGATACAAATTTAGTATTAACTGGTAACTTGTGGCTGGCGCGTCTTAGAGCTTCTCTGGCTGTCTCCTCATCAACACCGGCCATTTCGATTAAAATACGGCCTGGTTTAACTACAGCAACATATTTTTCAATGTCACCCTTACCACCACCCATGCGAGCACCGGAAGAGCGAGCTGTAACCGGCTTGTGGGGAAAGATGCGGATAAATATTTTACCAGCTCTTTTAGTATAGTGGGCAATTGAACGACGAGCAGCCTCGATTTGTCGTGAGGTAACCCAGTCGCGAGAGGTGGCTTTGAGGCCAAAATCTCCGTATGACAGGCGGTGACCACGTTGAGCCATTCCTTTCATTTTGCCTCTAAATTCTTTTCGGTATTTGCGTTTTTTTGGTTGTAGCATTTTAGGTTGTTTGTTTTTCGCCTTTGTAAATCCAGACTTTGACCCCTACATAACCGGAGCGGGTCAGAGCTGGCACTTGAGCATAATCAATATCAGCACGTAAAGTTGAAGTAGGCATTTTACCACGATCATATTTTTCTACACGAGAAATTTCAGCACCACTAATTCTGCCTGAGAAAACTACTTTGATGCCTTTGGCGCCGGAACTCATAACCTTTTCCATGGCTTGATCTTTAGCTCGGCGGTGTGGATAGCGACGCTCAAGCTGGTGGGCAATCCTTTCAGCAACAAGCTTGGCAGAAAGTTCGGGATTGTTTACTTCAATAGGATGAATTTGAACGGCTATTTGTTCGTCTTTGTTTTTGTTGACCATCTTGTGTAACTCTTTTTTAAGTCTTTCTATGTTAGAGCCACCCTTGCCGATAACAACACCTGGCCTGGCGATGTGAAGATAGATATCGACGGTATTGATGGAGCGTTTTATTTCAACACGAGTAAGTCCAGCCAGTCGTAGTTCACCTTCTAGATATTGGCGTAGTTTGTAGTCTTCTGCAACTAGTTTTTTGTAGCGGCCTGGATCTGCGTACCATAGGGAGTCCCAGTCATAGAGGACGCCTGTTCGATAGCCGGTTGGATTTACTTTTTGTCCCATTTTTTTATGTAATATTAATAGTTAATTAGGTGATTACTCACTTTTTGATTTTTGATCAGGTAATCTGGTTTGTTTGTTAGGCTGACGGGCAGCTGGCTTGGTACTGGGAGATTGAGGAGTTTTTTTAGGAGCAGAAGTTTTCTTGTCTCTGGTTAGGTCGGCGAGATCGGGCTTGGGCGGCTTAGCCTGTTCAATGGTGGTTTCTTTTGGTTTTTGGCTTTTTGGCATAGTTGCTTTTTGAGGAGTTTCAAGCTTAACAATTAGGTGGGAAGAGCGCTTGGCATAAGGCTTGGCTCGACCACGGGCAGCGGCTCTCCATCTTTTGGAGTAGCGCATGGAAGCTTGATTGACGATGATTTCACTAAATGAAAGTTTATTTGGCTGAAGCTTGAAGTTGTGGGCAGCGTTAGCGATAGCTTGTTTAATTGTCTTTTGCAAGTGAGAAGCAGCAGAGTGGTTTAAGTAGCCTAGTTTAACTACAGCTTCTTGAGGATTAAGGTCCTTGATGGCTTCAACCATAAAGCGCATTTTTTTGGGTGTAACTGGTAAGTTTTTTTGTGTAGCTATAACAATCATGTTTTTAAGTTTTGCTGATAATTCGTTTAGTCATCTTGCCGTGGCCGCGGAATGTACGGGTATGAGAAAACTCGCCTAGGCGGTGACCAACCATGGCTTCTGTAACGAAAACTTCAAGAAAGTCTCGGCCGTTGTGAACCAAAAAAGTGTAGCCAACAAATTCGGGAGGAATTTGGCTGTTTCTAGCCCAGGTTTTAATTGGATCTTTACGATTAGCCTTTTTTTGAGCCATTACCTTATCATAAAGTTTTTGGTCTATATATGGTCCTTTTTTATTTGATCTACCCATGTTTTATTTCTTTTTAATACGACGGTCTTTAATAATTTTTTTATCTGAATACTTATTGCGCTTTCTGGTCTTTTTACCCAGAGTCTTTTTACCCCAAGGACTCTTAGGAGAAGGCATACCAATTCCAGATCGACCTTCACCACCACCGTGAGGATGGCTATCAGGGTGTTGGGCTACTCCGCGGACTGATGGTCTCCAACCCATGAGTCGTTTGCGTCCAGCTTTACCAATCTGGCGATTTTTATGATCAATGTTGCTGACTTGACCAATGGTCGCCATGCATTTGGCATTGAATTTCCTTAATTCTCCGGAAGGAAGCTTTACGGTTACTGATTTTCCTTCTTTGTCCTGAATTAAGGCTGCTACTCCAGCGGAGCGAACCATTTGACCACCTTTACCGGGGGTTATCTCTAAGTTGTGGATAGGGGTGCCAACAGGTACTTTACCCAGCGGTATAGTATTACCAGGTTCTACTTCCAGCTGTTTGTCACGACTAGAGAGAATTGTCTGGCCAACTTTGAGTTTGTCAGGAGCTAGAATATAACGACGAACTCCATTTCTGTATTTAACAAGTGCAATATTTGCGGAGCGGTTAGGGTCGTATTCGAGACTCTCGACTTGAGCAGGGATGTCTAATAAGTCGCGCTTAAAATCAATCTTACGATAGAAACGCTTGTGACGACCACCGCGGTGACGCACAGTTATTTTACCAGAATTGTTGCGTCCAGCATAGTTTTTATTGGTACTACGCAGTTTTTTAGGTGGTTTTGATTCACCTAAATCATTAACAGCCTTGACTTGATGTCTTTGGCCTGGTGTATTTGGTTTTTTTCTTTTCAGAGCCATGTTTAGCCTTCAAAATAGCTAATTGATTGCTTGTCTTTTAGTTGAACAACAGCTTTTTTCTTTTTGGGTGTAGTTCTGCGGCGGCCGGTACGACCGGAACGAGAAGTTGTGGGTTTGAGGGTTGAGGTGGTAATTTTAACAACTTCAACATCAAAGAGGTTCTGAACAGCATTTTTAATTTGGTCTTTGTTAGCTTTGTAATCAACCAAGAAGGTGTAGCGATTGAAGTCTTTGACTTGTTTTAAGCTTTTCTCGGTGATGTGAGCTTTTTTTATGATAGACATGTTATTTTGCTAGCCACTCGCCTAGCGGCTTGAGGGCTTTTTGATCAATAATTAAATGTTTAGTCTTTAAAAGATCGTGTATGTTGGTGTGGTCAAAACGAGCAACAATTAAATTTGGAATGTTGCGGGCTGAAAGCTCTAAGCCTGGATATTGTTCAGCCACTACTATTAAAGTGTTATCATGGGCTTTGACTTTATCAAGAAGTGAAGCTAGTTTTTTGGTTTTTGGCTTAAGCTTGTCCAAACCTTTGATGACTGTTATTTTGTGATTGTCAGCTAGGAAAGAGAAAGCTCCGCGAAAACTTGCTTTTCTCATTTTCTTATTCATCTTTTTGCGCTTTGGCTTTACACCCTTAGGACCATGGGCTACTCCACCTCCAACGAAAATGGGGGCTGATTGAGCTCCGTGTCGGGCTCTTCCAGTACCTTTTTGCTGGTACCATTTGGATTTGGTGAGACTAACTTCGCCACGGGTTTGAACTTTACTAGTGTGCTGTGCTTGATTTTTTTTGTAAACGTGAATTGCTTGGGCCATAAGCTGAGGATCTACTTGAGCTCCAAAAACAGGCTTAGGTAGACTAACCTTCTTTTCTTGCTTCTTGCCGGTGTGGTTATATAAATTAGCTTTCATGTTAGTCTTGTTTTGTCTTTTGAGTAATAGTGAGAGTGACTAGTTGATTGCGAGAACCAGGAACAGGACCTGAAACCCAGATTTGGTTATTATCTAAATCAATTTTTAAAACTTTAAGATTGGTAACCGTCTTATTTTCGCTACCCATGCGGCCAGGCATTTTTTTACCAGGCAAAACGCGTCCTGGAGTTGTAGTTCTGCCGATTGAACCACCGTGACGTTGTCTTGTTTGACCATGTGTTCTGGCAGCTCCTTTGAAGTTGTGTCGTTTTATAACTCCAGCAAACCCCTTTCCTTTTGAGATAGCGGTGGCGTTGATGGTGTCTTTCTCTGAGATGATATCGGCAATTGGCAAATCGTCGCCTACTTTTAGATCTTCAATCTCTTTTTCATCTTGTAGTTTTATTTCCCTTAACCATTGAGGCTCTTTTTTAAGTTTAAGTTTTTTTAAGTGACCGTTCAAAGACTTGCCACTTGGCTTGTTTTTTTGGCCGATGGCCACTTGAACTGCACTATAGCCGTCATTATCGGTATTTTTAAGTTGTGAGATGGTCTGTTTGGGGATGTCTAAAACTGTTACAGGAGTCCTTTTACCTTCTGGAAAGGATTGGGTCATATGTGATTTGGTAGTAAAGATTTGTTTTAACATTTTATTTTCAATAAAAAAGCCCCGAAATACGGGGCTTGCTTCTCCGTATTTGTAAGCTGTCTATGTAAATGTCTGGCCTGGCAGGCTGCAAGATACCATCAAATATATTTTACATTTTAATTTCGATGCCTACACCAGCAGGTAACTCAAGGTGCATTAGTGAGTCGATGGTCTTGCTGGTTGGCGAAAGAATGTCGATGAGTCTTTTGTGAGTTAGAATCTCAAAATGCTCTCGGGCATCCTTATCTGTGTGAGGACTGGTGGTGACGACGATCTCTTTGCGCTTGGTAGGCAAAGGAACCGGCCCAGAAACCCTAGCTCCTGTTGAAAGAGCGGTTTGCAAGATCTTACCGGCAGCTTCATCAATGACGCGATGGTCAAATGATTTTAGCCGGACTCTAATGCGTTGCTGATCTTTTTTAGTAGGCATATAAATGTGCGGGCAAATTTTCAGGGCGGCCAAAGAGGTCGCCCTGAAGAACTAATTTTCTTGGCTAATAGACCTTGTGATTATTTAATAATCTTAGTAACTACTCCAGCACCTACGGTTTTACCACCTTCGCGGATAGCGAAGCGTAAGCCTTTTTCGATAGCTACTGGCTGGATCAACTTAACTTGTAAGTTGGTGTTGTCTCCAGGCATAACCATCTCAGTGCCTTCGGGTAAAGTTACATCACCGGTAACGTCGGTGGTGCGCACGTAGAACTGAGGTTTGTAGCCGGTGAAGATAGGAGTGTGACGTCCACCTTCATCTTTGCTTAGAATATAAGCGTCAGCTTCAAATTCAGTATGAGGAGTGACGGAACTTGGCTTGGCCAAAACTTGGCCGCGCTCGATATCGTCTTTTTCTTTTCCACGAAGCAGAATTCCTGCATTATCACCGGCTTGACCTTCTTCTAATTGTTTGTGGAACATTTCAATTCCAGTAACAACAGAGGTCTCGGTGTCTTTGATTCCAACGATTTCGATTTCATCACCAACTTTAATGACTCCTCGCTCAATACGGCCGGTAGCAACAGTGCCACGACCTTTAATTGAGAAAACATCTTCAACTGGCATTAAAAATGGCTTATCAAGTTCTCGCTCTGGGGTTGGTATCCATTCATCGACAGCTGTAACAAGTTCTCTTACTTGTTTTTTTGCTTCCTTGTCACCTTCTCTAGCTTTTAGGGCTGAGAGACGAACGATAGGAGTATCTTCCTCGTATTCGTATTTTTGTAGTAATTCTCTGATTTCCATCTCAACTAGATCTAAAAGTTCTGGATCGTCAACGGCATCAGTTTTATTTAGAGCGACTACGATTTTAGGGACATTAACCTGACGAGCTAAAAGCAAGTGCTCTTTAGTCTGAGGCATAGGTCCATCAGTAGCGGCTACAACAAGAATAGCGCCATCCATCTGGGCGGCACCGGTAATCATGTTTTTAATAAAGTCGCGGTGACCGGGGGCATCGATGTGAGCATAGTGACGATTTTCAGTCTCATACTCAACGTGAGCGATGTTAATGGTAATACCACGCTCTTGCTCTTCAGGAGCTTTGTCAATTGTTTCAAATTCTCTGACTTCGGCTAGTCCTTCGTCTGCTAAGACTTCGGTAATAGCTGCAGTTAAAGTTGTTTTACCGTGATCAACGTGGCCAATAGTGCCGACATTGACGTGGGGTTTACTGCGATCAAAAGTTGCCATGTTTATAGTTATTAATTTTTAATTTGTTTGTACAAATGTATATTTTATCATTTTTTGCCAGAATCTCCAGTTTGAGAGTCTATTAATTGTTGTGTGATGTTGTCTGGAACTATATCGTAGGAGTGAGGCTCCATGTAGTGATGGGCGCGCCCTTTGGTTAATGAACGCAATGAAGTAGTGTATCGAGACATTTCTGAGAGGGGGATTAGGCAGGTAATAACCCTGGCATTACCTCGCTGAACATTGCTTAAGATGTGTGCTCTTCTTGAAGAAAGATCTCCGATAACATCACCCATGAATTCCTGAGGTGTGGTTACCTCCATTTTCATGATAGGTTCAAGCAAAACTGGTTTGGCGCTTCGGACTGCGCTTTGAAGTGCTTCAGAGCCAGCGATTTTGAAGGCAACTTCTGAAGAGTCAACGTCATGGTAAGAACCATCATATAGTTCTACCTGAAGATCAGTTAGGGGATAGCCTGCCAGAATACCATTGTCTTCTGCTTCGGTAACACCCTTTTCTACTGGGTTAATAAATTCTCTAGGGATTGCTCCTCCGGTAATCTTGTTCTCAAACTTACGTCCTTCACCGCGAGGTAAAGGCTTGATTCGAATCAAGCAGTGACCATATTGACCGCGACCTCCTGATTGGCGGATGTATTTTCCTTCACCTTCAGCAGGACTGGTAATAGTTTCCTTATAAGCAACTTGGGGCTGGCCGGTGTTGGCTTCGATACTAAACTCTCGTTTGAGACGATCTACTAGAATCTCGAGGTGTAGCTCGCCCATTCCTGAAATGAGAGTTTGGCCAGTGTCAGGATCGGATTTTATTTGAAAAGTAGGATCTTCATCGGAAAGTCGTCTTAAAGCAGAACCTAGTTTTTCCTGATCTGATTTTGTTTTTGGTTCAATAGCTAGAGAAATGACTGGGTCAGGGAAAGAAATGGTTTCCAAAATAACTGGTTGTTCGGGATCACAAAGCGTATCACCAGTACTAGAATCGGATAATCCAACAGCGGCAACAATCTCACCAGCACGAGCTGTATCAATTTGCTCTCGACTATTTGCATGCATTAAAAGTAATCGTCCTAAGCGCTCTTTGTTTCCTTTTGAAGAATTATAGATGTATGAACCTGACTCGATGGTACCAGAATAAACACGCAGATAAGTTAGGCGGCCAACGTGAGGGTCTGTTTGAATCTTGAAAGCAAGAGCAGTAACTGGACCTTCTGTGTCAGCTTGGCGGATAATTTCTTTTTCTGTCCCGGGTTTTACACCTTTGACAGGAGGCACATCTAGAGGGCTTGGTAGAAAGTCAATTATGGCATCTAGAAGAGGTTGAACGCCTTTGCTGCGCAAAGCTGATCCGGGGAATACCGGGACCAGGTCATTTGCAATTGTAGCTTTTCTAAGAACTTTTTTAAGCCCAGAAATATCAGGCTCTGTTCCATTAAGATATTTTTCCATTAACTGGTCATCTCTCTCTACTATTTGCTCGATGAGTTGAGAGCGATATTTTTTGATTTTGTCTTGATCAAGATTTTCAGGAACCTCATCGGTCACTTCATATTCTGTGCCAGTATCATCCTCAGGATTCCAAATTATAGCTTTTTGCTCTAAGAGTAGATACATACCTTTAAAAGAGTCCTCTACGCCAATGGGTAAGGCCATAACGGCAGTATTAGCACCGAGTTTTTGGTGGACATCTTCAATGGTGTCGTGAAAATCAGCACCAAGAGAATCCATTTTGTTGACCATGGCGATTCGAGGAACATTATATTTGTCAGCCTGTCTCCAGACTGTTTCGGTTTGAGATTGAACTCCGGAACTTGCATCAAGTATTACGACACCACCATCAAGAACTCTTAAAGACCGCTCAACTTCAGCAGTGAAGTCAACGTGTCCGGGAGTGTCGATGATGTTAATACGATGTTTATCTTGATGTAAAGCAGTGTCTGAAGCCGGAGACCAGAAGGTAGTAGTAGCAGCAGACATAATGGTGATTCCACGCTCTTTCTCTTGCTCCATCCAGTCCATTTGAGTATCACCCTCATCAATATTGCCGATTTTGTATGTTTTACCGGTGTAGTAAAGAATTCTTTCTGTAGTGGTAGTCTTACCAGCATCGATGTGAGCAATAATTCCAATGTTTCTTAGTTTTTTTAGTGGTAGTATTTCTTGTCTTTTTTCTGCCATATGTATTTATTTAATGGATAAACAGTAAAAAACTGCCTCGAAAAGAAGCAGTTTGACTGCCAATTTTGACTAGATTATTATTTTAGCACAACTTAAGGCCAGAGGGCAAAGAATAGTACTTAATTTATTTTTTCATAAGTTCAGGCTCGACTTTAGTTAAGTGAAGTATTCTTTACCAACGAAAGTGTGCAAAAGCTTTATTAGCTTCAGCCTGTTTGTGAGTGTCTTCTCTTCTTTTAATGGCTGCACCCTGATTATTGTAGGCATCCATTATTTCTGCTGAAAGTTTGTCTGAATAGGTGTGGTGGTCTTTTTGATTTCGATTACGAGCAGCATTTACTAACCAACGAATGGCTAAAGAGTTGCGTCGAGGACCTTTAACTGAAGTTGGAATTTGGTAGGCGGCCCCTCCAACTCTTCTAGTTCTTACCTCAACTTGAGGTTTGATGTTTTCTATCGCTTGTCTAAATACTTCTAAAGGATCTTTTTTTATCTTTTTTTCGATTTGGTCGAAAGCTTTATAAACGTGTTTGCGTGATACTGCTTTTTTACCATCAACCATAGAGCGGTTTACCAGCTTGGCTACTAGTTTATTTTCATATACTGGATCTTCTTTGATTTTTCGTTTTGGAGCTTGTTTAGAACGCATTGTAAATTGAATTAATTAAACTTATTAAGCTGATTCAGTGGGAGTTTCTGACTCGGTACTTGCTTCAGATTCTTCTTCACCAGCAATTGGAGCTTCTCCACTTGCAGCTACTCCGCCTTGGCGGGTGCCGTATTTGGATCTGGCTTGCTTTCTTCCTTCTACGCCAGCACAGTCATATACACCTCTTATGATGTGGTATTTAACTCCTGGAAGATCTTTGACTCGTCCTCCGCGAACTAAGACAACTGAGTGCTCAGCAAGGTTATGACCCTCTCCTGGAATGTAGGCGGTAACTTCCTGTTTATTTGAAAGTCTCACCCTGGCTATTTTTCTTAAAGCAGAGTTTGGTTTTTTAGGAGTCATTGTTTTAACTTGCAAGCAAACACCTCTTTTTTGAGGATTAGTTGTTTTGGTAATTTTTCTCTTTTTGGCATTGAAAGACTTACGCAATGCCGCTGCTTTTACCTTTTTCTTCTTGGGTCTACGTCCTTTACGGACTAATTGATTAATGGTTGGCATATCAGTCTAATTTTATCATTTTAAACATTTAGTAACAAGTCAGGATTAATCTTTGCTCTTTCGGGGGTTGTGGGAATAAGTCGACCAATGATTACGTTTTCTTTTAAACCAAGAAGTGGGTCTATCTTGCCAGCAAGAGAGGTTTCAGTTAGTACTTTGGTAGTATTTTGGAATGAGGCGGCTGAAAGCCAAGACTCTGTGTATAAGGATGTTTGTATCAATCCTAAAATCATTATAGAGGCAGTAGCCGGCTCTCCCCCTTCGGCCAGTACAGCTTCATTAGCAGCTTGGAAGCGGCCTTTGTTGACTATCTGGCCTGGTAATAAGTCGGTATCTCCGGGATCCTCAATCTTTACCTTATTGCTCATCTGGTTAACTACAACCTCAAAGTGCTTGTCATTGATTGCAATACCCTGATTTTCATAGACGTTCTGCACCTCTTTAATCAAATATTTTTGTGCTTCTGTAACGCCCTTTACTTTTAGGATTTGCTCTATGTCAATATGTCCTGTAGCAAGGGGTTGGCCGGCAGGCACAATTTGCTCATCTTCAACTTTTAGATCTGCAGTAAGAGGAATTGTGTAGTTGAACTGTTTATCTTTATCGCCCATAGTGGGAGTAATAGTAATCTTGTAGCCATTTTCGCTTTCTTTAACTTTGACTTTACCTGCAACTTCAGCAATGGGGGAAAGGTTTTTGGGTGTTCTTACTTCAAGTAACTCTGTTACACGAGGAAGTCCTTGAGTAACATCGAGACCGACGACACCGGCTTTGTGTTTAGTACGCATAGTTAGCTGAGTGCCTGGCTCACCAATTGATTGAGCAGCTAAAATTCCAACAGGGTCACCGATTTCAGTTAATTGCCTGTCGGCAAAGTTCCAACCGTAGCAGTGGATACAAAGACCTATTTTGGAGTTACAACTGAGAGGTGAGCGTACTTCAATTTCTTCTATGCCAGCTTCAACTAGCTGATCACGCATTTCTTCTGTTATAAGCTCATTTTTGCCAATGATTTGTTTTTTAGTTTCAGGGTGCATGACTCTCTTTAAAGTAAAGCGGCCCAAGATGCGATCGCCGAATTTTTCTTTTCGCTCTCCTTCAATTGCCACAGTAAGACCCTTGTCTGTCCCGCAATCTTCTTCTCGAATAATGGCATCGTGAGAGGCGTCTACGAGTCGGCGGGTCAGATAACCGGCATCAGCAGTTTTGAGAGCTGTGTCGATTAATCCTTTACGAGACCCACGAATTGAATTTACGTATTCAAAAATTGACAAACCTTCTCTAAAATTAGATTTGACTGGCAACTCTACAATATTGCCCAAAGGATCAACAACTAATCCTCTCATGGCTGACAACTGCTTAATGGTGTCACGAGTAATACGGCCCATTCCAGTATCAATGATCAATCTAATAGGGTTGCCAGGCCTGAAAGATTCCCAAGTTCTATCTGCTACTTGATCTGTAATATCCATCCAAACTTCATTAGACAAACGTCTTCGTTCTGAATTTGTGATAAGGCCTTGAGTGTAGTTTTGTTCAATTTGGGCGACTTTTTCATTTCCTTCTTGAATAATTTGATCTTTCTTTTCATAGATTTCATTGTCGGGAATGGCAAATGAAAGCCCTGATATCGTTCCAGCCCAGAAACTAAGTCGTTTAATATCATCAATTAATTCTACGACTCTCTGATTAGGGAGTTCTTTTATTGCTTTGTCAAAAAAATCTTTTATATCATCGTTGGTAATTGTCTGGTTAATGAATCCAAATTCGGAAGGTAAAACATCGTTAAATATAATTCTTCCCGGAGTTGTAACAATAATTTCGTGGTTTAATCTCATCTTAACCGGGTGTCTTAGGTGAAGATGTTGAGTTCTGTAAGCAAGAAGGACTTCGTTTTGATTTGCATATATATGTTCTTCATCTGGTTTTTGACCTTCTTTAATCATGGTCATATAATATGTTCCGATCGACATTTCTTTTTTAGCTGGAATAGAAATTGGCTTACCGGTAGCTGGTTTTAGTAAGTTCTGGGAAGGCATCATCTGGTTTTTAGCTTCTTCAATAGATTGTTTGGTGAGTGGTACGTGAACAGCCATTTGATCTCCATCAAAATCTGCGTTGAAACCATCACAAACTGCAGGGTGTAACCTGATTGCAGAACCTTCAATTAAAACAGGCTTGAAAGCTAAGATCGATAGTTTATGCAGGGTTGGAGCTCGATTTAGTAAAACAGGATGATCTTTTGTAACGTCTTCGAGAATGTCGTAAACTTCCGGAACTTGTCTTTCAATTAAAGTCTTGGCGGACTTAACATTAGGAGCGAGTCCGTTAGCTATTAGCCGATGCATAACAAAAGGTTTAAACATCTCAAGAGCCATGTCTTTTGGAAGTCCACATTGATCAAGTTCGAGCTCTGGACCGACAACAATTACTGATCTTCCTGAATAATCAACTCGTTTTCCAAGCAAATTACGACGGAAACGACCTTGTTTTCCCTTAAGCATTTCTGATAATGACTTCAGTTTGCGACGACGAGACCTGCGTGAAGATCTTGACTGAGGTTTGTCAATTAATGCGTCAACAGACTCTTGAAGCATTCTTTTTTCATTTCGTAATATTATTTCTGGAGCTCCAAGGTTTAGTAAATGTTTAAGACGATTATTGCGATTAATAACTCGACGATACAAGTCATTTAAGTCTGATGTAGCGAATCTGCCACCTGATAGTTGAACCATAGGTCTAAGTTCGGGTGGAATTACGGGAAGTGCTTTCAAAATCATCCACTCAGGTATAACATCAGACTTTAGGAAACCTACTACTACTTTAAGTCTTTTTGTGGCTTTCTTACGCTTTGTTTTTGAGCCATCCTTAATTAGTTTTCTCAATTTACTAGCAAGATCGCGTAGATCAACTTTTTTAACTGCTTCAAGAACTGCTTCTGCACCCATGCCAACTTTTAAGAAATCACTAGCTTCATAATCCACTAGTTTTAAGTACTCATCCTCTGCTAAGACTTTATTTATTTCAATGCTTTTAATCAAGGAAATTAGAGCCTCATATATTTCATCGGTAGCTTCGATTTCTGCTATCATTTTTTCTCGAGATGAGGCTACCTCTTTCTTAGTTTCTAACTTGGTTTCCTCGATCTTTACATGTCTTTGGTCTTTATTTTTGATTTCTTTACGAAGATTTTTTACCTTCTTTTTACCTTTTTCCTTAATTTCTTCAATCTTTTCTTCACTTTTTTCTTTAATGCTCTCTTTTTTGTCTTTAGATATTTCTTCTAACTTTTTTAGTGCTATTTTTCTTTTATCTTCATCAACATCGATAACAAGATACCTTGAAAAATAAATTACTGATGCAAGTTTTTTAGGTGAAACATTTAATAAAAGTGATAATTTAGACGGTGATCCCCTAAAATACCAAACATGAATAACGGGAGCAGCTAATTCAATGTGCCCCATTCTTTCTCTTCTTACTCTTTTTCTTGTAATTTCTACCCCACACTTATCGCAAACAATCCCTTTATAACGAACTCCTTTATATTTTCCACAGTAACACTCCCAATCTTTTGTGGGACCAAATATCCTTTCACAAAAAAGTCCATCTTTTTCTGGACGCAATGTTCTGTAGTTTATAGTTTCAGGTTCGGTTACTTCACCATGCGACCAGCTCCTCATTTCTTCAGAAGAAGCGAGTTTAAGTTGTAAGCCTTGGAAATCAGATAAGTTTCTTAGGTTCATTATTTGGATTAAGTATTAATTATTGTTTTCATCATCTTTGCTTTTCTCAAGATCTTGATCTTTATCCTCATCTTCTTCAATAACATTCAATGAAGCGTGGCTTGGGGCTTTTTCTTCTTCAGATTTTTCTTCTGATTCATTCTTTTCATCATCAGATATTAAAACGGCGGGGTCTACTTTTAACCCTAAACTGTTGAGTTCTTTTATTAGAACACGGAATGATTCAGGAACTGTTGCTTCCGGAATTTCTTCTCCTTTAACAATTGATTCGAAAGCTCTAGACCTACCTATTACATCATCTGATTTGATAGTTAGCATCTCTTGTAGAGTATGAGCAGCTTTGTGTCCTTCTAGTGCCCAGACTTCCATCTCACCCAACCTTTGTCCACCCATTTGAGCTTTTCCGCCAAGTGGTTGTTGAGTCACTAATGAATATGGCCCCGTTGATCTAGCGTGGGTCTTGTCTTCCACCATATGTATCAATTTAAGAATGTATGTAATTCCTACAGCAGTTTCTTCTTCAAAAGGTTCCCCCGTGCGCCCGTCAATTAAACGAACCTTTCCAGAAGCTGGCAAATTTGCTTTTTCCATCTCCTCGACAATTTTTTCCTCAGTTATTTTTTCGAATACTGGAGCCGCAACTTTATAGTTCAACTTTTCGGCTGTCCAACCCAATTGAGCTTCTAATAGCTGTCCCAGATTCATTCTAGCTAGGACTGATAAAAATGAAATAATTACATCCACAGATCTTCCGTTTGAAAGTCTTGGCATGTCTGCCTCAGGAACAACCTTGGAAATAACGCCTTTATTCCCGTGTCTTCCTGCTAATTTATCTCCGACTTTAATCTTTCTTAATTGTGCTACTTTTACATTAATTTGCTTTATAACTCCTGGATCAAGTTCATCTCCTTCCTCTCTTTCTAAAACTTGCACCTCGATGACAGTTCCCCTCTCACCATGGGGTACTCTCAATGAAGTATCTCTTACCTCCCTAGCTTTTTCTCCAAAGATTGCTCTGAGCAATCTTTCTTCTGCTGAAAGCTCAGTTTCTCCTTTAGGGGCTATTTTTCCTACGAGAATATCATTTGGTCCTACCTGAGAACCAATTGCGACAACACCTTCTTCAGTTAGATTTCTAAGGTCTGACTCTGAAACATTTGGAATATCTCGTGTTAATTCTTCTGGCCCAAGTTTTGTGTCCATAACCTGAGCTTCATATTCATTGATGTGTATTGAAGAAAGCAGGTCTTCTTTTACAAGTCTATCTGATACGATTATCGCGTCTTCGTAGCCTAATCCTTCAAAATTAGTATATGCAATGAGAAGATTTTGACCTAATGCCAACTCACCTTCTTCAGTTGCTGGTCCATCAATAATTATTTCTCTTTTTTTGATTTCGTCACCCACCTTAACAAGTGGTTTCTGTGAAAAGCTAGTAGATTGAGAGCTTCTATAAAAACTCTTGAGATGATAGGTTTCATTTTTACCTTTTACCGTAATTCCTCTATGTGGACTTTGTTTTGCCACTTTTTTTAATTCTTCTTGATGCTCATCTTTAACTTGAACTGTAATTTTGTCAGAATCAGATTCTACAACTTTACCGTCAAATCTTGCTCTCACAACCCAATCCATTGATTGTGCGATTTCAGTTTCAATTCCTGTTCCAACCAGAGGTGCTTCTGGTTTAATTAAAGGTACTGCCTGGCATTGCATGTGACTTCCCATAAGCGCTCTGGTTCCATCATCGTGTTGTAAAAAAGGTATTAACGAAGCAGAAGTACCCACTACTTGTCTTGGTACTAAATCGATTAGTTGAATTTTTGTCGCATCTACTTCCATAAAACGACCTTTGTATCTTGCTGGCACCCAATCTTGATCAATAAAGCCATCTTTTCTAGAGATGTCAGCATGTGTAATATAAAAATCTTCTTCATCATCGGCTGTCAAATATACTATTTCATCAGTAATTCTCATCTTAGTTTCTCCATCTTTTTCGATCTCTTCCACTTTGTAGTATGGCGCCTCAATAAATCCATATTCGTTGATGCGAGCATATAAAGCTAAGTAAGTCACCAATCCAATGTTTGGTCCCTCTGGAGACCTAATTGGACAAATTCTTGAATACTGAGAAGCATGTATGTCTCGCATTGAAAAAGAAGCTCTTTCTCTCGAAACTCCTCCCGTACCCATGACAGTAACTCTGCGAGCATTATCTATCTCGGACAAAGGATTAACTTGGTCCAAAATTGAACTTAAACGATTTCTTCTAAAGAATTCTGAGACTGTTGCAATAACTGGCCTTGGGTTTACCAAACGTCCAGGAGTTAGTGGCCGATCCTTTTTGGCAAGGCTCATTTTTTCACGAATAGATCTTTCCAGCCTCAATAAACCAATCCTAAATGGACCTTGTTGTACAAGCTCTCCAACTCTTCTGATGCGTCGGTTTCCCAGGTGATCAATGTCATCCGTTTTTCCTTCGCCATTTTGCAATTTTATTAGGTACCTTAAGGATGCAATTAAGTCTTCTTTTCTTAATACTGTATTGTCTCGCTCAACAGAACTCTTGATGTTTAATTTTTTATTTGTTTTATATCTACCCACTAAACCTAAGTCATATCTTCTTGGATCGAAGAATGTTTGATACATAAGCTCTTTTGCATTCTCTAAAACTGCTGGTTCCCCAGGCCTGATCTTTTGATAGAATTCTAACAAAGCTTCTTTTTGATTATTCGTGGAATCCTTTAATAAAGAAGCCTCAATATATTGATGCTCCTCATCTTTATCGACATCTTTAAAAAGTTTTCTAATGTCGTCATCGGTTTCATATCCCATTGCTCGCAATAAAGTAGCTACTGAGAATTTTCGATTTCTATCTATTCTGACACTAATATAGTCACGTCTGTTTACAGTTATTTCTAACCAGGACCCTCGAAGTGGTCTGATTTCCGCTATGTGAAGATCTCTACCAGATTTAGCATCTAGTTCCCCTGTAAAAAATACGCCTGGAGACCGAACAAGTTGATGTATTATAACTCTTTCTACTCCATTAATAATGAAGGTTCCCCTTGAAGTCATCTGGGGAATATCTCCTAAGAAAACTTCTTGGGTTTTTGTTTGTGATGTCTCAACGTCTGTTAAAGTTGTTTCTACGTATAATGGCGCATCGTAAGTTAAATTTTTCTTTAAACATTCCTCAGGAGTATATTCAAGTTCACCAAAATAGTGATTACCAAAGCTAAGAGTATATTGCTCTTCTGTAAAATCTTTAATTGTTCCCACCTCAATCAAAGATTGTTTTATGCCCTCATTAAGAAAATAATCATATGATTTTTTCTGAGTTTGAGCCAAATTTAATGTCGGCAAATTGTGGTCTGTTCTTCCCCAATTAACTCTTTTTTTGTCTTTTTTATCAGTCTTCATTAAAAAATAGAAATAACTAAAATTCAGGCAGGTGAATTAAACGCAAAAAATAACACTCCCCAAAAGGAGGCTTTTTACAATGTGGTCAAGTTTAACAATGCTATTGCAGTATGTCAAGAGCTTGTTATCTAAGATAAAATTGAACGTTCTCATTGTGCTCTTGGATAGTTTTAGCATAATGTATTTGACCATTTGTGTCATGTAAATAAAACCAGTAAGGCGTTTGAGTTGGATTGTAAGCTGCTTTTATGCTCGAAATTGAAGGATTGGCTATTGGACTTGGCGGCAGTCCTGGCTGATTATATGTATTGTATGGTGAGTCGATATTAATATCTTCCCGAGTAATATTATTTGGCCACCAATTACAAGTCAAAACCTTACACTCACGATTAGCAATAATATATTGTACCGAAGCGTCAACCTGAAGAGGCCAGTCGTTTTGAAGTCTTTTATAGAGTATTCCTCCAACAACTGAGCGTTCTTTGTCATTTGCAGCTTCACGCTCTATTAAAGATGCCAGTACTAGAGACTCTCGGTCGGAGAGAGTAGTATTATTAGACAGTTTTGAAGTACGATTCTGATAGTTTTCCAATAGTTGAGCAAGAATTTCTTCACTCGATGCATCGAGTGGAATAGCATATGTGTCCGGATATAGTCTACCTTCATACTCTGTGCTGATACTTAAAAATTCGTTAGGGTCGAAGTTGTATTCAGGATTATTTTCACTCAACTCATTAATGATTTCTTGCGTGTATTGTTCTCTTCTCCAACCTTCAAGTAAAGTTATCCACCTATCAGAAGTGCCCTTGGTCAGCCTTATAATGATTTCTTTAAGAGGAAGTTTTGGTGAAAGCCTATATTGGCCTGCTTGAAGTGATCTGCTCAAGCCTGACAAGGCAACTTGAATTTTAAATGCGGGAACTGACCTTATTAATTTCTTCTCTTTTAACTTCTTCGCTATTTGATCTAAAGACTCCCCTTTCTGAATGCTTAAAGTTACCATTTGATTACCATTGCGAACAACAGGTCTTGATTGAATTTTAAACCAAATTATTCCTGAAAGGAAAGATAGAAAAGCAATAATGATAAGCGATGAGATGCCCTTGGTTATATAGCTATAATTCGACATTTCAAACTTCTTCAAAAAGCGCCCTTCTGTAAGTTTTTTCTTTTGTGTTGTACATAAATATCCTTCCACATTTACATGTTACTTTTTCGTGATTTTTTACTTTAGATTTTTTCTTTTGGCCTTGTTTAAGTGGAGTACCACAACCAACACACTTGCCTTTTGATAATAGCCACGCCTGTATGGGAGCTATAATATTTTTAAACATAATTTTATTGTATCAGATCGTCAATGAAGTTTTGTAAAATAACTGCTGCTGAAATTTGATGGATTTTTTTTGAATTTTTCTTTGAATTTATAATTTCATCTTTTGCTCTAGCACTGGTTTTGTCTTCATTTACATATATAACTGGCGTTTCCATGTCTTTTTGAATTGCTTTACCTAGTTGTTTTGAATACTTATGAACATCTCCCCTTTTAGGGAGACCTATTATAATTTTTTCAGGATTGTATTTATTGATTATTTGTATAATTTTTTCAAGTTGTTGACTAAAACCTAATCCTTGTATGGTAGTTAATCCTTCTGAAAATTTTCCATAATGTGATACTGCTATCCCCGCATGCTTGAGCCCAGGATCGATACACAGAAATTTTATTTTTGTCATTTTGAAACTAATTTTGCTGTTACAACTAAGCGCCTGGTTTTAAGTCCTGGAGGCACACAAGTGATTAGTTTAAGATTTTTAGAGTCATATTTTTGTCT
This sequence comes from uncultured Pseudomonadales bacterium, assembly GCA_964422035.1. GTDB lineage: Bacteria > Patescibacteriota > Microgenomatia > UBA1400 > Chazhemtobacteraceae > CAYQZQ01. The sequence goes on from CAYQZQ010000001.1 coordinate 563,297, forward strand.
TAGTACCCATAGATCATCGGGGAAAACTTCTTGTTTCTCAATGACTTGGTATGTATAAACAACATTGTCGTAGTTTAAAAATATCTCATCACCATTTTCCAATTTTGGCAAAAGAGAGAAAATTGCCAGATAGTTATTTGGGTCATAAAACTGTGGAAGTATTGAGTGACCAAAAATAACAGGACTGCCCAGTTCTCCTGGTAATGCAGTATCAGGGTAATGAACTAATCCCTCATTAAGATTCTCTCCTCCAATGATTACTCTTGCTTGATCGATTTTTAATTTGGGAATTGCAAGTTGGTATTTACTAGAGTCTAAATTGCTTGAGCTTTTACTTCTGTCTTGAGGGAACCAATTTTGAGGCCTAGTATAGTCATATTCTCCAACAACCTTGGGCTTTGGAGATTGTTGAGAAGTGCCTACTACAGGAGAGATCAGTCCAGATTGTTTGTTGTTTAACTGAAAAGAATTAATTTGTAACTCGTAAGACACGATCGGCCATATAACAAAAGCTATTAATAACAGGCCGACGACTGAAATCAGTGTAGGCAAAACCTGTATGTGAAAAGGTTTTAAAGAATTTTTAAAAGTATCAAGGCTGGCCTTGTGGTATACATAGAGTGGCATCTTAAATTGGTTCTATAGTTATGTTAATCTTTTCAGCTCGTGGGGGCATGTATCTTCTTAGTATCGGCAAATTTGGAGATATGATTAGCTGACTTCGCTTATAGCCGGCAATGTTTTCTAAAAGCCTCCTGGTTTCTCTTGCTGACATTTTTTTCATTTGTTCTTGATAGTCTGCAATAGGTACATCAGGTGTTAGTTGGGCTTCAATTTTGACATCCGCAGTGAGGGAGTTGTCTTGAGAGTTTAAAGCTATAAACTCGGTTGTTGTGTCTTCCAATCTTAATTTCCAACCAGGAGGAATGTCATCTCTGATTTTATTTTTCAAAAGGTTAACCATGTCTTCGTCTTTATATGTAAGCAGGGTAAATTCAGCCTTTAGATTCAGACTCAAATTATCAGCAGGGTCTCCAGCCTCAACACTGTATTGAGCATCTGTAATTTCTGGACTTGATATAGGAACTGTGTTTTGCCCATCCTTTTGAGTCTTATTTAGTTTCTCCTTAGATTGACTGATAATCTCCTCAGTGACATTTTTTAACAATCTATCAAGATCCTCTTGGTTGGGAGATTTAACGGTTTCAGAATATCCCCCGGAAAAATCATCATTTGCTTTAGCTAAAACTGATGTTTTAGGATATGTGTCAACACTTAACTCTGTTCCTGAACTAATATTTCCCTCTTCACCAACTTGTTCTGCTGTAACTGATGTCGTGCTTTGACCAGGAACCAGAGTTGTAATTTCGCTTTCATCAGTTGAAGCAGTTTGTGAAGCAATTTCAACTTCCTCGTCTAGAGTGTACTCTATGTTATTGCTAGTAGCTAGGATGGCTCCTTTTTCAATAACCTTAGAAGAGTTTGTCTTGTTGTACAAAACAACTTGACCTTTTGCGGGATTTCCAATTAAAGTTTCTCCTGTAGTAGAGATTTCTCCTTGGCCCTCTAGAGAAATTGATTGTTGGCCTGCCTTTAACGTGGAATTGCCACTCCCTTGATCTGAAATATCTATAGTTAATCTTTTAGTAACTTTCTCTGGCTCTACAAAAACTTTTATATTTGCTGTTAAAAACTGCATGTAAATAATTAAGGTTCCTATTCCCATTAACAATAAAATGATTAAGGGGGCAAGTATTTTCCAAGTTTTTGAAATATTTGTTTTAGGAAAAGAAAAGTTTACTGAAGGTCTTTTAAAATTTTTGATCTTATTAACTAAAATAGATGAGTAAGTTTTTATGCCTTTTCTATCTTGGGTGTCTTTTATTTTTTTTACTTCATCATCAGGTTCACTTTCTTGGTCTTGGTGTGAAGACTTTGTAATATCGTCCGAGATAAAACTGTTCTGTTTGTGTTTTGTGTTAGATTTGTTTTTATCTTTTTTAATTTTTTTGTCGCTGATCTTTATCCCCATAGATTTTGCTGCTTCGATACCTCCCGCTAACGCAACTGATTGAATGGTTAATTGAGAATCTGGTTGCTCTACTTTAGGAAGGTGTATAAAGGGTAGTTTTTCTTGCCAGGGGTATGATGAAAGTTGCTGCTCAGCGTCTGACTCAGATCCATTAATTATTAATATGCGTGACGGTAGTTGTTTGACGTCAATTCTTGCCAACGCCTCTTCAACATCCTGACCCAGATCTTCACTTCTTCCCACCTCTTGCCTTCCTATGACACGGCCAAGTTTAATCACTACAACATTTACTTTTGTATCATTTAGTTCTAAGAGGATAAGGCTTGGAGGAATACCTTCACTGATTTTAAGTTGTTGAATAATGGCTTCTGTTATAACAACAAATCCTACAGCCTCAATTTCAAGCTTCTTTGTAATATCTTTAATTTTGGGCTGAATAGATAAGGCAATTTTTTTTCCTTTTACCCAAGCCTCTGGTAGTCCGAAAATTGCTTTATCGGGTTCAGAACTTAAACCTTTCAATGCAGAACCTAAAGACTTGTCAACAGCTAGCAACAATGATTCGTCATCTCTCCAACTTTCAACTGAACCATAGTTGATAATCTTAGGTTGGTTGTCGACAATCTGCCAGACTGCAGTTTTTACCCTAGATTCTTGAATTTCAATTGCAAGAAACTTTTCGGGTGACATCTCGTCTTTGTTGTTCTTTTTTAGAATATTGTTTATTTCCATTATCTTAGTTTATTACAATGGAGGGCAGTTTAAACCAATTTTGCATAAATCCTTTGTATACCCTTACCCACTGATGTCTGTTTATATATTTTAATATGTCCGATATCTCCTGTACTAGAGACATGAGGTCCGTTGCATACCTCAAGGCTAAAGTCTCTAATGCTATATACTTTGACTTCTTGCTGATTGTATCTTTCTTTAAAAAAGGCAAGTGCATTTTTTTCTAGTGCTTCCTCTAAGGTCATTTGAGAAAATTCAACCTGTAAGTCTTCATCAATTTTTTTATTTACGATTTTCTCAACTTCCCTTAATTCTTCATCACTAATTTTTTGGGAATGCGTGAAATCAAATCGGAGTCTTTCTTTTGTAATATTTGAACCTGTTTGTTTGACTTGCTCTCCCAAGACCTTCCTTAGTGCTTTGTGAACAAGGTGTGTAGCAGTGTGATATTTCGTGGTTGTCTCTGAATGATCAGCTAACCCCCCCTTAAACATTCCCTTACTTGCAGAGCGAGATTTTTCTGCATGATTTTGAATTAATTTTTCAAACTTTTTTTTGTCAAGATTTACCCCCTTGCGAGCCAATAAGTTGCTGGTGATTTCGAAGGGTAAGCCGTGGGATTGATAGAGATCAAATGCTTTTTGTTCGTCAATTTTGGAGAATTTTAGTTTTTCAAGTTCTCTTAAACCTCTTTCTAAAGTTTTTGAAAATTTATTTAGCTCCGAATCAATAGTGTCCTTAATTATTGTTTTCTTTGTTTCTAAATAATCATAGTCCTGCTTGTATATATCTACTACTGTTTCTACCAAAGAAGCCAATTGCTTGGAAGCTGGGTTATCTGTTAGGTGATACATTGACATCGAGGCGTTTCTTAACAGGCGTCGAAGAATATAACCTTGTTGCTTGTTGGAAGGGCGGACTCCTTGCCCAATCATAAACGTTGAGGCTTTAATGTGGTCAGCTATAGCTTGAAAATCAGCTTTATTATTGGACGTGTATTCTTCATTAGTTAATATTTTAAGTTTGTTTATAATCGGCTGAAATAAATCAGTTCTAAACATATCGGGAGTATCTTGTTTGGCAGCTAAGAGTCGCTCAAGACCTCCTCCAAAATCGACGTTGGGGTGTTTTAATTTTTCAAAAGTGCCATCTTTGTTTTTTTTATATTGCATAAAAACTGAATTGCCGATTTCAAAAAATCTTCCGCAGTCACAGTTGGGATGACAATGTGGGCCATATTTTGAGTCATGCTCGACTTGATCAAATTCAAAAAAGACTTCGGAGTCTGGTCCTCCAGGCTCTTGAGGGGGCATGTTTTCTGGTACTCCCTGCCTACTCCACCAGTTTTTTTGAGCATCATAAAAGAATATGCGTGCGTTTTTTTTGAGACCACTGCTTTTTGCTTCTTCTCCATCTTGTGTGACAGCTTTTATGCCAACATCAGAGAATAAATTTTTCCAAATACTTACTGACTCTTCGTCTTTAGAGATATTATTTTGTGAAGAACCAGAAAAAACAGAGACATAGAGTCTCTCTGGTGAGAGCTTAATCTCTTGAATAAGAAAATCCCAAAACCACGATAGTTGTTGTGCCTTAAAGTAATCTCCGAGCGACCAATTTCCTAGCATTTCAAAGAATGTTGTATGTCTATCATCTCCTACTTCATCAATGTCTTCAGCTCTAAAAGAAGGCTGCGAGTTGACTAAGCGGACTCCTTGGGGGTGCTTTTGTCCTAGAAGATAGGGAACAAGGGGTTGCATTCCAGAACCGGTGAACAGGGTGGTGGGGTCTTCCTGAGGAACAAGAGAAGCAGGGGAGATAATGACGTGGTCTTTGGATTTAAAATAATTTAGATATTTTTGCCTTAATTCTTGACCAGTCATAATGATTAATTATACTGGCCTTGATAGAAAATCCAAAATGATTAGTTTCTTAGTGGTTGTCCATTTTTAGTGAAAGAAGATAAATTTGAATTTGAATTGTTTCTTTTGAGCTTGTTAAGAACTGTCTTTTTGGGTTTTTCAACCTCTTGATGTCTATTTTCTGAAAAAACTTCTTTTAGGTTGGGATCAAGATCTTTGGCTAGTTTTTTTGCTTCTTTGTAAAGCTCCCTAGACACTTCTCTTCCTCTTTGGGTTCCTAGTAGTAAGGCAGCTACAGCACCCACCGCAGCTCCAGTAAAAAAGGAGGACAAGGAGTTCTCTTGATGATAATACTTATTATTTTTCTGTGACATAGGTATCCTTGTTCTTCTTTTCAAAAAAAGTTCGAATTACTTCAACTAGATTAATACCTTGCTTAACACCTGTTATTATATTATTTAAGCTTTGTCCGGGATTCCCAAGTTTATGGATCAGTAATTCTATTTCGTCGATAACCTCGTTAGTTCTTTGGATGGTTTTTCTTAATTCTTTAAGTAACAAGATTATCTGAATACCGACAAAGGTAAGTACGCCGGTTATCAGCACAATGACTACTATTAAAAGGGCTTGATTAAATGTGAACATACCTGCAGTTTGTCATATATTTGGTAATTTTTAAAGTATCATTATGAAGACACGATAGTTATAGGGATTGTTTTTTTATTGGTCCTAGAAAATCGATTAGTAGATTTGATTTCAAGCTCGTACTCACCAGGAGAGAGGTTGATCTGGGTAAAGAATATGCCGGAAGAGTCAGGTTTAATATGAGTATTTTGATTAATCATTATTGATGAATCAGGAGAGGTTTTACCTTCGATAATTACAGGTGAAACAATAACAGAATTAGCTTCAGGTTGAGTAATGCTTAGGGGTGGAGGAACAACAAGTGCTCTATATTGAAAAGCTAAATATCCAAAGAAGGCAATTATTCCTGTAGCTACCAACTTCCAGCCCGTTGATGAAATTATTGAAGATTTTTGCTTAATGTTAGAGGTAGATTCTTTTTCTAATGTTGTATTTTTAGTAGAAGAGTAATCTCTACGAAAAACAGCGATCAACTCCTCAGGGGGAACATCGACTTGAATAGCATAGTTTCTTATAAACCCTTTTACAAAAGTTGGAGGGGGCAGCTTTTGAAATTTATCGTTCTCTAGCGCCTTGATGTATCTGGCTTCAATCCTAGTTGCCTGAGCGATATCTTGAATAGAAAGTTTTTTCTCTTTGCGTGCAGAAGTTAGGATTTCCCCAAGAGATTTCATTTTTTACTCTTCTTCTACTTCGTTTAAAATTTCGTCTGCTGAATCAATTAAGACATCGCGCGGTTTGCTTCCGTCTGGAGGAGTAACAATGCCAGCTCTTTGTAGTTGATCTAAGATGCGAGCAGCTCTTGCATAACCAATTGAAAGGCGTCTCTGGAAAAGAGAGGCTGAGGCTTTATCGTGTTGCACACTAAGCTTAACGGCATCATCAAATAATTCATCTACATCTTCAAGTGGTTCTCCTTCTATGCTAGTAGGGGCACTTGAAGAGTGGGTTTCAGTAACTTCCTCCTCGTACTCAGGTTTTTCTGAATGCTTTTTAAGGTAATCAATTACTTCTTTGGTTTCACTATCGGAAACAAATGTGCCCTGAATTCTGCGTGGTTTGGCTTGGTCAGGAGGAATATACAACATGTCACCTTTGCCTAACAATTTTTCAGCTCCAGGAGTATCAATGATAACTCTAGAGTCAACCATAGAAGTCACATTAAAGGCGATACGACAAGGGATATTTGCTTTGATTAAGCCAGTGATTACATCTGTAGATGGCCTTTGAGTAGATAATATTAGATGTATACCTACAGCTCGTGCCATTTGAGCAAGTCTAGTAATTGTATCTTCAACTTCGGACGTGTTGTAAAGCATGATATCAGCCAGTTCGTCAATAAAGATAACGATGTAAGGCATTGCTTGAAAGCCAGATAGTTGATTGTATGCAGCAATATTTCTTACCTTAACTTCTGAGAACAATTTATATCTTCTTTCCATTTCCTGAAGGGCCCATTTCAATGAAGCTACCACTTTTTCTGGGTCGATTATCACGGGAGTAAGAAGATGGGGAATTCCGTTGTACTGAGTTAATTCTACTCGTTTGGGATCAACTAATATGAGTTTTACTTCTGAGGGTGAGGTTCTGTAAAGGATTGAGGAAATAAATGAGTTAATACAAACGGACTTACCCGAGCCCGTAGCACCGGCAATTAAGACGTGGGGCATTTTGGTTATATCAACTACAACTGGCTCACCGGAAACATTTAACCCCAAACCAACAACTAGTTTTGAATCGGATTCCTTCATGGGTTGAGAAACAAGCATTCGCTTTAAAGATACATTTTCAGCAGAACGATTGGGGACTTCTATGCCAACAAGATTTCTGCCAGGAATGGGAGCTTCTATTCTTATCTGACCAGTGGGAGCTGATAGAGCCAGGGCAAGGTCGTTTTGGAGATTAGTTACTTTTGATAGCTTGGTTCCAATTGCAAGTTCGATGGCATATTGTGTTACGGCTGGACCAAGATTTACTTCAACCACCCGGGCTTCAATACCGAACGATTCAAGCGTTTTTTCAATAATATCGGCATTCTTTTTTATATCACCGCGATCGGCTTGACCTGTTTTTACATCCTCTAATAAGTCCAGTGAAGGTGCTTGCCACTGTTGATTGCTATCAGCCGAAGGTTGATTCCTGACAACTTGATTTTCCAGGTCTGTTGATTCATCTTCTTTATTGATATCTTTCTGTTTTTTTGTGTCAGCGGATTTATCTAATGATTCAGATTTTGAACTTGGAGTCATGCCACCAACCTTCAATTGTCTTTTGGAAAGGATTTTTGATGTTTTGGGTTTAGGTACATTTTGACCAGCTTTTTGAATGAATTTTAAAGTATCTTTGATAAAAACAACCATATCTTCCAGTGATGTCTCAAAGAATATAATCAGGCCTATTAACGTGCCTGAAAAAAAGAACAAGTATGTTCCAGGAGAGGTTATAAGAGATTTAAAGGATATGAAGACTTGAGAGCCAATTTCACCAGACTGAAATAAAGTTATTAAAGATAATAAGATAATTAGTGCTCCAAGAAAAATATGAGGCTTCGCTGCTTCTAACTTTACTTTGGTGATAACCAATCCTCCCAATATAAAAATAAAGGGTAGTCCTATCAATCCCCAACCAAAAAGATGGGAGCCTAGTTGGTATATTTTGGAAAGTATTGGTCCTTGTTGCGAAAAAGAGATTGAGACTAGCCCACCTAGAGTAATAAGACTGACGGCAGCTATCGACCTTAGAGAGTCTTTCTTTAATTTAAGTTTAAAAGGTTTAGTGCGTCTTCCGCGCTTTCGAGCCATAAGCAGGCAATAAGTTTTTTATAGTAAGACTATTATATCGTCTATGCTTCAACTACAACAGGGATAATAAGTGGGTTTCTTTCTGTTTTTTGATAGATAAAGTTATCAAGACGATCTTGTATTTTATTTCGAATAAATCCCCAGTCAGTGACTTGGCCTTTGTGTTTTTCTAAGGCTTTTTTGACTTGATCTTTAATTTCATCGATAAGATCTTCAGACTCTTTGACATAGACAAATCCTCTGGAAACTATCTCGATGTCTCCTGTAATCTGTCCTGTGCTGTGATCTACGGGGATGATGGCTACAACTATGCCCTCTTCAGACATTACTTGCCTGTCTCTAAGAACTACCTTACCCACATCGCCAATACCCAAGCCATCAACATAAATGTTTCTTAATCTTGTTGTATTACCAAGCTTAACTTGTCGGTCTTTTAAGATAATTTCTTGTCCATCTTTGGGTAAAAGAGTTTTATCTTCAGAGTAGCCTAGATCTTGTACCATCTTTTTGTAGGCGTATTGGTGTCTAATCTGTCCTCCAATTGGGAAGAAGTATTTAGGCTTGGTTAACCTGGCTAATAATTTTAGCTCACCTCTATAGCCGTGGCCTGAAACGTGCAGTTGGTTAGTTATATCGCTGTATATGACCTCAACACCTTGTCGAGTTAAGGTGTCAATTAAAGAGTAGACACCTGACTCATTCCCTGGAATAGCGTCTGATGAAATAACTACTTTGTCACCTTCTTTAAGTTTGACGTTTCTGTGCTCTCCTGCAGCGGCTCTTTGCATAGATGAACCTTCCTGTCCTTGAGATCCTGCAATCATTAAAGCGACTTGACTATCTTTAAAGTTTTTTATTTTGTGACGATCGATTAACATGTTTTTAGGTATGTTGACATAACCTTCTTCTGCAGCAATTTTTAAGTTAGTTTCTACGCTGCGCCCAACTAGGGCAATTTTACGCCCTGCAGAAGCGGCTGCCTCAATGGCCATGCCGAATCGAGCAACAGAAGAACTCATGGTGGTAACAATAAATTTCCCTTTGGTTGTTCTAAGTTCTTTTTGAAAGGTTTCTTTGATAAGTTTTTCGGGCTGAGTAAAGCCTGCTTTCTCGACGCGAAGACAGTCTGACAAGAGAAGATCAATTCCTGCACTACCTACTTGAGCAATTTTATTGAGGTCTGGTGGTTTTCCATCAGGAGGAGTTAGATCAAATTTAAAGTCAGTACCGTGATACACGGTTCCGGCGGGTGTCTCGATAAGAAAATGTTTACAATCAGGAATCGAGTGGGTTACGTGGATGGGTGTTATGGAGAAGGGTCCAAGTTGGATTTTATTTTTTATAAGCTTAAATGGATTATGTAATCCGTATTCTTGTACATTGTTTTTGGCTAGAGCAATAGTTAGTTGTGAACCATATATGGGAAGATCCTTTTCAAGTCTAGGTAAAACGTATGGCAGTCCACCCATGTGATCTTGATGACCATGAGTTAGAACAATGCCGTGCAGTTTTTTGTTTGATTTTTCTATGTACGATATGTCAGGGATAAGGACGTCTACTCCTAGCATGCTTTCCGTTGGGAAACCAATGCCGCAGTCTACGGCAATTTGATGTTCTCCATATTCATAGATGAACATGTTTTTGTTAACTTGACCATTTCCACCTAGTGGAATGATTTTGAGTGATTTTGATGAATTCATATTTTTTGTAATTTATTAATTAATTTTTTGGTAAAAAGTTTTGAAGATTTTGTTGAGTAATGTGCACAGATTCAGCCTTGTTTTCAACGATCATGCGCGCTGTTTTTCTAGCGATTCCCTGCAGGCTTCTCTTTAAGGTTCTTATTCCTGCGTCATAGCCTAATGGGCGTACAATTTGCGGCCATAATTGGTCATCAATGGTTAATTGCTGACTAGTTAGACCTGCATCTTCTATTACTTGGGGGAACAGGTAGTCTTGAGCTATGTGCATTTTTTCCTCATCTGTATAAGAGGGCATTCTGATGGGCTCCAGCCTGTCCTGCACAGCAGTGGCAATATTGGTGGTATTGTTGCCGGTAGCAATGAAGATGATTTCAGAGAGATCAATTGGATAGTCTATGTAATGATCAATAAAATTAGAGTTTTGTTCCTGATCTAACAGTTCAACTAAAACTCCCATTATGTCATCTCGATTTTTTTCAGTTATTCTATCAATCTCATCTAGAAGAATAATCGAGTTCTTTGCCTGTGTTTGAGCTAAAGATTTAACGATATATCCTGGCTCAGACTCTAGATGAAGGCTTGACTGCCCCCTTAGGTCTTTGGCTGAACCTAGCCCTCCAAAAGGTATACGCGCCATTGGCCTGTCTAAAGCTTCAGATAGGGCACGAGCAAAGGTTGTTTTTCCGGTTCCTACAAGACCCACCAAGAATATGGTGGGGGCCTTAGCTACGCCTTGATTGCGAGATAGGCGGAGCTTGAGAACCGACATATATTCAAGGATGCGGTCTTTTACATCTTGCATACCGTAATGATGCTTGTCCAAAGTTTGCTGTATTTTTGTAATATCAATTGGTTTTTGAACTCTTTTGTTCCAGGGCAGTTTTGTAATCCAGTCGATGTAATGACGGGCTGTCTCGTATTCTTTGCTATAGTAATCACTGTTTTCCATGCGCTGAAGGCGGTCTGTCATTCTTTTTGCTTTATTTTCGAGATCTGGGGGCAATGTAGTCTGCTCAATCTTTTGATTAAGATTGATAACATCTTGATTAGGCGACTTGCTAGAAGGGTGGTTGGCAGGCTGATCCATAGACTCAGTATAAACGGTTAGCGATGGTCTTGAAAGCGTTTCGCTCGTTTTGAAGAGGACTTGTCTTCTTTTTGCTTATCACTTTTCATTGTTAAGTTGATGCGATCCTTGTCATCAATTTCAGTTACCTTGACTTCAACTTTCTCCCCTTCTTTGACAACACTTCTAGGATCTTTTACAAACTCATCACTCATCTCAGACACATGAACTAATCCTTCTTGTCCGGGCAGTACTTCTACAAAAGCTCCGAAGTCAAGAATGTTTTTTACGGTGCCAGTATAAGTTTTACCAACCTCTACTTCAGCAGTTAGGTTTTCAACATATTCTTTGGCTTTTTCAACCTTTTTGGCATCAACGCCTGAAATATTAACTAGTCCTTTTTCATCAGCATCTTCTACGTTAACTTCAACATCGAAGTCTTCTTGAATTTGTCGAATCATTTTTCCACCAGGCCCAATCACGGTGCCTATTTTTTTGGCGGGAATAACTAAGTTAACAACTCTAGGCGCGTACTGATTTATATCAGTACGAGGCTCGGACAGAGCTTTGTTCATTTCTTTAAGAATGTGCAATCTGCCTTTTTTAGCATCTTGTAAAGCATCACCTAAGAATTTAGGGGTAACGTTTAGTTTTTTTACATCCATTTGAATTGCTGTAATACCATCTTGAGTTCCAGCTACTTTGAAGTCCATGTCTCCCATGAAATCTTCAACGCCAAGAATATCAGTAAGTAAAACAGTCTCATCATCTTCGCTAACAGCACCCATGGCAATTCCTGCAACAGGTTTTTTAATAGGCACTCCAGCATCCATCAAGGAGAGAGATGAGCCGCAGACGGCTGCTTGTGAGGTCGAGCCGTTGGACGACATTATCTCTGAGACAACCCTAATTGTGTAAGGGAAGTCATTTTCGTCAGGAATTACAGGCATCATAGCTCTTTCTGCTAATGAGCCGTGGCCGATTTCTCTTCGTGAGGGCCAAGCTAGACGACCTGATTCCCCGGTTGAAAACGGAGGCATGTTGTAATGATGAATATATCTTTTAGTCGATTCTCCTTCCATTGTTTCCATTAATTGTTCGTGAGCGGGGGAGGCTAAAGTTGTAATAGACAAAGCATGAGTTAGTCCGCGCTTGAACTGTACAGAGCCATGAGTTCTCGGTAGCAAACCTGTTTCAATTTCAATGTTGCGAATATCTTGAGGCTTTCTACCATCTGGACGAAGTTGTTCTTTGACAATTTTTTGTCGAATACTGTTTTTAAGAAGTTTAAATAGAGTATTGTCGATTTCCTTTTTATCAAGATCTTCATGTTCTTGAGATATAGCTCTAACAACGTCTCCTATGCTTCTGCCTTTGTGAGTAGCCCATTCAGTTGCTAATTTGTCAAAATCATCAACGTGTTTGTTAATCACTTCTTCAATTTCTGAGTCATCTTGCTCTGGTGAACTGAAAGAGATCTTTTCAGTACCAACTTTATCAACAAGATCTTTTATGGCTGAAATTATTTTTTGATTTTCCTGATGGGCAAACTCTAAAGCTTCTGCTAGTTTTTCTTCACCGACCTCTTTGGCGCCGGCTTCTATCATGGTGAGAGATTCTTTGGTGCCACTGACGATTAGGTCAAGATCAGATTCTTTCATCTGCTTGTTGCTTGGATTTGATTGAAGCTCTCCGTCAACTATCCCCACACGAACTGCTCCGACAGGACCATTGAATGGGGTGGAAGCGATAGAAGCTGCTGCTGAAGCTGCAATTGCTGAAAGAATTTCTGGCTCATTTTCACCATCCACTGATAGAGGAGTGATAATGATTTGAAGATCTCCTCGATAACTTTTGGGAAATACAGGTCGTAGTGTTCGATCTATTAAGCGAGCAGTCAAAAAGTCCTCATCAGATGGACGACCTTCTCTTTTAACAAAACGGGAAGACTTAATTATTCCTCCAGCATACAATTTAGGCCTGTAGTCTACTGTAAGAGGTAAAAAGTCTAGTCCTTCTTTGGGTGGATTATCGTTTAGTGTTGCTAGAACCAGTGTGTCTCCGCAAAGAGCTGTAACAGCTGCTGTTGCTTGGGGAGCAAACCGTCCCGTTTCTAGTTCAATAGTAATATCTCCCTTTAAGGAGATAGTGGTTTTTTTTATAGATGTCATATCTTTTTTGGAGAGAGATTCAAGTGGTTGAGAAGTCGGGGGTGGAAACATTTTATTTGCACTCCTGATTCCTCAACCAGATATTTGGGCTCCCTATGTAAATTTGATAATTATTATTTTAAAATTTCTTCTTTAATTTCTTGCAGGCCTTTTTTGCCGATACCATCGATTTCTAAAATCTCATCTTCAGAAAGCTTTGATAGCTTGTCAACAGTTATATTTGCATTTTGAAGAGCGTTTTCGGTTCGTGTAGACAATTCTTTAAAATCATTAATTGATGATTTTTCTTGAGTTTCTGCGTTTGATTTGATTTTTGTTTGTCTGATATCAAGTTCTCTAACAAGATCCTGATATGCTTTTGGGTTTGATTGACCCAAGTAGTTAAGCAATCTGCGTCTTTTGCCAACTATTTTAATCAAACCTCTTCGGGAATGGTTATCTTTAGGGTGTCCCTCAAGATGATCAGTTAAATCTCTTAGCTGGTAAGTAAGCAAGGCAATTTGGACCTGAGGAGATCCGGTGTCTCCTTTGCTTGTAGCATAACTGTCGATAATTTCTTGTTTTCGTTTTTTGTCTAACATAAATGGGTGTTGAAATCTCAACAAGACTGTATTTTAGCAGAAAAGGCTTGGAGAGTAAAAGATAAAAGGCTAATTGCGCTGTGAATCACTGTGATAAATTTTAGGTTTTTGCCAATCTGAAGGAACGTCTTCGTCTGAAAAATCAGATTTTTGTGTGGACAAATCGGGGTGTGGCTTAGGTTCTTGAAAAGAAGGCTGTTCTTCAAAAAAAGGAGGCTTATTAGAAGAGGTTAGCTGGTTAACTTGAGCATTATTTTCAAGTAAGTAAGCAGCGATTTTGAATGTTTGAGGAGTTATGTGAGGGGATTTAAATTGATCAGTATTATCGAGCATGCGTTGGTATAAGATGGTGGCAGTTGATTGAGAAATTTTCAATTTAAATTTTTTAAGGAGATAAGAGATTGCTTCGGAAATTCCGGTGCTACGAGCATTAAGGTCAAGTGTAGGAAATTCAAGTTCTTCATTGTCTTGATGGATATTGATAAGAGTAGATTTGTCGATGAATTCTTTTTCTTGGGAGTATAGTTTACCTAGTTCTGATAAAGATTTTATGCCAATAGTGATAACTAAGTCTGCCTGTGCCCCAGAAAACGAGTATTCTACCTGTTTGGGGTCAAGTGGTTGCCCTTCTTTGGCAGGCTTGATCATTAAGTTAAATACTTGTTTATCTTTATTAATATCATATGAAACATGGCCAACAGATTCTGCTTTGTATGGAAAAGAGATTATTAAATTTTGGTTGCCAACTTGTTGTTGAATCTCTTCCGCTCCCGGAAGTTGAGAGTCAATCTTTGAAGAACAACCAATTGTTGATTTTTTATCGGCCTTTTTTAAGCTTGAATGGAGGGCTAAGCCTGCTGCAATTAAGTCTGCACTTGGCTTTGGTGGTAGAAGCACTAAAACAGTTGAGGAAGATTTGAGCAGTTCTTGAAAACTATCGACTTTATTTTGTCCAAACATTATTTAGATCTGATTTTATATGAGATAATAACATCCCCGGATTTTATGTCAAGCTCTGGTTTACAAATAAGCCCAAACTCATCGCCTTTTTTGACCATTTTTACGTCTTGGTCGCCTTGCTTTAGTGAAATAATGATCGATCCTTTTTCTGTGCCCTCAACTTTTATTTTATCTTGGTAGCGAATTGCTCCTGATGATATTTTTCCACCGATTACTTGATAATCATTGTAATCAAAAATCTTAATAACATCAGCTTTTCCATTTACGACCTCTTCTTTTTGGGGACTGGATTCTGACTCAATTAATTGTTTTACTTTTTTTAGAAGATCATAGATTGATTTATAAGTGAATATTGGAATTTCTTCAATATCAGCCAGTTGCTTAGCAGACCTGTTGGGTTGAACTCTGAAGCCTAAAATTGTTGCGTTGCCTGTTTGGGCTTGCATGATATCTGACTCTGTAATACTACCGGTACTGGCGGATATTAGTTGAGTCTCTTTGGGAAGACTAGATGATATAGCTTCCAAAGATCCTAAAAAATCAGTTTTTAATATTATGTTAATTTTATCTTCTTGAGGAGAACCCACATCAATGTCTGACTTGCTAGATTCTAGCAAGTCCTTGAATTCGTCGACTGATTCCTTTTGAGTAACTAGGCTTCCAGCCGGAGGTACTTTTTGAAAGCCGAGTATTTGTGCAGGAGAAGAAGGACCAAGTTTGGAAACTTGATCTGCTTTCCAGTCTAATAATGACTTAACTTTGCCGTTGATTTGCTCTGAATTAATTCCTACAATAGCGGAGACTTCTTGGTTTTTTTCAATAGAACCATTTTTAATAATCAAAGTGGCCAGAGGTCCGCTGCGCTTATCTAGTTGAGATTCAACAACTATAGCTTCAAGAATGGCTTGCGGGTCAGCTTTTAGCTCTTGAAGTTCTGATAATACCAACAATGTCTCAAGTAATTCATCTAAGTTTTTATTTTTGAGGGCAGAAATTTCCACGACGGGAACATCTCCTCCAAAACCTTCAACCAAAACTTCTTCTTCGGCAAGTTGTGTCTTTATTTTTTGTATATCGACATCAGGTAAGTCAACTTTATTTATAGCAACTATGTAAGGAATACCTGCTTGTTTTATGTGGGTAATGGATTCTTTTGTTTGTGGTTGTACCCCATCATCTGCAGCCACTACTAGAAGAGCGATATCTGCGAGGTTGCCTCCGCGAGCTCTTAAGTTAGTGAATGCCTGGTGGCCAGGGGTATCAATGAAAGTTACTAGCTGGTCTTCGATTTTTACTTGATAAGCAGTGATGTGCTGAGTTATTCCACCTGTTTCCTGAGACTGAACACTGGTTTTTCTAATTGTATCTAGGAGGGTAGTTTTACCATGATCCACATGGCCCAGAACAGTGACGATAGGCGGGCGATTGATTTTGGCCATGTTTATCTATGTTAATTAACATTTTCAGAGTCTTTATCTGACTTAGGCTTTTCAATTGGTTGGTCTTTTTCTTCTTCATCCTGTTCTGTCTTATCTTCCTCTACCACTTCTTCAGGTTGAGCAGATTGATATGCAGAGAGCTTATCTTCAATTTCTTTTATAGATTTTGGGCCAATTCCGTCTATTTCTGCCAGTCTTTGAATGTTTTCACCCAGTAATTGATCGATCATTAAAATTCCAGCATCTATAAGTTGATTTCTAACTCTGGTGTCAAGATCTAAAAGATCTATCTCGTGTTCCTCATCACCGCTGACTTGGGCGGTAGATTTACTACCCCCCTCAATTTTAAGTTTGTAACCAGTAAGCTTGGCTGCTAGTTTTACATTCTGACCTCCCCTACCAATAGCTAAGGATAGTTGATCTTCGGGTACGGTGACTTGAGCAATCTTTTCGTCTTTGTTTAAGTCAAGCTTTACGTCTTCTGCGGGAGATAAAGCTGAGGCAATGAATTTTTCAGGTTCATCGGAGTATTGAATAATGTCAATACGCTCTCCGTTTAGCTCATTAATTACAGCTTGGACTCTAACTCCTTTTTGACCTACACAGGAGCCGACAGGGTCTACTCCGTCTTGAGTGCTTTTGACAGCAATTTTTGTTCTTATACCTGGTTGTCGAGCGATTTCTTCAATTACGACGACGTCTGACCCTACTTCAGGCACCTCTCTTGCAAAAAGTTCTTTTACCAATCGGGGGGCAGATCGAGACACAATAACAGACTCTCCTTTATATGTTTCTCTTATATCAGAAACAATTACTGCCATTCTTGAATTGATTTTGTAAAACTCGCCTTTTATTTGTTCTTCTGGCGGCATTAGTCCTTGGCCTCTACCAATGTCAACTACAACAAATTTTCCATCTAGTCTTAAAATCTGACCAGTAATTAAGTCACCCAAGCGGTCTCTGTATTCATCAATAATGGATGTTTTTTCTGCTTCCCTAACTTTTTGCATTATGACCTGTTTAGCAGTTTGGGCTGCAATACGACCGAAACCAGGAGGAGTAATGTCCTCTTTTTCTCCTGTCTCTTCATCTTCAAGATATATCTTAAATTCTCCGGTGTCTTTGGCAAGCTCAACGATTGGTTCTTGCTCTTCATCTTCTACAGTATCTTCATATTGATCAGGATAATCTTTTCGATAAGCGGCAATTAGGGCTTGCTTTAGTGATTCAAGCACTGCCTGAGGCTCGATGCCTCTTTCAGTACATATCTGATTAAGAGCAGCTGCGAATTCTGTACGAGCCATTATTGGGTCGGCCATAGTTTTTTTATAAATAATTAGTCTCAAAAAAATGGTGGCTTAATGCCACCATCGGCTGTAACATTATACCTCTGTCAGGGGGGAACTGGCAAGTTACAGGGTTTTATCGAGTTGCTTGACGATCTCTTTTTGTTTTTTAGTTAATTTCTCAGGTAAGGTGACTTTTAGTCTGATATATAGGTCTCCTCTTTGTGATGATCGAAGGTGCTTGATTCCTTTGTTTTCGAGCCTAACCAGAGTACCCGGCTGTGTGCCTGGCTGGACTTTAATTTTAATTTCGTTATCAAGGGTGGGGACTTGAGCTTCTCCCCCTAAAATAGCTTTTGTTAGTGAAATTTGATGGTCAATATAGACATCGTAGTCATCTCTTTTAAACTTTGGGTGAGGTTGGACATCAAAAGAGATGACAAAGTTTGGATAGCGCATACGAGTACCATCTGAAGCACCAGCAGGAACCTTGATAGTGTATTCCTTTCCTTGGTGAACAAAGGTCTTTTGAGTTCCTTTTGCAGCCTCCATAAAATCAATCTTGAGTGAGTAGTGAGGTTTTTGGGATCTTCTTTGAGTAAAAGGGGATGCTCCTCCAAAGAAAGTCTCAAAGATCTCAAACGGGTCTGAGAAGTCTCCGAAGTCTCCAGGACTGCCCGATGTGTAATATGTGTAGTTGAAAGGTCCAGATCTGGCGGATTGTCTTCCCGAAAAAGGTCCTCCTGAAGAAGGGTCAAAAGCACTATGTCCAAACTGGTCATATGCCTTTCTTTTTTCTGAATCAGACAAGACTTCGTAGGCTTCGTTTACTTCCTTGAACTTTTCTTCAGCATCTTCACTTTCACTGCGATCCGGATGATACTTTAAAGCTTTTTTTCGATAAGCTTTTTTAAGTTTAGCGGGGGTGGCATTTTTATCTACCCCTAGAACATCGTAGTAGTCACGCTTGCTTGTCATTCCTCTACTACTTCACCTTCTTGGACTTCACCCTCATCGCTCTCGTTACTGCCTTTTTGCTTTTTGTCGGACTGGTCGTCTTTTTTATCTTTTTCTTCTAATTCTTGAGCAACTTGATAAAGCTTCTGACCAAATTTTTGTAAAACTTGAGAGGTTTCACTGATTTTTTTATCAAGTTCTTCAAGAGAAACATCGTCTTTGTCTTTAGTCTCTTTTAGAGACTTAAGGGCGCTTTTGATTTCCTTTTTTTCTTCTGAAGAAACTTTATCACCGGCTTCTTTAAGTGTTTTTTCAGTAGTAAGAACGATAGATTCAGCTTCATTTTTTTTATCTACTAATTTTCTTTTCTTTTCGTCCTCTTCGGCATGCTTTTCAGCTTCATTTTTCATCTTTTCTACTTCATCTTCAGAAAGATTTGTAGCATTTTTAATAGTTATCTTTTGCTCTTTGCTGGTAGCCTTGTCTTTGGCAGAGACATTTAGAATACCGTCGGCGTCGATGTCAAAAGTAACTTCAATTTGAGGGACTCCGCGAGGAGATGGTGGTATACCATCCAAAACGAATCTTCCTAGTGACTTGTTGTCTTTAGCCATTGGTCGTTCACCTTGCAAAACGTGGACCTCAACTTGTGTTTGGTTGTCAGCCGCAGTTGAAAAAGTTTGGCTTTTTGAAGTTGGAATAGTGGTATTTTTTTCAATCAAGGGAGTCATTACACCTCCTAGGGTTTCAATACCTAAAGTTAGAGGAGTAACATCCAACAACAGGACATCTTTGACTTCTCCACTTAATACAGCACCTTGAATTGCAGCTCCCAAGGCAACGGCTTCGTCTGGATTGACGGACTGGCTGGGTTTTTTCCCAAAAAAGTCTTCCACTACTTGTCGGATTTTGGGCATTCTGGTCATGCCTCCAACTAAGATTACTTCATCGATGTCGTTTTTTTCTAGCTCGGCATCTTCAAGAGCCTGCCTGCAAGGAGAAATAACTTTTTTAATTAGGTCAGCAACTAGCTCTTCTAGTTTGGCTCTGGTGAGTTTGACAGACAAATGAACTGGATTGCCGTCTTTTCCTTGAGTGATAAAGGGTTGGCTTATTTCGGTTTCCGTTTTTGTGGAAAGTTCAATCTTGGCCTTCTCGCTGGCGTCTTTAATGCGCTGAAGGGCCTGTTTATCTTTTGACAAATCAATACCATGTTCTGCTTTGAATTCCTTTAATACATAGTTAATTATTTTTGTGTCGAAGTCCTCTCCACCCAAAAATGTGTCTCCATTGGTTGATTTGACCTCAAAAACTCCGTCTCCTAATTCAAGAATTGAGATATCAAAAGTGCCTCCGCCAAGATCAAATACTGCAATTGTTTCATCTTCTTTTTTGTCTAGCCCGTATGACAGAGAGGCGGCTGTGGGTTCATTAATGATTCTCCTTACTTTAAAGCCAGCAATTTGACCGGATTGCTTGGTGGCTTGTCTCTGACTGTCGTCAAAATATGCAGGAACGGTAATGACTGCTTCTTTTACTTCTTCCCCTAGGTAATCTTGAGCGTCTTTTTTGGCTTTTTGTAGTATTTTGGCAGAAATTTCTTGAGGGGTATATGTTTTATCTGCTACCTTTACTGCAGCGAGTCCATCTTTGCCTTCCACAATTTCAAAGGCAACTTCTTTTTTCATCTTTTCAACCACTTCTGAGTCAAAGCGGCGACCCATAAGTCTTTTTATGGCATATACAGTTTCTTCGGGTTTTAAAACCATTTGCCTTTTGGCAACAGTGCCAATAAGGTCTTCTTTAGGATTAACGATAGAGGGAATAAGGTTGCCTCCTTCTGCAGTAGGGACAATTTTTGCTTTACCACCTTCCATAATTGCTACAGCAGAGTTGGTGGTTCCGAGATCGATTCCGATTATTTTGGACATATTAGATTTAGATAATATTAATTATTAATATATTGCACAAATATTTACTGAGTAGATGGTTCTTTGCCAGATCCTACTTCAACTTTGGCAGGACGGAGAACTTTTTGGTGGAATGTAAAGCCGGGGGTTATGACGTTTACAACTCTATCTTTGGGTCCTGGTACGATTTCTGCACAATCCATGGTTTCAGGGTCAAATTTTTTATCTTCTGCCCGAATGGGAGACAACCCCTCACTTTGAAGTGTTTGCTTAAGTTGTTCGACTATTAAATCTAGACCTTGGTCTTTGATGTGTGTTTGAGCTTCTTTTAGCCTATCGAGAAGTGGCAGTAATTTGTCTAACAGGCTTTGGTTGGCATATTTGACTACCTGACTTTTGTGGTTTTGGTGACGTTTTTGAAGGTTTTGATAGTCAGCAACGGCTCTTTTTAATTGATTGTCTAGTTGTTGAAGTCTTTCTTCTAGATCTTGAAGCTTTTGAGAAGATTGTTGGGTTTTTTTATTATCTTTTTTTGTCATTAACTTTGAGCTATTTGATTGACAAGGTTGGCGATGTAACGAACCATGGGTATGTTCTGATCATAGGGCTGACGATTAGCAGAAAGAATGCCGATTGAGCCTCTAGTTGAGCCGATTTGTATATCTGCAAAAACACAGCCCACTGGTTGAAGCTGAGAGTGACCTAGCTCTTCTCCTAAAAGTAAGTGGATGGGGTCTTGTCCTACAGCTCGATCAAACATATTAAAAATGCGATCTTGTTCATCAAGAATCATTAAGATCTGGCGGAAAAGATCAATATCGTAAAATTCTGGCTCGTTTAATAAAAAGGAGTAGCCGGCATGGTACGTTCGCCCATTTTCAATAGCGGCTAAAGATAAGGACTTGGTGCGCTCTGATAAAACTTTTGTCGCTTCACTGATAAGTTCTTGTGGTTCATGTCTGTGATCCCAGATGCGTTCTTTGATAGCCACTTCTTCAGCTACACTGAGATCTTTTTCTTTAAGAAGTTGGTTAACATAAAACTTTATGGCTACTGATGTAGGGATTCGACCAGCTGAAGTGTGGGGCTTAACTAACAATCCTCTATCCATTAATTCTGACATTTCGTTTCTTATTGTGGCTGGGGAGACTCCAAGCTGATATTTTTTGTCCAGAGTTTGACTACCCACAGGATCACCTGTGTTTGAGTATTCTTCAACTATTGCTTTTATGATTTTTATCTGACGATCGGTTAAGTCCATAAAAATTTTAAATGGTTATTGAGGAGTAGTGTAACTTTTTAGCAGTATGATGTCAAGAGTGCTAAGGTTGTTAAACATCTAGCTTAAAGGCTTCAGGGGGAAGGTTGACACTACCTATTCTTTGAAGTTTCTTTTTGCCTGCTTTTTGGTTTTCCAAAAGCTTCATCCTGCGAGTTCGATCGCCTCCGTATAGCTTGGCGGTGACATTTTTTCTAACGGCAGGCTTAGTTTCTCGAGCTATGATTTTTCCTCCTACTTTAATTTGGATGGGAACCTCAAATTGATGACGAGGTATAATCTCTTTTAGTTTTTTGGCAAGCTCGCGAGCAGTTGATTCGGCCTTTTTTTCAACTTCCAGGCGAGCCAGGGGTTCAACAGATTCTTTGTTGAGCAAAACCTCGAGTTTTAAAAGATTAACTTCTTGATATCCCGTTGGCTTGTAATCTACTGAGGCAAAGCCTGAAGATACTGTTTTTACATTATCGTGAAGATGAGTAATTACTTCGATTAATGGAACCTTGTAGGTAAGTTTAACCGTCTTGGGATTGATGTATTGAGTGTCCTCCATGGTTCCTCTGAGGGTCTCCAGTAGTTGAATTAAGAGGCCAAGATAGTCATCGGGGGAAATTACCGTAACTTGAGCCATGGGTTCCTTAGTTGAATCTATCTTGGAGGGATCTGGATATTGACTTGGTCTTGTAATGTATTTGCGAGTACCTTCTTGAAGATTAACAAGATACTTAACTGATGGTGAAGTTAGGGTGACGTCAAGGTCAAAGTCTTGTTTTAATCTGTCTTTTATAATGTCGGCGTGGAAAAGGCCTAAGAACCCAACCCTGAACCCATGTCCCAGTGCTGGAGACGAGGTGGGAGCAATGGAAAGGGCTGCGTCATGGAGTTCAATTTGGCTGAGAGCACTTCGGAGTTGGTTGTGGCGGGCGTTATCTTGAGGATATAGCTCTAGATATACGTTAGGCACTATGGTTCTGTAGCCTGGCAAAGGTTCGGGATTTTGATTATATAGAGTAATTGTTTCTCCAACTTTAACTTTTTTAATATCCTTAAGTCCGGTGGCGATATACCCAACTTGTCCAGTTGATAGTTTGGCAGTTTCTGTCATTTGGGGGGTGAAGATTCCAATTTGAGTGGCTGTAAAATCTTGCTTGGTCTGGAGTAGTTTTAATTTATCGGGTTGAGATAAGCTCCCATCGACTATGCGAACAAAGGCGACTACTCCCAGGTGCTGGTCATATACAGAGTTGAATACCAGGGCTCTTAAGGGCTTGTCTTCTCCTTTTGGGGCAGGGACTTCTTGAACAACCTGAGAGAGAACCTTGTTAGCATTTTTGCCGGTTTTGGCACTGACTAAAAGTGGTTCAGGAGCTTGGGGAATAAGTTTCTGTAGTGACTTTTTTGTTGCCTCAACTTGTGCGCTTTGTAGATCAACTTTGTTGATTATCGGAATGATTTCAAGATCTTGCTTTTTTGCCAATTCCAGATTTGTAATGGTCTGGGCTTGAATTCCTTGGCTGGCGTCTACGAGCAAGAGAGCTCCTTCACAGGCAGCAAGACTTCTCTCTACTTCATAGTTAAAATCAATATGACCAGGAGTGTCTATTAGATTGAGTTGGTAATCCTGATTGTTGTGTTGATAAGAAAGGGTTACTGGAGCAAGTTTTATGGTTACTCCTCTTTCTTGTTCGATGGGATGGGAATCTAAAACTCTTTGATGGTCGGCTTTTTCAGCTCCCGTAATTTCTAGGAGGCGATCAGTTAACGTTGTTTTTCCGTGATCAATGTGGGCAATAATAGCAAAGTTTCGTATTTTTTTATTCACAGGGGAAAGATATATTTTTTTATAGTTGATCTTGAGAATTGGGAGATTCAATGATCTCTTCGGTTTGAGAAAGTACATTGCGCCAACTATCAAGTCTCTTAATTAGTTTTACAAATGATTGGAGTTGCTCAATGCGCAACAAATAACTAAGTCCTAAGTAAACCGCCATGCCAAAAACTGAGGCGGTGAATGTTAAAGCTAGAAGTGGAAGAGTGCGAGTGGTGTCAAAAACTAACTGATCGAGCAAACGCATTGGGGCCCAGAGAAACACGGCGGTGGCGAAACTAACTATAATCATCTTGCCAAGAGGTTTATATATATGTAGAGAGCCGATTTCTTTTTGAAGAAGGTGAAAAAGCAAGAAGGCGGAGACCAAGTTAGCCACGGTGATTGCTAACGCCAGACCAGGGACACCAATATTTAGAGGAATTGCCAGGGAATAACCTAAGGCTGAAGCAATGATAAGAGTAATTGTGCTAATGATTAGAGGGGTCTTAGTGTTTTGCAAAGCATAAAAAGCGCGGACAAGAATATGAGTGGTGGCTTGTGGGGCAATAGAAAGAGCGAAAAATGCCAAAGCGCGACCAGTAGTTAAAGTTGCTTGCCAAGGAAATGCTTTGGCTCCAAAGGCAAGACGAACTATTGGAATTCGCAGCGTTAATAATAAAGCACTGGCAGGCAATGAGAAGAAAAAGATTTGTAAAAGTGATTGGTTAAGTGTAGATCTAAATGATTTATAGTCTTTTTTACTTGATTGGTCAGACAACGTAGGAAATGAAGCTTGCCCTAGGGAGACTCCAAATAAAGTAATTGGCATTGTGTACAGCTGGCGAGCGAAATTGAAGATGGCTAATGAGCCGGCTGACAGAAGAGAGACGATGTTTACTGAAACCCATCTTTCAAATTGAGTGACAGCTAGAGAAGCTGATCTGGGAAGCATTAGTCTGCCGATTTTTTTAACTCCGTGGTGCTTAAAATTAAGAAATGGTTTGTATTTATAGCCTAGAGAGAAGCCGAGAGGAAATTGAATAATCATGTGCATAAATGACCCAACAAGAACACCAATGGCAGGCCCATATATGCCGTACTTGGGGGCAAGAATTAAAATTCCAGCAATAATACCTACGTTGTAAAAAAGAGGGGCAATAGCAGGTATTAAAAATCTGCGATGAGTTTGGATGATGCCCGTAAAGAAAGAGCTTATTGTAAAGAATATTTGACTAACCAGCATGATGCGCATGAGGCGCGCCATCAGAAGGGTTTGTCGCGGAGTGAAGTTAGCAATAAAACGGCTGACAGGAACAGCAAAGATAAAGATAATAATTAGTAATACCGTTACAGTAAAAAGCAGAGAGTTTAAAGTGGCGTTGGAAAAATTATTAGCTTCTTTTTGTCCCTTTTTTAAATAAGAGCTAAGGACAGGAATGAAGGCAGCTGACAACGCTCCTACTACAATGAGTTGAAAAACTGAGTCGGGAACAACAAAAGCAGCAAAATAGACATCAAGGTGTGATTCCAGACCACCAAAAAAATGAGATGCCAAAAGCCGATTTCTGATTAATCCCAATATGGCTGAGAGGAGGTATGAAAGACCGATTACAAAAGCACCCGAGAGAATGCTGTTGTGCTGGAGAGAAAATATATGTTTAGAATTTTTTATGATTTTTTTGACCACGGCAGCTTAAATTATATCTTTATTAGAAAGAATTTTAAAAGGAAAAGAAAAAAGGGGTTGAATTGACAAAGGGTTGCTTGAGCTCAAATCTTGGTATAAAATAAACCGCTATGCCAGTATTACCACACGCAAAGAAAAAAATGCGCGTCGATGAGCGCAGGAAAAAAGTAAATAAAAAGATTCGAACAAAAGCTAAGAAGGCTATTTCTGCTTTCAGAGAAAGCCCTAGTGAAGATCTTTTAAGTAAAGCTTATTCAGCAATTGATAAAGCAGCCAAAAAAAATGTCTATCATGAAGGAAAAGCTGATCGATTAAAATCTCGGCTAAACAAGCTTTTGGAAAAGAACAAGAAAAAAGACTAAAATAGAAGTGTGCCTGCCCCAAAGTCACTAAACCAGATTAACTTAGTTCCCAAAGATGAATTCGAAAAGGGTTTGTTAGGAAAGGGTGTTAAATGGGCCTTAACAGCCGGTAAAACTATTGTTATCTTGACTGAATTTGTTGTTATTCTAGCTTTTTTGGTCCGATTTAAGCTGGACAGAGACTTAAATGATTTAAGTGAGCAAATTACCCAAAAACAGTATGTTGTTGAGAATTTTTCTGACGTGGAAGAACAGATGAGAGATCTTCAGCTTCGGTTAGATCGAATTGAAGAAATTGAGCAGAAGACAATTAATTTGTCGAGTGAGTGGGAATTATTGAAGGGTAAAATTCCAAAAAGTGTTACCTTACAGCAATTGCAGATTTCAAATGAGGAGCTAAATCTAGAAGCAGTAGCTGGATCAGAGTTAGGATTTTATAGTTTAGTAAATAATTTTAAGTCAGATGACAGATATAATGAGGTAAGTTTTTCAGAGGTTGAATTTAATCAAAGAAAAGGTGGGGTAATATTTTCATTAAAAGCTAGAAAGGAGGAGCTAGATGGCTGATCAACCACAATGGAGACAATCAGCGCAAAATTACTTGCAACAAGCTCAAGAAATCTATAAAGCTCAAGAAGTGATGGTAAAAACATCCTTCAAGTTGGTCATGTCTATTTTTGCAGTAGCTTTCTTTACACTATTTGCACTGAAACCTACTTTGGGGTCAATTTCTACTTTAGTAAAAAGAATCGAGGATCAAAAAGAAGTAAGCAGAAAGCTTGATAGTAAAATTGTGCAGCTTTCTCAAGCAGAAGATGTCTTAACTTCTAGAGGCAATATGATTAGAAGCCTGGCAGAAAAAGCAATAACAGATGGCCCAAGTGTTGATAGATTGGCACAACAGATAGAAGCGATTGCTAATGATAGTGGGGTATATTTAACTTCAGCAAATATTGAGGAGGTGCCTATTTTTGGTGAAGAAGATAGTGATGAGATAATCAAAAGCTCAAAGTTTTCATATGATCCTAAGCATAAGTTTGTAACATTTAGCTTTACTGTTGGGGGTAATCAGGACGAGATTATTGAATTTTTCAAGCAGTTGGAGAATATTGAAAGAGCAATTCTACTAGCAAGAGTAAATTTTGAAAAACCTCAAAAGAGATTGGCTGGACAGCTACCCTTATTAGTTAATGGTAAAGCCACTATTTATTATTTGCCTGATGATAATGAATAAAGATAAGTTTTTTTCTTCTAACTCTTTGGTTATTGGAATATTTACTTTACTGGCGGTGGGAAGTTGGGTAACTTTCGATGTATACAGAGGATTAACAAAATCTACTGTACCGGATGTATTGCAAGAACAAATAAGGCCGCTTAAGACAGAATTAGATGAAGAAATTGTAAATAATTTACGGAATAGAAGACAGTTTAGTGATCAGTTTCTATTAATGGTTGAGTCAAAGGCACTGGAAGAACAAGAGGAAGGAGAGGGGGCTGTAGAGCTGGAGTTGATTAGAGATGAAAATCAAGTAGAAGAAGGTGACCAATCAACTTCTAGTGGGGCTATTGAGTCTAGCCCGAGTGCAGAAGTTAATTAAAGATGTTTAAATATGTATAGATGCCAGATATTAATTTAAAAAAGATACCAACAATATTAGGTTTACTGCTACTTTTAGTAGGAGTTGGAGCTGGAGTATATCTGGTGGCAAGTAATCAAAGTCTAGATCTTTTTAGCAAAGCTGGACCAACCGCAACACCCAGACAGGTCAAGGTTTCCAATATAGAAAGTGATGGGGCTACGATTTCTTGGGTGACAGACACCAGAGTTAAAGGATTTATCAAATATGGGACCAGTAAAAATAGTTTAGACAATACAGTAGCGGATGATAGAGATCAGACAAGTGGTGAAGGTTCGCAGTATACAACTCATTATGTAAGCTTGAATAATTTACAAGCTAGTCAAGAGTATTTTTATGCCATTGGCTCAGGATCACAGGTCTATCAAAATGACGGCCAACCTTATCAGTTTAGGACTGCTCCAACTTCAGGTGGAAAACCGGCTGCAGATACGATAAATGGAAAGATTGTTGTAGCTGATGGAGAGTCGGCTCCAGGAACTATTGTGTATGTCCAGATTCAAGGGGGGGATTTAAGATCAGCGTTAAGTAAAGAAACTGGTACATGGACTTTACCTTTGGCAACAACGAGAACAAAAGGTCTGTCTCAGTATTTAAGTTATGATCGCCAGAAAGAAAGATTAACGATAACTGCCCAAGGAGGAGAGCTGGGCACTGCCACGGCTCAAGTTTATAGTGGCCAAGCTTCTCCCGTACCTGATATTAAACTGGGGGAGACTCACAACTTTTTAGATGAAGCTCCCCAGCAAGTAGCTGAACCAACTCCAACATCGGCTCCAGTCCAAGAAAGTGATGGGGAAGTGGCAACTGATTCAGCAGGTTTTAAAGATTTATCAGATGAAGAATTGAGTGGTTTAGAAGAAGTTGAGTTGGTTAATCCAGGTCAAGATGGAGAGAATGTAGCAACCAGTTCTCCAGCGCTCCAAGTGAAAGGGCCTGTTGGAAAAAAAATAACTATTACAGTAGAGTCAGAACCCCAAACTGCAGAAGGAGTGATTGGAGAAGACGGCAGTTATGTTTGGACTCCTCCTGAAAACTTGGAGCCAGGAGAACATACAGTAACTATTGAGTATGAAGATGATAATGGTATTTTGCAGACGATTAAAAGAAGTTTTACGGTCTTGGCAGCAGGAGACTCGGATGATTTACCATCAATTACAGCTACAGATTCGGCAACTCCAACCTTAACACCCACACCAACACCGATAGCAACTGAATCGGGCAGGACAACAATGCCGTCTACGGAAAGTGGTGTGCCAGATCCAGGAACAATGACCCCAACATTGTTAGTACTTTTAAGTGGAGTCTTCTTATTTGCGACAGGGATTATCTGGCAAATTAGACTTTTAAAAGTTAAAAATATACAGTAAAGTAAAGATATGAACTCGCCTGCTCAGCCAAACGATCCACAGGATAATAAGCCACAAGATCAAATAAGTGATGGTGATGGTCAAGTAGATAAAAAGCAAAGTCCCCAAGGAGACATGGAGGAGAAAATTAGACACGGAGACTTGCCCTATCAAGAAAGTGAGCAACAGGAGAAGGTGCAAGAGACAAGCGAGAAAACACAAGACAGTCAAGTTGGTGATTACGGGTTTTTAAACGAAGCTGGGGAGAAAGAGACTCAAGAGGTGAAAGGGACTCAGGAAGAAAGTGATACTCCTCAACAGGAGAACAAGAAGCATGTGGCGATAGAAAAGCAACAACCAATCGAAAAGGAGAGTTCAGAACTTAAAACTACAGAGCCTGTTGAAAATAATGCTAAAAAACAAGAAGGAAGCAATTTGCAACAAGCGGGGTTGCCGGATTTATCTGGAAATAATATGGAAGGTTCACCTCCTCCAGGACAGATGCCTCCTCCCCCTGCAGACAATCAAGAGCCGGAAGTAAATGATCAAGAAGAAAAAAATGAAAAGGTGGTAAAGAAGAGTGGAAAGAAAATAAGTCCGAAAGTAATTGCGGGCGTATTGGGTTTATTATTGTTGGTTGGTGGTGGTGTGGTAGCGGTTACACAGTTTACAGATTTTAGTGGTGATATAAGGCAGAGAGCTAATGAATCTCTCCATTCTTGTGTAAATAATGGTGGTCAGTGTGCCCGAAACTCTACGTGTTGTTCTGGAAACTGTGATCTGAGTGGTGGAATGCCGGGAGTTTGTAGGGCAGCAACACCTCCCCCAAACCCTTGCAATCCTACACGAGATGCTTATTGTTATAACAGCACTGGAGGAGAATGTCAGCCGGATGGAGATGGAGGATGGTATTGTACAAATCCTGGCACACCTACTCCTGCCCTAAGTCCTGGCCCAGTTTGTGGAAACGGAGATTGCGAACAAGGAGAAACAGTGAATAATTGTCCTCAAGACTGTATATCATGTGAGAGAGATATTGGCGGAGTTTGCATGATGGTGGACGCATGTCCCTATGAATGCTGGAACGATACGGCTTCTGATTGTTCTGCCCCAGATAAAACATGTTGTACTTGCTCAGGAGTTCCAACTTCAACCAGTGCCCCTTCTCCAACCAGTGCCCCTTCTCCTAAAGTAGGAGGAGCTTGCATGACTACTAAGATATATACAGAGGGCCCAAGTGGGTGGGTGGAAACAAGTCCAAGTGATCTGCCAGACAGAGTGAATATTGGTGATAGGATTAGATTGGCGGTTAAGGGTGATAGTGCGGGTGTAGTTGAGGGTCGATTTAAAGTCAATAATAGTAGTTGGATTTCAACTACAACTACAAATGAAAAAGGTGAATATTTCATTGAATATACTTTGAATGAGGGTGGTCAATATACAATTGCAGGAGAAGTTTTATATGGAAAATAAAAAGAAAATTTTAACTGCTGTTTTAATAGTTTTGCTTTTGGCAGCTATTGGGGTTTTTGTGATAGTTATCGTTCCGAGATTAACAACGGTTGATGAGGGAGTTGCTCCTACAGCTCCAGAAAGCATGCCAGCAGCGGCAGAGTGGAAAGGTGGTCAGTCATGTCAGCTGGCTTTTACATTACCTACTGAAGCCCCTACCCCTACTCCAACTGACACCCCTACCCCAACTGACACCCCTACTCCTACTCCCACCGATACTCCAACCCCTACTCCAACTGACACCCCTACTCCCACCGATACTCCAACTGAGATAATAACCTCAACACCAACAGAAACAGTGAACCCAACTACAACTAAGATTGCAGAAGCGACCCCAGCTGAGACAACCACAACCACCCCAACAGCTACAGAATTACCTGAGGCGGGAATTGGATTACCAACACTGGGTGCACTTGGGGGCGGAGTAGTGATGATTCTTTTGGGGATTTTGTTGATTCTCTAAGCTTTGTACAATAGGGTCTATGAAAGTTGCAATTATTGGTGGAGGTTTTACTGGTTTGGCAGCGGCGATGTATTTGATAGATAGAGGTGTTGAAGTTGAGGTGTGGGAAGCAAATGATCGATTGGGTGGGCTAGCAAAGAGTTTTGAAGTTGAAGAATGGGATTGGAATTTGGAAAAATATTATCATCATGTTTTTGCAAATGATAGAAAAATAATTGATTTATCCCACAAGGTTGGCTGGCCAGTTTTTTTTAACAGGCCAGTAACTAATGTGTGGGCAGATGGAAAAGAAGAACAACTGGACTCGCCTATTTCACTTTTAAGCTATTCAGGGTTGAGCTGGTGGCAACGAATACGCATGGGCGCAGGGCTGGCAAGTTTAAAGGTTATTTTTTGTAAAGAGTTAGGTCAAAAGCTTGATCAATACAAAACTAGCCAGATTTTGCCTAAGTTAATCGGCAAGAAAGCATGTCAGAAAGTGTGGGAACCTTTACTGATAGCTAAGTTTGGCAAATATGCAGATGAGGTTAATATGGCTTGGTTTTGGGCCCGAGTGGTTAAAAGAACAAGCAAGCTGGGGTATTTTGAGGGAGGATTTGGCAAATTAGCTGAAAAGATTGGTGATTATATAGAAAGCAAAGGTGGAGCAATAAGATTAAACAAGAAAGTTGAAAAGGTTGAGAGAGAGGGTAAAAAATTTGTGGTTAATGATGAAGAGTTTGACAAGGTATTGTTAACTGTTCCCTCTGGATTGGTAAATAATATTGTGGGAGAAAAAGTAATTGATTTGCCAGAAATAAACTATTTATGGGGGCAGACTCTTGTCTTGGAGATGAAGAAAAGCTTTATTGAAAGTTATTGGTTAAATATCTTAGAAAGGAACTGGCCATTTTTGGTAGCGGTGGAACACACAAAGTTTATTGATAAAGAAAAGTACGGAGACAGTCATGTTTTGTATTTGGGGAATTATCTTGAAGAGGATAACGAAAAACTTGATATGGAGAAGGGGGAGTTGTTGGAG
Source organism: uncultured Pseudomonadales bacterium (assembly GCA_964422035.1). GTDB lineage: Bacteria > Patescibacteriota > Microgenomatia > UBA1400 > Chazhemtobacteraceae > CAYQZQ01. Next base: position 594,559 of record CAYQZQ010000001.1, read on the forward strand.
TTGTTTTGGCCGTATTTGAAAAAGATTAACCCTAGTTTTGAAAAGAACTGGATAAAAAGAAGTTGGAAGTTTCAAAGTCCATACGCTCAACCAGTTTTTCCGGTCAATTATTCAGAAGAGATTCTGGACATTAAAACTAAAATGGATGGTGTTTATATGGCAAGCATGAGCCAGGTATACCCTTGGGACAGAGGAACAAATTTTGCAGTAGACATTGGAGAAAGAGCAGCTGAGTTAATTTTGGAAGATCAAGATGATTCATGATTTAAATTGGTGGATAAATATTAGCTTAAGCCTGTTGGTGGTTCAAATAGTGATAGGTTCGTGGTGGTTAATTGGACCAGGAAAAAAATTGGTTGATGGTGGATGGGCATGGGGAAGATTGTCTGGATGGTTGTTTGTGTCCTTATTGATTTGGTGGGCTAGTCATTTGATGGCCACAAATTCATTATGGGTGGTTAGAGGGGTGATGAGTGGTTTGTTGAGTGTATTGAGCGCGATTGTTATTAAAAAAAGAAAAGAGTGGAGAGAGCAGTTTAAGAAAAAATGGAGGTTTATTTTAACGGAAGAGGTTTTGTTTTTTATTGGTTTGTTAGGAATGGGGATCGTGAGAGGATTTAAGCCAGAAATTTTAGGTCTTGAGAAATTTATGGATGCAGGATTTATTAATAGTTATTTAGAGTCGACAAGCTTGCCGGTAGAAGATATGTGGTTTGCGGGAGGGACGATCAACTACTATAGCTTTGGTCATTTTATGGGGTCAACGATGCTTAAGTGGTGGGGTGTGGGAATTGGAGTTGGGTATAATTTGCTTTTAGCATTGTTGGCAGGGTTGATTTTCTCGGGCAGTTTTTCTGTAAGTGCTAATTTGATTAGCTTAAAGGATCAGGTTATTGAAAAGAAAGTCTTGATTGGTGGTTTTGTTTCGTCTTTGTTGGTTGTACTGGGCGGTAATAGTCATACTCTTTGGTACGGATTAAGTAACAGAGGGTGGAAAGGGTACTGGTATGCAGATGCTACTCGATTTATTGAAAATTCTATTCATGAATTTGCAAGTTATAGCTTGGTAGTAAGTGATTTGCATGCACATTTATGGGCTTTGCCGATTGTATTGTTTTTACTCTTTTTGATGATAGGTTGGTACAAGTCGGGCAATAAGATTATTTGGGAGATAGGTTGGGGAATATTGGTGGGGGTTTTGGTGATGACAAATACTTGGGATGTAATGGTGTATGGACTTCTTTTGTTAATATGGACGGGTTGGTTGATGATGAAGGATGAAATTGAAAGCAAGGTGGTGATAAGGGCTGGATTGGTTACTTTAGGGATGGCAGGACTGGTTTCTATGGGGTGGTGGTTGAACTTTTCATCTATCGGCCAAGGTATAGAAGTGGTAGAAAATGGTTCGTTGTTGTGGCAAATGGCAGTGTTGTGGGGAGGGCATGGGGTTTTGACGATAATTGCAATTAGAAAGGGTTGGTTAAAAAACAATCTTTTAATAGCAAGCATGGGGATGGGAGCTTTGGTGTTAATTTTGATTCCGGAGTTGGTTTATTTGAAAGACATCTACCCTACTCACCCTAGGGCAAATACGATGTTTAAGCTGACCTATCAGGCAATGTTATGGATGAGTTTATTGGGCGGATATGTTTTAGCTGCAGGAGAAAAAATTGAGAAGGCGGTGACGATTGTTTTAAGTATTTGCTTTTTAAGTTTTGCTTGGTTTGCGTACAGAGATTTTTATTATTTTAAAAGTTATCAGGGAATTGATGGTGAAGGGTGGATAAAACAAGAATATACAGATGACTGGAAGGGAATTGAATGGCTGAGGAAAAACATTAAAAGACGACCTGTTGTTTTAGAAGCGGTGGGAGAAAGTTATACAAAATATGCGCGAGTGTCAGTTTTTTCAGGAAAGCCTACTGTATTGGGGTGGAGGGTGCATGAATGGTTATGGAGAGGAGGGTTTGAGAAAGTGGCAGAAAGGACTGAGGAGGTAAGAGTGATATATGAGAATACAAACAGTCAAGAAGCTGAGAATATCTTAGAGAAACACCAGGTGGAATACATATTTTGGGGGGAGAAAGAAAACGAAAAATATGATGTTGATGAAAAAGCAATAAGAGACTTGGGAGAAGTGGTTTTTAAAAGCGGGAAAACTGAAGTGATAGAAATTACTGATTAAGGTTATTTTGGATATATTGGTGAAGAGCTTGCCAGTTATTATCTCGAGGAATAAGGACCCATTGACCATCATAAGGGGCTTGATTAGTGGGGTGTTCTAAAATGCCTAATTCATTTTCTTGAGATTTTACAACTAACGGGATCGAGCTTATGGATTTTGTATCAGCCATGAGAGTTAGACGAGCAAAAGCAGGGTATTCTGTCTGAGGAATGTCAGTGGTGATGTATTTTTGATATAAACCGAAGAGTTGGGAAATTTTTTGTGGTTTAAGTAAGGTTTTTTGAGAGAGAATTTTTTCTACAAAAGCCATGAGGACTTGTTGCTGGCGACGAGTGCGGGCAAAATCTGTTCCTTCCTCTCCTTGTGCATTGCGAGATCTGACGTATTTGAGAGCTCTGTCTCCGCTCATGATTTGTAGTCCGGCATCAAAATGAAGATGTTGATAACGAGTACTCTCTGGATAGGCGTTTTCCATGCCGGGAATGGGGTATTTGTAGTCATCAAATGAGTTTTTAACATCGATATCAATACCTTCGACTAGATCGATAGCTTTGGTAAAACCTTCAAAGTCTAGAGCAAAAGCGTAGTGAACTGGCAGTCCAGTTACCTCAGCAACTGAAGATTTGGCAAGAGTTAGCCCTTCACCTTGTTTTTTTTGCTCTCCGTAATAATAAGTGGCGTTTATTTTTGTCTTTAGAGAATCGACCCAAATGTCGCGAGGAATAGAGATCAAAGTGATCTTACGACTGGGATGATGATAGGAAATAAGAAGAATGGAATCTGTTAAAAGCCTGCCTTGATGTCCCTCTCCTCCCATGCCCAGAAGTAGAACGTTAGTGTGGTCATTTGTGGTACGCAGTGTACTGGCAGGATTTTTAGTGATTGAGATAGCAGTGCTTGGTCCCTGCAACAAATTGTGAAAAAAATTTAAGGCTGGAGAAGAAAGGGAGTAAAAAATAAAAAGAACCACTCCTGTAAAGAGGATTAAGAAGGTGGTCTTAATTACTGGCAAGTGTTTGCCGAGCTTGCGTTGAATTTTTGAGATAAAACTACTCACGAGAGACTATTTTAGCAAACTTAATAGGATCGAGACTGGCTGAGCCGACCAAAACTCCATTTATATGTGGTTGAGAAAGAAAAGTATCAACGTTTTGATCATCGACTGAGCCACCGTATAAGACATCGGGGGAAGAAGTAAGCTGATTGATCTGTCGAGCAACCTGGTTGGCTTGTAGGGGGTCTTCTGGTTTGTCAGAGCCTATTGCAGAAGCAGGTTCATAGGCATATATCAGATTACTTAGGTCTACAGAGCTGTCTTTTAAAGATTTGATCTGAGATTCTAAATACGGGAGATCAAGACAAACAATGGGAGTGATGTTGTTTTCAATTAATTTTTTAGCTTTGTCAACGACTTGTTCTGAATCACTGAAGGCTCTTGTTTCTGAGTGCCCTATTATGCAGAAGTTAACGAAATCTTTTATTTGCTTTGCGCTTACCTGGCCGGTGTGGGCTCCAGAAGAAAAGGGAGAGATATCCTGAGCAGTTAAGAGGAGGTTTGTTGAGTTACTAAGAGATTGGAGAAAAGGAAAAGAGGGAGATATGATAATTTTTTGGTCATCTTGTGGGATAAAGTTTTTATTAAACTCTTCTAGCCAAGTATTCAAGTCAGATTGGGTGAAGTTTTGTTTGAAATTAGCAATGAAATAGTTCATTAAAAAAGATATGATTTATTTAATTGGTGTTTAAGATAAAGTTTATCACGACTTCATGTTAAAGTAGACAGTTGTATGAGTAACTGGGAAGAAAAACTAAATAATCAACAATTAAGGGCGGTAACACATTCTGGGAGTCCTTTGCTGGTATTGGCAGGGGCCGGATCTGGAAAAACCAGAGTATTGACCCATCGAACAGCGAGGCTTATTAAGGAAGAGGGTGTTGAGCCAGAAAGAATTTTGTTGCTGACTTTTACAAACAAAGCGGCTGATGAGATGAAGAAGAGAGTCAAAAAATTGGTGGGAAGAACTCCTGGGTTTGCGGGAACGTTCCATTCGTTTTGCGCAGGCCTTTTGAGAAGATATGGAAAAGTAGTTGGATTGGATCCTGATTTTGTAATTTATGATCAAACGGATAAACGGCAGGCTTTGAAGATGGTGATGAAGGAGTTGGATATTGACAGCAAGGTCGTAAAAGTAAGAAGTGTGAGTGCTCAGATTTCAAATGCTAAAAATGAAATGCTTTCCTGCGAGTCATATTGGGACTTGGCTCGCGGCGGATATCAAGAGCGAGTGGCAAAGATCTGGAGAGACTATCAAAAGAGGTTGAAGGATTATCAGGCGGTAGACTTTGATGATTTATTGCTCTACGGTGTAGGGTTACTTGGTAATGAGAGGGTAAAACAACAACTGCATGATAGGTATCGATATGTACTTGTTGATGAATATCAAGATACTAATAAAGCTCAGTATGAGCTTACTAAACTACTTGTGGAAGGAAATGAAGAAGGACTGACTGTGGTGGGAGATTTTTCCCAGAGCATATATTCTTGGAGAGGAGCAGATTATAGAAACTTGGAACACCTTAATCGAGACTTTAACAACCTAGAAACTGTTGAGTTAAAACAAAATTACAGAAGCACTCAAAATATCTTAGATGCGGCCTATGGAGTAATTGAAAATAATAACACTCACCCTATTTTGCAACTTGAGGCGACAAAAAATGAGGGCAAAAAAATTAAGTTATATAAAGGCAAGGACGAGAAAAGTGAGGCGAGATTTATACTAGATCAAATTAGAAAAGGTGATAGTTATAAAGACTTTGCAATTTTATATCGAACTAACGCTCAATCAAGAGCTTTGGAGGAGAGATTTATTAAAAGTGGTACTCCTTATGTATTAGTGGGGGGGACAAAATTTTACGAAAGACGCGAGATTAAAGATATTTTGGCTTATCTGAAAGTAATAGCTAACTCAAAAGACAAAGTCTCTTGGGAAAGACTAGATAAGGTCGGGAAAAGAAGAAGGCAGGCGTTTGAGGAGTGGCTTAGTCAGTTAAAAAGCAAGAAGGAGCTTAGTAAAGTAAGTAGTGAAGAGTTTATGGCAGGAGTTTTGTCTAGCACTGATTATTTATCTTTGTATGACGAGGAGGATGAGAACGACTTGATGAGGTTGGAGAATATTAAGGAGTTGGCTTCAGTGGCAAGAGAGTTTTCAGATTTAAGGGCTTTCTTGGAAAATGTGGCTTTAGTGCAAAGCGAAGCCCAGTCTGATCTGGAAGACTCGGATAAGGTAACACTGATGACTATGCATGCTGCTAAGGGGCTGGAGTTTAAAAATGTGTTTGTGGTAGGAATGGAAGAAGGATTATTTCCACATTCAAGATCCTTGGGAGAAAAACAAGAACTGGAAGAAGAGAGGCGTCTTTGTTATGTCGCCTTTACTCGAGCAGAACAGAATTTGTTTTTAACTTATACAAAAAGCAGGCTATATTTTGGTAGAAGAACTAGCAATTCTCCTAGTAGATTTTTGACTGAGACTCCACAACACTTAATTGAGTCTGTCAATAAAAAAGGAGGCAGAAAAATTATAGGGGCTGATTATAGTGAGGAAGCACCCAAGGTTGATGATGACAAGCTACAGAGAGCTGTGGCAGAGGATTTTGAAGAGATTGATAACTGGTAAATAGGTTTGTTGATAAAATACATATATGATTAGAAAAATAAAAGAGAGGGAAAGAGAAGAATTTAATAAGCTCGCCAGTCATCCTTTACAGGCTTGGGAGTGGGGGGAGTTCCGTAAGGAAACTGATATTGCAGTACTAAGGTTGGGTCGATATGAGAGTGATCAGTTGATTGAAACAGCTCAGATTACCTTTCACAAGATTCCTAGACTACCCTGGTCTGTGGGATATTGGCCGAAGGGAAAAATTCCAAGCAAGCAGATGATTGAGGCAGTCAAAAAAGAAGCAGAAGTGCATAAGGCAATAATGATCAAGTTGGAGCCAAATATCTTAGCAGAGGAGGGCAAGAGTAAGATAGATGAGCTTAAGAAGGATTTTAGATTAGTTGAAGGCAGGTCACTGTTTACCAAATGGAGTTTTTGGCTGGATCTTAAAAAAGACACTGAAGATATTTTGATGGATATGAAGAATAAAACACGTTACAACATCCGGTACGCAGATCGGCAAGGAGTTGAAGTGGTTAGAGATAATTCTTGGGAAAGCTTTGATAAATACTGGCGACTGATGAAAAGAACTATGGATCGACAGAACTTTTATGCTCATGATAAGGAATATCACAAATTGATGTTTAAAAACCTAAAGGGGGAAATAGCGCAATTGTTTAGAGCTGAGTACAATGGAGAAACACTAACAGCTTGGGTTGTGTTTGTTTTAAATGGTGTTCTTTATTACCCATATGGAGCTTCGACTCGCAAGCATAGAAATGTACAAGCTTCGTCGCGAATGACTTGGGAGGTTATAAAGTTTGGCAAGGATCGAGGTTGCACTTTGTTTGATATGTGGGGCAGCCCTGGACCAAAACCAGAAAAAAGTGATCCGTGGTATGGTTTTTGGAGGTTTAAAAAAGGATTTGGGGCAAGGATTGTAGAGTTTGTCGGCAGCTGGGATCTGGTTTTGAGTCCATTTTTATATTCAATCTATCGGATTGGAAATACTACAAGATGGAAGATTTTGCGCTGGAAAGCTAAGCTGAAATAACAAGATGGTTGACTTAAGGCAAAGTGATTTATATGCTCATTATCAAGAATTGAGGGACTGGGAGGTATCAGAGGTTTTTGATAAGAAAGGTAAAGCTGTGCAGGTGTTTATCAAACACATGCCGGTGGTGAAAGTTTCTGTGCTTAAGTGCCAGAGATTTGAAAGAGTGCCTGACTGGAGTTTGTTTAAGAAGTTTAAAAAGAAGAATAGAGTTGTATATACAGTTTTGGAGCCTTTGGGCGGAAGTAGGGAAAACTACCAGAGAGAGGGTTATAAAGTTAATAAGAACTCTTATCTTCCTACTCAGACAGTGGTGATTTCTTTAAATAAAGAAAGGGACTGTTTGTGGAATGATTTGTCAAAAGATGCGAGAAAAACTATCAATGATAGTAGGGTGGAAATTAGAAAATTAGATGGCAAAGCTGAAAGGAATGATTTTTGGAAAAAATGGAATAGTGAAAGTAAAATTATTACTCCCAGTTGGAAAAGTTTTCAGGACTTAATAGAGAGTTTTGATAAGAACATGTGGCTTATGGGCGCGTTTTTAGATAAAGAAATGGTGGCTGGCACGATAGTTTTGATTGCTGAAAGGAGAGCGTATTATTATTATGCCTGGACCAGCTTGAGAGGCCGTGAAGCGGGCGGACAATACAAGCTAGTCTGGGAAAGTATTTTGAGACTCAAAAAAGAAGATGTTGAATTTTTTGACTTAGAAGGGGTTGAGGATGAAAGATGGCCGAGAAAGAGTTGGAGAGGTTTTTCGCGTTTTAAAAGCAAATTTGGAGGTGAGAAGGTGTCTTTTTTGGGAAGTTTTTCTAAGTGGTTTTAATATCAGAGTTTAACTGAGGTATGCCTTTAGGCCAACAGTGATCTTTAAAATCACAGCGGGAGCACACACTTTTGTCGTCTGTCCTGGGGAAGTTTAAATCCCTGATCTGTTTAACAGCTTGTTTGATAATTTTTTTGAGCTCATCGACTTCTTGAGTTGTAATTGAGAAGTCTTCTCTACCCTCTTTATTTTCTCTGTGTGGAGCTTCGACAAAATCGAGCTGGGTGGTTTTGGCGTGAACGTTAAGGCTATTATCTAGGTCAACAAGTAGCTTGTAAAAAACTAGTTGGCGTTTTAGATTTCCTTGTGAATTTTTGGTAGTGCCTTTAATTTGACCTCTTGTTTTGCGTTTACCGGTTTTGTAGTCAACTAAGCGAACAGTTTTTGGATTGCTGTCAACAAGATCAATGCGATCGATTTTTCCTGAGAGCTGAATATCATCCAAAAAGACTTGGGATTTGAAACCTCCAAAATATCTTTCTACAAAGTATGCTGGGGAGAATTTTTTATGATGCAGATCATAGTAAGCGGAAAGCACTTTTTCTCCGTGTTCTAGTCGGGTGCTTAGTTCTTGTGAGGTGAGAATCTCTTGCTTAAGAGATTCTTTGAACTGTTTTATTAAAAAAGATTTTTTGGGAGTTTTGCGGTCTTTTTTTAGTTTGGAGTGAAATTTTTCTAAGGCAGTGTGAACAGCTGTTCCAAAAGAAAGATAAGGTTGTTTTGCTTTAGGGACTTTAAGTAGATTATTAAGTTTAAATTTATAAGGACACTCAAGATATGTATTAAGGGCAGTAACAGATAGCTTGAAATCTTTAATTATATTTTCAAGATATTGAGCTTGTTTTTTATTTATTTTGCTGGACACTGCTGGTTGTAGTAGTTTTATGAGAAGTTTTTCAAGTTGCTCTTTGTCGTAGCTGTGCTCTATTTTGTCAATAAACTTTTGAGGGATTTCACTGATAAATTGGCTGGGCACTGCTTGTCTGGTGCGACCATTTTTGTTGTATGAATCAGCATAAGTGATAGTGAGGTCTTTTTTGGCCCTGGTCATGGCAACGTAAAATAAACGCCGTTCATCTTCGATGGGGTCGTGTTGTATCTTGTCTCCTTTTTTTAGTATCTGAGGCGGCAACTTGATTAATTGTCGAATTGTTTGATTCCCCCAGTGGCCATCGATAGCTTGAAAGATAAAAACATGATCCCATTCAAGTCCTTTGGCCTTGTGGGCAGTTGTCAAAGTCACCTGTTGTTGAGCTTGTCCAAAGTCTGGTTGAGAGATGGTTAATCGGTTCTGATGCATAAGCTCTAGGTATTCTAGAAACTGATTGAGGTTTAGTTCGCGATGAGATTGGTTTATGTTTTTTATTTCAGAAAAGAAAGCGTTTAGATTAACCAACTGTAGCGAGGAGTTAGGTTGGTCAAGAGACCATTTTAGAAGTCCTGACTGCTCTAGTACTTTTTGAACGAATTCTGTGAAGGTGGCTTGTGAGTCCAGCTTGTGCCATGAATGAAGTTGTTTGAGGAAGTTGGTAAATTTTTCTGGATTGTTTACAATTTGAGATTGGGAGAAATCTTCTTTTGAAATTAGATCAACTAAAGTGGTTTTTTGCTGACTTGCGTTTCGGGAAAGTTTAAGGATGTCGAGAGAGTCAATATTAAAGAAGGGGTAATGGAGAACGGTAAAAAGATCAAGATCGTCTAAAGCTTGCTTGCTTTTATTTATTACTTTGAAAAGCTTGATCAGGTATTTGACGACTGTCGAGTTTAAGACGTCTTGGTTGCCTTTTAGGGAAAACGGAATTTGATGGTGTCTTAAGATGTCTGCGAGAGGATTTAGGTCGGTGTTATTGCGAACGATGATAGATATTTGATCAGGAGAAGTCTTGTTTTTGATAAGCTGTTTAATTTTTAGAGCGATGTAGTTTTGTTCGACTAGTTGGTGATCTAGATTGACTAGGGTTATTTTTTTGTCAGGTAGATCAATTTGTGCTTCTAGTTGTCTATCTAGGTTTGCAAAAACATTCTGAAGATCAAAATCGTTGTAACTAATTAGTTGATGAGCAGCATCGAGAATTGTTTGCTGAGAGCGGTAGTTATTTTTAAGAGTAATTACTTTGGCTTTTGGATATTGATCGGTGAATTCCAAGGGGTTTTCAAGGGAGGCTCCTGCAAATCTATAGATCGATTGTTGGTCGTCACCCACTACAAATATGTTGGCTCTTTCTTCCCAGTGAGATGTGAGAAGATTTACAATCTTATTTTGAGCCGAGTTTGTATCTTGATACTCATCTACAAGGAAGTAGTGGAATCTTTCTTGAAACTGGGCTAAAAGTTCTTGATTTTCTTGAAATTTGTCTATGACAAAATTTATCATGTCGGCAAAATCGTAGCGGCCTTTGTCTTGGAGAAGTTCTCGGTATTGAAAATAGATTTTTACTAGCTCAAGGTTTTTATTTAATGTGCGGGTTTTTCTATTAAATTCTGTAGTTGAGAGATCGTCTTTTTGAGAGTTGATTTCTTCTAGTTGTTCTTTGATGATCTGTTTAAAATAAGAGGGTTCAACTGCCTCTCGCTTAAGGTCTTGTAGAGCTGAGACAATTGCTTTTGCGTAATAATAAGGAGAATTGGTGGGCTTTAATAAATCAAAACTGTTTTCATCTAAGATGGTGTGGATTATTTGAAAATGTTCAAGGTCGGTTAGAGGTTGAGCTTGGGGCGCGATAGTAAAGTAGTCAGGATAGTCTTTAATCACTTGTGAACAAAACGAATGAAAGGTTGAGATGTGAATACGATACGCAGGCTGGCCTATTAGTTTGATTAGCCTGTCTCGCATGGCGACTGCGGCTGAGTCAGTGAATGTCAAAGCTAAGATGGCTGATGGCTCGGTGTCTGTATTTAAAAGAATATTGGCAATGCGAGTGGCAACAATCTGTGTTTTGCCTGTTCCTGGACCAGCAATAACCATAACTGGTCCTTCAATGGCATCAACCGCCTGTTTTTGGGAAGGGTTTAGCTCTTTGTAGGCCTTTTGAAATGCGGGTGTAATTTTTTTTTCAGTCACTGTAAGAGATAGTATACAGGTGCTTATTCTTCTAAGAGAGAGTCTTGAGATGATTGAAGGGATTGAGCAGAATTGATTTTTTGACCTAATTTATTGAGATCTTGACCAGCGTTATTTGTTTGATTGTAAGCATTGGTGACGTGACGATTTAAAGTTGAAAAAGTGTCTTCCAATTGGGAGTAATCTTTTCTCATACCTCTTAAGAGTTGAAGGACTTTTTTGGATCGGGCTTCTATTTTTTGTCCTTGAAACGAGAGCATTATAGTTTGAAGAGAGGCGTAGAGGGTGGTTGGTGAGACAGGATATACTCGCCTTTTTCTGGCATATTCAAGTGTATCGGGGTGGTTGACGATTTCATAATAGATAGATTCTGAGGGGAGATACATAAGAGCAAAATCTAGGGTTTCTTCGTCTGGTAAAACATATTTTTTGGATATATCTCTAATGTGTTTTCTGACGTCTTTTATAAAAACCTTTTCGTATCTCTTTTTTTCTTCTTCGGTTTCTGCTTCAGCCATTTTTTGAAAGTTTTCCATGGGAAATTTGGAATCGATGGGCAAAATTCCAGCAGAGGTCTTTATGGCGGCATCTACAATGGCTCCGGATTTGAAGGTGTATTGAAGATGAAAGGCACTTTTAGGAAACATCTGAGTAATCAAATCTTTTAAGACTTCTTCTCCAATATTTCCACGTAGTTTGGGAGACTCTAGAAATTCTTGCAACTGGTGCATTGAACGACCGATTTCACTGAAAGCTCCTGCTTCTTTTTTTAAGTCTGCCATTACTTGAGTGGTTTTCTCTAATCTTTGGTGAAGTTGACCATAGCTTTCCTGAAGGGTGCTGGTAATATTTTTGTTTTGTGAAGCAAGAGAGTCTTGCATGCTTTTAAGCCACTCAATAAGAGTTGAGTCTTGCTGGTTTTCTTGAATGGTGCTTAGTTTTTTTAATATTAGAAGGTAAAGAATTGCAAAACCAGCCATGATAGCTGCTAGTATAAGAAATGTGTCAGAGTTCATATAGTTATATATTACTAGGATAAAATGGAATTATGAAGAGAGGGAGAAATAATAAAAATTATTGGCCAGCTTTAGTCTTGGCGGTTTTGTGGTGGTTGCTTCTTGTGGGAGTTGTCATGTTAGTTGATCCCGAAGTGGTGGCTGATTTTCCTATATCTAATACATATTTGGTATTTTTTGTTTTGTTATTTTTGGCGGTGTTTTTCTTGGTTAGTCTTTTATTTGAGGACTCAAGGAGAGGGTTTTTGATGGCTTTATTGGTAACGGTATTAGGTTACTTGAGGTTGTGGGGATTGTGGGGGTGGGGGCCAGTGATCTTGATTTGTGGTGCTTTTATAGCTTTTGAGGTCTACTTTATAAGCAGAAAGAATTGATGTTGTCGAGGCTTTAGTATTTGACAATTTTTTATAGGTGGTTTATAACTTCAGTTAATCTACATTGGTAAATTGCCTGCCCAGTTCTATTAATTAAAGTGGGCAGTTATGCAAAGTTCAAGTAAAAAACTAAATAAGACAATTGAGAAACAGATTTTTAAGATGCTGAATCAAGTTTTGGCAGACGCCAGAAAAGATGATGAGGTAAAAGTGTTGTTGCAAGATCTTTTGACTGATTCTGAAAGACTAGCTATGTCGAAGCGACTGGCAATTGCCTTGTATCTTGATAAGGGTAGAAGTTACGAGAATATCAAAAAAAATTTACGTGTGAGTTCAGCAACAATTGCAGGAGTAGCTGAGCAAATGGGAAATCCTGGAATGCAGATGGCAATAAATAAGATTAAGGCAGAGCAGTGGGCTGAAGAATGGAGTAAAAAGTTGGTCAAGATGCTGGAAAAGGTGCTACCAAAAAGCAAATAAGAGATTTTAGGGAAGGAATGATAAAATTGTAGCCATGAGCAAAGAAGGTCATTTTTACGTAACAACTACCTTGCCATATGTTAATGCAGATCCTCACATTGGATTTGCTCTAGAGTTAATTCAGGCTGATGTTTTGGCTAGATATAATCGCTTAATTGGAAAAAAAGTGCTTTTTAATACAGGAACGGACGAGCACGGTCAAAAGATTTATCAAAAAACAACTGAGCAAGACATTAACCCTCAAGATTATGTGGATGAATACTCAAAAAGATTTAAGAAGCTGAGAGGAGCTTTGAATTTGAGTTATAACAATTTCATTAGAACGACGGATAAAAATCATGTTGAGGCTGCGAGAGAGATGTGGCGAAGATGTAAAGAAAGTGGCGATATTTACAAGGCTGATTATAAAATCAAGTATTGTGTGGGCTGTGAGATGGAGAAAACAGATTCCGAGTTGGAGGACGGCAGGTGCAACTTGCATCCCAATAAAGAGATTGAGATTAGGAAAGAAGAAAATTACTTCTTTAGGTTTTCAAAGTATGAAAAAGAGCTAATGAAGTTATACGAAAGTGAGGGGAATTTTATTGTCCCAGAAAATAGATTGTTGGAAATGAAAAACTTTGTTGAGAGCGGCCTTAAAGACTTCAGCATCTCAAGATTAAAGGAAAAAATGCCTTGGGGAATACCTGTTCCGGGCGACGATGAACATGTTATGTATGTTTGGTTTGATGCTTTAACAAATTATATTGCGGCTGCAGGTTGGCCAGAAGATAAGAGTGATTTTGATAAATGGTGGCCAGCGGTTCAGGTGGCAGGCAAGGATAATTTGCGACAACAGGGCGCTATGTGGCAGGCAATGCTTTTATCAGCTGGCTTACCAAATTCTAAACAGGTATTGATTCATGGCTTTATCACGAGTGGTGGAAAGAAGATGAGTAAGAGTTTGGGAAACGTAGTGAATCCATTTGATTTGGTGGAAGAGTATGGAGCTGAAGCGGCTAGATATTACTTGTTGGCTAAAATTTCTTCTGATAAAGATGGGGATTTTACTACTGAAAGATTTGAAGAAGTTTATCAATCAGATTTAGCCAATGGTCTGGGAAACTTGTTATCAAGGGTAACAGCAATGGCAGAAAAGTCTAAGTGGCAGTTTCCTAAAAGAGAGGAGTATGGAATTAATTTGATGGTGGGTGAAAAAATAGAAAATTTTGAATTTAGCAAGGCAATGGAAATTATCTGGGAGGACATCAGATCGGCAGATAGATATATAAATGAAGAAAAAGTCTGGGAACTGGAAGGAGAAGAGCAAGCAGGAGCTTTGGATGTTTTGATTAATAAGTTGCGCCAGATTGCGGTAGACATAACTCCTTTTATGCCAGAGATCTCAAAGGAAATTCAAAAGAATTTAGAAAGGGGGCAAATTAAGAAAAGTGAGGGAATTTTCCCTCGTTTAGAATAAATGGTTATTGATACTCACTGTCACTTAATTGATGATGCGTTTGATAAAGATCGAGAGGCTGTAGTTCAAGATGCAATAGAGAGGGGTGTTGAAAGAATGATTGTTCCTAGTACAAGTTTGAGAGAATCTAAAGAGGTTGTTGGCTGGGTAGAAAGAACGGATGGCGTGTTTGGACTGGTTGGAGTTCATCCTGAGACTGTAATGAAAAATGAAAAAATAGAAGTCGAAGGATTGAGAGAGTTGGCGATAAATGAAGGTGTGGTAGGTATTGGAGAGATTGGTTTAGATTTTTACTGGGACAAAGAAAAGAAGAGTAAGGTTAAGCAAATGGAAGTCTTTGAAAAACAAATGAAGATGGCGTCTGAGTTGGATTTACCAGTTGTGATTCACATGCGAGAAGCAGAGGAGGAGATGAAGAAAGTCTTAGGCAAGCTAGAGGTCCTGCCAAGAGGTCAGTTTCATTGCTGGTCTGGGAGTGAAAGTTTTTTGAAGTATGTTTTGGGCAAAGGTTTTTATGTTAGTTTTGCTGGAAATGTAACATATCCTAAAGCTGAAAAATTAAGAAAGCTGACAAAGATGGTGCCTGTTGATAAATTGCTTTTTGAGACAGATTCCCCGTATTTAGCTCCTCAAAAGAAGCGTGGGACAAGAAATGTGCCTGAAAATGTTATAATTATAGGGAGATTTTTGGCTGATCTTTTGGGCATTTCAGAAAAAGAGCTGTTTGGAAGAGTCAGACAAAACACAAGAGAATTGTTTAATATATAAAAGTCTACAATGAATAGATTATTATCTCCCATTAGAAAATTAATTATAAAATACCCAAGAAGGTCAGAAAGAGTCTTGGAGATCTTGCCAGGTTTTGTATCTTGGAGTTTAATTTTATTTCCAGTTTGGGGCTCATTTTTTTGGCCTATCGGGGTAGCTTATTACATTATCGCCTTTGATGTTTACTGGTTTTACCGATCAGTATCCATGGGGGTAGCAGTTTTGGTAACTCATTTTAGAATTAAGGCAGCTAGTAGTTATGATTGGATGGGCGATGTTAACGATTTCCCCGGATGGGAGGAGATGAGACACGCGATTGTAATACCAAACTACAACGAGCCAACGCATCTTCTTGAAAGAGCTTTAGATAGTTTAGTTGCACAAACATTCCCAAGCAACAAGATCATTCCGATCATTGCGTGTGAGGAAAGAGCTGGAAAAGAGTTGTTTGAAGAAAGAAAAAGGGTATTAAAAGATAAATTTGAAGGCAAGTTTGATAAATTGATGTTCACTTTGCATCCGGCAGATATTGAGGGAGAAGTGGCTGGGAAATCAGCAAATGCTGCTTGGGCTTCTAAGAAGTTTAGAGAGGAAAAAGAGAAACATCCCGAATGGGAGGATAAGTATATGACCATTTCTTCTATGGACATGGATATGGTTTATCACCCTAATTATTTTGCTAATTTGACTTACAACTTTCTAGATAATCCCGATAGGTACAGAAGGATCTGGCAAGGCGCAATTGTTTACTACAACAACATCGATCAAATCCCGGGCCCGATGCGAGTATTTAATAGAATATCTTCGATCTTTCAGATGGCTTTATTGGTCAGGCAAGACAGATTGATTAATTTTTCTACTTATTCAATGTCGGTTAAGCTAATGGAAGAGGTGGGATACTGGGATGCTGATGTTATTCCAGAAGATTATAGAATGTTTTTTAAGAGCTACTTTACTACTGGGGGAGAAGTTGAGGTTGAGCCGATTTTCTTGATTATTTCAGGGGATGCAGCAGAGTCTCACAATTTCTGGGGGACATTTAAAAACACTTATACACAAGTAAAAAGATGGGCATGGGGGGCAAGTGACGATGCATATATTTTGAAGAATTATTTTTTAGACACAGAGGCAGACTTTGGCGATAAAACAGTAAGGGTGTTTAAGATTCTTGAAGATCACTTTTTGTGGCCTGTTAATTGGTTTATCGTTACTTTAGGAGCCACTTTGCCTCCCCTTTTGAATGAAGATTTTTCGAGAACAATCATCGGTAAAACATTACCTCAGATAGCAAGTGCGATCTTAACTGTGTCGTTGGTTAGCTTAGTTGCAAGCCTATTTGTTGAGTTTAGAGCAAGGCCTGATTTAAAAAATTCTTCTTTGTTCAAGAAGATCATGGCTCCTCTTGAATTGATACTTTTACCATTTGTTGGGCTTTTCTTTTCAGCATTACCGGGACTGGAAGCACACACTCGTTTAATGCTTGGGAAATATATTGAATACCGAGTGACTGAGAAAGTTTAATCGAAATGGGCGGACAAAGGTAAGGTGAAGAGTTGTTAATATAAGGGCATTGGAGTAGTCGAAAAGTTTATGTTGTGAAATGGTGAGGCTAAGATTAAGAAATTATTACTCATTGTTGGCCATGACTTGTGTGATAAGGAAAAAAATAATTAAATGAAGATATTGATGAAAAAAAGATGGCAAGCTTTTAAAGACTGGGTCGAGAATAATCGAGGGGTAATTATAGTTTTGTTAATTGTGTCTTTATTGCGGGTTCCGAACTTGTTTGAGCCAGCATGGTATGGAGATGAGGGGATTTATTTAGCGGTGGGACAGGGGATAAAGCGTGGTTTGGTTTTATACAAAGAGATCTTTGATCATAAGCCACCAATTATTTATTGGTTAGCTGCCTTATCTGGTGAGCTATTGTGGTTTAAGGTGGTTGGAATCATAGCTAATTTTTTAAGTATAGTAGTGATACATAAGATTAGTGAGAAGTTGTTTAGTAAAAAGAATGTTTCATTTGTAGTTACGTTGTTTTTTGGTGTAATTACTACTCTTCCTTGGATTGAAGGGAATATTGTTAATGCTGAGTTGTTGTTTATCTTGACAACAAGTTTGGCAGTATGGATTTTGATCAGGAAGAGAATGATGAATGTTAAGTGGGTTGATTTATTATTTGCAGGAATTATGTTGGGGGTTGGTGTCTTACTAAAAGCCCCCGTTTTATTGGATATAGCAGCTGTTTCTCTTTGGTTTATTGCCTTTAGAAAGGGATTGAAGATCTATTGGGGAGAGATTTGGAAAGTGGTGGTTTTGGGAGTTGGGGTTCTTATTCCTTCAGCTTTGGCTGGTATATATTTTTGGATAGAGGGAGTCTTTAATGAATATTTAATTGCAGCATGGGGTCAAAACTTTTCTTATCTTAGTTCTTGGGGGGGCGGAGAAGGATTATCTACGGGGGCTGCTGAAGGTGGGGGATTAATGATGAGGGGGATTGTTTTAGTAGTTTGGTTGTTGATTGTTTGGTGGTGGACTAGAAAAGAAAAAGTGAAAATGAGATTGATTGTGGTATGGTTTGGGATGGCTTTGTTTGGAGCTCTATTGGCGGGAAGACCTTATCCTCATTACTTAATCCAAATCGCCCCGGCGGGAGCTTTGTTAATTGGAGTAATTTGGGAGACAAAAAATAAAGGAACTGTGCTTAGCGGTTGCTTGGGACTGATGTTATTGGTAGTAGCTATTTTTAAATATGATTTTGGTTTTTATAAATCAGTAGAGTATTACAAAAATTTTGGACGTTATGTAGCTGGCAAGATAGGACAAACAGAATTTTATGATAGTTTTGACTGGAGGGTAAGTAGAAATTATCAAATCGGTAAATATATAAGAGAAAGGACAGATAAAAATGATCGAATTTATATTTGGAGTGATGAACCTAATATTTACGTTCTTTCAGAGAGATCTCCAGCAGGTAAGTGGGTGATGGCTTATCATATTGATATTTTTGACAAAAAAGATGGGGTTTTGGAAGCTATTAAAGAAGAAAAGCCTAAATTTATTCTTTGGCCTAAAGAAGCAAGAGAGTTTAAAGCTTTGTCCTCCTATAGAGAAGCATGGTATATACAAGTAGAAGAATTTCAAGGGATGAAGGTTTATCGCAGAATGAATTGGAAGCAGTGATATACTGTAGGCATGGAAAAAGATGTCGAGAAAGATAAGAAAGGGATTGAAATAGTCATAATTGTGTTGGCCGTTGTGTGGTTTCTTTCAGCAGCACTACTGCTGGTTTTTTGGAAAAAGCTCCCCCCAGAGATGCCGTGGTTTTATTCTTTGCCGTGGGGAGAAGAACAGTTGATAAGTAAAGAGGGGATGGTGTTTGTAATGGGTGGATTAGGAGGAGTGATAGGATTAGATATCTTTTTTGCCAAAAGACTGGAAAAAGAAGATGAATTTTTGACAAAGATGTTGCTGTGGGGAGCATTGGCTACAACAGGATTGGTTTTATTAAGTTGGATTAAGGTGTTGATAATCATTTTATGAACATGGAAGAAATGAGGTTAATATGGGGACCACTGTTTTTATCAATGGTTGTTTCTTGGGTTGTTAGTAAGCTGGTTATAAAGATTTATAAAAAAATAGGGTGGGTAATTGACCCTAAAAAACAAAAACACCCAGCACATGTCCACAAAAAACCGGTACCTAAAGGGGGAGGGATTTCAGTTTTTTTTGGTAGCGTAGCGGCAATGATGGTTTTTTTACCCTTAGACGGACATTTGATAGCAATCATTTTGGCGGGTTTGCTTTTGGTATCCGTGGGCGTTTGGGATGATGCAAGTGATATAAGCCCGATATTGAGATTGTTGGTAAATTTTTTGGCGGCAGGCATTGTAATTGGAGCAGGTATTGGAATTGCCTATGTAACCAACCCTTTTGGATCAGGAATAATTCATTTGAATCAACCACAATTAAGCTTTTATCTTTTGGATAAGCAAAGAAGCATCTGGCTTTTAGCTGATTTATTAGCTTTGCTGTGGATTCCTTTTATGATTAATGCTGTTAACTGGAGTAGTGGGCTAGACGGACAAATTGCAGGGGTGGTACCGATAGCTGCTGCTACTATTGGAATACTATCTTTTAGATTTAGTGCTGATGTTACCCAGTGGCCGGTAGCTATTGCGGCTTTTTCTTTAGCGGGTGCTTTTTTGGGATATTTGCCATATAGTTTTTATCCCCAGAAATCTATGCCTGGATATGGCGGGGCAGGTTATGCAGGGTTCATGTTGGCAGTTTTAGCAATTTTATCTACAACTAAGGTGGGAACGGCGATGGTGGTTTTGGGTGTTCCATTAATCGACGCTATATATGTAGGTGTAAGCAGAATTATTAAAGGGAAATTGCCTTGGAAGGGTGGGAGAGAGCATCTGCATCATAAGTTAATGGATCTGGGGTGGGGAAAAAGGCGAATAGCAGTTTTTTACTGGTTGGTTACTGGGTTATTGGGGTTGATTGCATTAAGTTTGAACAGTAGACAGAAGCTATATACAATGGTGGCAATAGCTGTTATTTTAGGAGGCTTTTTTATATGGGTATCGCAAGGGCACTTGTTAGAACTGCAAGACCAAGACAATGGTTAAAAAATGTGGCTTTATTGGCTCCGCTTATATTTAGCGGACTTTTAATTGTACCTGGCAAGCTGGAGACTGCAATAAATGCGGTTATCATATTTACGATTTTAACCAGCAGTGTCTATATTCTTAATGATTTGTTGGATTTGCCAGCTGACAAAAAACATCCTTTTAAGAGAATGCGCCCTTTGCCTTCTGGAGATTTACCCATAGGGATGGCTGTGTTTGCGATGATGTTTGGAATAATAGTTTCTTTAAGTTTGGCGTATTCAATGAACTTCTTCTTCTTTTTGATTGCGTTGACTTATTTTATTTTGTCAGGAATTTTATATACATTGTGGTTTAAGCAAGTACCAATTGTAGATGTAATTACTATTGCATCAGGGTATGTATTAAGAGTGTATGCCGGCTCCGTGGTGATCGATGCTCATATGAACGTGTGGTTTTTGTTAACAGTCATATCACTATCTTTATTTTTGGCGGTAGGAAAGAGAAGAAGTGAGATGACACTTTTGTCTGAGTCTGGTGAAACTAAAGAGATAAGAAAAACTTTGAAAAGATATACGGGAGGATTGCTTGATATTTATACGGCGATGTTTGCAACTGCAACCTGGCTTACATATGCATTATTTACTTTTAATCAGCCAAAGATTTTTTTAGGAGGAAAGTTTTTGACTTTAATGTCAGTTTTACCAAGAACATTTATGAATGAAAAATGGTTAATGGTAACTATTCCTTTTGTAGTATATGGGGTAATGAGGTACTTGCAGCTGATTTATGAAAAAAATGAAGGAGAAAGTCCTGAGAAGGTATTGCTTAGTGACAAACCTTTAGTGTTAACTGTGTTAACTTGGGGGGTTTTGGTGATTGGCTTGATATACGGGGTATAAAAGATTTATTTTTTTCCGGTGGTGATTACAGCATCATAGTTGGAGTCTAGGTTGAGCTGGCCAGAAAGAGATGCTGAGAAAGATCCGCTTAGGGCATCGCTTAAAAGGTTGAAGAGTTGGTTGGATGCGTCAGGATGTAGGCTGATTTGAGTTTGTTGGTAGTCGAAGGTGCTAGCGTTGGCTGTTTCAATTGATGTAAAGCCGGCTTCTACCAAGAGGTCTTCAGCTTGCCCTGCTTGTCCAGGGGTGCCAGTGCCATTTAATACTTGAATCGAGTATTGAGAGAGGTCAAAAGCGGTGTCTTCGATTTGGGCTGACTGAGTGCCAAGTATGGGTTCCTGTAGATCAGTTTGTTGGGACAATTGGGCAGAGATTGTTAGGCGATATCCGGGCAGAGTACGAGCTCTGATTGTCTTATCCTTAAATCCGGGGGATGTGAGGGCAATGACGTGCTCACCAGTTTGAATTGTTTCTAGCGAGATGGGAGTAAAACCTTTGGGGGCACCATCAACTGAGACATTGACGGAGTCTGGCAAGGTAGAAATGGCTAGCTCTGTGTCTTTTTGAGATGATATTTTTTCAAAAGAGAGAATGTAACCATGATTTTGATCAGAATCCTTGCTTAGCTTACGGTCGACGACAGTGAGAATGTTGGGACTTAAAGTTATTGTAGTCTGCCAGGGAGAAAGTTGCGGATCTTGAGGGGTAAGTTGAAGGGTGTATTGACCAGGTTCTAGATCTTCTTTTACTAAAGGTGTTGTTCCCAGTGAAGTACCATCAAACATAACAGTGGATTGGGGGGTAGAGGTGACCTGAAGCCCAGCCTTTTTTTTGTCGAGAAATGGTATTTTAAGTTGACAGGCTGAAAGGAAGAAGGAAAGAGAGATAAAAACTAATATTTTTTTAAACATGTTCTTGCTTAGTTTAACAAATTAAAGGTGGTTTGTGGATATT
Organism: uncultured Pseudomonadales bacterium; assembly: GCA_964422035.1. Taxonomy (GTDB): domain Bacteria; phylum Patescibacteriota; class Microgenomatia; order UBA1400; family Chazhemtobacteraceae; genus CAYQZQ01. Next base: position 615,916 of record CAYQZQ010000001.1, read on the forward strand.
ATAAGAGAAAAGAGAGGCTAGGTGGTAAAATGTGTGTGTGGCGCAGTGGCGAAGTTAGTCTAACGCGGCGGTCTGCAAAACCGCTATTCACGGGTGCAAGTCCCGTCTGCGCCTCAATTTTGTTTTTTAATTGTTTTCTGAGACCTTGGCAGCTTGCTCAATTAAGCGATTGGCGTATCCCCATTCATTGTCATACCAGGCCAGTATTTTGATAAGATCTCCGTCTACAACTTTGGTCATACCGAGGTCAACAATAGCTGATTCAGGGCGACCGATGATATCAGAGGAAACAAGAGGTTGATGAGTGACAGCTAAGATTCCTTTATACAGGGGGTGTTTTGAAGCGTCTATAAAAATTTGATTAACTTCTTCTACGCTGGTGGTTTTTTTGGTAACAAAGGTGAAGTCGGTAATTGAGCCGGTAATGACAGGGGCTCTTAAGGCTAAGCCATCAAACAAACCTTTTAATTCCGGAATGGTTTCTGTGGTGGCATTAGCAGCTCCGGTTGAGGTAGGCACTATGTTTTGGGCAGCAGCTCGAGCTCTGCGCAAGTCTTTATGAGATCCGTCTTGAATGTTTTGAGAGTCAGTATAGCCGTGAACTGTAGTTAGCATAGCCTTTTTAATCTCAAGCTTGGAGTGCATTACTGCTGCTATTGGGGCAATGCAGTTGGTGGTACAGGAGGCATTATTTATCATAAAGGTTGAGCCGTGAGGTGAAAGCTTGACTTGATCTTGATTGACGCCGATAACGGAGGTGGGCAGGTTGCCACCCTTAGAAGGGGCAGAAACCACAACAAACTTAGCACCGGCTTCAAGGTGTTGCTTGGCCTTTTCTTCAGTGCGAAATGCACCGGTACACTCTAAAACTACATCTGGTTTATATTTATTCCAGGGTAGTTTTTTAGGGTCTCTTTGAGCCAGAATTGGGATCTTTTTGTCTTTGACGTTTATATATCCTATAAGAGGGTCTTGGTCATTAGCTTTTTGAGGGTCTTTTAGATCCTCAGCCTGAAGGGGGGTTTTTAGAATACCGTAGGCAGTGTCGTATTTGGCCAGATGAGCCCAGTCCGAGGCTTTCATGGATCCAGAGGTGTTAATGGCAACAAGATCAAGTTGCTCAATATAGCTTTTAAGCCAGATTCTAAAGCTTAGGCGGCCGATACGTCCAAAACCATTGATTGCAATATTAGTTGGAGCAGACATTGAGATAAGTATGAAGGATTCAGTAAAAGTATGCAAGATAAAAATTTTAAGGGTCCCCTAGCCTATTTTGAGGCTAAAAATTGAAGGTTTAGACGGATATATGCGTCTTTTTGTCTAGTTTTGGGTTATCTTTGGTTAAGGCTAAAATTGTTTTTGAGGCTAGCAGACTTGACAAGAGGGTGATAACTAGATAGTATTACACGCGTCTGTGATAGTCACAGGCATGTTTGTTGGTAATTAACCAACCTAGGCCTGGCCAGGACCAGGCACCACAGTGACTGTATAGTCAAGTCACGCTAGGCGTGATGACGGAAAGATAGAGGATAATCCGCAGGCGGATTCTTTATCTTCCCTTTTAAGCAGTGACTGTGTCCTTTTATTCGCGGTGAATTAGCCGCGTTGATGATTTGGACAATAATTGAGCTTATGGTTCTAGCTTCCCTTGTATGGGCAGCTGAAAAACCCAAGGCTATTTCCCTTCTTAAACAAGGTTGGAGTATGTTTAAAGCTGGTTTAGACAGCTTGATGGGGCTCTTTTTGCCTGAAACACGTAAGTCAAACCCCGTTTCTAAGCTATTGAGGCCAGTATTTGAGCATAGCCATCTTAAGACCGTGGTGGGACTAAACCTAGCAGGCCTAATGCTGGTAGCTGGTTCCTCTGCTATCCCTGGGGCTGCCTTAGGCATAACTCCAAGAGAGCTTGAAACTGATCTTTGGGCAGATGTACAGGTAGAGACCAAGAAGGCTGTCGTGCAGCCTGTGCCTGACGCCAGAGGCATATCTCAGGGTTATCATATTTTTCACCAAGCGGTCGATATTCAAGCTTATGTGGGAAGCGAGGTTAAACCTATTGCTGCCGGTACTGTTGAAAGGGTCGTATATAGTAGATACGGTTATGGATTCTGGATATTGATTGATCATGGTAATGAGACTAAGTCTTTGTATGCTCACTTGGGTGATATAAGCGTAGAAGTGGATCAGGAGGTTAAAACAGAGACTACTATTGGAATGATTGGTATGACTGGCAGAACCACAGGACCTCACTTGCATTTGGAGATTTTTGAAAATGGAAGAAATGTTAATCCATTGGTCTTTTTGTCTGGTAGATAAGCTTGTGAGTAATATGTAGGTATTCTCCCCTATTTGTCAATTAAAAATGGTCTGTGGATAAATAGAGTTTTTTGTGGATAGTTTGTAAGAGATGTACTAAAATAGGAAGCGTGGTTGAAAGAAGAAACGAAAACAATAACGAATCTGGTGAGAGTGCTGAGGAGTGGTTTAACAATAGAAAAGAAAGATTGGCTAGACAAAAAGAGTTTCGCTCCCTACCCACTTTTGTTGAAAAAGATGACAAGCCGGCAATAAGAGAAACTGAAAAAGTGATGCGCAAAGAACGAAAAAAGGCAATCGCTACCAATTTATCTAGTATGGAGGTCTTAATTCCCTGGCTTTATGAAAAGGCAGGCTTGATTGAGGGAGATTTGGTGGGTGTAGATAGAGGTTCTCATGTAGAAAAACTGTCTATTGTGGGACAAGAACTGCATGAAGCAGAAAGCTTGTTTAGTGTGGTGCTGCAGAAAGACAATGGACTTTATGCACACGAGGTGTTGCCTACTAGTGATGATGAGTTAGTTTTGCGAATTGAGAAGGCCAGTAACGGGTTTATTGTCAAACAAAATGATGATAAAGAAACCATTAGAGAAAATTTGATGCACGCTTGGCAGAGATTCTGCGACCTCTCTTTAAAGAAGGGTCCTGAAAACCATACTTTACCTGGGTTTGGGATAATGGGCCCTCTAGAAAGAGAAAATCTTGAATACAATGAGGAAGTTAAAGCTTTAGGGAACAGGTTGGCCGCAAGATGGGCTGAAGAGGTAAGTAAAGAGAGGCCGATGAGTTGGGAGTTTAGAAAAAATACTTTAACACAACGAGAGGTTTTGATCGCCGTGAAGTTTGATTTGGCAAACTTAATGTTTCGGTCAAGACTGGATAGTGTAAGTAGAATTATTGATAATCATGGATTAGTAAGAGCTCAGGTCATTGACCTAAAAACAGGCCAAAAACAAGAGAGGGTGGGGCTAAGAGCAGAGATTGATAGAAGACAAAAGCAGTTGATCCAGGTCCTACTTGAAGAATTTACTGTGTCGTATTTGTTAAACTTTAAAAATCTTGAAAGCAATAAAGGGATTTTTTACTTAAAAACACAAGAGGGGGTGAGAAGACAAAGTGATAGGTTGCATATGATGGGATATAGATATTTTGACAAAAATACTGGAGAGCTTGAGCTGGATAGGTTTAAAATGAACGACAAAGAAAGGCAGGAGTTTGACGATTGGCTTAGGTGGTATGGGGAGATGATGCATATATATGAAGGCGATGTTAGGAAGTTGATGAAAAGAGATTTTTGGTATGATTTGTCGTCTGTTAGACTTAAGAGTTAATGAGAGAAGTTTTTAAAAGCAAAAACCAAGATCTTAAGTTGCCTATCTTTTTTCCTGATGCTACACAGGGGGTAATTAAAGGGCTTGACAGTGATGATATTAGAAATACCAAGACCGAGGGGGTGTTGGTAAATACTTATCATCTTTATAGGAAATTAGGAAAGGGTGTATTGAATGAATTTGGAGGAATTGGTAAATTTATAAACTGGAAAGGTGGTTTGATCTCTGATTCGGGAGGTTTTCAACTAATGAGTTTGGTTAAAAAAAACGGGAAAGGTAGAGTTAGAGAGCGGGGAATTGAATTTATGAGCCAGAACGGAAAAATGTTATTTACTCCTGAAGAGTCAATAAGTTTCCAAATGGAGATTGGAGCTGATATGTTGGTGGTTTTGGATGACTTTACTCCCCCAGAAGCGGATTATGATGAAGCGAAGGAAACTGTTGAGCTCACAATTAGATGGGCAAAAAGAAGTAAGGATGAGTTTGAGAAGATTTGCGACAAGAAAGGACTCTCAAACAAGAAAAGACCTTACTTGTTGGCAGTGGTGCAAGGTGGGCAGTTTTTAGATCTAAGGAAAGATTGTGCAAACAGGCTGGAAGAGATTGGTTTTGATGGTTTTGGTTTTGGAGGTTGGCCTGTTAAAGAGAGTGGAGATTTTCATTGGGAAGTTGCTGAGTGTCTGGCTAAAAATACTCCAGAGGATTATTTTTTATATGGACTAGGAATTGGAATGCCTGATGATATCGTTGGCTGTGTTGACCTGGGGTACAACATTTTTGACTGCGTTTTGCCAACCAGAGACGGAAGACATGGTCGAATATATAGATACAAAGCTGACAGTATGGAGGAAATTAAGATTGAAGGTGATTTTTATGAATTTTTACAAGTAGGCAAGAAAGGTCAGATTGATAAAACGGAACCAGTGAGCAGGGCGTGTGATTGTGCTTTATGCAGAAATTACAGTTTGGGTTACTTGGCTCATTTGTTTAGGATTAAAGAAATGACAGCGGGAAGATTGGCATCCATTCACAACTTAAGATTCTATTCAATATTAATGGAGAAGTTAAAGAATCGACAATAAAAAAACCCCGCGCAAGCGGGGCTTTTTATTTATTAGTTTTGGTTACATTCCCATACCTGCAGGTATGCCTCCTCCAGCTCTACCTGGACCAGGTTGATCATCATCTTCTTCAGGAATTTGGGTGATCAAACTTTCTGTGGTTAGAATCATCGAAGCAACAGAAGCGGCGTTTTGCAAAGCAGCTCTAGTTACCTTAACGGGGTCAATGATGCCGTCTTTTAGAAGATCGCCGTACTGAAGAGTGCTGGCGTTGAAGCCGAAGTTAGGATCGTCACTCTCTTGAACCTTTCTGACTACATAGCCCTCGTCAGCTCCGGAGTTTTTGGCTAACCAGCGCAATGGTTGAGAGAGAGAGTCGCGAACTACTTTGACTCCAATTTCTTCATCGTCATTTTCAGTTTTGATGTCTTCAAGGACTTTTACAGCTCTTAATAGAGCAACACCTCCGCCGGGAACAATGCCTTCCTCGATAGCTGCTTTGGTGGCGCCAACTGCGTCTTTAACTCTTTCCTTAAGTTCGTTGAGTTCTACCTCACTGGCAGCTCCAACGTTTATAACGGCAACTCCGCCAGATAGTTTAGCAAGACGTTCTTGAATTTTTTCTCTATCAAAATCAGAGGTGGTCTTGTCTATCTGTTTTTTGAGTTGAGAAACTCTGGCTTGAAGGTCTTTTTTGGTTCCTTGACCTCCGATGATGCGAGTTTCGTCTTTGCCAGCAACTATTCTATCAGCTTGTCCGCAGTCTTGAGGAGTTACTGATTCAAGTTTTCTGCCGGTGTCTTCAGAGATGACAGTGCCTCCGGTTAAAATGGCTATGTCATCAAGCATGGCTTTTCTACTATCACCAAAGCCGGGAGCTTGAACAGCTAAGACATTGAATGAACCGCGCATCTTGTTGACTACTAAAGTAGCCAGGGCTTCTCCATCGATGTCATCAGCGATGATAACTAGGTTTTTGCTTATTTTGACGATGTTTTCCAGGAAAGGAAGAAGTTCTTGAACTGAGCTTATTTTTTGGTCAGTGATAAGAATGTGGGGCTCTTCGATAACTGCCTCCATACTGTCACTGTCGGTAACAAAATATGGAGAAGAGTAACCTTTATTGAAGGCCATACCTTCTTTGTGCTCGATTTCGATTTCAAGTCCTCTACCCTCTTCTACTTCCACTAGTCCGTCTTGGCCAACGTTTTTTAGAGCTTGAGCAATTTTTTTACCAATGTTGGGGTTTTGTGCAGAAATTGTGGCAACATTTTCCCAGTCTTTTTGGGTAACTTTCTTTTTGCTTTCTTTTAAGTGCTCAATGACTATCTTAGTGGCTTTATCAATGCCGGTTTTCATCTGCATTGGATTGGCACCGGCGGCGATTGATTTCATACCGTTTTTAACGATTTGTTGTGCAAGTAAGGTAGCGGTGGTGGTACCATCTCCAGCAGCATCGTTAGTTTTTTCAGCAGCTTCTTTTACTAGTTGAGCTCCCATGTTTTCGAATGGATCTTTAAGTTCAACTTCTTTAGCTACTGAGACACCATCATGAAGTACGTTGGGGGCACCCCAGGACTTCTCAATGGCTACATTACGACCACGTGGACCTAAAGTGGTAACAACGGCTTTTGCTAATTGGTCAACCCCGCTTAAGAGTTTCTGGCGGGCTTCTTCTGAATAGATTATTTGTTTGGCGGACATAATAGATTAGAAATTTATAATTTTAAATACAATATGATTACTCAACTTGGGCAAGGATGTCTTCGAATTTAAGAAATTGGAGTTCTTGTCCTTTGATAGTGACCTCGTTTCCTCCCCATTTTTTGTATACGACTAGGTCGCCTTTTTTGGCAGGGGATGTTTGTTTTTGGTCGTCTTTTTGAATATCGTCTCCGACAGCAAGAACCTTGCCGTATTGGGGTTGCTCGTCATGAGTATCGGGTAAATAAATGCCTGTTTCTGTCTGTTTTTCAACTTCTGATGGTTCAACAATGATGTAACCAGGGGCGGGTTTTAAATTCTTAACTGAAAGAGAGGTTTTTTTCTTAGATGCCATGGATAAGTTTTTTTAATTGTTAATTGCTTAAAAATGCAAATAGCACTTTACGTGCACGAGTGCTATTTTATTTAAGGAAACTGCTGATGTCAAGTTTGTAGGTCATCAGATCCAGTCTTAGTCGATTCTTTTTTGTCAACCATCATGGTTAGATTATAACGTCCTTGATCATCTATTTCATAGAGTTTAACTTTTATCTGGTCTCCTTTATGGGCCCATTGATGTGGATCTTTGACGTATTCTTTTGAGATATTTGAGATGTGAACCAGTCCTTTGGTGTCGGGCAGAAATTCAACAAAGATGCCGTAGTCTTTGATGTTAGTTACCGAGCCGATGTATGTCTCGCCTACTTTGGGTTGGGTTTGTAATGGTTGTTGGGGAAGAATTTGGGGTGATTGGGGCTGGTTTTGGGATGGCTCTTGCTTGGTTTGACTGTGGCGTTGCTTTGAAGAGGTGATAACTTTTTGGCGATTGTGAGTGCGATTTTGTTCAGGTAGGGGCAAAGTGTAAGCGGGGAAGGGACTGGAAATGCGGCCGTCGATGGTGAGTTTGTTGATGATTTGATAGCGACCAAGGTTGACTAAGTCGTCCTGGGTATATAAATCACCGAATTCTTGTTTTATTCTGTCAGCGTCATCAGCTCCGACTACAAATGTAGCAATGGTGCCTACGTTGCCAAAAATAGCTTTTTGAATTTCTTCAGGTAACTGAGCTGTATATTGGTTTGCAAGAGTTAAGCCAAGACGATATTTTCTGGCTTCGGAGAGAATTTTTATGAATGATTGAGTGGCAAAGTTTTGAAACTCGTCAACATATAAGAAGAAATCTTTTCTTTCTTCTTCGGGAACGTTAACTCTGTTCATGGCTGCAAGTTGGAATTGGGTAATAAACATGGCACCAAGAAGAGCAGCGTTAGCTTCGCCTAATTTGCCTTGGGATACGTTAAGAATAAGGATTTTGCCTTGATCCATGATTTCTTCCAAGTCTATTGTTGAAGTGGGACTTTCTAGCACTTTTCTTATGGTGGGGCTGCCGATGAATTGACCTACTTTGTTTAAGATAGGGGCCACCGCTTCGGTTTGGAGTCGCTCTGAATACTGATTAAATTCTTTTTCCCAAAAATCAATTAGCACTTGATGCTCGATGGCATCGAGACTATTAACAATTTTTGAACGAAACTGGCCATTGGTGAGGATTTTGGGAACATCAAGCAAAGTTGAGCCGGGGGTTTCAACAAGAGTCAAAAGAGTGTTGCGGAAGATGTACTCCATGCGTGGCCCCCATGAATAATGAAAAAGTTTATGAAAGATAGAGACGATGCCTTCCATGACGAGCTCTTTGTGCTCTGGTCGTTTTACTTCAAGTGGATTGAGGTGGAAAGGACGATCCATGTTGGTAGGATCAAGATAAGCAACATCTTTGATGCGATGGTCTGGTACGAAATCCAGAAGTATATCTGAAAGGTCTCCATGAGGGTCGATGACGGCCAGTCCTTGATCTTTTTGCAGATCTGAGATGGCCATGTTAGCCATTAACCAAGATTTACCTGTGCCTGATTTGCCTAAGATATAAAAATGTCGACGACGATCGGTAAGCCTGATACCAAATGGAGCGAGTCTGTTTTTGAATTCGGTTTTGGCGTAGATGGTTAGACTTTTCTCTTCTTGAGAAGTTGTGGATTTGGCAACTGGCAGGTTATCTGGCGGCTCTCCCCGCAGGGTTTTGCCCCAGGCAAGGTTGCGAATTCCGACGTGTTGCAGGCTAGGAAAGTGAAAAAGACTGGCGAGTTCAACAACATTTAAGACTTGATTTTTGGGTATAAAGTTGGGGGTGCGATTAATAAGTGATGAGATGAATTTTTGTTTGCGCTTGGGTTTTTGAAGTGAGAAAGAGTTGCCCTGGTTGAGAGTATAGGTATGGTAGGCACTGGATAGTTGAATGAGGAGACTTTGGGCTTGATTGGGATCTTTGGAGGTAGTGAGAATTCTTAGGTCAGCTTGGTAGGCTGGTGAGGAAATCTTGTCTTCGATAAGGTTGGCTTGAGGGTGGGCTTTGAAAACTTCAGGATCTGGGCTGACTCCTTTTTCGATGATGTGTCGGCTGCCTTGAGCCCAACCAGAGGGAGCGGCGGTAAGGAGTATTTGAATAATGGCAGCAGAGTGAGGAGTGGTTTTGGAGAGAACCCCTAGTATGGCTGAGAGGGGGTCTGTGTCTTCAAATTGATTGTAGGTTTTAAGAGGAAAATGATAGGGAGAGGTTAGCTGCAGCTGACCGGTACAAGTATGACCGTAGTTAGTCCATCCTGGTAAGTAGTCCTCCATTTGAGTGATAACTGAAGTTGGGTATTGGGCGGCGATTTGATTGCGGAGAAGTTGTTGATGTTTTTGGGGGGCGGTGACGATGAAGAATACTCTTTGGTTGAGGCTGGCAATTTCCAGACTAATGGTGGGTTGATTGTTTAAAAGTCTTTGAAAAAAGTTATCACTTAAAATGTTGTTTAAACCAGAGAGAAACTGAGCAGACGCTTCTGGAGTATATTCGGAGTCTTTAGCAGTTCGGACTTCTAAGATTGTGCGTTGGGCAGGCATAGGTTAATTATAGCGAAAGTCGATTATTGGTTAGAAAGTGCTGAGGATTGTTCTTGATTGGTGCTTTCTTGTTGATCTTGTGAAGGGGGCGAAGATTGGGGTTGATCTTTTTTAAAAACAATTTTATCTTTGGGCTTGTCGGTTTTGCCGATGATTTTTACTTGGGACAAAAGAATGCCTTCAACCACTAAGCCTTTATCATCAAAAAGCTGGGTCAGTTCCTTTTCAAGAGCTTTTTCAATAGCGGTTCTTTGTGAACGAATCTGCTCGGCTTTAATTTGAGTGAAGATATTGGAGATTCTTGAGCGGGCAAAGGGACGGACTACTTTGGAGACGAAGTTGTCACCTATGTTTTCCCAAAGTTCGGGAGCATTTTTTTTGTCAATTCTGAAAAGAACTGAACCTTCTACAGAGATTTCCTGGCCATCTTGGGTGGTGGTGGTTATAGCTTTATCCCCTAGAGCTTCTTTGTTTTTAGGATTAAAGTTTTCAACTATCGAGTATTCGAGTATTTGAGCGTTGAAGAGCTTGGCAACCTGCCAGAATGGAATCTTAAGGTGCAAACCCGGACCCCAGACTCGATGAAGAACTCCTCTACCCCTGTCATAGATACAAGCAACGTGGCCGGGGGGCACAGAGACGAAAAAACCTCCAACTACTTCATCTACCAGAAAGCTGACTATTAGTTTGTCAAAATCTGCCATATTATTGTGTGGTGCTTAATTGTTGATTGTTACTAGTCTCTTCAGATTGGAATTCAGATTGACCTGGGGGGAATATCTGAAGGGCTTACTATCCATGTATGATACCAGAAAACTAGCTGTATGACTAATTAAAATACTATGGAAAGAAGTAGGGTGGTTATATGGAATCACGAGAGAGTCTCTAGTGAAGTTTTAATACCTTTTAGGCAAGTTTTCTTTTTTCTTCAGCCGTTATTTGTACCCTGAGTTTGACTGGTAAAAGAATAATGAGAATGATTAAAGCAAAGGCTATAGTGGCTATTAGGTTGTTAGAAGAGGACTAATTGAGGAAGGTGATAGAAGACTCAATCACTGTTGGTTGTATTTTGCAATTTTTGTGTTTGTTTGGTAAGTTGAGAGGCAATTTTAGGATAAAGAGGGCGGGGGTGAAAATAGGCTGAATGAAGAGTAATGGTTTCTTGAGTGAGTTTGGGCTTCATATATAGATACTGGAGAGTAAAAAGGAGTAGGTTTAAAGGAGCTAATAGGTAGGTGAAAGGGGAAGCTTTGTTTTTTGATTGTTTTTTGTTAAAAGATTGGTAAGCGTTGGATAAGTGTTTTTTTACCCACGAGTTTTGAGATAAAAGTTGTTGGTGCGTATTGTGGCGGTCAAAAAGAGGTCTGACTTGAAGTATTTCATGGGCTGTATAGAGATTGCGCTTGGGTTCGGGAACAGAGAGACCTAGAGAGTCAAGCCAGAGATTGTTGCAGATGTCATTTGAAGTAATAGCTGTTTTTTGAGGACGGCGGCGAGAGAAAAAAAGTTTGGTTATGATGAAAACAAAGGGTCTGGTTATCCAAAGAGTGTGAGGGGTGGTGACAATTAAAATGTCAATGTCGTCTTGAGGACGGGCGTTGTTGACGGCTATTGAACCGGTGGCAGCGATTAGATTGATAGTGGGAATGTGTTTTATAAAACTGGTAAGGCGTTGGGCTACTTTTAGCTTTTTTTGACTAATTTTTGTTCTTTTTTGACGCTTGGGGGTTAGTTGAGAGTGAATATGTTTTTTAAGTTGAGGTGCTTGATTGATAAAGTCTTTTAGCTGCTTTTTGGAGATAATGTGGGGAGAGATTAGTCTTTGGTGCAGATCAGTTAAGCTAAGATCATAATCGAAAAAACGGGCATACTGAATCGTGGCAGCGACCGTCTGGTCAAGAGAGGTCATTGGGCAGAGTTGAGCTGATATTGAGACAGCACTTGGTTGAAGCCATTTTGTAAGGTGGAAATGGCTTCATCGTCGTTGGGGTTTTTACCTAGAGCATTTAGAGCATCTTCTAGGTATTTTATAAGACGAGAGTTGATTCCGGAGGTGCCATCGTGGGTAGAGTCGGTAGTGTAAAAGGTTTGGGTAGAAGAAGTTTGCTGGACAACTGGAGCCACTAAGGGATTGGTGGCAATTTGATTTTGAAGGTTTTTATTAGCTGGTGCCTGGGCGTATCCCCTAACCTGGTTGGCGGATTGAAATAAAGATTGCTGGGCATTGGTGGAGGCGAGAAATTTGAGAAGTTGCCAGGAAAGTTGACTGTTCTTGCTTGATTTGGGAACAGCCTCTACCCAGAAGTTTGACCAATTAACAACAGGGGCTTGAGGAAGCTGAGGTACGGGGTGAGTCTGCCAATTAAAAGCAGGGTTGGCTTGTTTAATCTGAGGAATGCGCCAGGTAGGGGCCATATAGAAGGCGAGTTTGCCTGAGATAAAGGCTTGGGTTGAGCTGGGAAGAGCGGTGCTCCAGGTGGGTTGTTGTGAGTTATTGAATAAAAGGTAGAATTTTAAAGTTTCCAGAGTTGGTTCAGCTTGCAGTTGGCTTAGATCAACTCCGTTTTGTAAAAGCATCAGAGAAACAATGTCAGGCCAGTGATCAACATTGGTGGTGGTACCCAAAGCCAAGCCGGCTTGGGTTATTTGCTTGGTGTCAGGGTTTTTTTTGGTGGTTTGGCGGGCTAACTTTTGAAGGTCAGGCCAGTTGGAGGGAACTTGAGCGTCACCGATTAGGTCGTGATTAACATACAAAACTAAGGAGTCGAAGTTGAGAGGAATGGCGTAGACTTGTCCGTTGATAAGAATTTGATTTGAGATTACAGAGTAAAAACTGGAGTTGATATCTGAAGAAGATAGTAGGCTTTGAGGAGCTGGTTGAAGTTGAGAAGCAAAAGAGGGAAGCCAAGTAGAGTGAATACGAACTATATCAGGGGGATTGTTTGAGGAAAGTGCAGTTTGCAGGCGCTGGCGGTAATCGGCTGATGATTGGCTCTTATAACTAACTTTTATATTTGGATTGTTTTTTTGGAATTGGTCAAAGACCGGTTGCATTATTTGAGGAGTTTCCCAGAGACCGTAGTAAGTAAGAGTGGTGTCTTTGGGGCTTTCTGCAGGCTTGTCTTGAAGAACAAACTTGTAAATCCCAAAGCCTATGGCGGAGACAACTACTATCCCTATTAGGGCTGGGGCGAGCCATTTAAAGGGAGATGTTTTGACTGGAGGCTTGGCGGGTTTGGGCTCAGGAGAATCGTTTTGTGGTGGTTGGTTTGATGGAGGCTGATCTATGGGCGGGGGTGGCGGCGAAGATGACTCTGTTTGATTAGATGGTTGTGAGCTTGGCTGAGAGGGAGGATTAGGTAGAGAAACAGCCTGATCGTTCAAGGGAGTTGGAGGAGCTGTTTCACTGGGTGGTTGATGAGGTTTGTTTTGAGATGATGAAGGATCGTTTAGAGGAGGATTGGGCAGATTGTCCATATGTTTAAATAATTTTTGCTGTTAAATATGAGTATAACAAGAAATGATGTATTAAGGTTATTGTAGAATAAAATTGTGAGCAAGAAAAAATGTTCTGTTAAACAATGGTGGAAAAAAGAGTGGGAGCTTCATCCCTTGTTGGCTAAGGTATTGATTGGTGTGGGGGTGGGAGTAATTTTGCTGGGAATAGTTATTGTTGCATATACTGCAGCGTATTGGAATATGGTTCTACCAGGAGTGAGGGTGGCTGGCTGGGAAGTTGGCAACAGAAATGGAGAAGAAGTGGCTAATCTAATTGAGGAGAGGATAAGTAGTAGTAATCCTGAGGTGGAGATAGCTTACGGCGAAGAAAAGAAAATTGTCAGTTGGGAAAAGATAGAAGGAGAAGTTGATGTGGCAAATACTGTTAATAAGGCCTGGACGGTGGGGAGAGAGGGAAGTTGGTTAGAAAGAGCAGGAAAAGCACAGAGGAGTTTTTTCGAAGGTGTGGATTTGAGTTTAAAGATTAAAGTAAATGAAGAGAGTTTGGATAAAATAATTGAAGAAATAGAGGCAGTGATAAATGAAGAGCAGATTAAACCGAGTTTGATTATAGAAAATGAGAAGTTAATTTTGGAGAAGGGCAAGCAAGGTAGAAAGCTAGAAAGAGAAAAGTTGGAAGAGTTGATTTTGGCGGCCTTTGGCAACTGGGAAAACAAAGAAATTGAAGCACCAGTGAAGACCTTGGGGGAGAGGTTGAATGAAGAGAAAGCTAAGGAGGCGTTAAGTAAAGCTGAGCAGTTGTTGGGGAAAGAGATGGTGCTTGAGTATGATGGTAAAGACTGGATCCTTGGGGAAGAAGATTTATTAACGTGGGTAAAGATAAACGAAGGAGGAGGTTTTGATAGACAGGCAGTATCAGAAACTGTTGGCAGTTTGGCTGAGGGGATAAATCGAGAATCTGAGAATGCTGCCTTTAAGTTTGAGGATGGACAGGTCAAGGAGTTTAGGGCGGCAAAGGAAGGATGGACTGTTAGAGAGAAAGAGCTCGTCGATAAAATTATGGAGGCGTGGAATGAAATTTTGAGTAAAGATAAATTAAACATAAAAGTTCCGATCAGTAAAACTAAACCAGAAATCACAACAGGTGAGGTTAATAACTTGGGCATTGAAGAGCTAATAGGCAGAGGTGACTCAACTTATTATCACTCTATCCCCAACCGAGTTCACAATGTTGGCTTGGCAGCTAGAAGAATAAGTGGAGCCTTAATTGAACCAGGAGAGGTTTTTTCTTTTAATGAGCATTTAGGAGATGTGTCACAAGCCACGGGATACAAAAGTGCTTATGTAATCAGCAACGGAAGAACAGAGCTGGGTGATGGTGGGGGTGTTTGCCAGGTGTCGACGACGATGTTTAGGGCAGCATTGGATGCGGGACTACCTATAGTTGAAAGACATGCTCATTCGTATAGAGTTTCTTATTATGAGCAAGACTCACCTGCGGGTATTGACGCAACAGTGTTTGCCCCTAGAGTGGATTTGAAGTTTAAAAATAATACACCCAGTCATATTCTTATTCAAGCAGTGGTTGATGAAAGTAATCGTTATCTAGCGTTTGAAATTTATGGAACGGATGATGGTAGAAGTGTTGAGATTAGCAAACCAAAAGTGTGGGGGCAGACACCTCCACCGCCGCCCTTATATGAAGATGACCCAACTTTGCCAGAAGGGCAGGTAAAACAAATTGACTGGGCAGCTTGGGGAGCAAAAGCAAGTTTTGATTACGAAGTTGTGTCTGCAGACGGGGAAGTGCTTATTGATGACAGTTTTTACAGCAATTACCAACCCTGGCAAGCGATTTATTTGAGAGGAACAAAGAAAGAGTAATATTTTATGATTTTGTCTATTGAAAGTAGTTGTGATGAAACAGGAGCGGCTGTGGTGAGAAAACAGAGACAGGGAGTTGAGATAATGGCCTCTGTTAAAGCCAGTAGTGAGGAGCTGCAGACCGAGTACGGTGGGGTAGTACCGGAAGTAGCAGCAAGAGAACAAATAAAGGTGGTTTTGCCTGTAATTGAAAGAGTTATGAGTAAGGCAGGGGTTGATAAAGATGATATTGGAGCGGTGGCAGTAACGGTGGGGCCGGGTCTAATGGGCAGTTTGTTAATTGGAGTGGAGACTAGCAAAGCTCTGTCTTGGGGGTGGGACAAGAAGCTTTTGGCAGTTAATCATATGCAAGGACATGTATTGGCAAACTGGATTAAACAAGAAAATGGCTGGAAGCCTCCTACTCTACCAGCCTTAGCCTTGGTGGTAAGCGGGGGGCACACTGATTTAGTGTTGATTGAAAGTTTAGATGAGTGGAGTCGAGTGGGAGGAACAAGAGATGATGCAGCAGGAGAATGTTTTGACAAGGCGGCAAGGGCGTTGGGGTTGGGTTATCCAGGGGGGCCGGAGATTGAAAGATGGGCAGGGAAAATAAATAAAAGCAGGTTTAAGCTACCCAGGCCGCTTATACATGATGATGGTCTGGAGTTGAGTTTTAGTGGCTTGAAAACGGCTGTGGTGAGAGAGGTGGAGAAAGCGGAAGATTTGGATGAACAGGTGCGATCAGAGTTAGCCTGGGAAATAAATGAGGCAGTGGTTGATGTCTTGGCGGAGAAAACAAAACGGGCGGTAGTTAAGTTTGCACCTGAAAGTTTATTGTTGGCAGGAGGGGTGGCGGCAAACAGAAAATTGCGAGATAGATTAAGTGATATGTCTGGTAAATGGGGGCTTGATTTTAGAGTGCCTGATTTTGCCTTTTGTACTGATAATGCAGCAATGATTGGAGCGGCGGCGGTAATGATGGAAACAAAAGTAGACAAGTTAAGTTTGAGGCCGAAGGTAAATTTAGGTACGGCTGAGCAGGTGTGATAAAATTTAGCTACTGAGACGTTGATCAGGTTAGTCACCTGAGAGTCGAGAAAGGAAAGGCCTTTGTGGCCAAGTAGAGTTCTCCGGGCAAGCCCGTAACAGCTGGAATAGTTAGAAAACAAGGTGGTACCGCGAGACATTCGCCCTTGGCCGTTTAAGGTCGGGGTGTTTTTATTTATATAAACAAACATGGACAAACGATACTCGTTTGAAAAAGAACAAGAAATTTATAAGAAATGGGAGGATAATGGGGTTTTTGAAGCACCTGACAAAAAGGAGGCTGAAGAGAAAAGTCTTGAGGCTTTTAGTATTATCATGCCTCCACCAAATGCAAATGATCCTTTACATATTGGCCATGCTTTATTTGTGTCGCTTGAGGATTTATTGGCTAGATATGAGCGAATGCAAGGGAAAGCTGTGCTTTGGTTGCCAGGGGCGGATCATGCAGGAATAGAGACTCAGTATGTTTTTGAAGACAAGTTAGCTAAAATGGATAAAAGCCGGTTTGATTTTGATCGTGAGAGCTTGTTTGAAAAGATAAGTTATTATGTTGAAGAGAAGAGTGGAGTGGCGATTGATCAGATGAAAAGACTGGGGGCAAGCGCGGATTGGAGCAGGTTTAAATACACACTTGACGGAGATGTGATCTCATATGTAAACAAAACTTTTAAAAAGTTGTATAAAGACGATCTGGTATATCGTGATGAAAGACTGGTTAATTACTGCACCAGTTGTGGAACAAGTTATTCTGAACTGGAAGTTGAATACAGAGAAAATGAGGGAAAGTTGTATATTATTAGCTATCCTCTGGTAGAGGGTGAGGGGGATGTTAAAGTAGCAACAACCAGGCCGGAGACAATGTTGGGAGACACGGCAGTGGCGGTTAATCCGGATGACAAGCGATATAAAGATCTGGTAGGCAAGAAAGTGAAGCTGCCATTGGTGGGAAGAGAGATAGAAATTATCGCTGATGAGAAGGTTGATAAAGAGCTAGGTACGGGAGCGGTTAAAGTTACTCCGGCTCATGATGAGACTGATTGGAGAATTGGAGTTGATCATGATCTGGAAATGATAAAGGTGATTAAGATGGATGGAACTATGAGTGAAAAAGCAGGGGAGTTTGCAGGCTTGAAAGTCAACGAGGCTCGTGAGAAGGTGATTGAGAAGTTAAATGAAGAAGAGCGATTGATTGAGACAAGGAACCATAAGCATCGGGTGGGTCATTGTTATCGATGCGATGAAATAATTGAACCCCTACCGCATTTGCAGTTTTTTATAAAAGTTAAGCCTTTGGTAAAAGAAGTTCTAAAGGCTTTGGATGATGAAAAAGTGGAGATTGTGGGGCCGGGACAGGAAAAAGTAATGAGACACTGGTTGGAAAACTTAAGAGACTGGAACATATCAAGGCAGATTGTCTGGGGAATAAGGATGCCTGTTTGGTACAGTACTGAGTTAAACCCTGAACTTAAAGTGGTGTTTTTAGATAAAAAAGGAGAGAAAATTAAAGGCGAGGTAGGTAAATTGATAGATAAATATACTTTGGCTGAAATTGAGGATGGGCTGCAAGAACTGCAGGCAAAAAAGGATAGTGAGTTTGTGGTTTCTGAGAATAAGCCAGGAGATGAGTTTTTGCAGGAGACAGACACTTTTGATACTTGGTTTTCCTCCTCACAGTGGCCAGTGGTGAGTTTGAAGACTAATAGACAGGGAGATTTTGAGTACTACTACCCTACTTCCATTATGGAAACAGCTTATGATATTTTGATTTTCTGGGTGATGAGAATGTTGATGATGGGGATTTATTTAACTGATCAGGTGCCGTTTGAGAGAGTGTACCTGCATGGGTTAATTAGAGATGAAGAAGGAGAAAAGATGAGTAAATCAAAGGGAAATGTAATTAATCCCTTAACGATGATTGAAAAGTATGGGGCAGATGCCTTGCGAATGGGACTGGTGATGAGTTCTGCGGCAGGACAAGATAAAAATGTGGGAGAAAGTGACATTAAAGGTATGAGAAACTTTGCTAATAAAATATGGAATGCGGCAAGATTTATCGAGATGAGTGCTGGTGATGAAGATGGTGATTGCAAGGGAGACGAGAAGTTTTTTGAAAGTCTAGATCAAGTAACAACTGACGTGGGTGAACATCTGGATAATTTGAGAGTTGGCCTGGCGGCTGAGACAGCACATAATAAGTTCTGGCACTGGTATTGTGATGAATGTATTGAAAAAACAAAACAGGGTGAAATTGGCCAGGCGGCTCTGCAGAAAGGCTTGCGAGTATTTTTGAAATTGCTGCATCCGTTTGTTCCGTTTGTAACCGAGTCGGTTTGGCAGGAGTTGGGTGAGGAGGGATTGTTGATCGAACAGAACTGGCCTAGTATAAAATAAACTAGTGACGAAAAAAAATAAACAAGAAAGCAAGCAAAAACAAGATGAGGGCAGCGCAAAAGGTTTGTTTTATAGTTCTCCACTGATATTAGGACTGAAGAGTTTGATTCCGGTTCTTGTGGTTTTATTAATTTCTGTGTTAGCTTTGAGATCTACCCAGGGGAGCAGAAAAAGAGCTTTGATGAAGACGGGGGAAGAGGTTGGCTCTCCCCTAGCCCATCGAGAGTTGGCTAAAAAGGCGGCATTGGCTAATGACTATCAGTTAGCTGAGAAAGAGTATTTTAGAGGTCTTGATCTGGTTGATAATCAGTCGGCTGTATTGGGTTGGGAGTCTGATCTTGAGTCTGTTGTGTTTCCTGACAGGAGTTTGAGGAAAAGAATAGAGAGATGGCTTGAGTTGGTAGAGAGAACTGCTTCAAGGGAGATATATCTTAAGATTGCAATCGGTTATTGGAAGTTGGGAGAGAAAGAGTCAAGCTTTGAGTATTGGGAAAAAGCAAGCAAGCTTGACCCAAATGACAGACAAGTTCTTGAAGTAAAACAGTTATATAACTGAGATTATTTTTCTTCCGGCTTTTCTTCTACTTCTTCACCTTCAGGAGTTTCGCCTTCTTGCTCCTCTTCACCTTCAGGAGTTTCGCCTTCTTCGCCCTCTGGTACTTCACCTTCTTCAAGTTCTTCCTCTGCTGGAGGAGGAGCGATTTCTTCTTCTTCTCGAGGCTCTTGAGCCTGAACAGCTTCCATCTCCTTATCTATTTGAAGATTTATTTTTTCTCTATCTATGTCGAAGTCTTCAGTTGAAAGAGAGTCGCCGATGTCTTGGAGAGAGGAGATGTCAAGTTCTAATTTATCGGGTAGGTCTGTAGGTAAGGCTTGTACATCGAGTTGATCGAGAAGTTTGACGATAACAGCACCTTTTTCTTGGGCGGGAGCTTCACCTTTAAGAACAACAGGGACAGTAGCAATAACTTTTTCTTTAAGATCGATTTGTCGAAAGTCAACATGAATTGGATTTCCGGAAACAGGATGAAATTGAACCTGGCTAATTAAAACTGGTCGCTCTTTGTCTTCCCCTTTTATCTCAAGGCTTAAGACAGAAGTCTCTCCTATTTTATCGTAGAGTTGTTCGAAGTCGACTTGGGAGAGCTTTACAGCTTGGGAGTCAACGTCTTTTCCGTAGATGTTGGCGGGCAAGATGTCTTCTCTTCGAAGTTGTTTAACTTTGCGACCTTTAAGATCTCTTTTTTCTGCTTTTAGTTTTGATTGTTTTTTAGCCATGAATGATTTTAAGTGTTAACCGACTGGTAGTGATTTTAGCACAAGTTGGGCTTTAGAGAAAATTTGGTGGCTATTTTTAGTCCTGAGAGAGGCGGTTAAATTGAACTGCGTATAAAGTATCAGCTTCTAAAGGATTTGAGAAAACAAGTGATTGAGGTTCGGTGCGGGCAGGAATGGTGATTTTTTCAGGTGATAGTTGAGATGGGTAGTTGATGGTGACGGATGTTGGTAGTGAGCCGGTACCAGATTGTTTTTGCCAGTTGATTGAGAGACTGGAGGTTGGACTGAAGGTGTTTAGTATCTGCTGGGAACGGATAGCGAGATCAAGTTGGCCGGTTTGTTGGGAAGGGATGGTGTAGTAAAAGGAGATTATTTTAAGATTTAAAAAGGGGTCGATGGTGGTGTCTTGAGGCTGGATCGGTTGATTGTTCAGTTGGCTAGAGATTAGTTGAGAGTTGGGAGGAAGATAAAAGCGGGTATACGTTTTATATGTTCCAGACGAGGGAGTGTCTTGGAGAGCGTTGTTTTGGTAAATAACTGATATCTGGTGGTCGAGCTGGCCTTGAGGTTGAATATCTATTGTGTGAAAGAGGCGGCGTGAGAGATAGTAGTTGGCTTTATTAACACCCAGGTTTGCCTCGATGAGAGAAAAAGTTAATGAGGTGCAGTAAGTTTGATTAAACATAGCAGGGCAGTCTTGTTTGGCTAGAGAACCTGACCAGTTATTTTTTTCAATAATGGGTTGAGCTTGAGGTGAATTGAGAGAAATGGTTATTTCCTGTTTTTTAAGAGACTGATCAAGAGCTCTTACGAAGGCTACAAAATCTAGCTGGCCAGAGGTGATTTTTTGTAGAATTTTTTCAGTTAAAGGAGTAATTAGTTGGGGTGAGGAGTTGGGTTGATTAGCTAGTTGAGAGTGTTTGTTTATTTGTTGAAATAGATTCTGGGCGTCGATTGTTGTTTGGGGTTGGCTGAGAGTAATGGGGCCAGTGGACTGAAGGATGCTCTGAAGGGAGTAAAGATTTAAGCCAATTGTGCCTGAAATACTTTTATTAAGCTCTTTTTGAGCAAACCATTGAGCTTGTTCTGCGGCGATGGGAAAATGAGGGCTCCAGTTTGAATCTCTTAAGTACCAGCTGTCTTCTGCAAGGTATTGCTGCAGAGGAGCGGGAGCTTCTACTACCCCGTCAAGTTGGGCGTCTGCTTGATAAACAGGCATTGTTTTTGTTTGGGTAAGATGACCGTTTTGAAAGGTTAACAGACTGATACTGCTGATAAAACCACCAGTGGGGCGCAGCTCCTGGTTGTTTTGAAGAAGAACTAGATAGGTTTGGGGTGTATTAGTGTCAATAAGTTGAGGCAAAATTTCAATGGCGGCTATCCCCAACTGTAATCTTTGTCTTAAGTCTGGAATTTTTGATTTTATATCTTTGAGTTGATGGATGTATTTGAGTCGGGATTGAATGTTTAACTTGTTGAGACTAGATTGAAGCAGTGATAGTTGGCTGTAGAGATAGTCAAGATCTGTTTTTAAGCCAGTATTGATTTGTTCAAAGTTTTGAGACTGAGGGTTGATGATTGTTTGATAGAGTTTTTGACCTTTTTGAGCTGAGTGAGAGGTAGTTTCAAGAACGGTAGTTAGGCGCAGGCCGACGTCAAAATACTGGTCGTATTTGTTGATTTTTTGATCTACGGATGGAAGGGGGTTAATTTGACTGACTAAGCCCAGGAATTGTCGGGCTTTGTTGAGTTTGCGGGTAGACTTTTGAGAAAGCTTTATGCTTTGCTCAAATTGGACGGAACGTAGATTATCAAGGGAGGCCTGCAATGAGTTAACAGCTTGGTAACTGAGAGAGACAAAATATATTAAAGGCGAGAGAGCAATTACGGTGATGAGGGTTGCTTTGGTTAAAACCCTGGATAATTTTTTTAGTTTGGTTTTTAACTTGTTTTTTTTAGATGGTTTATCAGTTGTGTTTTTTTTCAGAGGTGAAAGCTGAGGAGAAGGAGTTGGTTGTCTTTGGGTAGTCCCCTTCTTTTTATGGGCA
Organism: uncultured Pseudomonadales bacterium; assembly: GCA_964422035.1. Classification (GTDB taxonomy): domain Bacteria; phylum Patescibacteriota; class Microgenomatia; order UBA1400; family Chazhemtobacteraceae; genus CAYQZQ01. Next base: position 637,360 of record CAYQZQ010000001.1, read on the forward strand.
GATGAGGGAGTTGGTTGCTGTGGCTGTGGTTGGTTTTTAGACAAAAACTGAAAAGTTTGCCTTAGAGAGACGTTAAGATCAGTTTCTGGTTGCCAATTTAGTTGGGCCTGGGTATGAGCAATAAGTTCTTGGCTGGGTAGTTTTAGGTCTTTGGCGTTTTGAGTCAAGTCAAGATCTGGGTGGAATTTTAAATATTCATCAGAGGGGTCTTCTAGCGATAAAGCAAAATCTGTTAAAGTAACTGGTTCAAGAGGACTAATAGAAAATATTTTTTGGTCTGTCTGAGGAGAGAAAGTGGCTTTTGTTAAACCTGAGACAGCGTCTTTAACGTATAGAGGTAAGAGTTTTGTTTGGGGATGGGCCGGGAGAGTTAGAGATTTTTGTTGCCAGAGATGGGTGAATATTTTTTCAGTAAAACCAGAGTCGGTGGTGAGCATGTAAGGGCCATATATGTGATCAAGTAAAATGCTTCTGTAGTTTGTGGAGGGGGAAAGTTGTGATTGAAGATCGTGGAGGAGGGCGTCTTTTTGGGAGAAACGTCCGACAAAGGTGAGTTTAGAGGAGGTAGAGGTAAGCAGAGGTAAAAACTTGGTTAGGTTAAAGCGAGAGTCAAATGGATAGAGAAAGAATGTGTAGTCAGCGGATTTCCAGTCGGCTTGCGAAGGGGTAGATGAGAGGGTTTTTTGTTGAATACTTTTGTCCGGGGAGGAGAAGGTGGGAAGGCTGGGTGGCAGATGGTACCAGGTAACTTGAATGTTGTGCTGGGCCAGGATGAAGGCAAGATGGTAAGCAAGGAGGTTGTGAGGAGAAAAAATTAAAGCCCGGTTAAGTTCCTGGTCGATGTTTGCATGGTAAGGCAGGTTGGATTGGGGCATAGATTAAGTATAGAACAAGGATTTTATTTGAGCTAATGGTAATTTTTGTATAGCTTATAGAAAATTGTAAGTTTTGGAGTAATTGAATAATGACTAATTTATTTGTTTATTTTAGGTTGAAGTTATTCTGTACTTTGTGGCTAGTGAATTGTGATTTTTGTTCTTACGTGGGACATGTGAAAATTGGGGGTAAAAAAAATTTCGATTATCCACAGTCGGGCACGGTATAATTTATCCTAGAATTATTTTGCGGGGATTAAATAAAAAAAGAGTTATTGGCGAAGATCTAGTTCGTTGTTTAAAAGTTCGTCAGCGCGGTGGTTTTTGTCTCTGAGAACATGGCGGAAGTTGACAATTAGATTGAGATTGTTGATGTTTTCTTTAGTCTGGGCGGCAAGTTCTTGAAGATGAACATTTTTGATTTTGTATTGGCCGGTTAGTTGTTTAACTACCAACTCGGAGTCAAGAACAAATTCAACGGTTTGAAACTGAGAAAACAATTGAGGGTTTCTTTTGATGAATCTTAGTGAGTTAAGAACGGCTTGGTATTCAGCTTGGTTATTGGTGGCTTCTCCTAGATACCAGCTTGATTGGGCAACAACTTGTTTATCTGTTTGAAAGACAGCAGCGCAAGCAGCTGGGCCGGGGTTGCCCCGCGATCCTCCGTCAGTGTAAATAGTTAGTTTGCTCATAAGAAGTATTTTATACTAAGTTTGGTCGGTTTTTGAGAGTAATTAGAAGTGAGATGGTAAGAGCAAGCAGAAGGCGATTTTGAGGAAGAGTTAGCCAGTAGTGGTCAAGCAGGCCGGTGAGAATTATCAGGGCGATAATAAGTTGTGATTGGAAGGAAAGCTTAAAGTAGAATCGCAAGAAGTAGTAGGTTAGAGGAATAAAAATTAAAAGTCCCAGTTGAGACAACAACAGCCAAAAAAGGTTGTGGGCTGGTTGAATTAGAGAGAAAGGAGTTTGGGGGTTTATTTTGACAAGAGCATAAAGGAAGTTGTTCAAGCCCGTACCTAACAGTGGATTGTTAATAAAAATTCGAACAGCTGAGTGATTGAGAAAGAGTCGGCTTTGTATGGCAAGTCTGGTATTTTGAAAGTTAGTAAGAGCTGGAAAGATAAAGAGTGAAGAGAAGACTAAAGAAATGGTTGGAATGAGGGTGCCGATGGTTTTTTTAGTTGAAGAAGAAAGATGAGGAGAGATAACCAATATGGGCAGGATGATTAAAGCTGTAAACAAGGAGACGCGAGAGAAAGTGAGAAACAGAGCAGGGAGAGCAATAATAAAAGATAAGTAGAGGGAGGGTTTTTTAAAGTTAAGGTGTTGGTGAAGAAGATAGATCAAGCCCAGTGATAAAAGCAGAAAACCGGCTAGAGAGTTGGGGTGGCTGAAGGTGGCGTAAGGGCGCAAAAGTAGAAAAGAAGAAGGGAAAAGAGAGTAGGGAAGATGTTGAGCCAGATCAAGACGAGCAATGCCTGAGGTGGCAATATTGAGTTGTCGTTCACCTAAAAAATAAAGCGGGCCGTTTAATGAAGACTGGAGAATAAACTGGGTAATGGTTAGAAGTGAGGTGAATATCAGGGTAGTAAAAAGTGTGTAATAAATTGTTTTTAATAAAGAGGGGCGGGAGATAATGGTAGAGACAAAGCTTATTAAGAGAAAAATACGCAACCAAAAAATCAGGGCGGGAAGAGGGTGGATGGCAAAAATTATGTTCAAAACAGGAAAAGCTACAATAGAGATTTTTAGAAATAAAGAAAGTTTGTCTACTTGTTGTAAAAGAGACTTCAAATTAAACAAGAAAAGTAAAACTAAAAGAATATCTGTGAAGTAAAAGACGGGAGAGAGGTAATCTATCTTAAGTCCGCTGAGATAGCTGTAGGAAGGCCAGAAATGTTTACCCAGTTGAGTGGGAGAGAAAAGAGTCAGTAATGACACTAAGACGGCAATCATGCTCTTAGTATAAGGGTTTTAGGCCGGAATGATATATAGTTGCCTGAGTGGTTCTTCTCCACGTGATTCGGTAGTAACATCTTTTCGGTTGGAGAAGTGTTGATGAATCAGGTGGCGTTGAAATGAGTTTAGGTCGGGGAGAATAATTTCTTGGCCGGTGTCTTGGGCGCGATTAGCTGCTTGCTCGGCTTGATTTAGAAGCATTTGCTTGCGTCGATCTTGATAGTCGTTGACGTTAACACGAACATGAAACCATTGGTCAAATCTTTGGTTAAGCATCAATCCTAAAATTAGCCTTAAAGAGCGAATTGTTTCACCTTGTCGGCCGATGAAGCGACCTGATTGATCTTCAGGCAAGGTCAGATGAAGATAAACCCTATCTTCTTCAAGCTCTACCTCGATTTGGTCTTCATTGAGTCCCAAGAGTTGACAGGTGTTGGTGAGGATTTGTTGGATTTTTTGGTTGTCTTTAGTCATTTTTGAGAAAACTTAATTTGCTTAACAATTGATTTTTTAGAGTTATTAAACCACCTGGGCCGGAAACGATAAGTTGTTGACCAAAAGAAAAGAGAGTAGTGACCACCCAATAGAGAGCCAGGCCGGAAGGAAATCTGGAGGCGATTACGACGGTCATGATGGGCATGAGATAGACCATTTGCTGTTGGATTGATTGGGCCATTTCCAAAGAGTCTTCCTCTTCTTGTTTTTTTTGTTTATCTTTAGGGTTTTCAACGTCTTGTTTTAAGCCTGATTGCATCATGAATGAGTAAAGAAGCTGAGATATACCAGCCAGAACAGGGAGGATGTAGTAAGGGTCTGATTTGGACAGATCCAGCCAGAGGAACTTCATGTTGATAGCTACTCCGTCGGCCGTACCTTTATCAATGAAGTTTAAAAAGACTCGGTAAAGGGCAATTAGGATGATGATTTGAACTATTTGAGGGAGACAGCCACTGACAGGGCTGACGCCGTGTTCTTTATATAGATCCAGTTGGGCTTGTTGTTGCTTGGCTTTGTCTTTGTGCTTCTTTTTGATCTTGTCGAGTTGGGGTTTTAATTCCTGCATTTTTTTAGCAGAGCGAAGAGCGGGAAGAGTGATAGGGACTAAAATGGCGCGTATTAGAAGTGTTAAGGTGATGATGGCCAGAGCAATGTTGTTACCTAAGGCTTGATAGAGAAAGATTAGAACTTGTGTTATTGGCGAGGTTAGAAAATTTATCATATTGTTTTTTATTTAATTTAAATCTGGAACAGGGTCGTGACCGCCTGAAAAAAGAGGATTGCAACGCAATAAGCGTTTAGTACCCAGCACTAAGCCTGTTATTATACCGTATCTTTGGACTGCTTTTTTTGTGTATTGAGAACAGGTGGGGGTAAAACGGCAGGCATTAAGGCTGTGAGTGAAGGGAGCCATTAGAGAATGAAGGGCGGGAGAGATAAATCTTTGATAGAAGTTAATCAGGTATTTAGTCATGTTTTAAGTATTTATTTAGAATGTTTTGTAGTTGTTGTTTTATTTTTTGAAAACTGGTAGAGGTGATGGACTTTTGGGGAATAATAATGATGTCTAAGCCGGTGGGTAAAGAATCTAAAAGTTGATGGGCTGAATTGAGTATCTGGCGTCTTTTTTTGTTTCTGATTACGGCTTTGTTGCTTATTTTTTTGGAAAGCAGAGTGGCAAAGCGAGTTGGCTGATCTTTTCGATCAGAGGGGGAAGCGATAAGGATAGTAAAAAGGGGAGAGAAGAAAGATTGGGCTTGCTGTTGGGTTATCTGTCTTCTCTTTCTTAAGGGTAGGCGGTTTTTTTTAGGAAGCATAAGGAAATTTACGCGGATAGCTTTTTGCGCCCCTTGCGGCGGCGGCTTTTTATGATGGTTTTGTTACGATTGCGAAAACCATGCTTTTTTTTTCTTTTTCTTTTGGATGGCTGGTAGGTTCTTTTTGTCATAAAAGCGCTTTAATTGGCTAACGAGTAGATATTTTACCATGAATGGTTGATTAAAACGAAAAGAGAAGGGTGGATCAAGATATTCGGGATCAAATGTGGAAAAGAAGTTTTTGGTACTCAAAGATGGTATTTTTTAGGTAGCAAATCAGTCAAAGTCAGTGTTTTGTTTGGGGTATTTAGGGGTTTAAAATTGTGGAAAACTATTCTACAGTTGTCGTGTGGCAGCAATTGAAAAGGAAAACCTTTGGAAGTCTGTTCTGGGCGAACTGGAGGTTAGTATATCACCAGCTTTTTATAATTCTTTTATTAAACCTTGTTACATCAGCTCGATTGACAAGATTGATAAAGAGAGACTTTTAGTTGAGTTGGGGTGTATGTCGGGATTTCACCAGCAGACGATTGACCAGAGATATTATGCGCAGATAAAACAGATAATTGAAAAGCAGACTGGGAAACAGGCTGAGTTAGCTCTGAAGGTAAAACCTAGACCATTTGAGGAAGAGGAAGTTTTGGACGAAAAAGAGGAGGCAACAAAAGAACCAGACTTGTTTGAACATCAAGAGTTTGAGGAAAAGGAGATGGAAGGGAAGGGAAGAAAGGCGGGTTTGAACTTAAGATTTTCATTTGATAATTTTGTGGTGGGAAGTTCGAATCAACTGGCTTACGCAGCAGCCAAAGGGGTGGTTGATGCGCCAGGAACAAAGCATAACCCACTATTTTTATGGGGTGGGGTTGGAGTGGGTAAGACGCATTTAATGCATGCGGTGGGACAGGAACTATTGGGGAAAGGGTTGAATGTGCAGGCAGCAACAAGTGAGCAGTTTACAAATGAGTTGGTAACCACGATCAGAAATAAAAACGTCGATGAGTTTAAGAAGAAGTATCGAAATTTGGATGTGTTATTGATTGATGATATTCAGTTTTTTGCAGGTAAAGAAAGTAGTCAGGAAGAATTTTTTCATACCTTCAATGAGTTATACAGTAAGGGAGCTCAGATTGTATTGACTTCTGACAGGAGACCTCAAGAAATTGAAGATGTTGAAGATAGGTTAATATCAAGATTTTTAGGAGGCTTGACTGTAGACATTAGTTTGCCAGACTGGGAGATGAGGTTGGCAATACTTAAGCAAAAATGTAATGAGTTGAAAGTTAATTATGAACCAGGAGCTTTGGATATCATTGCCACCTCGACAAACACCAACGCCAGAGAACTGGAAGGGATTTTAACGAGAATTATTAATATTGCTGAGATGGAAACAGGAGCAGTGACCAAAAATTTAGTAGAAAGAGAGATTGGGGTAGAGGCAGAGAAGAGAGCCAGAAGACTGCGTCCTCAAGAGGTTATTTCTTTGGTGGCCAAACATTTTGATTTAAAAAACAAACAATTAGTGGGTAAAAGCAGGAAATCAGAGTTAGTAAAAGCACGCCACATTACTATGTATTTACTGCGTGAGGAGATGGGAATGACTTTGCAACGCATTGCAAAACTGATTGGAGATAGAGATCACACCACAGTAATGCATGCTGTAGAAAAAATAGAAGAGGAGATGATTGATAATCGTTTACTGCGATCTGATGTTATGGAAATGAAGCAGAAGATATACAAGTGAACAAGTGGTGGAAAAGGAGTGGATAAAAAATTAAAAAGTGAACAAATATTGATTAACTTAAAATAAAATAAAAAGATATCCCAAAATTTAAATAATAATTCACAATAGAATTCACAATATTAAACAGTAATTAACAAAACATAACCCAAAAACAAGAGCTCAGCGGCTTTTATTTTTGAAGATCAAAAATCGGTATATCAATTAAAATATGGGTTTTAAACAAAAACAACAGGCAGAATACAGGCGTAGTATCCAGATATACACAGTGCCTATTATTACGACTATATATTTATATATAATTAATTAATAACAATGAAGTTAACAATTTTAGCGAGTAATTTAGAAAAAGCGATAGGCGTAACAAGCAGAAGCGTTGCAAGTAGGCCTCAGTTGCCGGTATTGGCAAATATTAAGTTGTCAGCAAATAAGCAAGGCTTGGAAGCTTTATCTACGGACTTGGAGATTGGATTTAAGGTAAATGTGGGAGCTAAGGTAGAAGAAGAAGGAGAGATTACTGTGGAGGCAAAGACATTGTCTGAATTAATTAAAACTTTACCAGCGGGAAAGGTTCTGATAGAAACAGAAAAAGAGATCTTGAAGTTATCTTCAGATGGAGTTGATGTGGAGTTGCCAGGTATTGGAGCAGGAGAGTTTCCTTCTATTCCTTCTTTGGAGGGAGAGGGTCAGATGGAGATGTCGGCTGATAGATTGAAAAAAGTGGTAGGAAGAGTGAGTTCATCGGCGGCAATGGATGAATCAAGACCGGTGTTGACTGGAATGCTGTGGGAGATAGGAAAGAAAAATATGGTGATGGTGGCAACTGATGGGTATAGGTTGAGCAAGGATAAAGTGAAGATAAGCAAGATTGATGAGAGTTTGGTAGGGAAGAAAATGGTTATTCCCAGTCGAGCTTTAGTTGAGCTAGTTAGAGTGATGGAAGAAGGAGTTGATAAGGTGATAGGTCAACTACAGGAAGAAAAACAGCAAGTTATTTTTCAAGCAGGAGAGATAGAGTTGGTGAGCAGGTTATTGTCGGGGGAGTTTCCTCCATATGAGCAGATAATGCCTAAAGGGCATGAAGTTAAGGTTAGAGTAGTTACAGAGGAGTTTGAGGAAGCGGTTAAGAGAGCGGCCATCTTTGCAAGGGATAGTGCTAATATTATTAAGATAAAAGTGGAAGATGGAGAGTTGATTGTGAGTGCTAATAGTGCCCAGGTAGGAAAAAGTAGAACTAGATTGTCAGGAGAGGTTGAAGGAAGTGGTTTGGAAGTGGCTTTTAACAGTAGATATTTGCTGGATTATTTTAAGGCGGTGGAGACTGAGGAGATTGAAATGGAAAGTTTGGGGGGGTTGAAACCAGGTGTTTTTAAACAGGTGGGTGAGAGTAAGAACTGGGTGCAAGTAATCATGCCGGTGCGAGTACAAAAATAGTCTACTGATATAGGTTTTCAGGTAGGGCAGGGACGATGAATCTTGATTGAGGGAAGTTAAGATCGTTAGTGGAGAGGGGGCCGGTTAGGGAGTAGACAGGTTGAAGCAGGTTGGGGTTTTGAGGATCGAAAAAGAATGATAAGCGAATATCTTGAACAGTTAAGTTAAGTTGGGAAGCAGAATTCAGTTGTTTTTCTTGTTTAATTAGGTTGGTACTGGGAAGTCTTTGAGCTTTTTGGGGAGCTGTTTGTTGAAGATTTGAATAAGAGGCAGGGGAAGAAGTGGAGATGGAGGTAATGGTTTGAAATCCGCCTAAAATTTCAAGATATTTGATGTTAAGTTGGGAATCAAAGATGACGATAATAGGGGCGTTGTTTGTAGTGGTGGTATAGATAGGGAGGTTGTCAGGAGATTGGGTGAAAAAAAGACTTCTTAGTTTGTCGGGTTGGTCGTTTTGATAGTTTGAAGAGTCAAGAATGACTGGTTCACCGATGACTTGAAGTTGAGACGGTGAGTTTAATATTTGATTGAGTCTTTCAGTTATGTTTTGTTTGATGATTTGGTTGTTAGGGAACTCGGAAATGGGTAGTTGAGGAGAAGAGTTGTTAAAAGTAAGTTGATTGCTGTTTAGATTGACAGAGAGAGAGTGAGGTGGTTTTGACCAAACTAGAAAGGGAGGTTGGTTGGCGACTAAGTCTTGATTTGAGAAACCTAAGTTTTGAGCAATAGTTTGTGAGGAAGAGTTATTAATTAAAGGAGTCTGAATTTTGTAGAGATTTAATTTATCTGGCAGTTGAGGAGGTTGAGTCTGCCAGGAAATGATTAGGCCCTGGTCTTGATTTTGAAGTGGTGAGCTGGCTTGGGGGAGAGGAATCGGTGAGGCAGTAATTTGGGGAATAGGGGATGGTTGACTAGGAATTTGGGTTGGTGGGTTTTGGATAACTAGATAAGCAATTAGGCCAATAATTAACAAGGTGATGGCAGTAATAGAGACGGTGGAGAGGTTTAGAGAGGAAAGTTTTTGTTTTATGCCGGTGAGTATGTTTTTATTAAGGTCCATAGATTTTTTGTCCGTTAATTAAACAAGCGTTGGGGGCAGAAGGGTTGTATCCGCTACATCCTTCAGGAACATTAACGCCTGCGGCTGGGCATTTATTGTATTTTATACCGACGTATTCAAGGTGAAGATGGGGATTTTGAAAACTGGGGACTGAGCTGGTAGCTCCGGAAAGGCCAATTTGAGTGCCTGGTTTGACTGATTGACCTGGTGATACAAAAGTAGCTGAGAGGTGACCGTATATAACCTGGAAAGATTGACCTTTTGAGTAAGCATCGAGAATTATCCAGTTACCGTAGACTCCTCCCCAACCGGTTATTTTGATGGTACCAGGAACCACGCTGTATACAGGAGTGGCAACTGGAGCTGAGATGTCTATGGCTTCGATTGCTGAGTGAGAGAATGAGCCGTGAGGGCCTTGAGTTACGGGACCGCGGTTGCCTAGTGGCCAGGCAGGAGCACAGCCGTCAATGATGGGGCCGCTGTAGGGGGTGACTCCTTGTCCGCCGATTAGTGCGGGCAGACCAGATTCAAGTTGGACGATGGTGGAGATGAGCGGGCCGGCATTGAGGGCGGCTATGTAAAACAGAAGAACAGCAATGGAAGAAAAGATGAGTGTTACTAGGGCAGATGCACCGGCGGTGAAAGTGGCTGATATAGCAGATTGCAAAGCTCGTCCTAGGCCGGTAATTATTCCAATACCAGCAGATCCAGCCATAATAAAGGGAGCGAATAAGTCTCTCTTTTTAACTTTTTCTCCGTAAAGGGTGACAGCGATATTTTGGACAAATTCTTTTACCTTTTTGATTATGGCTGTGCTGACGGTGATGATGATATCAACGACAACTCCTAGTCCTGGTACTACATTTAGAGATTCTGCGGCTATATGAATACCAAGTTGTTCCGCGGCTTGAAGAGAGATTTTTTTGAGCAGCTCTTTGGCACCTGTTTGGAAGCCTTTTTGAGCAAGAGTTTGTAGACCTTTTTTAAGTACTTGGTGAGAGGTTTTTTGGGCGAGGCGAGTAAATATTCTTTTACCCAAGAATGAACTGGCTTTGGTTCGAAGGAAGCCGACGGGAGAGAGAACGGCTTGGATTGTGGTGTGGGAAGAGGCAGGGAAAAGTGAGAGAAGGCGATTTCTTAAAGGATTTAGTTTAGATAAGAGGGGATTTTTTTGAGCTTGAAGGAGAAGTTTTTGGCCGGCTTCTGTGTCTGCTAGATTAAAATAATTAGAGAGAATAGAGGAATAAAATTTAAGATTGTTGTTCACTTGTTGATGAAGAGGATGGTCTGGTTGAGTTTGAGCTTGTTGGAGGGTTGATTGAAGTTGTTGGGGAGTAATTCCGCGACCCAGGTAACGAATTAGCAGTGGTGAGAATTGAGGTTGATCAGGAATATTTTCAGTAAAGCTGGCCCAGGCTTCAGCTTCTTGCAAGGGAAATATTCTTAGGGTTGGGTTTTGTTTTCTTAGGGAAGAGAGAAGTTGGGGCTTGTCAACGTGAGATTCAGGGTTGGCTTGTTGGAAGATTTTTTGGGTAGTGGGGTGGATGCTGAGTTGGTTAAGTGAAATATTATTGTTTTTATGGAAACTATTGAGCTGGTCAAAAAGTGGAGAGTCTTGAGGAACTGATTGATAATTTTGATCAACAATGTCTTTTTGAAGATTTTTAAGATTGGTACTTTGAAGGAGTTTTTTGGTGTTGTCTTGATTGATTTTTTGTAGTAGGTGGTCGGTGTTAATGGTGGTGGAAAAAAGCGGGTCAGAGTAGTGGGTGTCAAGGTATTGTTGGGGTTTTTGGAAAAGAAACTCAAAGTCTGGTTGTTGGGCGGGTTGGACAAGAGGGGTGATTTGTTGGTTAAGTTGGTAAAGAGAAGATTGAGATTGGTATTGAGGGCTGTTTTGAGCGAGAGCGAGGTCGGCAAGAATTGGCAGTTGTTTGGCGCTGGGTTGAAGAAGGGTAATGTCGTTGGCTAGAGTTTGTTGAGCTTTGTTGGTTTCTTGGGCGGGAAGTTGAAGGTTTTGATTTTGAATTTTTTGGGAAATGACTTGTTGAGCAAGGTCTTGATTGATCTGATGAGGGTCAGATTGAGGTTTGGTAGTGGAAGCTTTTTTTATGGTTTGGGTTTGGGTTTGATTGAGTTGTAGGGCAAGTTTTTCTTGAATGATTTTTAGTTGTTGGTGGTGAACAAGGTATGAGATGAGGTCTTTTTGGTCTTGTTCAAGAGAGGTGTTTTTGAGAGGTTTTTGGAGTTGTTGTTGGTAGTTTTGATACTGGACGACCAGTTGGGTTAAAAGAGCGGTGTCGATATAGTTGGTTTTGTTTTCAGGTTGAGGGGCGGTGAGAAGTTGTTTTAGTTGTTGGGGTTGGATTTGATAGAGATTGGATAGATCTTGAAGGAGTTGTTCCAACTCCTGTTTTTGTTGAAGGGTGAGCTGGTCTGACTCTTTTGAAAGTAGAGTTTGCAGCTGTTGACGCTTGGTTTCAAGTGTTTGATAATCCACGAATTTACGGTGGTTAGTAATTGTGAGTATAGTTTACTATGAACAAAGGAAGAAACTAAGTTTGATCTGATTGAGGTGGGTTTGAAGAATCAGAGCTTTGATTTGTTGATTCTTGTTGGTCTTTTTCTCTTTTATCCAGAATTTCTTGAGGTTTGGTGGTTATTAGAGCGTGCTCATCGGGAGAGGAAACAACTCTGAGGGCGACGTGGTTTTGTCCGGCGAAAAAGATACCCTCTCCGACATTAGCAGAAAGAAGAAGGTGTTTTTCTCCTTGAGAGAGATAGAAAAGATCAGCCAGTTTATCAATGGCGGCGGGGGATTGTTTCATAAGAAACTGAATAGCGGAGTTGGTGACGATACTGGAGCCGTATTGGGAGTTGAGAAAGTCTTCAACATTTTGAGAGATGATACTAACCCCTAAATAATACTTTCTGGCGCGTTTAACAAAGCTTTGCAGGACCTGGGCAGAGTCCTCGTGTCTCATTAGGTACCAGGCCTCGTCAACGATGAGAAGACGGCGCTTAAGTTCTCTGCGAATTTGGGTCCAGATGAAGTCTAAGATCATGAACATGATAATTGGTCTGATTTCATCAGCGGTTTCTTTGAGAGAGAAAACAGTCATGGGTGAGTCAAGATCAATGTTGGATTGTTGGTCAAAGATACCTCTTAAGCCGCCCTTGACGAATTTTTCCAGTCGGCGAGCTAGAGATTGGGCAGGTTTTTCTTCCATACCGATGAGAACTTTGTATAAGTCTTCCATACGGGGTGGTGGATTGTTGTGGGTACTGGGATCTTGGGTGATATTGCGCTGTTGATAGGTCAGGTTAATGGCTTGATTGAGTATGGCGTCCTGATCTGGAGATATTTCTCCAAGCATGATTTTTAGAAGAGAGGTCAAAAAAAGATGTTTGTAGTTCATTTCATCAGGTGATGAATTTTCTGCAGGGGGAAGCTGGAAAGGGTTTATTTTATTGGCAGAGGTGGTTTCAAAGGAGATGTGGTTGCCACCAACGGCTTTGCAGAGCATTTCGTATTCGTTTTCAGGGTCGATGATGATGGCGTTGGTGCCGAACATAAGAGAGCGAAGCATTTCCAGTTTGACAAGATATGATTTTCCAGCACCTGAGGTGGCTAGAACTAACATGTTGGCGTTTTCTAGAGAGAAGCGATCGAAGATAACTAAAGACTCGTTGTGTTCGTTGATGCCATAGAGGATGCCTTTATTGTCGGTAAGCTCTGAGGAGGTGAAGGGGAAAGTGGTTGAGAGAGCAGTGGTGTCCATGTTGCGGGTGATTAAGAGTTTGTCTTTACAGTAAGGAAGAGTAGATTTAAAAGCTTCTTCTTGTGAGAGAGAGGCAATTTTGGAAACGATGATAAGGGAGCCGAGAAGAGATTGGACTTGACTGGTGATGGTTTCAAGTTCTTTTTTGGTGTCGGTTGAGATGGTGATATAGAGAGAAAATTGGAAGAAGCGCTCAACTCCTTTGGTTAACTGGGATTGGAGGCTTTTAGCGTCTTCAAGTTGGGCTTGTGTGGAGGCTTGAGGAATACGACCCCTCTCGACGTCTGAACCGATTTCGGCCTCCATTTCGGCAATACGGCGGCGGAGTTTGTCAAGAGTACCTTTGACCTCGATGGGGTAAATGAACATGGAGACGTCTAGAGAGTGATCGAAGTTAATTAAGGGTGACAACCAGTTGGCAGAGACGTAGCGAGGGTAGCCGGCGACGAAAAGGGTGCGGGTATAGGTGGAGCCGATTTTGAGATAAGTAAAATCAACTTCTATTGAGGGAGGAGCGATGATGTCTTGAACGTTTACAGTTCCGGAAGCAGCTGAGTCGGGTAGATTTTTTTCTTCCTCCGGTTTTGATTGAATAGTAGGGGTGGATTTGGGTGGGGAAGGAGGTTGTTTTTTGGGGGATTGATCCTTTTTGTTTTGGTTTAGGAAAGGAAGTATGTTCATGTTTGTTGGTTGTTTATTGATTGATGGGGTGACTTTGGTGGTTGTTGTTCAGTTGAAGCTGGTGTTTGGGCTGTTTGTTGTGTTTGTTCAGGTTGGGTGTCTGATTTTTTTTGAGCTTGGACAGCGGTGGTTTGATATTGGTCTGGTTCTGCCTGGTTGGGTAAGCCTTCGGGGTTGTCTGGATTGTATATTTTGTAGAAAAGAGCCATGAGTTGTTTGGTGTTTAGTTGTTGGGCTTGGAGGCCAAGACTGGAGAACTGGCTGATCAAATGGTCGCGGCGAGGGAAAAGGTTGTCTTTGGCTTTCTTGAGGATGTAGTCGATTTTATAGGATGGTTTTTGTTGTTTGCTTGAGAAGGGGTTAAGTCCTTGAGAAAAAGTTTCTTTGAGGGTGAGTTGAGAGTAGGGAATGACGAGATAGAATTTTTTTTCTAAAACTTTGTTTTTCTTGACCAAGTTTTTAATGAAACTGCGATATTTAACAACCTGCTCTTTTAATTTTTGTGACTGAGTTTGTTTAAGGTTGTTGTCGAGGCGCTGAATGTAGTCGGAGATATCTTTTCTGATTGAGCGCATGAGAATTTGAACTGGGAAAGAGAGAGAATTGAGAAGAGAGGCATAGGCGTAGATGATGGCGTCTTGCTCTTGTTCTGACAAGAGACCGAAGTTGATGGCGTTAAGCTGGAGGACTAGAGCTGCTGAGCCGTCTTTGAGAATAAGAAGATCGTCTTTAATGGTGTAGACATTGAGGTGATCTTGAGTGGTAGATTTTAATGCTTTGTTTAACATGGGCAGATGTTACTTATTTTAACTTGTTTGTTGACTGGCTTGTAGTTTGAGGGGAGGAATGATTTTGCCTTCTAGTTTTAAATCATAAGCGGGAAAATTATATTGGGGGTTTTCGGCGGTGATTTGGTAGATGCCGTTTTCCAGTGGTTTTACGAAACGGAACTGGCCAAGTTTGTTTGACTTGGTGGCTCGAACAGTAGAGCCGTTTTTTAGAATTTCGATTAAGGTGTTCTCCATGATTTTGCCTTGAGGAGTTAAGGTCATACCAACGATAGTGTTGGGTTCTTCTGAAGGATGAGGGATGGGAAGATCAGAAGAGAAAGGGGTTTGCTGGCCTTGTTTTGAGGGTTGAGGAGAGGAGGAAGAAGGACTGGTTTGAGGAGAAGGGGGCTGTTTTGGAGGTTCGGGTTGTTGTTTTTCTGGGGGAGTTGGTTCTGGGGCAGGAGTGGGAGGAGGGGTTTTAGGAGAGTGGCGTTTATTAGTTTTGGCTTTTGTTTTCTTGGGAGCAGCCTTTTTTTGGGTGACTTGAAAGGAGGAAAGAGGAGGAGAGGTTGGTTGTGAGTCAGTTTTTTGTTTGGATTGATTTTTAGGTTTGGAAGGGGCGGGAGAGGAGTCTTTGGGTTGCTGTGGTTGTTGTTTTTGCCAGGTGTAGATGGTGGGAGAGTAGATGGATTTGAAGAAAGCAATGATCCATTGACTTAGGGGTCGACCTTGGACAGGAAGGAAGGCAAGGGCAGCGCCCAGGGAGGCGAAGAAAATTATAAGTGGCCATTTGAAAAGGGCAGGAATAGGAAGGGAGAAGGCGATAACGGCAAGAATACCTCCAGCGGCCAGTTGAAGAAACTGCTTTAGAGTCATGTCGCCGATGAGGCGAAATTGATACTGTGTTACGTTTTGAGGAATAGGATGCTGTTGGACGGGCATGTTCTTAGTATACAATGAGAGGTCTATTTTGTGGTTGGGGAAATAAAGGTTTGTTTTACAAGAAGGTGATGGTAAAATTAGGTTTAAATTAGCAACTAGAGATTTATATGGCAGAAGGTGAACCAATTTCTGGGATCGGGCCAAGTAGTATAAGTCGTGGTCCTGGCCATAAAATGGAGAAAATTTCTCAGCCAACCAGTCAGGCTGAAGTGCCTGATATTAGAATGCAAAGAGATGAAGAAGAGGAGGTTGTTAGTGGTCGGGAAAAGCTTGACGAGGAAAGAGAGATGTGGGAAGAGTTTGAAGAGGGTTATGGGAATAGAAATGAGATGAGGATGCCGGTAGTAACAGTTGAATTGGAAAAACCTGCTGAGGAGTTTAGTGCAAAAAAGTTTAAAAGGGCAGTACAAAAGGAGTTTTCATCTTGGGTAGATGGCTTAATTGCTAAAACTGGATCGGGGATGTCTGACAGGCCGGATCATATTAGATTAGGAAGGATGATGGATAGTATGAAAAATGCAGTTGATAGTTTAGAGATAAGAAGAAGCTTGGCAGAAGAGGGAGAGAAGGAAGTAGTAAGAAAACAGGAAAGTTTTGAAGAGATAAAGAAGAGGTTAATGAAAGAAGAAAAATTTACAGAAGAAGATTTTGAAGAAATGGGGAGAGGAGAGATATTAAAAGTAACAAGAGCGAAGAAAGAGATGAAAGAGATTGAGTTTGGTGATAAAGAAAAGGAAAAACTGGAAGCGATTGAGGAAGCCTTGGAGTGGTCGGGAGCTATGGATGAGTTTATGTGGGGAGTTTATACTCATTGGGGGAGTTTAGGATGGTCAAGAGAATACTGGGCCAATGTCATCATGAATAGAGACAAAAGAGTGGTTAGATTGAAAGAGTTGTCCAAAATCAGAGAGATAGGACCGGTTAAGGAGGGTGAAATGCCAGTTGAGGAGTATTGGGACAAGGCGCAAAGAATGATTATTGCAACAGCTTTGGTATCGATGGAGGCTGGTGAATCGGAAAATGAGAATATCCAAAAAGATTATGAGGTGGTTCCAAAAGATGTGGTGAAGTTGATAGGAGATGTTTTGACTGAAGAAGTGTCAGATTACTCGATAGACGAAGATTCCGGTGAAGAATCTGTGAAAGCGACACGCACAGTATTGAATATATTAAATATTGATCCAAAAAGTGATTTATTTGGCAAGACAAGTAAATTTATAAAAGCTTGTAGCTGGGTTGATGCGTGGGGCAGACTGAAAGAAGGAGGTAAATACGAAGAAGTTAAAAGCGAAGTTGGTGATTGGATGAGTAAGATGGAGAAGGCGGAGAAAAGCGGTGAAGTGTCTTTTGGTTTGGATTTTGCGTTTAAGTTAGCTTTGGCTGACATTCATTTTGCAGGAATTGATACTAAATATGGGTGGAGCATGAAAGAAGAGATGAAATTAAAGAAGGAAGAGGGTGGAGATTGGAAGGTAAAAATAGGTAAAGATTGGAAAAAAACTGGAGAAGTAAAAGAAGGAGAGCAATTGTTTAAGAAAAAATATGATATGGGAGGATGGCCACAAGGAAATGATGCCAATTATTTGGTGTGGTCAGGAGCAAGATTGAAAGAGGATGGGGGTCGTGACTGGCCGATAGGGCCTAATGTTCTTATGAGTGAAGAGGATGTTGAAAGAGCGGATGATCCAAGGCTTGAGACTGTGTTTCCCAATGGAATGATTCCTAACTTTTATGAGAAAGTCAAGCTGATGGTGAAAGTGGGAGTAGAAAATTTAGATGTAGAGGAGATGTCTGATCGAGTAAAATCTACACTGGAGAATATTGGGAACATTGGAGAAGAGAAAACTTTTTGGGAGTTGTGGTGGAGAGAAGAAAATAGACATTATCAATTACCTTGGACAGGAGAAAGTGAAAGAGAAATGAAGGTATTGAGGGTTCCAAGAGATAACGAGCATAGTAAATGGTATGTGACCTTGTTAATGGCTAATAGAGTGTTTGAAGCAGCTATCAATGATGATGTTAGGGAATTTCAAGAGCTGGTGTCTGTTGATAAGATGAAAAAGTTGATTAAAAATGCTGATATTGCTTTTGGGGTTGGTTCTGATAAAGCAAAAAGAATGGTGGTGGGAGTTTTGGCAGCACAGTCTTTATTGTTTAGTGGTTTATCGGACCAACTGATTAGTAAAGATCAGAGAGAACAGGCTGTTAAGATGAAGGCAAAAAGCGATATAGGAAATAAGATCAGGTACTTATTAGATGAGGGCAAGCGAAGAGGGAAGTGGAGTAGTTTATACAATCAAATTATTGAGGAGGGTAAGATTGTCTGGAGAGATTAATTAAAGAGAGCGAGTTTTTGATTATGTGTTTGGTCTATTTCGACCTGTGGTGTTATCAATAAATTCATTGACAGTTGAGATGTTGGTTTCTTGACTTTGTATTTTTTTACCCATTTGTTTTATAAATTCTGGGGCATTTGGATTTCTCATAACTGTGCCTAGTGAAGTTATTCCACGTCGAGTCATATCAAAGCTTGTTCCCAGTTCTCTTCCTAAATCAGAACCATATTTAAATGGCTCTACTTGGAAGGCTTCCTTGATCATATCTACATATTTGGGAGCCATAAAGAGAAGTCCAAGACCTACTAGTGCTACCATGCCACTGGCACCAGCGCCTTGGTAGGGGAAAAGTACGGGAACACGAGGTGCGGCTGAAGCTTGCAGAAGCCCCTGTGTAATGTTTTCGTACTTAAAATAAAGAGGTTGAACCATGAAAAGATAGGAAAATAAGAGGAGAAATGATGTGGCTGGAAAAACAATAAGATTGGCAAAAGTGTTTCTTAGCCAGTTGCCGACTGAGTTGGAACCGGGAAAAACGTTGCCAAGAAGGATAAGTGGGGCAAAGATCAGATTAATAATGACGGTTATATAGGCACCTATTAGTTTAAAGAATAGTTTTCCATAGGAAATTAATGTAGCGATTAGGAGAATGGCTCCGACTATTATAGTTGGGATACCACCAACGAAAATTATAGATAAGGCGTTTGCTACGCCCCAAAAGATGCCTGTAATACCTGCTGGGAGGCCGGTAATGGCTCCGATTGCACCTGGAATACCAGATACGAAGGCAATAAATGTGTTGAAAAATCCACTTAAAATAAGACCAGCCCGACCAGAAGCAACATTGGCAAGAATATTTCCATATTCAGCGACCGGTCCAGTTTGAATTACATTGAAAGTTTCGAGGGCGCTAAAGCCGAGGAAGAAAAGAAGCCAGACTAAATCAAACATAAGCCCGATTATGGCGTAAGAAAAGGTGATCAAAAATAGAGTGAATATTAGTTTAGGTAAAGCCTGTTGAATGTTGACTGATGTTTGAGGATTTATCTTGACGCGGAACATGATCATAAAACCATAAACGAGGAAAAGAAGAACAAAGATCATATAGGCAATATTTCGAAAAGCGCGCCAAATTGGCAAAAAGCCTTGTAAGCTGGAAAAACCGTATCCACCACTATTGTCCTCTTGAGCATATGAAGGTTGAACAATTTTATGTTTTGCCATGTTGTCTTTAACGCTGGCGACGTATTGATAAGTTTGGGCGGGGGGGTTTTTGAAAGGAGAAGATACTAATTGACCTAAGCTGGAAAGGAGGCTGTTATTGGAAGTGGATTGGTTAACTGCTTGATTGGTGATGTCGATTGTTGCTAGAAGACTCAGAGGCTGGTTTTGCCCTTGTTTTTTTTCATTGAATTTTTTGAATAATTCATCAAAAATTGCTTCTCCGGTTTTTTCTTGTTCGCCGATCATAAATTCTAAGGCGTGGAGAATGATGATGTCTCCGAAACCGGTGCCTTCGCCTGTGAATGTGTTGTTGGTCCCACATTTACCGGCATACCAAGTTTCAAGGTTCATGGTGTCTCCTTGTCTTTTTTCACAGAAATCGTAGAGAGCGTCGTTTAAGGCTTCATTATTCTTTGCAGCAGCGACAGGATGGGGGAGAAAGGCTGAGGATATGAAAATTAGAGTGGTAAAAAAGATAATGAATTTTTTGCTCATTGATTTGATTATATCAACCTGAGTTAGTAATGGAAACTTGGATTTTGTTAATTGCCGATGTAATTTAAGTTTTGGTCGTAGTTGTTGTTAAACCAGATGCCGTATTCACAGTAGTTTTGGTTTCCCAGGCGAGCGTAGCTGACGCCTTCCTTGCAGGCGGCGCTGTTAAAGCTTGTGATGGCGGCTCGCATAACAGCGTCACTGTAAGGTTTTTTTTGGCTGACATTTAGAGAAACCATTTTGGCTACGGCATAGGCGGAGTCAACCATGGAGCAGATATTGGTTTCTTGTGAAGAGTTGTGGCATTCATTGTAGGCGTTGCCGTAGTTGGCACCTCCTGACCAGATGTCTAGATTTTCAGCTGCAGGATTGGGGCATTTATTGGGGAGGAAGCAGTAGGGGTGTTCTGGGTCTCTTTGGTTTCTTTGAGAGACGGTCTCGCCAATTGAGCCGTCTTTGTTATGTAGGAACTGGAAAGGCCCCCAGGAGCCGCAGCCGTCTCCGGATGGAGCGCAATAAGCTTCTGTTTGGCGGTCAAAGTTGTTGGAATATAAGTCGCCCACCTCAACGGTGGAGATGGCGGCGATTACTTTGGGTGAGATGCCAAAGCAGGCGGCAGCTTGTTGGAAAAGTTGCTTGGCTTGAGAGCTGAACTGGACAGGGTTTTGATAGACGTCTGCCCGAACTGAGAAAGGGGAAGTGTTTTTATATTGCGAACAGGATTGGGCGACACCTTGAGAGCTGATGCGGGCATAAGGATCAGAGCAGTCTAAGGTTGAGTCTTGTTGACCGGATGGAATAAGCCACTGATTGCGAAGCTGGCATAGATCAACATGGGACTGACCGGCTTGTCTGGGGACAGGAGAGGAGTTGTCATTGGTGTTGGTGGTGGTGATGACGACTTCATCTTCTGAATCAAAGAAAGAGATAGGAGCTTCGATGCGGGTGTCTTTCTGAGATGAAGGTGTGAAGCTGGGAGTAAATATTTGATAAAGAGAGGAGGAGTTTTGATTAAGAGAAGAAAGAGAGGTGTTGATGTTTGATTGGGCGGGGTTGTTGGCGATGACGATTGGTTTTCCGGTGACGGTTGCAAGACCTTTAATCTTCCAAGTGGAAGAGGTTCGTATGGCAATTGGAGTTGTAAGGGGAGTGAGGGTAGGTTTGATGTATCGATAGGAAATATGACGGGTAATTTGGACGGGAACGATGACTGTCTGGGAGAAAGAAGGGGCGAGGGCTAGGTGTTGAGGGTTGGTTAGAGGAGAGGGAAGATAGATGGCGTCAATGATGTTGTCACATTGGTTTCTATCAAATTCACCTGAAGTGATCTGTTCTTGTAGTTGGGTAAGAAAACTGGGAATGGATTGTTGTTCTTGGGATTGGTTGATGAAGCGATCATTTGTAAGAGAGCCTTCCCGTTGGTTGTTGATCCATTGAGGAGAGTAGAGGTTGACTAGACCGGTTTGGGGGTTAGTTAAACCTTCATCTAAGGCAGCTAGGTAGGGTAGATTTTCGCCATAGACGGAAGAGATAAAGGAAAAGCTTTGGCTTAGTTGAGCTAAGTAGCCGCGGTAGTTGTCAAAGGGTAAAGGTAAGAGAGCATCGTAGGCAGCCTTGGTGTCAGGTTTGAGGGTGTTGTAGGCTTTGGTGTAATTGCAAAATCTTATCTCGATGTGTTTTTTGAAGAAGGGAATATTAAAGTCAATAGAGGGGTCAACAACTAATAAACAACGAGATTGATTGGCTAGTTCTATGGCTAAACGTTTTATGTCTTTGGTTTGTTGATTGCCGTCTTTGTCAAAGTATTGGATTTGGTAGTTTTGATAGATCTCTTCTTCTCCACCAGGAAGTAAAGTTCTTATATCAGGATAGTCTTCGTTCTGGCGGATAAAGGCGGCTTTGGCTTTGGCTTGTTGCTGGAAGGTGGTAGTGCGCCAGTAGGTGCGATAGGCTTCTTTAGGGAGAGGTGAGTCGGTGGCAGGATAGTAGGTGTTGGGCTGGTCAAAAAGAGCTTGAAAAGGGTATATTTGGGCATTGCGGTCAGGAGAGGATTGATGAATGATTTGAGCGTTGGCTCCAAAACCACCTAGTTGGGCGCGGTCCATATTAGCGTAGATTTCAGTGGTCAATTCACCGTTAGTTTGGTACTTGGTGCAATTGCCGTATTGGTCGGTTTCTACACAAGGCAGAGATGAGTAGGAGAGATTTAGGGGTTCTTTGTCACTTTCAAAGTTAACATTGACTTTGGGGCTGGAGGTACAGGTTAACTGATAATCATCGAGGTCTTGATGGATAAGATCGGTTTCGGTTTCGCAGTCTTCGGTGGGGCGGTAGGGATTTTGTCCGGCAGGACAAGGGGCAGCCAGAGTAGGAGAAGATAAAAGAAGGGTAAAAAAAAGTAGGGGTAGAATTTTAAGCAAACGCTTCATGAGGATATTGTAGCAATAAGAAGGGTTATGGAGTGAGATTGATCTGGGTGACGGGAGCACCAGTGAACTGTTCGATAAGATAAAGGACAAACCAAGCGAGAGCAAGACCGGCGATACCGATGATGGCGTAGGTGAGAGCTTTGTAAGCGCCTTGAACTTGTTTGGGGTCGTCGCCGGCCATGATAAGTCTGGCTCCGGCGAAGAGGATAACACCAAAGGCGACAAGAATGAGTAGGGGAGAAAGAATGCTGATGATGTTTAGAAGAACGCACTTGATGCCGGTGATGGTGGGAATGATTTCTCCGTCGACTTGTTGAGCGCATCCTTGATTAACCCACTGGTTGGCTTCAATTTTAGCGGCGTGTGCGGTTAGATTCATATGTGTAATTATAAACTAATAACAAAAACCCTCTGGAGTAGAGGGTTTTTGCTTTATTTTTTGCTTTATGATGCTTATTTTAGGGAAGGAAGAGAAAGCTCGGAGATTGATTGACCGAAGAGGAAGGTGGTGATTAGGTTAATCAAAGCGTAAGCAGCAGCGATGACGATTAACCCAATGACTGCATTGGTAATTTTCTTTTGTGCTTCTTCAGTTTTGGCTTTATCGCCACCTGAAGTAATCCATTGAAAACCGCCCAGGATTAAAAAGATGAAAGCAGCTAGAGCACCGAGAACAATAGAGGCGTTAACCAAACCTTGAAGTAAGGTTCCGATATTGCTAATGGCGTAACTTGGTTCGGGGACTCCGACTGATTCGGCAAATGCTTTTTTGATTATTTGCATGTTGATGTGTATTTAGTAATTGTTAATGAAATTATACTTAGCTTAAAAGATAACTGTCAAATTAAGAAGTAGGTAGGGCTTGGTCTAGACCTAAGAAGTTTTTGATAAGAACAAAAACTGCGTAAGAGGCGACGACGATGATAAGACCGGTTAAACCATTGGTAATTTGCTTTTGAGCTTGTTCAACTTTAGCTTTGTCTCCACCTGAGGTAATCCACTGAAGGCCGCCTAAGATAAAGTAAATGAGGGCAGCCAGAGCGGCGATGATGATAAGGGCATTGATTAGGCTGCTGATTAGAGTACCTACGTCTTGAAAGGCGAAAAAGCCTTGAGTTTGGGTTTTAAGATTTGATTGCATATTAGAAGTTCCAGTCAATATTTAGTAAATCAATTTTTAAGAATTCACTGATAAGGCTGACAATGGCAAAGGAGGCGACTAGAATGATAAGGCCGGTTAAAGCATTGGTAATTTGCTTTTGAGCTTGTTCAACTTTAGCCTTGTCTCCACCTGAAGTAATCCACTGGAGACCTCCTATAATAAAGTAGATTAGAAAGGCTAGGCCGCCGACGATGACTAGCGCTTTCCAGATTTGACCAATATAAAAGGCAAGGCCGGCTCCGGCCTGTGAGGGGGTAGTGAATTGGTTAAGGACAGGGTTTTTGATGGCGGCGTGTGTTTGGGGTACTATTTTCATGAAAGGTCCAGTAATTTTAATGGTTCAAGGAGTTGAATGTCGAGAATGTTGCCGATGATGGCGATGGCAAAGTAGGCTACAAGGACGATGACAAGGCCGGTTAAACCATTGGTAATCTGCTTTTGAGCTTGTTCAACTTTAGCTTTGTCTCCACCTGAGGTGATCCATTGAAGAGCTCCGATGAGGAAGTAGAGGATGAAGGCGAGTCCGGCGGTGACGGTAAGGAAACCTATTACTGTTGAAAATAAATTTTCAAAAAGGGCTGGGTCTTGAGGATCTTGCATGTATTTGCCGGGGCCGGTGATGTTACCCAGGTCAATCTGGGCGTAGGCTTGGGGTATTATTTTCATGATTAGTTAACGGTTTGTAATTGAGGGCTTAGGATGTAGGTGTAGCTGCCGAAAAGAAGTTTGCTGATTATGGCGGTGACGATAAAGACAGCTACCATGACAAGTAAACCAATGAGAGCATTGGTGATTTGTTGTTGGGCGGAGCGGACTTTGTCCTGATCGCCAGCGGCGGTGATGATAGAGAAACCTCCTAAAAGCATTTGGATTAAAGCAAAGAGACCGGCGGCTACAAAGATAACTCTAATTAAAGTTGAGAGAAAGCTGCCAAGGTCGCTGGTTTCAGTAACGACTGAAGGAGGAGGGGTGAGTTTGCCGACAACATCTTTGGCATAAGTTTTTGAGATTAGACTTAACATATTAAAAGATTGGCAAACCGCCGACGTTAAATAATATTCGAGTTATCCAGAAAGCGATAACTGCCAGGGCTAGCCCTAGTAAGGAAAATAGTAACATATTAGAAGCTTTTTGTGTTTCTTTGGGGTTGCCCCCAGCGATTATGTAACGGAAACCGGCTATAAGAGAGGAGATGAAAGCAGCAAGACCGGCTACAATGGTGATGTTTTGAATAATGGGGCTTAAGATACTGGAAAAAGTTGGGTTACTACCTAAAGATTTGCTGGGAGTAAAGGCGTCACCTAGATCAGTGGCAGCGTAAACTAGCGGTGCGGTCAAAAGTTTGCCTGTGAGTTTCATGTAAACAAATTATAACAGGTAGGTATAATAAAGGCCATGAAGGCTATAAATAAGCTACAGAATTTTAAGATAAGGTTTGACAAGATCTTGCAAGAAGAGATCTTGGAGTGGAGGAGAGAGGCGGTGAGGTTAGATGAGCGGTGGGAGCTATTTATGAAAGTACTGGAAGAGTTTGTAGTTAGGGGCGGGAAAAGGATAAGGCCGGCGTTTTTATACTATTCATATTTGGCTTGTGGAGGAGAAGAGGCGGAGAAAGCAATGAGAGCAGGGGTAAGTCTGGAGCTTTTGCATGCGTTTTTGTTGATTCACGATGATATGATAGATAATTCTGATTTAAGACGAGGGGGTCCGACTGTTCACAAGGTTTTTGAGGAGGAGCACAAGAAAATGTCTTTGGAAGGAAATAGTGAGGAGTTTGGTAGATCAACGGCAATGATTTTAGGAGACGTGGTGCAGATGCTAGCAAGAAAACAGTTGCGCAAGGTGGACTTGAGGGAAGATATGTATAGAGAAAGCGAGAAAATAATGGAAGATCTTTTATGGGAGACGGCGTATGGTTGGTATATTGAGATGTTGAATGCAAAAACCAGAGTGATTGAAGAGAAAGATGTTAAAAGATCGATGGAGTATGTTTCAGCTAGATATACAGTGTCAGGGCCGGTGAAGATGGGAGCGATGTTGGCAGAAGCTGAAGTAGGAAAAATTAAGGCACTGGAGGAGTATGGACTGAATTTGGGTTTGGCTTTTCAGATTCAGGATGATGTTTTGGGGATGTTTGGAGATGAAGCAAAGGTGGGCAAGCCGGTGGAAAGTGATTTGAAAGAGGGAAAAAAGACGCTTTTGATTTTAAGAACACTTGACAAGCTTGAAGATGAAGAAACTAAGAATAAGCTGATGAGTATATATGGAAACAGTGAGGCAACAAGGCAGGATTTGGTTTGGGTGAGAGATTTAATAAAGAGTGAAGGTGTTTTGGAGGAGGTAAAAGGGGAGGCAAGAGGGTTGGCTGAGAAAGCGAAAAAGGAGTTAAAAAGCTTAGATTGGGATGAGAAAGGAGAGGGGTTTCTATTGGGTATAGCTTCATATATAGTAGAAAGACAAGTATGAGAAAAGTTCAAGTAGTAAATAACCAAGGGGAGACGATTGGAGAAGAGGAGAAGCTGGCAGCACACAAGAAGGGTTTATTGCACAGAGCGTTTTCAGTCTTTGTTTTTAATAGTGATGGAGAGTTGATGTTACAACAAAGAGCCAGTGGTAAATATCACTCAGGAGGTTTGTGGAGTAATACATGTTGCTCTCATCCGGAGCCGGGAGAAGAAGTGTTGGAGGCGGCGCATAGGAGAATTCAAGAAGAGATGGGGTTTGATTGTGAGATGGAAGAGAAGTTTACATTTCAATACAGAGTGGAGTTTGAGAATGGGTTAGTGGAAAATGAGTATGATCATGTGATTTTTGGAGAGTATGATGGAGAACCTGATCCTAGTGAAGAAGAGGCAGATGATTGGAAGTGGGAGAGTTTGGAAAAAATTAGAGAGGAAGTGGAGGAGAAACCAGAGAAGTTTAGTTTTTGGTTTAAGGGTTTGTTATCTGAGGTTATTGAAAAGAGAAGTTAAGAGGTTTTGTTTTTTGAGTCTCCTCCAAAACGGCGATCGCGTGAAGTGTAGCTTTGGAGAGCTTTGTTGAATTGGTTGGTGTCAAAGTCAGGGAAGAGAGTATCGGTAAAGTAGAGCTCTGAATAAACTGCTTGCCAGGGCAAGAAGCCGGAAAGGCGAACTTCACCTCCGGTGCGGATGATTAGGTCAGGGTCAGGCAGGTCAGCAGTATCAAGCATGGAGGAGAAAAGCTCTTCGGTGACTTCTTTGGCCTGGTAACCTTTTTTGATGATTTTTTTGACAGCTCGAAGTATTTCGTCACGGCCGCCGTAGTTTAGAGCAAAGGAAACAGTAATTTGATCATTGTCTTTGGATTTTTGAATCAGTTTTTGAACTTTTTGGGCGATGTCTTGAGGGAAGCGGTCTACTTGACCAAGAACATTTAGTCTAGCACCTTTTTTAATGAATCTATCAGCTAAAGTTTTTAAGCCCTTGCGGAAGATTGAGAAAAGAGCCTGAATTTCATCCTTGTCTCTTTTCCAGTTTTCGGTTGAGAAAGCCCAGAAGGTGACGTAGGGGATATTAAGTTGGGCACAGCGCTCAATGATGGGTTCGATTACATTCATGGCAGCGTGGTCGTGACCTTCGACGGGTTCTTTGTCTTGGTTTTTAGCCCAGCGACGATTGCCGTCCATGATGATAGCAACGTGTTGAGGGGTTTTTAGGCTTTTTTCCATAGAACTGATTATAACAATTATGTGTTTGCGTTAATTATGCGTTAATTATGCGGGAATTATTTAAAATGGAAGAATTGAAGAATCGTAGTTTAGCATAGAAGTGATAATTTTAACAATTAAAAATGAGGCTAAGACAATAACAAGTCCGATAAAACCATTTAGGAGGCGGGTGTTGGTTTTGCTGAGAGACTCCGGGTCATCGCCGCCGAATATGTAGCCAAAAGAAGTGATGATTAGATTAATAAAGAAGATAAAAGCGATGATGAAGAAAGCAACATCTAAAAGGTTGAAGCCGCCGGAGGTGATTAATTGGGTAATAGTGGGGTTGTTGGAGGAGAACTTAGTAGCGGGGTTGTAGAGGTTTGATATGTCTACTTGAGCTAGTTGCATGGGTCTATTGTAAACCAGGTAGGCCTAGAATGTTAATACCGATTATATTCATGAGTATAGTGGAGAAGATTATGAAAATGAGTCCGGCGATGGCGGAGGTGATAACCTCTTTGCCGGCGTTGACTTTGTCAGGAATGCCGCCGGAAGTGGTGATTAAAAATAAACCATAGACAATAAGAATTAAAGCGATGGCCCCACCGATGCCGATACCTAAGGTGAGAATGTTTTTGATAAAACCGTCTCCTTGTAGATTGGTGGGAATGCAGCCTAAGGCTGTGTTGATTCCTTGGTTACCATTACACTGAAGATTGTTGACATCAGAAGATCCTTTAAGGTTTTTGTTTTTTTGGTCTCTGGTGTTTTCGCAAGCTTCGAGTGAGGAGTAGACGGAGTCGCCGCTGTTGAGATTGGTTTCTTGGCAACTGCAGCCGTAACTAGTACAGTGAAGAATGTAGTTTTGGGAGCTCTGGGCTTTGGCAGGTAAAGAAGTGAGGAGAGAGAAGGATAGAAGAGCGGTAAAGATAATAATAATTTTAGTTTTCATAAGCAATGGTTAAATTTTACCAGAGAAGTAGGTACAATATAAACCATGAGGAAATATGTAAAGATTGGATTGTTGATAACAGTGATAGTAGGAGGGGTGGTAGTATTTGCGACTAATAATAGAATTAGAGCTGAGGAAAACTGTGAACAGTTTAAGGAAAACAGTGGAAATTATTATGAGTGTTTGGGAAAAGAGATTAGTGATTTAGAAGAGAAGCTACAACTTTCTAAGGCAGCTACTGCTCCTTTGGAAGCAGAGATGAATAAATTAGAAAGCAGGATTGATTCGATTCAAGCTCAGATTAGGGCGGCAGAAACAAGGAGAGAAAAACTGGTGGAAGAGATAGAGGAAAGAGAAGATAATTTGGCGGTTCAGTATGTTTTGTTGCGTCAGAAGTTGCGAGAGTATTACAAAAGAATGAGATCTTCCTCAAGTATGGTGTTTTTATTATCAGAAGTTGGTTCAGGAGAGGTGAGTAGAGATTTAGGATATAGAGAAGTGGCAACAAAACAAGATAGGAAGTTAATTTTGTCGATCTCAGATGAAATTGTAGGGTTAGAAGAGGATAAAAAGCAGGTGGAGGAAAGTAAAAAGGAGTTGGCAGTGCTACAAAGTCGGCTGGATGAGCAAAAGGAATTTTTTGAAGGGGAGATAGCAGGAGCGAAGGCTTATCAGACAGATTTGGAGGGGCAAATTGCAGAACTGACTTCGAAGCAGCAGCAGTTGTTAGCGGAAAAGTATGGAAGTTTAAATTTGCCAGAAAGTTTAGGGGCGGGAACGTTGTATTGTACAGATGATAGAAATCTAAATCCGGGCTTTTCACCAGCTTTTGCTTTTTACACTTATGGAATTCCTCATAGGGTGGGGATGAGTCAATATGGGGCTTACGGGAGAGCTAGTTCAGGACAGAGTTATACACAGATTTTAGAAGCTTATTTTAGTGCGTCTCTTGAATGTAAAGATATGCCAAGTGAGATTTTGGTAGAAGGATATGGTGTTCGTAGTATGGATGATTATGTTAAGGGAGTGGTGAATAAAGAGATGGGAGCTGATTTAGTTGAAGCACTGAAAGCTCAGGCAGTGGCAGCTCGTTCTTATGCTTTGGCTTATACTAATAATGCTCAAAAATCGATTTGTGCAACTCAGAGTTGTCAGGTTTATTCTGATGCAAGAAGAGGGGTGGTTGACGGTGCAGTGGATGCGACAGGTAAGAATGTGTGTGGAGATGGGCGGGCACAAGTTTTAACTTCTAATGGGCAGCCAGTGACTGCGTGGTATGCATCAACGGCAGGTGGTTATACGTTTTTTAATTCTGATGTGTGGGGTGGGTCAAGAAGACCTTGGACAAAGCGGGTGGTAGATGCTTCTGGTTCGGTGGGTAGTTTTAGTGATTTGCATAATAAAGCGTATGATAAAGATTCATCTTGTTTTTATGCAGCTCAAGGCTGGAGAAGTCAATATGATAATTCGGCTTGGCTTAAAAGTGAGGAGGTGGCAGATATTGTGAATGTGTTGATGCTGGCTAATAAGGATAGTTCAACGCAGGTGCACTTGCCACAGGTGGATAAGCCAAATCCGGATGGTAAAGAGACTTGGGATGCAGAAAGAGTAAAGTCAGAGTTAAGGTCCAAGGATGGCAATCCTTATAATTCTGTGTCTTCGGTTTCGGTGAGTGTTGATTTTGGTACAGGAAGAGTTACGAGCGTGACAGTGTCAGGAGATACAGGAACTAAGTCTTTTGATGGGAGTCGTTTTATAGATTACTTTAATTTGAGAGCGCCAGCTAATATTCAGATAGTGGGACCGTTGTTTAATGTGGAAACTAAGTGATAGAAAAATAGAGGATAGTGTAAAATTAAGGCATGCCAGAGATATTTAATGCTGAAAAAAAGAAGACTGATAAGAAAAAAGAGAAGGTGAGTGTGAGAGAGGGTGTTAAAAAGGAAGAGAAAGGAGTAAGCAGTAGTGAAGTATATGAGAAATTAAAGAGTCAAAGTAGATCCGGAACTTGGAATGCGTTTGCAATTGCCCCTCAAAATGTGCGATTTGAGACTCAAGAGCCTGAAGAGGATGTGATTTTGATGTTGAGGCAACACCCGATTGTTAATGTGGGCTGGGTTCTGATAGCTATATTATTATTGTTAACACCTACGATGGGAGGGTTGTTGCCGTTTGATATTTTGCCGGTTAGATTTCAGGTGATGACGGTGATAGGTTGGTATCTTTTGGTGACAGCTTTTATCTTTCATAAGTTTTTAGACTGGTATTTTAATGTTTACATTGTGACTGATGAGAGAATGGTAGATATTGATTTTTATGGCCTTGGATACCGAGATTTGACGGTGGCAAAATTAAAAAATATTGAAGATATTAATTTTACTCAAGCTGGTGGAATGGCGGCGATGTTTAATTATGGAGATGTGTATGTGCAGACGGCGGGTGAGAAAAGAGAGTTTGATTTTGTGAGGGTGCCGGAGCCAGGGAAAGTGGTGGACATTATTTACCAGCTTTTACAGGAGGAAGAGCTGGAAGAGCTGGAGGGAAGGTTAAGATAGTTATAAATAAATTTTAAAAATGAATTTTGATACAAACTTTATATGGCAGGTTTTAAAGTGGGGGTACGTGTTGGCGTTTGGGTTGTATTTTGTATTTGCAGTTATAGTTTATAGGCAGGTTGAGTTGATGAATAGGACACTGAATGGATCGATGGAGTTGTCTTTTAAGATTGCGGCTTTGATTTTAGTGATAGTGTCGGGGGTAGTTTTGGTAATGTCGTTTTTGATTTTGTAAAAGAATTTTTCTTGGCGGCTTGATTTTATTGGTACACTGTACTTATGAGACCGGATGGATTGAGCATTGAGCATTTTCAGTTAGTGGGAGCGGCTAGTGGTGAAAACTGGTCCCAGGTGAGAGTGGTGGTGCCCTTAAATAAGGAAGAGTTGAAGATGAGAGGGGTGTTGGCAGTGGTAGTGCGAGTGAAAAATGTTGAGGAGGCAGCTGGAGTAGGAGTCGAGATGTTACAAGATTTGGTAGAGAAGTTTCAGTCTGAGGCGGGGGTGGGTCGATGGGAGTGGGTAAGGCAAGCGGCTGCGTGGTTGGAAGAAGAGAGGGGAGAAGGCATAGTGGCGGTGATGGTGCCAGTTGATGGGAAAAGGGCGATGTATATTGCTGGGCGGGGTGATATGGTGGTTGAGTTACAAAGAGAAGGAAATAGTAAGTTGTTATGGGGGAGAGGACAAGATAAGGCTGTGTCGGGGTGGTTGCAAGAGGATGATGAGATAATGCTAGGGACGGATACTTTTTATGATAAGGTGTGGAGTAATTTGGATATAGAAGTAGGAGAAGAAAGAATAGAAGAAGCTGGTACGAAAATTACCAGTTCAGAGAATGGAGCTTTAATGGCGGGATTGGTTCTTGAAGTGGGAGAGATGAGGGAGGAAAGTGAAGAGGTAGCTGGAGAGATAGAGGAAAGTAGAGAGCCAGAGAGAAAAGTTAAAAGAAAGTGGGCAGGTGAGGGTAAAAAAAAGAAGAGATCTTGGTTGAATCTGCGGAAAAGGAAAAGTTCTGCAGTGAAGCTTTTCCCAGCAAGTAAGGAGGAGTGGAGTTTGAGGATAGGGGTGGTGTTTTTGATTATTTTTGTAATTAGTGTGTCGTTGGGGGCCTGGCGGAAGAGTAAGCGGGAGAGGCTGGCTGAGTTTAAGGGGGTGGCGGAGCCGATTGAGTATAATTTGCAAGAGGCGCAAAAACTATTGGAGGTAAATCCAGTAAGGGCAAGAAGTTTAGTGGTTGAAGCTCAAAAATTAGTTGAGGAACAGGGAGATAGATTTGTGGAAGGAGGTCAGGAGAAAGAATGGGAGAATTTGGTGTCAGAGGTTGATAAAGTGTGGACTGAGGTGTCGGGAGAAAAAACTTTACAGGCTGATAAGTGGTTAGATTTGTCGGTGGTAAAAGAGGCGGTTGAGGTGAGAGAGATAGTGGTTGAGGAAGATAGTTTGTGGGTAAGAGATGGAGAAGATAGTCTGCTGGTGATTAATTTGGATGATAAAAGTAGCCAGGTTGTAGCAGGAGGTGAGGTGGCAGGAAAGGCTAGAGCGTTGGGGGTTTTGGGTGAGGCAGGATTGGTGGGCAAAGACAGTGGAGTGTGGCAGGTGGAAAAAAGTGGAGATGTGAGCCAGGCATTTGAGATAGAAGGAATAAATCTGGTTGATTTGGAGGGGTACGCGAATAACATATATGTTTTGGCAGATGAGGGTGTTTTTAAGTATCCGGGAATAGAAGAGGGGTTTGGTAAAAGGAGAAGATACCTGGGAGCAGGTGAAGAGGTATCAGTAGGTCAGGTTTTGGAGATGGAGATTGATGGTGATATCTGGGTTTTAGGTGAAAAAGGAGAGGTGGAAAGGTTAAGCAGAGGCCAGAAAACAAACTTTTCTTTGGAGGGAATGGTGGGAGAGTGGCAGGAACCTAAGGGACTGATGGTTGATAAGGAAAGAGGCAGTGTTTGGGTATGGGATAAAGGAAGAGGGGAAGTGATAGAGTTTGGCAGAGAAGATGGTCAGTATAAACATGCATGGAAGGAGGAGAAGTTGAAAGATTTTGAAGTAGTGGAGTGGGATGGAGAGAGAAATAGGCTGATAGCAACTGAAGGAAGCCAGCTTTGGGTGATGGAGATAAAAGAGTAAAATAAGGGTATGACAGTTGTAAATAGAAAAGCCAAGTATGAGTATGAAATTTTGGAAACCTGGGAAGCAGGGATAGTTTTGGATGGTTGGGAAGTGAAAAGTGCTAAAAAAGATCAGGTGTCTTTGTCTGGCTCAAGGGTGACGGTTCGAGATGGAGAGCTTTATGTAGTTGGAATGCAGATTAATCCGTATCAAAAACAGGTTGAAGAGCAAAAACCAGACAGGTCTAGAAAGCTTCTTTTATCAAAAAAAGAGATTGATAGTATTGTGGGTAATCTGAGTCGAAAAGGATTGACCGTGGTGCCTTTAAAGTGCTATAATAAGGGTGGATTGGTGAAGTTAGAGATAGGGTTGGTAAGGCGAAAAAAAGAATGGGAGAAGAGAAGGAAGATAAGGAAAAGAGAAGCAGAGAGAAAGGTCAAAAACTTATTAAAAGTACATAAAAAGTGAATAATAAAGTTAAAGTTCTCTGGAATAAAGTAATGCCTGATTGTGTTTCTGGTTTGAGTTGGGGAAAAGAGCTGGGAAACATAGAAGGAGAAGAGGAATGGAAAATAACTTTGGAGAGCAACCTTTCAGAACTAGATGAAGAAGAGTTTGATGTGTTTTTGGCTCAGTTGGTTATTAAAGCTTCGGGTAAAGGGGTGGTAGGCAAGGATTTGACAGGCACGATTGAGTTAATGAGAAAATGGCGCAATAAGTAGATTTTTGAGAGATTTTTGATATAATATAGGTTCAGTTGGGGACGTTTCGGCTTCGACGAGTATGTACTTTAACAACAGCAAGCTAAGCTGAGTCAACTTATGAAACTGACTTAAAACAAAACATGAGGATTCTATCCTTGCTAACATAACTTTCTCGGAAGGGGAAGATTATGTTCCGGCCACTTCAGGCTATGCTTACGCATATGCTTAAAAGTGAAAGGCGTTTTTAGGTAAGATGTCTGGGGCAAGCCTAAAAGCGTTTACTTACTCAGACTGCAAAAATCAGAGCTGACCTAACTGATTTTTAAGAATTTTGGTCAAACTTTATGTTGAGGTTTGTTTATTGGCTGGCATAAAGCATTACAATAAACTAAGCTTGTAGAAGTTGTTTAGGATCATGTTCGGACGTGGGTTCGAATCCCACCGTCTCCACCAAGAAAACCTCGATCTTTGATCGGGGTTTTTTGTTTGGGGTAAAGTTAAGTTGTGGGTTGGTTTTGGAAGTTTTTATATCCTAAGTATTGTTGCTTGTGTGGAGAGATGGGGGAATGGTTGTGTGAGAGTTGTAAGAGTGATTTGAGATGGATTGAGTTGAGGTGTCCTTCTTGTGGTAGGGAAACAGTAGGAGGGAGAAAACATGAGAAATGTGAGGGGGATTTGTCTGGCTTGATAGCTATTTATGATTACAGGCAGGAAAAGGTGCGAGGTGTGGTAAAAGCGTTTAAGTATAAGTTGGTAAAAAGTATGGGAGGGTTATTGCTTGAAGAAGTGAATTTGGGGGTGAAAAGAGGGGAATTTGATTGTCTGGTGCCGGTGGCACTTCACAGAAGAAGAGAAAATTGGCGGGGTTTTAATCAGGCTGAGGTTCTGGCGGAGCTGATAAGTGAAAGAGTGGGTATTAGGGTGGAGGATGTTTTGGAGCGGGTTAGGTATACACAGCCTTTGGTGGAGCTGGAGAATTATAAAAAGAGAAAGGAAGAGATTAAAGGAGTGTTTAAAGTAAAAGATGAATGTAGAGGTAAAATAAGGGATAAAAGAGTACTATTAGTTGATGATGTGTTTACAAGTGGAAGTACGATGAGGGAGGCAGCAAAGACGTTAAAAAGAGCAGGGGCAAGAGAGGTGTGGGGCTGGGTATTGGCGGGTAGATAGTGGATAAATGGTAAAATAGTGGGGCTGGTGGGGTGCTCCGAATTGGTTAAGGAACCGGTCTTGAAAACCGGCGCCCGCAAGGGCTTGTGGGTTCGAGTCCCACCCCCACCGCAGATATAGTTGAGTATTGTTTTGGGTTATGTTAGGGTGAAGGTATGAGGGCAATAATGGAAGAGAGGGTTCAAAGAGATTTTTTTAGAAAGATTAAGAATGTTTCGGGTTTATCAAACAGAGAATTGGGAAAGTTGGTTGATCTTAAAGCAAACTCTTTTGGGGATTGGAGTAGAGGGAGAACGAGTCCAACATATACGAAGTTGAAATATTTAGGAAATCGATTTGGTGTCAAGATTCCTGTCAATATAGAGACAAGGTGTGAAAATTGGGGACAAGTTAGAGGGGGAAAGGTTTCTCAGAAGATGAGAAAAATGGCACCTGAAAAGTATGAGGGAAGTGGTGTGCTATTAAGAAATAAATTTAGCGATCCTTTTTGCTCGAAAGAGTTAGCTGAGTTTGTGGGCATTGTCTTGGGTGATGGTTGTTTGACCGGAAGTCAGTTGCAGATAACCTTGAATTCTGTAGCGGATGAAAAGTATGTTAAATATGTAAAAAGTTTGATATTGAGATTGTTTAGATACAAAGCAGGTATTTATAAGAAAAAAGATAGTAAAGCAGTTGTGGTGTGTGTGACAGGAGTTAATTTTGTAAATTTAATGAAGAAATATGGCTTGGAGACAGGAGATAAAGTTAGAAATCAGGTGTCTGTTCCAGGCTGGATTAGAAAGACAAAGAAGTTTAGAAAATCCTGCTTGAGGGGTTTGGTGGATACAGATGGTGGAATTCATTGGCATAAATATAAAATTCAAAATAAGCAATATAGTTATCTAAAATTGTGTTTTTCGAATAGGTCTGTGCCTTTAAGAAAATTTGTTTTTGAAACACTTGAGATGATGGGATTTAATCCCAAAATGGCAATGAATAAGCATGTGTGGTTGTATTCTGATGAAGAGTCTCGAAAGTATCTGAAAGTAATTGGTAGCTCTAATTTTAGGCTGAACAGGATGATTAGATGATATAATTACTTGCGAGGAGACGTGCCCGGAATTGGTATCGGAGCGCCCTGCTAAGGCGTCGCCCTGTTTAAGGGCTTGTGGGTTCGAGTCCCACCGTCTCCGCCAAGATGAATGCAGGTGAGTTTGTGATAGGATGAAACTAATGCCCGAAGAAAAAAAACAAGAGAGTCAAACGGCTCAACCAAGCATAAAAGGAGAAGAAAAGACTTTATTGGAGTGGAAAAGCTTGGAGAGACCTTTTAAGGAGAGAGGAAGGGATTTTTATAGTACGGTTTTGGTATTGGCGATACTGGTGGGAGTTATTTTATTCTTTATAGAAGGGCTAATGCCGGTGTTGTTGGTGGCTTCGGTAGTATTTGTGGTGTTTGTTATGTCTAAGGCAGAACCTAGGGTAGTTGAGCACAAAATAACTACCAGAGGTATAGAGACAGAAAGAAATAAGTTTTGGTGGGATGAGTTGATAATTTTTTGGTTTGAGAAAAAATGGGGGAATGATTTGGTGCATGTTTTAACTAGAAGAAACTGGCCAAGACAGATACTGCTGGTGTTGCCAGAGAGTGGTGAGGTGAAGAAAGAGAGGATTAAGGAAGTATTGGGTACTTATTTGCCTTTGGAGAAACCACCGGATTCGTGGTTGGATAAGGCTGTTAATTGGTTGGGGGAGAAAGTGCCTTTGGAAGAGTAGAGTTTTGGGTTTTGATATGAAAGCTAGATAAAATTTGTAGACAAGCCCCTAGTGAGAAGAGGAGATTTAAAAGAAGTATGGGTGGAATTTGTGATTTGTATTATAATAGGGTTGCCTTAAGAGACAAAATAATGTTCTTTTATCAGGATCTAGCCGATAGGCTAGTTGGAGAAGTCCCCGTAGTTTAATGGATAAAACACGGCCCTGCGGAGGCTGAGCTACAAGTTCGAATCTTGTCGGGGACACAATTTTTGGAGGGTTGGCCGAGTGGTTTAAGGCGCCGATTTCGAAAGTCGGTGGGCTTTATGCCCGCACAGGTTCGAATCCTGTACCCTCCGCATAAAACTTCTTTTGCTTATGAGTGGTACTTTAGAGTTTAGCTTGAAGGTATAAATGAGGCTGAATGCGATATAATAGTAGTTATTGGAGGAGTCGCATAGTGGTCGATTGCACGAGCTTGGAAAGTTCGAGCCGCAAGGCTTCGTGGGTTCGAATCCCACCTCCTCCGCAGAGCAAATGCGTGTGATAGTTATGCAGATTGTTTGATTAGTTGAGCCTTGAAGCGGCTGAGTTTGAATTATGAGGTAAAATAAAGGCATGGATCAGGTAGAACAGGTGAAGCGCAAAGTTGATGTGGTAGAAGTAGTTGGAGATTATGTGGCTTTAAAAAAGGCAGGGAGAAATTTTAAAGGCTTGTGTCCTTTCCATAGTGAGAAGACGGCTTCTTTTATGGTTAATCCTGAGTTGCAGATATATAAATGCTTTGGGTGTGGAAAAGGAGGAGATGTGATTTCGTTTATTGAGGAGATGGAGGGAGTTGAGTTTAGAGAGGCGCTGGAGATGTTGGCTGATAGAGCGGGGGTCAAGCTTAAACCGATGGGTGAAAGGAAAGACAGGAGTGAGCAGAAAAGAATGATTGAAGCACATGAGCTGGCAAAAGAGTATTACCATTATTTATTGACTGAGCACAAAAGGGGTAAAGAGGCTTTAAAGTACTTAAATGATAGAGGGGTGGGAGAGAAATTAATTGAGGAGTTTAAATTGGGTTATGCCTTGGAAAGCTGGGAAGGATTGTATAAGTATTTGGTTAATAAGAAGAATTTTGAGCCGGAGTTGTTAGTTAGGGCAGGGCTTTTAATTAAGTCCAGTAAGGGAAAGGGTTATTATGACCGGTTTAGAGGAAGAGTGATGTTTCCTTTAATTGATCACAGAGGAAGAAATTTGGCTTTTGGAGGAAGGATACTGCCCGGTCTTGGTGATGAAAAAACTCCCAAGTACATTAATTCTCCAGAGACAGATATTTATCACAAGTCGGAGATGTTGTATGGCTTTTATCAGGCTAAGCAAGCGATAAGAAAGAATGATCGAGTAGTGGTGGTTGAGGGAGAGATGGATATGATTAGTAGTTACGGAGCGGGGGTAACAGAGACGGTGGCTATTAAGGGAACGGCTTTAACTATTCAGCAGGTAAGGTTGATAAAAAGATTGACTAAGAGAATGGTGTTGGCTTTGGATGCGGATGAGGCAGGCCAGGATGCATCTAAGCGAAGTATTGAGGTGGCAGAAAAACAGGGAGTTAATGTTAGAGTGGTAGCAATTGAGGGAAGCAAGGATCCAGATGATGTGGTGAGAAAAAGTAAGGGTAAATGGAAAAAAATGGTTGAAAATGCTCAAGAGGTCTATGACTATTTAATTGAAAAAGCAAAAGAAAGGCATAATCTTGAGAGTGGGGAAGGTAAAAATGGGTTTACAGAAGAGATTTTACCGGTCCTGGCTAGAATTAGGAACCAGGTAGTGATGGCTCATTATCTTAAGAAGGTGGCAGACACTTTAGATGTTAGTGAGGATTGGGTGGTAAGAGAGGTTGAGAGAAAAATTAAAGCGGGTGAGGTGGGAGAAAAGGAAAGAGAGATGGAGAAAGAAGAGAGCAAAGAGAAGGAAAGTAGAAAAGAACAGCTATTGAGGGAGATCTGGGCGTATTTATTACGGGTTGACAGGGAAGTGGGGAGTGAGGCAATAGGAAGACTGAGAAAGATAAAAGTAGGGTCTAAACTAAGGAAGCTTTTGAACAACTGGGAGGAGTACTTTATAAAGAAAGATAAAGGTAGGGTAGCTGAGTGGATAAAACAATTACCTGATGAGTTGAAAAAGGTGCCACAAGAGGCGTATATGAAAGAGGTAGAGGAGGAGAGAGTTAAGTGGAATCTGCAGTTGGCAATTGATGAGTATGAAGAGCTTTTGTTGCGCAACAGGCTCAGAGAGTTGGAAAACAAGATAGGAAAAGCAGAGAAGGATGAGGATGAGAAAGCGTTGGAAGAAAACCGAACAGAGTTTGTAAGATTGAGTAAGAGATTGTCTGAAATTTGAATAAGCAGGCTAGAGATGATATATTGTGTTAGTGTTGTTAGTAGTTATAAACCGCTTCCTATGGGGAGTGAATTTTTAGGTTGTTAAGATGTTTAAACAGAAAAAAATAAGTGGTAAGCAAATAAGGGGAATCGAAGAGCTTTTGAAGAGAGGAAAGGAACAGGGTTTTGTAACAATTGATGATATGTTAAGAGTATTTCCTGAAGCTGAGAAACAGGTAGGTTATATAGATTTTTTGTATAAAAAACTTTTAGAGTCAGATATTGATGTATTTGAAGAAGTCGAGAAAGAGAAAGATGAAGCCGACATCTCGGAGGATTTAGAGAAAGAGCTTGAGTCTTTGAGTTCTATGGATGATAAATCTGTAAAGGATCCAGTAAGGATGTATTTAAAAGAGATAGGAAGAATTCCTTTGCTTAAGCGGGAAGAAGAGATTTCCTTGGCCCAAAAAGTTGACAAGGGGGATAAGGATGCAAAAGACAAATTAACCTCTTCTAACTTGAGACTGGTGGTTTCGATTGCCAAGAAATACATTGGTAGAGGAATGAGCTTTTTGGACTTGATTCAAGAAGGTAATAAGGGTTTGATTAGAGCAGTTGAAAAGTATGACTGGACTAAGGGATACAAGTTTTCTACTTATGCTACTTGGTGGATCCGTCAGGCAATTACTAGGGCTATTGCTGATCAGGCAAGAACAATTCGAATTCCGGTTCATATGGTTGAGACGATAAATAAGGTAATGAAGAGCCAAAGACAGTTAATGCAGAATTTAGGTAGGGAGCCAACTCCAGAAGAGGTAGCTGAGGAGGTTAATATGAAGGAAGAGAAGGTTAGAGAGATATTTAAGATTGCACAAAAGACTACTTCTCTGGAAACTCCTATTGGGGATGAAGGAGATAGTCAGTTAGGTGACTTTATTGAAGATGAAAATACTGCTACTCCTTATGAAAATACAAGTGTTCAGTTGTTGCGTGAGAATGTGGGACAGGTTTTGGATAGCTTGTCAGACAGAGAAAAAAAGGTGTTGATGATGAGGTTTGGTTTGCAAGGAGAGAAGCCAAAGACATTGGAAGAGGTAGGAAGCAAATTTGGAGTAACGAGAGAGAGAATCAGACAAATTGAAGCGAAAGCTTTAAGGAAACTTAGACATCCTTCTCAGAAGAAGAGGATGCAGGATTTTCTTTAAAATTTAACTTGTTTTTTCCGGGTACGAAGTGGTGTTTTTTGCAGCGGGCGGTGTAGTTTTCTTTGGCACCGACGACAACGGTAGGGTCGGTGTAGTTGGCTGGTTTGCCGTTAACTAAGCGCTGGGTGCGAGTGGCGTTAAGATTACCACAGTCTTTATGGGTGCAGACAGCTTTGTGTTTTTCAACGTGGTCGGCTCGGGCGATGATATCTGGCATGGGGCCTGGGAAAGGCTCCCCGCGAAAGTCGGTGTCTAGGCCGGCTATGCGAATATCTAGGTTTGGTTGTTCTGGAGAGCGTTGGGCAAATACATTATCTATAAAATCAAGAACAATAGCTAGGTCTTTATCAAAAAATTGCCCTTCATCAATATAAATAGCACGGAGCTTGCGGTATTGAGGTTTGATATTTTGAATTGTCGCTTGTTGGGGGTCTTGAGGAAGATCTTGAAAAAGGATTTTAACTAATTGATGGGAGTCTTTTAGAGAGGTGGCTTGAGCTTCTTTGCCATTGTGGGCACCGATGATGTTTTCTCCGTAGCGATTGTCTTTATGGTGGTTGAAAGCGAGAAAGTCTTTGCCGGGCTGTTGTCCTCCGATTAGTCGACGGTTGATAATTTCAGCGATCTCGGCAGATTTACCAGAGAACATAGGACCAGTTTCAACGTTTATAGGTGACATACATGGGGAATTATAGATTTTTGTGATGATTTAGCAAGTGAGGTTTGTTACAATAAAGTAATGTTAATGAATTTGGTAGTTAATGCGATAGCTTTTTATGTGGTGGGTTATTTGGTGCCAGGGATGGTGCTTGAGGGGTGGCAGGCTTTGTTGGTTGTGTCAGTAGTATGGGGGTTGATAACAATGTTTGTGAAGCCGGTTTTATCATTTTTGACACTGCCGATTAATGTTTTGAGTCTGGGGCTGTTTTCGTTTATCTTGAATGCCTTGCTTTTGATGTTGACAGCAAGTTTGGTACCAGGGTTTGGAGTGGAGAGCTTTTTGTCGGCTCTTTTGGCATCGTTGCTTTTGTCTTTGGTGAATGCGGTTTTGACGAGAATGGGTAGATGAGGAAGGAGTTGGAAGGATGGTAATTGAGAGAGGAAGGTTCGGTTGAGAAGTTGGTTAGAGAGTTTGATTTTGATGATTTTGAGAGTGCTTTGAGGTTTGTTAATGAGGTGGGAGAGTTGGCTGAGGAGAGAGATCATCATCCGGTGATTGCTTTGGAATGGGGGAAAGTAGAGGTGGTTTGGTGGAGTCATGAAAAAGGAAGGGTTGAAGAAATTGATTGGAAAATGGCAGAGGCATGCAATGAGGTTTATAAGATATAGTTGAGGCTGGTTGTGGTAAAATAAGAATGTTGATTAACAACTAATATTCCCCTGTAGCTCAGCGGTAGAGCGGGTGCCTGTTAAGCACTAGGTCGCTGGTTCGAATCCAGCCGGGGGAGCACCTAAATTTAGCTTTAGATTAGATATACCCCTATTGTTGGATATACAAACCAGTCGATTGTATAATTTGAGTATGAGATTAGTATATCCAGTGGATAAAGATACAGTAACACAAGCGTTTGGAGAAGATAATTCTAATCACCCTGTTAGGAAAGATTTTTACAATCTATTTGATAATAGACATCCAGGCGTAGATTTTGGAGTAAAAGTGGGTACTGTGGTGAGAGCAGCTGGAGCAGGTGTTGTGGTTAGGAAAGAGAATCATAAAGGGATGGGGAATGTCGTTGGAGTACGCAATGGAAATATTGTGATGTTGTATGCTCATTTGAAAAAAATTAAGGTTGATCTTGGTCAGGTTTTGGATGAGGGTGTGGTAATTGGTTTATCGGGTGAGACTGGAAATGCTTGCGGTGTACCCCATTTACATTTTGAGATTAGAGATATTACTAAGGGAAGTCTAAAAGAGATGGTGTTTGATCCTCCATTTGAGGGAGATGTGCCCCAATGGAAAGAGGAGTTTGAATATGTTGTAAATAACAAAAACGCCAAGAAGACTTGGAAATTGTTGGCCGAGTTATTTTTTGGAGATGAAAAGAGTTGGTTGAAATTGAAAAAACGAAATACAGATCTTGATTATGAGGAGAAAGAGGTTATTAATGATGGAAGTATTGTTTTGGTGCCAAACTATAAATAGTTGTGCTAGATTTGTGCAAGTTGTGGAATGGGGAGTATTGATATAATTTAAGTATGAGTATTGTTGCAAGTATTGGTGGGGGTGAGATTAAGGAAAGAGAAACTGAGTTGATTGATAAAGAGTTGTTGAAGATGGTTAACAAGCAGAGACCAAGAGTGTTGTTTGTTCCGACAGCAAGTGAGGATGCGGAAAATTACTGGCAAACATTTAGAGATTATTATGGTTCTCTAGGGGCTGAAACGGAAGTGTTGTGGTTGCTTGATGAAAGTAAGAGAGTAGCAGGTATAAGAGATTTTGTATTGAGTTTTGACATGGTCTATGTGGGAGGAGGTAATACAAAGATGATGCTAGAAGTATGGGAAGAGCAAGGAGTAGATAATGTTTTGAGAGAAGGGTATGAAAATGGGTTGTTACTATCAGGCTTAAGTGCGGGAGGCATGTGTTGGTTTGAGTTTGGCTTGTCTGACTCGCCAAAATTTAATAACTCAGATGATGAAGATTTGATTTTAATTGAGGGTTTAGGTTTAGTAGATGGTTTATTTAGCCCTCATCATATTAGAGAACCAGAAAGAGAAGAAAAGTTGCAGGAAATTATGAAAGGACTTCCTGGAGTGAATGGTTATGCAGTTGATGATAATGCTGCTTTGGTGATTGATGATGAGAAAGTTAGAGTTTTGTGTTCAAGAGATGGGGCTTTGGTAAAGAGATATCAATACGATGGTGAGGAGTTAGAGCAAAGTGTAATGGAGGAATAATTGCATTTTTTATGGTTTGAGTTAGTTGTGGGATGGGGAGCCAAATTTGATTTACTCGAACTTAACAGTTTTAACAGCTTCAATCATTTTTTCTTTAACTTTATCCCAACCTATCGTTTGATGCATCCTGGGCATAGGTTGTTGTTCTGCATTCTTAAAATAAACTAACGATTTCATGATATGAGTTTTACTGTAACCAATTGTTTGATACTTTTTTTCCATAAGTTTACACAATTCATTCAATGTGTACTTATTTAACAAAAAGTAAAGATCGATAAAGTCCTTTTTACTCCCCCTCACACCGATGGTTTGTAGTTTAGTACAAGCAATATCCTCAATTGAGCTAAGTTGAATATTTTGCCAATAAGTTGTTGGTGCAATTAGATCATAAGGATACTCTAAAAACTGTAGTTTGACTCCATTGAGAAATGTATTTAGTGTGCCTTCAGCGAGTTCGGTTTGTTTTAGATTGGCAAACCTAGTTAGTTTTGACTGCAACCTTTGTGGATCAAATGAGTTTTTTATAAAAAAGTCTAGATCTTCAGATTCACGATGTCCAAGTTGAAGTGACAAAGCTGTCCCGCCGGATAAATAAAATTCATCTAAAAAATTTGGTTGTTTTGTTTGGAAAAGATCTATCAGTTTAGCCGTTTGATTGGGAAGAGTTTCTGGGAAAAATTGTTTACTATTCACGGTAGGTAAAGGCTCCAAAAATTTTGTGATTTCGGCTCGAGCTTGAGGTGAGGCATCATATTTTTGATTTGGGTAGTACCTGCTTTCTTCAATAACCAGGATACAGATTTTTCATCTCCTTTGTTAAGTAAGGTTTGGACAATGTATTGTTTATGTTTTTGCCAACTTAGCTGGCTTAAATCATCGCCCCAAAAGTATTTTTTAGCCTGGGAGGGAATAGTATCTACCATACTTAAATTATACTAAAAATATGACTTAAACGATAGTTTGGATAGTTTCCTGTAGGGGAGCAGTATTAACTAACTTTACTGAAGGTCTTTTTGTAATATCTATTTAGTGGATTTTATTCTCTGAATTTTTTGTTTAGCTGAATGCCTATAAAAAGAAATATGCCGGCAAAAAGAAGTAGGATAAATAAATCAGTAATAGGGTTGAAATGAGTTTTTCCCTCAATTCCGTATCTGAATAAATCATTGGCATAAGACAAGGGTGAGAGGTATGTGGCTGTTTTTGCCCATATAGGTAAGTTTTCGATGGGGATAAAAATGCCGCTGATAAACATTAGGGGAAGGCGAATAAAGTTAAGCATCATCATGATATCGCCCGGATTTTCTGTTGGGAACATGGCAAACATATTGCCCAGCAGAGAAAAAGATAAAGAGGCAGTAATTAGTCCGATGAATAAAATAAGTGGATT
This sequence comes from uncultured Pseudomonadales bacterium, assembly GCA_964422035.1. Taxonomy (GTDB): domain Bacteria; phylum Patescibacteriota; class Microgenomatia; order UBA1400; family Chazhemtobacteraceae; genus CAYQZQ01. The sequence goes on from CAYQZQ010000001.1 coordinate 680,814, forward strand.
GACCAGAGATACTCCGAGGAATAACCAGGTGGTAATTAAACCTAGGGAGGATATGAACAGACTAAATAAAACCCCTCCTAAGGCTTTACCTAACACTATGGCGTAGAAAGATATGGGAGCGGAAATAAGCCGATCAAATGTCTTAACCCGTCTTTCTATGGGAATGGCAACTGGGCCGATTGATGAGGCTGAAAACAAGACGGTCAAAGAAATTAAGCCGGGGATCAGGGCTGAAACTGGGATGTTTCTGCCAACAGCAAAAGAGAGAAACATAAATAAAGGGAACATAACTCCAAACATCAAGGTGCCAGGCCGAAGATAATAGATTTTGATATCTTTTTTTGTAATCGCCCAGGCGGCTTTTAAGTTGTTCATAATTTTTTGGATCATTTGTTTTGAGTTAACTTTGTAAACACATCTTCTAAATTAGGTCCAAGTGTATTCAGGTTGATAATTTTGAGATTGTTCTCAAGACTGAAGTCCCAAAGTTCAGATAAGACCTTTTCCGGGCTGTTAGTAAATAATTTATATTTATCACCTAATTTTTGAATTTTGTTAACATGAGAGGATTTAGTAAGGATATTTATTTTTTTTCGAGAAAGGGGTTTATTAAAGGCTGTCTCTATTGATTGGACACTTTGGATCGTCTTTTTTAGATTCTCCGGTGTATCTATGGCTGCAATTTTTCCGTGATTAATGATTGCTACCCGGTCACAGGTTTTATTAGCTTCCTCAATGTTGTGGGTGGTTAGAAAAATAGTAATATTTTGGTGATTGAGGCTATTGATAATTTCTTTGATAATTTTAGCGCTTTCTACATCGAGTCCGGATGTAGGCTCGTCTAAGAATAACAGGCGAGGGTTGTTGATTAGACCCATGGCTAGAGTTAGCCTCCGCTTCATTCCTTTAGAGTATGTTTGGACCTTGTCGTCTCTACGATGAAAAAGCTCAAAAGTCTCTAGTAGTTCCTCGGCTTTTCGACGAGCTTGATTTTTCTCCAGATGGTAAAGATCAGCGGTAAAAATTAGATTCTCCCAGGCGGTTAAGTCCTTATAAATATTTGATTCTTCTGGGACGATCCCGATTAGTTTTTTTGCCTCAATAATTTCTTTTTCAATATCATGGTCAAAGATTTTTGCTTTGCCACCTGTTGGTTTAGTTAAGCCGGTTAATATTCTGATGGTTGTTGTTTTGCCGGCACCGTTTGGTCCCAAAAAACCAAAAACTTCCCCCTTTTCAACCTGGAAAGAGATGTCATTGACAGCTTTTAGTTGGCCAAATTTCTTGGTAAGGTTATTTACTTTGATTGCTGTCTTATTTTTTTTAGTGGCCATCTTGAATTCCCAAAATAGTTAATTTTTCCAATGCTTTGATTCCTCTTGGTTCATCTTTTTTGATAAAAAGGCCGGAATTTTCTTTAAGCTTGAAACTTTTTTCATCTTTAATAAACACTCCCTTACCTTGGAGAACTAGAAAGAAGACGGCGTAGGGTTCGGGGTGGGGTGGTATTTCTTGATTGGCGTCAAGACAAACCAGGGCAACATTAAATGTTTTTGATTTTAGAACATCAGTTTTTACCGGTCTTGTCTTAGTAAAAGCCTGAGAAGATAAAATATTATCTATTTTCATTGGATTTATCCTTTAAATGTTTTTGATAAAATTTGACCATTTTATTCATCATTTTTCTTCTTTCAATAATTACTTCTAGCCAGTTTTTTAAAAGTTCTTCGCCTTTTTTGGTTACTTGATAGATTCTTTTGTCAGGCTTTTCTTCTCCCTTTTGCCACCTGGAAGTTAATAGGCCTTGTTTTTCCATTCTTCGCAGTAGGGTATAGGCAGAACCAAGTTTAATTTTATGCCTGCCTTCGGTTAAGTCTTCAATTGACTCAACAATTTTATAACCGTAAGAAGGTTTTTCATAAATTACTCTTAAAATCAAAAACTGCACCCAGCGTTTTTCCGGATATTTTTTACAATGGTTATTCTTGTTTTTACTATTCATACATAACATTGTTATACATGGTCAGAGTTTTGTCAATAGGGTTTGAAGTAAAGCTTGAAAGTCAAAAGAAAAAAATCTTTTTTTCTTTTACAATAACTGATTGACTTAATGGCAATTATAGTTATAATATGAATGTGAGTTCATATAATTGCTGTTCACCATCAAGTAAGGAGGCAGATCAAGTTAAGTCACTATCTGTTTTACTTAAATTAGTGAGTGAGGAGAGCCGGTTAGAGATTTTATGCATTCTTTGTTTGGGAGAGCATTGTGTTTGTGAGATTATGGAGCATGTTGACATGTCTCAAAGTTTAATCTCTCATCATTTGAAGGATTTAAGGGATGGAAATATTGTTTCCAATGAGAAAAAGGGTGTGCGGGTTTACTATTCTTTGACTGATAAGGGAAAAAAGATTATAAATTTGTTATTTCAAATTTCGCAGGAGGTAAAATTATGAAAATTGAGGTATTAGGTTCTGGTTGTTCGGCTTGTGCCAAGTTAAATGAAATTGTAAATCAAGCAGCTGAAGAAATGGGGTTAAAAGAGAGGGTGGAGTATTTAGCTGGTGTTGAGGGCACTTCTCGAATTATTGAAATGGGAGCTATGAGTAGTCCGGTTTTAGCAATTAATGATCAGGTTGCTACGGTGGGTTTTATTGCCGATATAGAAAAAATTAAGCAAGTAATTAATAAGTTTAGGGATAAAAAATAGTGTATGAGTATATTTGCGCCAGTTCAACGATTTGCAGATTTGGCTACTTACGGATGGTTAGGAATAGCTGAAGGTTCGTATGCCGGGGACGGAGTTAATTTTTTTATTTACGGTCTCAATGCTTGTGCTAGAAGTGGAGGTTGAAGGTCTTAATTATTCCACATTCAAGGTGAAATAATTAGTTGCTGTTTTGACCAGGAGTTCTCATAAATCCGGTACCTACTTGAATATTTTGAGCAGTGATGCTCCCATCAGAATTTGATTGCCCAGTGATAATTACACTTGACCCTTCTGCAATATCATCTCTCGAGCTTTCTTCTGATTTACTTACTGTCGTTGAATTGGTTAAGATTATTATCTTGCTGCTATTATCAGCAAGTTTTACAGTGATACTTGAGTTATCCAAACTTATTACTTCACCTTTTGCGGTGCTTAGTCCACTCCTCGCAGCATTTTTTTGCACTTTCATTTGTTCAGAGTTGGCAGGCCAACTAGGCATTTTACTTTCTTGGTATTTCATACCACCATAAAAGCCTCCGCCACCAGTTGCTGCAGCTGTTAAAACAATTGCGATTATTAAATTATTTTTCATTATTGTTCACCTCCTCTTTATTATTCATATCTTAAGGCGTCAATAGGTTGTAATTTTGCTGCCTTTTGAGCTGGATACCATCCAAACAGTATTCCTATTACGGCTGAGACTCCAAACGCCAGCAATATTGATTGTATTGACAATATAAACGGTAGATTCATTGAGCTGGATATAATAAATGAAGCTCCAATTCCAATTGTTGTTCCAATTACTCCGCCGATAAATGTAATCATCACTGCTTCTGTTAGAAATTGCGAATTAATGATACTTGCTTTAGCACCCAGAGCCTTTCGAAGGCCAATCTCTCGGGTGCGTTCAGTTACAGTAACAAGCATAATGTTCATAATTCCAATTCCCCCAACAATAAGAGATATGGCCGCAACTCCTGTAAGAAGGGTAGTGAAAGTGTCGGTTACTGAAGTAACGGTTGAGAGAATATCTTCCTGAGATCTTATTCTAAAGTCAGCTTGTTCGGGGTTTTTAATTTTATGTCTTGTCAGTAGTAAATTAGTTAACTCCTCTTGTGTTTGAACCATTACCTCTTCGTTTATAGCACTAACTGAAATTGAGCTAACATAATCGACCCCAAAAAGTAATTTTTGGGCTGTGGTTAGGGGAATAAACACAACATCATCTTGGTTATACATACCGGCTCCGCCCTTTGCTTCGGTTAAACCTACAACGGTGAAAACCTGTCCATTAATTCTTATTATCTGTCCAACGGGATTTACCCCTTCTCCAAATAGACCTATCGATGTTTCAGGACCCAGTACGGCTACCTTATTTAGTACACTTATGTTTCTATCAGTGATAAAGTTTCCGGATGAGAGGGTAAGATTTCTGATGTCAGCATATTCAGGGAGTACGCCATAAACATTTGTATTTGTGTTGTTTTTACCGACCACTATTTGAGTTTTGGATGCGTATTCTGCTGAAACCTTGTTTACTGTTGTAATTTGAGTAGAAGCGGCAATTGCTTTAGCGTCATCGTAAGTTAAAGTTTGCACACTTCCTCCGCTAACACCTTTTGAGGATTGAGAACCTGGAGAGATTGTGATCAAGTTTGAACCAAGTGACTGAATATTGCTTGTAATAGAAGCTTGAGATGCCTGACCCAAGGACATTAATGCTATTACACTTCCAATGCCAATAATTACTCCAAGCATTGCAAGGCCTGTTCTGGCCTTATTGAGTGTTAATACCGACAAACTTTCTGCTATTAGTTCTGATAATTCCATATTTACTTCTTTTTTTAATATTTTTTTTGCTTTCTGTTATAATTGTCTTCGGCTATTTTGCCATCACGAATTTTTATGATCCTTTTTGCATATTCTGCAATTTCAAGTTCGTGTGTAATCATTAGAATTGTATTACCTCTCTCATTTATGTCTTGAAATATCTTCATTAGTTCGATTGCTTGTTTTGTTGCAATGTTTCCGGTCGGCTCGTCGGCAAGTATTATGCTCGGGTTCATAGAGAGGGCCCTGGCTATTGCCACTCTTTGTTGTTGACCGCCAGAAAGCTGACCGGGAGTATGGTCAAGTCTATCTCCAAGACCCACCATTTCCAAGTATTTTTTGGCTTTTTTAACCCTGTTTTCTTTAGCAATACCGCCGTACATCATGGGAATAGAGACGTTTTTCAATGCGCTGGTTCTAGGCAAGAGGTTGTACAATTGGAAGACAAATCCAATTTTTTCATTTCTAATATCGGCCAATTTATCTTCGTTTAAACTTTCGATGTTTTTGCCATCAAGAACGTACTCTCCAGATGTTGGTTTATCAAGAGCTCCGATTATGTGCATAAGAGTTGACTTTCCTGATCCTGAAGGACCCATTATGGCTACAAATTCACCCTTTCTCACTTTAAAAGAAACGCTGTCTAGTGCTTTTACCTCAACTTCACCGGTTTTGTATATTTTGGAGATACCTTTTACTTTAATAAGAGATTGTGTTGTCATAATATTACATTGAGTTAACGTATCTTCATTCCACCGCCCGAGCTTCCGCCGACCGGGAATATACTTCCACTTTTTGACTCTCCAGATGATTGGGTGGAAGTTGTTGTTCCTATTATCACCACATCTCCCTCATTTGCTCCCGATAATATTTCAATAGCAGTGTCGCTTGATATGCCCAGTTCCACTGTTTGATTTATTTCTTGATTTTTTTTAATAACTTTCATGGATGCGGTTTCGCCTTGATAATTAATTGCAGCTGGCGGAACAGTTAAAACATCACTTTTTGTTTTGACAATGATATTTGCTGTTGCTGCCATGTTTGGTAAAATTTGCTCTGATTTTGTATCAATTTGAACAATGACAGGATAAGTTGTTACGTTGCTGGTTATAGTTCCAACTCTGTCAACACTAACGACTTTTCCGGTGAATGTTTTGTCAGGTATTGAATCAAGGATTATTGTTGTTTTTTGTCCTGGCTTAATTTGAGAGACATCAATTTCACTAACATCAAATGTTGCGATTGGCAGGCCTTCTGTTCCGATGGTGGCTATTCTTTGATTAGCGCGGGCGCCGCTTGATGTTTCTGTGGCGCCGATATTCATTCCTTCAGCAATGGTTACACTCTTTATAGTGCCGGAACTAGGTGATGTAATTGTGGGTGAAGCGGTTTTGAAAGAAACAGAAGTGGAGTAAAGTTTTGCCTCTGCAGATTTTACCGAGTCGTATGCATTATCGTTTGCAACCTCTGCATTGGTTCTATCTTCTTTCGTTTCTAAACTCTCATCATCATCATGGCCTTGAATTTCATCATAGACAACAGCCAGTGATGCCTGTGTCTTTCTGTAATTATTGTTTGCGGCGTTTAGTGAACTTTGAGCGTTGATATAGGTTGAGTATGCCGAAGCATAATTTTGTTCTCCCTGGACATCAAGATCGATTTCAGCCAGTTTTTGTCCCACAACCACCTCGTCGCCGTCATTGACATAAACTTTGGTTATTGTTCCACTCGCTTGAGTAGTGACATTTTCTATATTAGATGAAATTACAGTACCCGAAGCGGTAATGGAAGATACTATTGTTTCACGCTTTACCGTGGCTGTTTGGTTAATAACTTCTGGTTCACTATTGTTGTTTCTAATAAGAAGAAATGTTACTGTGCCAACAATCAAAATAATAACTACCAGCCGTTTTTTATTTGTGACCGTTGATTTAATAAATTTTATTATCTTCTTTTTCATGTCTTTTTTGTTTATATTTACTACTGCCAATTTGTATAGATAAAGGCATCCTATTATTTAAATCTGAAAGATTCCTTAAAAAATGAAACACCCCCGCTTAAAAACGAGGGTGTTTTTCCCGCCTTGGGAAGGTATACTTACTCAGTAGCAAACCATCGAGATAGGATGTTTTGCACAAATTTCGCAATCCTGCCACTTAAGGCTTGTTTGGCAGATTCATCCAAGTTGTGTCTTTCGACAATACTGTCTACACGATTATTGGCTTGTTCTGTCAGAAACTCTTCCGCATCTTCTTGAGTAGTACCATTTTCAGCTATGATATCACTCATGGATTCATTGTTTTGACAAGCTTTTCGCATCTCTTCACGGGTTAGTTTCGTAAACTCTTGCATCGCAGCCCCTCTTTCCTCACGGAAGGCCATTTTTGTCTCCCGTCTTGCAGTCACATCTTCCTCTGAAGGGTTTCCCCGCTCAGCTCTAAAGTCTTCTCTCATCTCTTCGGGAATAAGATGAAACCTGTCTTCATCTCCATCAAACTTGCCTTTTCCGCCAAAACCACCACCAAAAGCTGACGCAGATTGTGGGAGAACTAGTGCACCCAGTAAAGCAAGACTAGAAACACCAAGTAGTACCTTTTTTTTCATGTTCATATATTTATCACCTCCTTTCGTTATTTTTCGACCTTGTGTGTCCCAGTAACTATTTCATTTAGTATGTGGTTTACATTAATAACAAAGTCGAATTGTTAGTAATGTATCAATACTTTTTGAAAAAACACTTAAAGTTATAATGGAAGCTTAACTGTAAATTGGGAGCCTTTATTAACTTTGCTTTCCACACTTATACTACCGGAATGTTGATCTACTATTTTTTTGGCAATTGCAAGTCCTAAACCATAGCCTTCTGCAATTTTTTTAGATCTTGACTTTTCAGCTCTATAAAATCTATCCCAGATGTGAGGTAGATCGCTGTTCGCAATACCAATACCGGTATCTTTTACGACAATCTCCATACTGCTTTTTAGTTTAAATATTTCTACACTTACACTACCTTTCTCTTTTGTGTATTTTATTGCATTATCAATGAGTATGATAAGAAGTTTTTCTATACCATCTTTGTTCCCTTCTAATACTATACTTTGAGACTTAGTTTTAAAGTCTATATTTTTCTTTTTGGCGATAGGCATGAATCTCTTAGTGATTTTGTCCAATAAATTCTCAATATCAACTTGTTCATAAAAAGCATTCCCACTTTCCTGATTTTTTGCTAAAAGCAGCAAATCATTTGTCAAACGCTTTAATCCCAAGGCTTCTTCTAAACTACTTGTTATTGCATCTCTTGCCTTTTTAATGTCGAGTTTCTTGTTATCTAGTGCAACTTCAAGTGTAGTGATTAGTGCGGTTAAAGGTGTTTTGAGTTCATGTGAGGCGTCGGCTACGAATCTTTTTTGCTCGTTCAAAGCTTCTTCAATAGGCTTTAGGGTTTTACCTGCTAGAAAATAGCCTGCAGAGGCAGAAAAGACAAATATTGCCGTGTTGGCATAGACGAGGATTTTTAGTATTTGATTTCTTACGGCTTCGATATCTTCAGGTAAGATTCGAAGCTGCCTATTTGATAGTCTTGATGGACGAAACGATTCTTCGCTTAAGTTAAACTTTTTTTCAATCATGTTCATTCTTGTTTGAAATTCATGATTAACCTGGCGATAAATGAAAACACTAAAAGATAGGCTGACAAGCATTATTATAAGAAGATACAGGGCGGTGAGCTTAATTCTTGCTTTTTTAAACACAATTTTAATCTTGAATGGTATAGCCAAATCCCCTAACTGTTTTAATTATCTTGGATTTGTTCTGAAACGGTTTTTCAATTTTTTTTCTTAAAAAACCCACAAACACTTCCACAGTATTAGGTAACACATCAGAATCATAATTCCACACGTGGCTGATAATCTGATTCCTGTTCACTACCAAATTTTTATTTCTCATCAGATATTCCAGTATTGAAAATTCCTTTTTTGAAATATCCAAGACTTTTCCTGATCTTTTAACCTGCTTGGTAAGTGTATTTAATTCTAAATCCTTTACTTTTAGTACTTGTCCAAGAGATTGTTTGGGGCGCCTTGAAAGAGCGCGTATTCTTGCCATCAATTCAGAAAAAGAAAAAGGCTTAGCTAAGTAGTCATCGGCACCGGCGTCAAGTCCTTTTACCTTGTCTTCTGTCAAATCTTTTGCTGTTAGCATTAATATTGGAGTGTGATTTTTTTCTTCTTTTCTTAGTTTTTCACAAATTGTTATCCCACCCATTTCGGGAAGCAAAAGGTCAAGAATTATCACATCGTAATCTTCTGTGCTTGCCAGATCAAAACCCTTCTCACCGTCATAGGTAATGTCTACGGCGTAGTTATTTTGTTTCAAACCGTCACGAATGGTATTAGCAATTTTGTGCTCGTCTTCAACAATAAGAACTTTCATTTAGTAGTGATATTATATCTAATTTCTGAAAATAATCTGAAAAACGGCTTTGTTGTTTTCAGGCTTGGACATTTCCTTACCCTGAGGTTTTGTAGAAATCAGTTAACCTGATAGTCTAGGCTTTTTGAGTATGGTTGCCTTGAAACGTTAAAAATGAAGTGAGATTGGGTAAAAAGGATGTATCTTGACACAAGCCTGAATCAGAGATTGTTGATATTGCGATAAAGTTATTAGAAAGCGACAGGGAGGATGAGGAGATAAGAGTTAGTAGAAGGTTAAGAGTTTGGTTTTGATTATAAAGATCACAACTGGTTAATTGTGTGATGGTCTAGTTATTTTGAGTCTGAGAGTTTATTGACATTTAGTGGATACTTGAATATCAGAGTAGCTTAAAGCTTGAGAGAATCTGGGAGACTTGTTGATCTTGAGTGTTTTGGATTGGGGTGATGTTGACAATAATGACAGAGCTATCTTGAGGGAAGAAGTAGTACTCAGTGAGAGATTCTGAGTTGTTGATGTACTGGTAGGCAGATTGGTTATTAATTGTGGTTTGGTTGAGGTTGGATGAGGAGTAAGAGTCAAATCTTTGAGCTAGTAGCTGGGCAACTTGCTGATTGGTCAGGTCTGGGTTTGTGCTATTGCAACCGATGGTGATTTTGGATTGGTCTTGATTGATGGTTTGTGTGGTTATGGGTTTGGATGAAAGGAGAATGGTATTGGTTTCTTCATCTTGAGCTTGATCGTATATGTACCAACTTTGGGGATGCTTTATTTGGTATTTGCATTTGGTGTCTGTAAAGGTTTTCCAGTCATTGGTTGAGTTTGGCGTGATGGGGGTGGTTTGAGTATTGATAATTGAGGAGCTGGCTGGTGGTCCAGATTTAATAGTTGATCTTATAAAGAAGTACCAAACAATAAAAGCAATAAGTGTGAAAATAGCAAGAGAGGCAAGAGAGATAAGGGTAATGCGGAGGGTTTTGTTATTTTGAGGTTTTTTGGGGGGTTTGATTGGTTGGTTGGATGGTGGTGTAGGGGGTGGTTGAGTTGTAGGGGGTTGGTTTTGGGGAGTTGGTTGTTGATTTTTGGCTTGTGTCATGACTATAGTTTAGTATACTGATGATAGTAATTAGTATAAAGGAAGGGGGTGAAAAAAATGAAAAGGACAAAAATAATGAGTGGAGTTGTAGCTATGGTGCTTAGTTTGGTTCTTGTGGGTACAGTGAGTGCTCAAGAAAGTGAGTTGCCCGAGCCGGGACTGACACCCGATAGCCCGCTATATTTTTTGGATAGTTGGGGTGAGGGTATTGGTTTGGCTTTGACTCAAGACTCAGAGGTGAAAGCAAGAAAACAGATCAGGATTTCTCAAGAGAAGCTGGCTGAAGCTAAAGTTATGGGCGAGAAAGGTGATGCGGAGGCAGCAGAGATTGCTTCTAACAGATATGGTGAGATGATAAATGGAGCTGCAGAAAACGTGGCAGTAGCAGCACAGTCTGGCGAAGGTGTGGCTGATGCAGTAGCAGATCTGTTGGCAACGACAGCTGCAATTTCTCAGAGTGTGTTGGCTGATGTGTATGAACGAGTACCTGAACAAGCAAAAGCCTCGATTCAAAGAGCGATGGAAGAGTCGTCTGCTGGAATAAGTAGAGCGGTTGATGCTGTATCCGGAGCTCAGCAAGAGCAGGTTCGAGAGAGAGTAAATGAGAGCTTGCAGAAAGCTCGTGAGTCAGCTCCTGAAGAAGCGCAGCAGTATATTCCTGCAAATCAAGGGGGTGAATCTGGTTCTGATAACGCTCCTGATGTGGGTGGTTCTGATGCTGGAAGTAATGCTAATGATCAAGGTGGTGCACCAGCTAATATTCCTGGAAGATAAAAAAAGAAGAAGCACTGATTCTTTCCTATTAAAACAGGGAAGGTCAGTGTGTTGATAGAAATGATGTGATAAATGATTTGTAGTGTTATTTTCTGAGGAGGAAGTTGTCTTTTTTGTTATGATTATGATATGAATTTTGAAGAATATCAGAGTGAATCAGGAAAGACAGCGATTTATCCTGATAAAGGGAGTAATTTTATTTATCCGGTTTTGGGGTTAGTGGGTGAAGCAGGTGAGGTGGCTGAAAAAATAAAGAAGATATTGCGAGATTCTAAGGGGGAAATAGGTGACAGAAAAAAAGAAGAGATTAAAAAGGAGTTGGGTGATGTGTTGTGGTATTTGTCACAGTTGAGCACAGAGTTGAACTTGTCTTTGAGTGATATTGCTGAGCTTAATATAGAGAAATTACAATCACGACGTGCAAGGGGCACGCTTCATGGAAGTGGAGATGACAGATAATATGAATAGAAAAATTAAGGTCAATGATTTAATGCAGGAAGGGTATGAGTATGAGTTAATGGAAGAGGAAGGCCAAGGTTTTGATGAGGGTTTTGAGCCAGATTTGAGTCCTAAAAGGTTGTTGGAGCTGGGAGTGTTTGGGGGTGTGTATATGAGAGATTGTAAAGATGAATTTGGAGATTGGTTTGACGATGCAAAATTGGCTGAGGGCAGGAGGGATGGGAAGTTGAATTTTTTTGAAGTGACGGCGTCGCAGTCTTTATCAGTGTGGAGAGAGAAGGGGTGGATAAACGAGGAGCATGATCCTAGAGGGTGGTTTCAGTGGTATTGTCGATATTATAAGGGGAGGAGATTGCCCCAAGAAGATGAAAGGCAGATAAAGCGGTGGAGGGCATTTAAGAGACATTGGGCTCAAGTAGAAAAGAATTGCCTAAAGGGTGATTGGGATTGTAGAAAAAAGCAAAGACAGGCCTTGCTTCATTGGGCTTATGATTCGAGAAAGATCTGAGTTTACTTTTTGGGAGGGAGGGGAATAAGGAGAGAGGTTGTTTTTTTATATTGTTGATAGTTATTTTGAGAGCCGTATTTTTTTTGGTGGCGTTTTTCCAGGAGAGGAATGCCGGATATGAATAAAAGAAGAATGGTAATAAATAAGGGGCTGGAGATAGTTAGCCAAGAAAGAGATTGTTGGTATGGCATGGTGATGATAAAAATGCCCAGCCAAATGGTGATCTCGCCAAAATAGTTGGGATGTCGAGAGTATTTCCAGACACCAGAAGTGATGAAAGTGTTGGGGTGTTTGTTTTTGAAGATAAATTTTTGGAAGTCTGCTAGTGACTCGATGATGAGGCCAACAAAGAAAAGAAGGGTGCCAAATAAGGTTAAGAGGTGTGGTTGGGGAGAGGGAAGGGTTAAAAGGTATATGCTTGGAAGGGTGATGATCCAGACTGATATACCTTGAAGAAGCCAGAATTGAGCGAATTTTAAAAAGTTGTTTCGAATTTGATCGAAGCGTTTATCTTTTTTGATTTTTAGGATTCTTAAAGATAAGTAACTGGCTAGTCTGGTAGCCCAGATGGTGATTAAGATAGAGATGAGAATTTGAGGAAAGGTTAGGGGTGAGTTAGTTAAAGAGAGGAAAAGGATGATGATAATGAAGGTGAGGCCGTAGGTGAGGTCGGTAAATTTGTCTGTTTGAAGGATGAAGGCAAGAGTAAAGAAGACAAGTTGGGTGATTAAGCTGATAATTAAAGTAAGTAGATAGGGGTTCATGTAAGTATTATAACCAAATTTTAGTCAGCTAGACCTTTGACTGATTTTGTTTTTTGGGGAGGAGAGAAGTCTTGCGGAGTTTTGTGAATTTGGGGTGGTTGGATCCATTTTTCGGCTAAAGATTTTGTGTTAACCACGTTTAATTGCTTGAACATAAACTCAAATCTGTCAGTTAGAGATTGTCTGATTTGAGATTTGTTTTTCTTTGGTATTAACCAGGTTTGTTTTTTGAAGTGGCCCCAGGCTTTCTTCCTGAGTTTGTAGTGGAATTGTTCGTCGGTTTGATCCTTTTTTCTTTCGTCTTGTTTGTTTTGGTCAAGCCAGTTGTATATTTGTTCAAGAAGATCTTGGGGGAAGGCGGGGTGGTCCATGATGATGTTTTGAAAGCCTGTAGCTAGGTGTACTTCGATGGCTTGGGCTTTGGGGAATTGGGCAAAGTATTGATCAGGAAGGGTACTGGCTCCGTGTTGGACAGCACCGCTGATGTTGTGTTTTCGGCAGGCCTGAGAGATGTTTTTGAGAACTTGGAAATCAACAGGGACATTGGCTAGAGATCCATCTTCAAGAACAACTCCACCGTGATGGGTACCGGTGGCAACGCTGATTTTGCTTATACCAGTGAGCTCGGAGCCAAGTTTTTGATTGAAACCTTGAATGTAGGCCTGGAAATCTTCTAAAGTGGAGTTTTTACCGCCGATGTGACCGATTTCTCCACCGAGACTGATGGTGATGTTATCGGGTTCTATGCTGCGAATAAACTCTGCCAGTTCAATGGAGTATTTGATGTTGCCTTGTTGTTGCTTTTTTTCGGTGGGTTTGTCTAGATCTACAAGAGTACTCATGTCGATGTCGATGTTGTAAAAACCGGCATTGATGGCTTGTTGGGCGAGGTCTTTGATGGCTTGGATTTCTCCTTGTTTTGGTTTACCGGGTTGTTGGGCTTTGGCTTGGAAATGATCGCCTTGAAGAGGAATACCTCCCTGCCAGTTTTCTTTGATGGCGGCGGCAAGGACAACGGTGGTGTATTCTTGGGGATGTTGGTCGGTGTAGTCGATCTCACTTCTGGCAATTTCACAGATTAGAGTACCAACATTAAGTTTGTTGGCGGCTTTAAATATAGAACGGGCAAGGTCATAGGTGATACCTCTGAGATTAATGGCAGGTACGGTGAAGTTTAGAGGTGCTTCTTCTCTGCCCCGAGCTATATATAGATCGTTGATGGATGCAGGTTTGATGTTGAGTTTTTGGGCTGCTTCCCAGATGAGCCAGCGAGACAGTTGTTTGTCTTGTTCTGAGCCAAAGACAGCTTGAAGGACAAGTTTGTCTATTGTGTCCCTTTTGAGTTTTTCGGGATCTTGAATAGTGACCTGATGATTTTCAATTGAAAGAGTGTCTTTGATGATGTGTTTGATTTTGGGAGTCAGCATATTTTATTAAGATTGTCAGAGGTGTTTTTGTCTACTTGGTAATTAAGATGATGGTGATGATAGCCAGGACGGGAATTAACCATTTAGCAAGTTTTTTGTTTAATCGTTCAAGTAATCGAGAGACAAGAATAAAGATGGCAAAAAAGCCAACAATTAAACTAGAGGGAGGAGTGGAGGTTGAAGATTGGATGATTTTGGGCCAGGCGGGGCCGCGAAGAACGATCAGGTGGATAAGGATGGCAAGTCCGGCTAGTCTGCCACCTATATATTGAAGCCTCCACCAGGTTTTGGTACCCAGGGACTGTTCAATTAATTTAGCTGAGATGATAAAGAGGAAGAACATGATGATTAAGCCAGCCAGGCCTGGGTAGGCAGAGAGAGGTTTGTAGTTATAAAAGCCCCAAGGTCCTGAACGGGCTAGAGGAAACATGGATAGATAAACGTGGGAGGCGCCGGCAAAGAAAGCTAAGATGCCTAGTTCTTTGCGGTATGTTAAGTATTTGTCCCAGATTTGGTAGAGACGGCTAAGCATACCTAAACTAAGAGCGATGCCTAAAAGGATTATTGAAGTGTCGGCTAAGGCTCGATTGTATACACGGGGTGATAAGCCTTGAAGTTGTAGGGAGTTGTAGTAGGAAAAGAGGATAAAAATAATAAGGGAGAAAATTATAGAGACGATGTATTGTCTTGTCTGTTCTTTGTTCATTTGTTTAATTTAATCATATCTTTAGATTATAAGTTCTGGTTTTATTATTTTAGATATTTTTTGGAAGTCCTCTTTCATGGTTGAGCGCAAGTTGGGATTGTATAAGGCGGCAGCTGGATGATAGAGGGCAAAGATGGTGGTTTCTCCAAAACTGGTGGGTGTCTGCCAGGTTTTGCCGTGGAGTTTGCTAATGGGGTAGTATTTATCGTTTTTGAAGATGTAATTAAGCAGGAAGTTAAGTGAGAATCTACCTAGGGTAGCGATTACTTGAGGTTTTATGATTTTAATTTGCTTTATAAGTAGAGGGGAGTAAAGGTCAATTTCTTTGGGTTGAGGGTCCCTGTTGTTGGGGGGGCGGTCTTTGACGATATTGGTGATGTAGACATTTTGGCGTTTAAGGTTGATACTTTGAAGAAGTTTGTCGAGGTGTTTGCCTGCGGCACCAACAAAAGGGCGACCGGTTTCGGCTTCTTTTTGACCGGGAGCTTCTCCAATGAAGATGATGTCTGCGTCTAGGCTACCTTCCCCGATGACTGGTTGATAGTTATTTTTTTGGCGATATTTGAATAGGGGAGAGTCGGTGAGATTTTTGAGTTTTTGGTTGAGTTTTTCCATGGATTGTTGTTTGCCCATAAGGGCATTGTAAACAAAGAAAGGCAGGGGATAAAGTTTGTGTAAAATAAAGAGTGTGAAAAAGATATTGATGGGATTATTTAGTTTTTGTCTGCTTTTTTTAGCAAGTGAGAGTGTGGTGTGGGCACGATCAGAAAATGAAACGGTAGAGGTGGAAGTGAAAGAGGTTTTGGAAGAGAAAAAAACAGAGAGTTATGAGGGAGAAGAAGGGTGGGAGCAGTGGTTAAGGGTGGAGGTAATAGAAGGGGAAGGGGTGGGTGAGGAGATTTTTGTAAAGAGTGGAGTGGTAGGGTTGGTGAATCAACCAAAGTATAAACAGGGAGACAGGGTGGTATTGATGAGAAATGAGGTAGCGGGTGAGGAGAGATATGTGATTGTTGATTATGTAAGGAGAGAGGCGCTCTATTGGTTGTTTGGCTTGTTTGTGTTGGTGGCTGTAGTGGTGGGAAGAAAGTGGGGTTTGTTGTCTATTTTGGGAATGGGTTTTTCCTTTTTGGTGATTTTTAAGTTGTTGATACCGTTGATTATGCAGGGCTTTAGTCCGGTTTTGGTATCGATACTGGTGGCTGGGCTGATAATTCCAGTAACTTTTTATCTATCTCATGGGTTAAACAAGAAAACAAGTGTGGCGGTGGTAAGCACCTTAATTTCCTTGGTAATTACGGGAGTTTTGGTGTTGATATTTACAGAAACGACAAAACTGACTGGTTTTGCTAGTGAGGAAGCGGGATTTTTACAGGTGCATATGGGGGGAGAGATTAATATTAAGGGGCTTTTGTTGGCGGGAATGATTATTGGTACTTTGGGTATCTTGGATGATGTGACAATTAATCAGGCGGCCATTGTTGAGAAGTTGAAAGAAGCTAATAAGGAGATGGGGTTTGGAGAATTATATAAAAAAGCGATGAGTGTGGGGCAAGATCATATCTCATCGATGGTTAATACTTTAGTTTTGGTATATACAGGGGCTTCTTTACCGCTTTTACTTTTGTTTGTGGACAGTTCAAGTAGTTTTGAAAGGGTGTTGAATAGTGAGATTGTGGCTGATGAGATAGTTAGAACTTTGGTGGGAAGTGTGGGTTTGATGTTGGCGGTACCGATTACTACTTTTTTGGCGGCAAGGTGGATGAAGAAAGCTGATTAATGGTTAAGAATGGAGGTAATAGAAAAAGAGAGGTTGGGATAGGGATAGGGATAGGGATAGGGATAGGAGTAAGGCATTGACTGGAAGTTGGTAGTTTAAAGTAGATCTTAGGTGTTAGATTGATTTAGAAAATCGTTGATTTTATGTTTGGAGAATGTAGTACCGTTGTATTAACTGTATGAGTTAGATGGCGTGTAAGTTGGTGTAATCCTAGTTATTGTGTGGTAGCTTTTTTAAAAGTAGTTTTCATTTATACCAGCAGCAATCTTTTCTCAAATTTAGCCAAAAAAAATCTGGGTATTTATATCTCTATCAAAGCAGAGATGCTATAAATACCCAGAAAGGGTGCAAACAGAAAAAGCAAAGTTGGGTGGATGCCTCCCACAAAGGTTCTTGTGGGAGGCATTATCTGCCAAGTTGACAAAGATTCTGCCAACAAGGTGTGGACTCAGCGGAGGGAGAGTGTCTAGAGACTAGAGGATTTGGTGGGTGAACCTCAAATTTATTCTTATCCTACTTCTTGTGATTCTTTCCAATCACAGTAGTCAAAGATTTCACAACTATCATCATAGTGGTTTCCACCAAATAGTGTTCCTTCCTCATGGGCTATACCACAGATATCTTTAAATTCTCTAAACGGTTTTTGAGTAAGAAGCCTACCCTGCCAAGTTGGTGGTTCACAATCTAATGCACATAGTTCCGCAAGATACGCATCTGACCACTTCCAAGCAGTAGCTTCTTTTTCACTTACTCTATCATCACCGTTAGTATCTGCTGCAAAAGGCACATAAGGATTACAATAAGTCACCCAGTGTCCTCTAACAGTACGAACATAGGTGTATAGCCAACGACCTGTCCACCTGGAGGCACACTCTTCTTCGTAAAGTTTTGTTACACCTTCAGTTGTACCTTCGTCTACAAAACAAACTGCTCCTGTTCCTGCATCGACAAAGGTCTCAGTCCAATCACTGGCAATATACTGTTTGCCTTTCCTGAATTTCTTACCATTCAGGTCGTTAATCCAGTCACCCCATTCAGGTTCACCTACATTGTGTGGATTGGTATAAACTTTTCCTTCAGATACTATATTTCCTTCAGAACATTCATCATAGCAACGTTCATCATAAGGAAACTCTTCACGTTCATTATACCAATCATCATCACAACCCCCCCCATTACGATCTACCCATTCGACCCAACCAACGAAGACATTGGAGCAACGTCCACATTGCTCATTCTCGTAGGACTTTGTGTCTGTTTCTTCCCCGCTGGTTGTATCACATATATGATCTGGGTCTCTCAAATCGGGTGTCACCGTAGTGTAAGTACGGGTACGGACGAATTGCTGGTTAGCGTCATCTTCTACCCACGCTGACCATTCTCCGTATGTAGTAACTGGATCACCTAATTCATCGCAGACAGTGTAGCAGTCTTCAACAGAGAAGTTGCCACGCATGGCATCAAGAAGAACATCTGATCCTCCACCAGATGGTGAGTACCATAGTTCTATATCTCCAGAATGGCTTCCACCACCCAAAACCCAGGTGTCGTTGTGGGGACCGGGTTCGTTATATTGACGGGTGTTCCCATCAATGATTACATTCATGTAAACGGAGCCGTCACCGATGTTCTGAAGATTTCTGGCTTCAAAGTTTAAAGACCATTCTCGACCGCCTTCAACACATTCTCCCGAAAGCACTTCTCGCCATATCGAGCCACTTGGTTCTGGTAGTGGTCGAGTTTCCTCATCCACTCCTTCGTTACAAACGATTTGTTGATCTTGGGCGTCGTAGTAAGTGACTGTTCTGGTTCGGAATTCGATTCCCTCATCCAAATCAGCTTCCCACTCAGACCATTCACCATAGACCGGATCACCAACCTCATCACAGGTTTCGTAGGGGATCACACAGCCAGCAGCAAGTATTTCTGCTCCGGTGTGTCCTTCCCACTCAGTGTCCATGTTTTTACCTGGATAGCTGTTGGTTATAGGACGGTCTTGGCAACCCCAATCCCAACCACATTTTCCAGGTTTCCAATCAGACCAACCCCAATCCCAACCACATTTTCCAGGTTTCCAATCAGACCAACCCCAACCCCAACTCCAACTCCATTCAAGAGTTTTATGTTCCCATCCAACTATATAGTCGAATGGTGGGATGATATCAGCAGCATGGTTATCGTGGCCCTGTTGGAGGATGGCGTGTCCGCTTATGTTCATCGGATTCCAGCCATTTGCTGCAGTATCTGGAGGATGTGCGTGACAGATATCAACTTTGTCACCACCACCGCCAGTAGCGAAGGCTGTAGTTGTAAGTGCAAGTGCTACAAAAAGCACTGCTACCACAACATACAGGTACTTCTTTTGGAGTAAGGTTTTCATACTTTGTTTTCCTCCCATTCTCTAAGTGTTTCTCTTCACTAGTTTCTTTCTCTTTATCCCCCTTTGTTGGTCTAAGACCAACCGACATGGAAATTAACATCAGTATTACCTTATTCTAATCACCTCCTAGGTGTCGTACATATTTTTTTGCTTTTTCTGTTGTTAAAGTACTAGGTATGTTTTTATAAGTATTGAGGTAGTATGGGTGACATACCTATAGGGTAAAAATACAATAAAAGTTATTAAATGTCAATAATGGTCACTATATAGAATAGATTTATAGATTTTGCTATTTCAGAAAAGAACCTGTTGTCAAAATATTTTCAGGCAGTTTTTATAGCTTTTTTTAAATTTTCAAATGCTACTACATTATCACTTTATACTCCCGAACCTCATGAATTATAGGTTTTTGTTTGTTGATTGTAGGAATCTTTTTATTACAGCTTGATTTTTGAAAAGAGATTACCTCAGTCATTTTTTTGTTTGAAGTGGTGACTTGTATAATGAAGTTATTGTTAATTAAAGATAAATATGAGTGGATTTTATACAAAGCTAGAAAAGGAAACGGTTGAGAATGAAAATTTTAGAAAGGTGTTGTTTACGGCTGCTCACAGCCAGCTGGTGTTGATGAGCTTGAAGCCCGGTGAAGATATTGGGATGGAGGTTCACGGTGATGATGATCAGTTTATTAGGGTTGATGGAGGAGTGGGGAAGGCGATAATAGGGGAGGAAGAGTTTGATTTGGAGGATGGAGATGCTATTGTGGTGCCGGCGGGAGAGAGGCATAATGTTGTAAATGTTTCAGAAGATGAGGAGTTAAAGCTTTATACAATTTATTCTCCTGCTCATCATGAGGATGGGACAGTCCATGTAACTAAAAAAGAAGCAATGGAGGCTGAGGAAGACCATTAATTGGTGGTTTGATTGTCATCGGGCAGGCTGGATGTTATAATTGTGAACGTTAGTGTTTAGAGTATCTTTTTGGAATTTTTCTTAAAAGAGCATTTTTTGAGAGGTGGTGAGACATTGTGAACAACAAATTATTCGTAGGTAACCTTGACTGGGGAATGACAGATGAAGATCTGGGTAAATTATTTTCTCAGTACGGTGACGTAGAAGAAGCAGTAGTAATTACTGAACGAGGTAGTACTCGTTCTCGCGGCTTCGGTTTTGTAACCATGAAGACAGAAGATGGTGCTAAAAAAGCTAAAGAAGAGTTAGATGGTAAAGACCATGAAGGTAGAGAGCTTAGAGTAAACGAAGCAAAACCTAAATCTGAATAAGATTTATAAAAATAGAATTAGGCAGGGTGTAATGCTCTGCCTTTTCTATATCTTAAAAGTGAAGATTTTTAGGTTTGTCCGAGGATGAAGATTTCCAGTTTGGGAGTGAGGTGGTATTTTTGCTTGATCTTTTGTTTTATTAGCTTGATAAGTTTTTGAACATCTTGGCAGGTGGCGTTGTTTTGATTGACAATAAAGTTGGCGTGTTTGGTAGAGATTTGTGCTCCACCAATTGTTTTGCCTTTAAGATTGGCTTGATCGATAAGGTAGCCAGTTGATTGGGTGGGTGAGTTAATTTTTTGGGCTTGTTTTTGGGTGATGTTTTGGAATATGCAGCCTGAGGAGGGCATATTTAAAGGCTGGGTGTCGACTCTTCTTTTAACTGCTTTTTTGCCTATTTTGGTTAGATTGTCGTGATTGCCTTTTTTAAGTTTGAAAGTGGCTGAGAGGACGATGTCTTTTGTTTGGTGGAGGATGGAGTAGTCGTAGGCGAAGCGCATTTGTTTTTTAGTATAGGTTTTGATGGTTTGGGAAGGAGTGATAACTTTTACTTTTTGAACATAATCTCCGATGAGCTTGTTTAGGTGATGGGAGTTGTTATATATGGCAGCGCCGATTGTGCCTGGTAAGCCTAGGAATGAGGCTAGACCCTTTAGACCGCTTTTTATGGTGTATTGAATGAGTTTGTTGGTGGGAAGCCCAGATTGGGCTTGGATGAGGGTGTAGGGGGTGTCGGGAAGCTTAGAAGAGGTGATTTTAGTGGTTTTGTTTTTGATAATAAGGCCTCGGAAGCCCTTGTCGGTGACAAGCACGTTTGAGCCTGAGCCAAGCACCTGAAAGGGAACTTGATGTTTGGTGGCTAAATTAACGGCTTTGATGAGTTGTTTTTGTGTTTTGGCAGGGTAAAAAAGATCAGCCGGGCCGCCTATTTTGAAGTAGGTATGGGTTTTTAGGGGAATGTTGGTTTGAAGTTGAGGAGCAAGGGCGTCTATAAGTGGCTGATATTGGCTGTTTTTCATGTTCTTTGATACAAAATGGCGGTTTCGTCTTGATAGATTTCTTCCCAGGGTGTCTGAGAGTTTTTAAGCTTAAGATCAAGGAAGGTACCTGGGGGAATGAGAAGATAATCAATTTTGTATTGATCAAGCAGTTTTTGATAATTTGGCTGGGCTTGGATGATTTGAAGATGGATTCTATAAGGATATTTCCCTGAGGGATGAGGGCGGGCGGGGATATGACCGGCTATGAAGGGCAGGCTGTCGGGTAGTTGCCAGGTTAGGTAGCCTCCCCAGCGGTAGAAATTAAAGATGCGGCCGGAGAAGTTGTTTTGTTGAATAAAATCGATGGCTTGGCAGGGGTGATTAATCTTGCCTTGATGGCAGTAGTTGTTTGGGTTTGAGTTGTAGCGGATGGTGCGGGGGAGAATAAGGGTGAGGGAGACAATAAAGCCTGTTATGAGGATGAAGTTGGTGAGAGACTTGGCTTTTTTTAGGGAGACAAGCCGGGAAAGGGATAGTGATTGGATAAAAAAGAATATTGTGAGGTTACGTCGGGCGGAGATGGATAAGTAGAGGGCTGAAAGGGTAGCTAGGGCCCAGAAGAGGTGTTTTTTAATGTTCTGGGCGGGTTTTTGGAAGAAGATGATCAGATAGGTGAGGAAAAAATAAGCAATCAGGAGCTTAATAGAGAGAGAGGGCGGCGTCCATTCGGCGATCATTTTATCTAAGGGAGAGAGAGTAGTAATAAAGACATGGGTGTAGTTTTGTAGTTTATGGGGGTTGATGATGGGGGCAAGAAAGGCGGGTATTGACAAGAGGATGGGTAACCAGGGTGGAGATTTTTTGTTGACAAGAGATATTATTATTTTTGTAAAGTAGTAGAGACCAACGAGAAGTAGGCCGTAAAAATATGATCCATGGAAGTTGCTCCATAATACAAATAAAGTGAATAGTGATAGAGAGTAAGTAAAGGGTTTTTTGACTTTTTTAAATATATAGAACAGTAGAGAGAGAAAGAGAAGGGCAGTGATCTGACCACGAAGGCCGTAGCGGAAGGTAAACCAGCCGCCTACGGTAGTAATAAGAGCTATGAAGGTGGTTTTGGTGGTGTCTTTATCAAAAAGGAGCCAGATGACAAAGAAACTACTAGTTATAAATAGAGAGTTGATAATGCTAAGTCCCCAGAAACCAAGATGGCGATAGAGAAAGGCTATTAAAGGTTGATAAAGGGTGTAGGAGTTTGGCCAGGGTTGATTGTGTAGAAGGACGGTAAGAGTGTTTTTGAGTAAGGGTTGGCCGTGATCTAGAAAATGTTGACCAAAACGTATGTGCCAGCCAAGATCAGCACCTTGGGCGGGTAGAAGGTAAGTTATAAATATGGTGATGAAGAGAAACAGGCTAGACATTTTTCCAGGATGATAAATCAGTGTTAATTAGTTTTTCGAGTTTATTGATGTCTTTTTTGTAGTATTGGTATAACTTGTTTTTTACGGGCTGGCTTAGAGGAGGTTTGGTAGTGGGGGTGAGGTTGAGGTGGTGATAAAGGTTGTAAAGGCGTCGATGTCTGCTTAGTTTGTGATGAAGTTGTTTGAGTTTAAGTTTTTCTAAGGTGTTAAGAAGGGTAAAGCTTAAATTTTTTATAAGTGGGGATTTTGTTTTGACAGCAGAATGGCGTTTTTTGTTAAGACTTGGGGGTGAAAAGGAAGAGTCGACTTGTAGAAAGTTGTAAGCTTGTTTGATCAGGTCTTTGGGGTTGTTGATAACTTGATCGTAAAGGAAAACTTGAATATTTTTGGAAGGAAAATGGTGGTAATAGGCTTGTAAGTGTTGATGATAAAGACCCCAGGGGAGGCGGAGTTTTTGAGTATTGTTTTGTAAAATAGCTTGCTGGAAGTCTGGAGGGACTTGGGTGTGTACTAAGGCTTTGAGGTGATGGTAGGCGGAGTAAATCATGTCGACTGGGTTTCGCAAGATGGCAATGATTTTGATGTTTGGGAAGTGTTTTTTGATTCTAAAAGGAGCTTTGGGGTCAGCAAGGTAAGCGACGCTGAATTCTCCTTTGGTTTGGTTGGGTTTTGACCAGTTAAAGTTATCTAGATACCAGTTAATGCCTTTTAAGTAACGGTCTTTTTGTGAGTAGTTTCTGCGGAATAGAGATTGACTGAAGAAATTTTGCTCTTTATCTAGAGGGTGAAGTTTGTTTTGATTGTGCTTGGTGGGGAAGGAGATTTGAGGGTGTTCGTATAGGCATTGGCTAAGCCAGGTTGAGGCGCTTCTGGGAGCGCCGATGCCTATAAAGTTAATTTGTCTTTTGGGAGACATAAGGTATTTTAGCAAGTGATAGAATCTTGTTATGAAGAAAGGCAAAAGAGTTGGTCTGGCATTAAGCTGTGGGGGTTGGAGGGGCTTGTCTTATGTGGGAGTGATCAAGAAGTTGGAAAAGATTGGGGTGGAGATTGATGCAATAGTGGGAAGCAGTGCGGGTGCGATGATTGGGGGAATGTATGCTTTGAGGCAAGATATTGGTGAGATTGAAGAATATTTTTTGAAGTTAAGATACAGAGATTTATTGCGAGCTTTTAGTGATCCTTTTGCAAGGACGGGTTTGTTTAAAGGGGAGAAAACAGAGAAATATTTAAGGGGAATGCTCGGTGAAGTAAAAATTGAAGACTTGAGCATTGAATTTGCAGCAGTGGCGACTAATATCTTAAGAGGGGAGTCGGTGGTGATAGACAAGGGGGATTTAGTATCAGCGGTGAGAGCGTCCGGTTCTTTGCCTTTTATATTTGAACCAGTTGAGTATCGGGGGGTGAAGTTAGTTGATGGGGGTGCTTCGATGCCTATTCCAGTGGAAGTAGCTAAAAGTATGGGGGTTGATGTGGTGATCGCGGTTAATCCATATGGTAATTTGTTTTCTGGGTTGGAGGAAGGGGGAAGAAGTTTGTCAAGACTGGAGATGGTGAAGTTGACTTATTATTCTGTTATGAGCAGATTGGCGTATGAGAATGCAAAAAAAGCAGATGTGGTGTTGGAGCCGAAAATTAAAGAAGGGAGTTTTGGAATTTTTAGAAAGTTTGTGGATAATCCTACAGTAATAGAGGATGGGGTGAGAGCGGTGATTGAAAACGAAGAAAAAATTAAAAAGATGTGTTTTTAAGTGGAATGGTAAAAGCTTTATAGAGAGGCAACTTTTGTTGTATTTGAGTAAATATAGTCAGGTTGAATATAAGGGTGTAAAAAAGGCGAAAACAGGCCATGTGTGTGAAAAATTATAAGAGAAAGTGAGGAGAGTTTGATATAATAAGGGAGTTAGAAAATTAATAAAGGAGGGGTAGATGGCTAAAAAAGTTAAATTTAAAAGAGGTGACTTGGTTGTTGATAAAGGGAGAGTTTATAAGATTTTTAAAGTGAGAAAAAGAGAGGGCGATGAGGGTGAAGAGCAAAGAATTGTCCACTACAGACCACTTTTTGAGAATAGAAAAAATGAAACCCTTGAAGTTTCAATACCGGCGGAAAATATGAAGAAGAGTGGAATTAGAAAGCCGGTAACTAAAAAAAAGATGAAAGAGTATCTTAAGAGCCTGGAAGAGCTTAAAGATATTGACAAGAGATTGAATATTAAAAGTGCCAAGGCAGTTTTGGGTGATAATGATATTGATGAAACTGTGGAAATGCTTAGAATGTCTTGGGCTGATAAGCTAAATGAGGAGGTGAACTTTACAACCAGCAAAAGAAGGGTGTTTAAGCGACTTAAAAGTAGAATTGCGGCTGAGATGGCAGCCATTATGGATATAAGCTTAAATGATGCTCAGAAAAAGATTAATGAAGCTCTGAGTAAGGCTAAGTAATTGCTTGTTAAAATGAAGTTATGAAGTTACAGATTGTCTGGCATGAGATTGACAGGGATCAGTCTGAAGAGAATTTAGTTGTGGAGAAGCTAGCCCCTCTTGATAAGTTATTGGCAGATTGGGAAGAAGAGCTGAAAGAAGCAGTGGTAAGAATTGAGGAGGGGGCAAGATGGGGTTATAAGATTAGTTTTAATATGAGGATTGGACAAAAAGATATTTATGCCGAAGCTCATGAAGATGAATTGGTGAATGCAGTTGTGGCTGTTAGAGAAAAAGTTGAAAGGCAGATTAAAGAAGTTAAGGAGGACTTGGGTTGGAAAGGAAGATCTTGACTGAGAAGAATGTAGTGTTAGACTTTAAATATGAAGAATATAAATGAGATTGTCTTATTGTTTTTAGGTGCTGTTTTATTGGTAGGGACGGCTCTGCTGGGTACATATATATTTCCTTGGCAAGATTTGAAATGGGGAAGCTTGAAAATGGCACAGGAAAGAACAATTACGGTAAGTGGAGAGGCTATGAGGCAAGAGCAAAATCAAGTAGCACAGTTTTCAGCAGGAGTAAGGGCAATAGAAGATGATAAAGAGGTGGCAATAGAGAAGGTAAATCAAGCAGTAGCTGAGATTATAAAGAGGGTGAAAGATTTTGGGGTAAAAGAAGAGGATATTAAGACTCAAAGCTTGAGTGTGCATCAGACTGAGGATAGGTACTGGGATGAGGACAGTGGTAGTTATAAGGATAGGTCCGGTCAATGGAGGGTGAATAACACGGTTGAAATTACGCTAAGAGAGGTAGATAGAGTTTCTCAAATGACTGATTTGTTATCAGAGTCAGGAGCAACAAATGTGTATGGACCAAATCTGAGAGTTGATAGTAGTCAGAAATTAGGAGATGGCTTGTTAAGCTTGGCGGTGGCTGATGCTAGAAATAAGGCTGAAGGGTTAGCAAATCAGATGGGAGTCAGGTTGGGTGAGGTGGTTAGAGTAGTTGAGGAAGGTACTACGTCGGATAGAAGTGTGGTGCCATTAATGGAAGCAGGAGCGGGAGGAGGAGCACCAATTGAGCCAGGGAGTACTAGGGTCAGTAAGTCAGTGACAGTGGTGTTTGAGATTAAATAATCAAGAAGTGAGGGTTAAGAGTTCAGGTTTAAGTATAAGAGCAAGGCCTAGTAGAAGAATGAGAATGCCTCCAATTAGGCGGGAAAGACGTGCATATTTATTTTGAATACCGATGGCGTGAAGAGTAGACATGGCAATGGTGAAGATAATTAAGTCATCGATCATGAAGATGATTACATAAAAGGCGAGATATAGATAGTATTGGACCGGTGGTAGTTGATTTAAGCTGAGGATATGAGTGTATATAGCTGGTAGGCCGGCGGAACAGACCAGTTCTATCAAGTTAACAGCAAAAGCGATGACAGCAATACCCAAGATGGCTAGAAGGAGGTTGTGTTGGTGGACTGATTGTTTTAGTTTTTCAAAAAATTTTTTTTCGCTGTTTTTCACTGGTGGTTTCACAGCCTCCTTGAGGGTTGGAAAAGTAGTCTTTAAGGTAGTAAACTCCTGCTCCTATGGCAAGTGCACCTATGACAAGGCGTACCCAGGAGATGAAGCCGATAAAGAGAAAGAAGTTAAGCCAGGCGGAAAGGAAAAGAAAATAGACGATACCGGAAGCTAAAATGAAGCTTAAGCCAAGTATCCATTGTCTGGCACGATTTTTCATGCCCAAAAGTAAGCTGATTAAGAATAATAGTACCCACATGGCGCAAGGATTGAAGCCGTCGAGAAGAGCGATCAAAAAGGTGAGGACCGGAAGAGAAAGGTTTTCCAGTTTGACACTGCCGATTAGGGGTAGTGAGATTTCTTCAGGTAGAGATTGGTTTTGGAGGATTTTTTTTGGTTGAGTTTGGGAGTCTTTTTGGGGAGTTTGAGTGGGAGTGGGAGTGGGTGATTGAGGATTGAGTTGGGATTGAGAGATAAAGTCCCCTACAGGATCGGGATCGCCCTGTTGTGCAGTTTGTTCGATAATAGTGGTTAGCTTTTGAGGGGTAGTGTTTTTATTGAAACCGGTTATGTATTGATTGCCGATGATGGTTAGAGGGACCCCGTTGGTGTTGATGTTAAAAACCTGGCCAATTTGTGAAAGCAGGCGAGCGTTTTGAGGGTTTTGACTGATTTCAAGGGAGTGGATTTTAAGGTAGGGGTATTGTTGGGGAAGGTCTTCCATATATTCTTCTTGATTGGCACAATGAGGGCAGGAGATGGAGTGGAAGAAATAAAGGTTTACCTGATCTTGCTGAGCGCTAGTGGGAGTAGTAAGGGAGAAAAAAGATAAAGAAACTAGAATCAAAGAAGATAAGAGCTTTTTCATTTATCTTTGTGTTCTTCGATGATTTTGATTAGTTTTTCTTTGGGAACTTCTCCATTGAGTCGGAGAATTTCATCTTTCTTTTTATTAAGAAAGATGAATACGGGGAGGCGGGTATCTTCAATATCATATTTTTCCATGACTTTTTTGTCCTTATCAAAGTCATAGTATTTGGTATTAAGCCAGGGGTATTGTTGTTCTATTTCTTGAAAACGAGGTCGCATGACCAGACAAGAAGAGCACCAGTCAGCTCCAATCTTTAGAATTTTCATACTTTTAAGTTTACTATTTTTAGAGTTGTTTGGCCAGGAAAAAGCCGATGTTGATAATGGGTTGGGGGAGATTGGTATAATGTGGGTTATGTCAACTAAAGGCCGAATACCACAAAATTGGAGATTGAGGAAAGAGAGATTGACGGGCAATTCTTTGCAGTATAAAAAATATGAAGAGTTTGAGAGTGGAGAGATGGTGGTTAAGAAGAGATGTTTGAGTTATCGTAATTGGGAAGTTGTACTAGACGGATCGGTTAGAGATTTTGGTAAAAATGTGATTAAAAAAGTTTTGGCTACAGCTGGATTGAGAGAGAGGCCTAAAGAGACTAGTAAATTGGTGTTGTCTTTATTGTCCCGACAGGAAGATTGGATAAGTGACCAATTAGATGTTTTGGCAAAAGGAATGATTAGTGGGGCAGGAG
Organism: uncultured Pseudomonadales bacterium; assembly: GCA_964422035.1. Taxonomy (GTDB): domain Bacteria; phylum Patescibacteriota; class Microgenomatia; order UBA1400; family Chazhemtobacteraceae; genus CAYQZQ01. Next base: position 708,873 of record CAYQZQ010000001.1, read on the forward strand.
AGGTTAAGTTAGAAGTTAAAGAAGGGGTATTGTTGGCGGCAAATGATTTAGCAGCGGGAGGTGAGTTGGATGCAGTGCAGTTAGCCCAGGTAGCGCAGGGGGCAGGGTTAGATGAACATGAGGCCTTAAAATATGTAAAGATAACAATGGATGGGGCAAGTGAGACGGCTATAAAGAAGGTGTATTTGGGAGAGCAAGAAAAAGTAAGAGTTTAAGGATTTAGGGTTAAAGTTTGAGGTTCAGTGGTGGTGGTGTTGTTTTGAGAGTCTGTGATGGTGATGGTGAAGTAATAAATTTGATTTGAGTTAAGATCGGTGAGGGTGGCTCTATGTTGGGTTTTGGTCTCTTGTGCCACAGTGTATGTATAAAGAGGAGGCTGGTTATTTTTATTGGGTAGATTTTGATAAAGCTTAAGTTGTGAGGCTACAGGTTGTGATGTGTTGAAGGTGATTAGAGCTGAACGGGGAGGGATCTGGGTGATTTGGGGGGTAGAGATGGTGGCTGATGCTTTAGCTGGTTGAGATTGAGGTTGAGGATTGGTTATATATTTGATAGTTAAGGGCAAGCCGGCAGTGATGGATAGGATCAGTAAGGTGGGAATGACTACGCCAATAATAGATCGAGGTTGAAGGGAGGACTGAGAAGAGTTTTTTTGTTTGTATAGTTGTTTGAGGTGTTGATGGGGAAAAAAATTGCCATGACCTTGTGGACAGGCCCAGATTTGGGTGTCTGATTTGTCGGGTCTGATAAGAGAGAGGCGATCTTGGCATATTGGACAGCGAAGAGGGTCGGGAGGATCGATATCTTTGTCGGGTTGATTTTCTTCAAGTTGGTTGACTGTTTGTTTGTCGATTTTTTTTACAAGATGAGGGGCGAGCCAGTTTCCTTGACAGTTGGAGCAGTGATGGATTTTCTGATGGTCGGTGGTTTCTAGTTGAGATTGGCAATAGGGGCAGTTCATAGATTTAGTATATATTTAGAAGGCGGCAATTAAAACTGCAAAGCCGTGATTGGCAGCAGCGCACGCCCAGACGTATGAGCCATCCTGCATTAATGCTTGGTGTCCTAAAGAGCTGTTCCAAGCTTGGAGAGCGGTTTGAGCTGTGGGATATCCATAAAGAATGTTTTCTGCGACTTGATTGAAGCGTATCCTGTCTTGTTGTTTGTACTGTTGGATTAAGGGATTAAAACCATGGTGGTCGTCAAGTTTTCCCAGTTCGATGAGTTGGTTAACTCGGATTGAGGCAATTGTACAGAGAGTGTTGTCTTGCTTGAACTCAGGGACGCCGTGTTCTCGTCGATATTTTTGGATTTCCTGCCAGATCTCTACCCCGGTATAGTAGTCCGGTTTGGGGGTGATCGAGGAAGGTTGGGTATGGGTTTTATTTTGAGGTGAGGCTAGAACTACTACTGATATCAGTTCTTTGGGTGAGGTTAGTTCAAGCTGTGAGGTGCCAATATGCTGAAATGATTGGTCCAGTAGGGTTTGAGGCTCGTTGTTTATCCAGATTTCTTCGGATGTTTGGATTAAGGGGAGCGGGGATGTTTGGGTTAAAAAAGCAATGTGTTGATAGTCGTAGTCAGCGAGCTGGGCGGCTTTTTTGATATCAAGTTGGGGGGAATCGGTTGCAGTTTGGCTGGCGAGGTTAAGAGCTATGTAGTAGGCGGCATCATTAAGTTTTGAGTGGGGTTGGAGGGAAGGTAGATTGTTTTGGTTGCGAAATGAGTTGATGGCAGGGATGGGTTGTGATTTGAGTGTGGGTGTGGAGTAGCCCAGGCGAGATTTAATCTTTTGATAAAAGTCTTGAGCTAGTTGGGGTTGGTAGAGAAGAAAGGCGGCTAGGATAGAGAGGCTGATTATGGAAGGAAGCAGGCGGAGAAAGATTTTTGGAAGCTTGAATTTGTTTGTAGAGGTTGCCATGTATTAATTTTACAACAGAGGTTGTAAGGTTTGGAATGAGCTGGTATGATACTGATAGTTTTCACAGGCCCACAGAAGGTGCTGGACAAAGAAAGGAGGTGCTAGATGGATAAAAACTTAAATGATAAACAAAAAAAGAGATTATATGTAGGCAATTTGCCGTATAGTGTACGGACGCCTGATCTAAGGCAGATGCTTTCATCGTTTGGTGAAGTAGAAGATGCTGTTGTGATGCAAGAGCCGGATTCTGATAAATCAAAAGGATTTGGGTTTGTAACTATGGGTACAGTAGCTCAGGCAGAAAGAGCAGCAAGTCAGATGAATGGAAAAGAGATTGAAGAGAGAATTATTGTTTGTAATATAGCTAAGCCCAGGGAAGAATAAGACTTGATGGTACAATTTTGGGTATGAATATGGAGAAATTTAAGAAAGTAGTGGTGATAGGTTTTGTGTGGGCAGTGATAGGTGGCTTATTATTGGGTATGCTGGATGTGGATGCTATTTTAGTTTCTTCTAAACATGATTTGGGTAGTATTCCTTATTTGTCGTGGGTTTCGGTATCTTGGGTTTTATTGTTGGGAGTGCTATTAATGTTAGCTTGGTTTGGGGTATGGTTATGGTTGGTGGGTTGGTTGTTGGCGTGGATGGATCGAGATTTTGATTTAGAGAAAAAAACTTTGGTAGCTTTAGGGGGCGGAGGAGCTCTTTTTGGTGTAGTTTTGGGTTTTATGGGAAGTGGGGCTGTGGGTTTGTTAAGTTGGGTGAAGGTTTTGGGTTTGTCAGTTGGGATTGGAGTGCTGGTTGGTTTTGTGATCTGGATTTTTATTGACTGGATGGAAGTAAGAGGTTTTAAGTGGGAAAAATGGTGGTTGATGTTTAGTTGGTTAGTGGGGGTAGTATTTACAGTGGTTGTTTTGGTAGTTATTTTTCAGGGGATAAGGGTTTTATCTAAAGGTAGAGTTAATCAAGTTATGGAAGGGGCAGGAGGAGAAGGCAAAAATCTTATTCTGATTACTATGGAGGCTTGGAGAGAAGATGATTTTAATGATAGTTTGATGGGAAGCTTGAGTAGGTGGAGCGAGGAGGCTTTGGTGTTTGAGAAAGCATACAGTCCAGCTCCTTGGACATTGCCTAGTTTTGCTTCGATGATGAGTGGTTATTATCCTGGTCAGTTAGGTGTAAGTACAACGGACTACTCGGTAGATGAAATTAAATATGGTGGTAGATTAGTTGAGGAAGTGGAGACTTTGGCGGAAAGATTGGGTAGTGAAGGTTATTTAACGCAAGGTTTTTTGACCAATGAGTGGTTGTCTAGAGAGAGGGGTTTTGGTCAGGGTATGGAAGGAGTAGTTCAGTTGGAGGTTCAAAGGCCTTATCATTATGTGTTTCATGGCAAGGATATGAGTTTGGTGCAGTGGTATAAAAGATTGGGCTTGGAAAAAGAGGTTATTAAGGGATGGGATTTTTTGGTGGGAGAGGCGAGTTTGCATAAATGGGGAACAGATGCAGAGCAAGTAGTGGGATTGGGGAGAAATTGGTTGCTTAAGGAGCCAGTTGAGCCTTTCTTTTTATGGATGCATTTGATGGACCCTCATGCGCCTTATCAGCCAGAGGAAAGGTATGGTCCAGAGGCGACAGAGGTGGCTGAAGAGAAAATAAGAGAGTTGCAGGAGTTGCGACCATTAGATAGGGAAAAAATAAGGTGGAGAGAGATAGATAAAAAAGTGTATAAGGAACTGTATCAGGGAGAACTTAAATATGTAGATGAAAATTTGGTATCTAGGTTTTTAAAAAGAGTAGAAGAATGGGGTTATTTGGATGATAGTGTAGTGGTGATTACTTCAGATCATGGAGAAGAGTTTTGGGAGCATGGTGGACTTGGTCATGCAACGACTTTGTATGACGAGCAAGTGAGAGTTCCGTTGATGGTGAGAGCGCCAGAGCAAAAGCCAGATATAAGAGATGATGTAGTTAGTTTGGTTGATTTGAAGTATTCAATGCTGGATATATTGGACATAGAAGAAAGTGATAGGAGTTGGTGGAGTGATAATTATGAAAATAGAGTGTGGTTAGAGGGGAACGGGAGAGGTCCGTATTTGAAAGCAGTGGTAGAAGACGGGTGGAAATTAATCTGGAATATGTTTGAAGATAGTTATGAATTGTATGATTTAAGAGTGGATGAGGGGGAGAAAAACAATGTAGTTAATAAGTATGTAGGAGTAACTGCAAGGTTAAAGAAGTTATTGCAAGAGCACGTGGAAGAAAATGAGGAGTTTTATCAAAGATTAGATAAGGGTGAAGTAAAAGAAGGTTTGGGTGATGTAGTAGGTTATTAAGATAGATAAAATAAATGAAATACTTTATATGTTTATTACTGGTGATTGCTGGTTGGCAGATGGGACTGGTGGAAGAGGTGTGGGCGGATGAAAGAGGAGAAGTGATAATAATTAATCAAGTAAGAGGAGAAAGGTGTTGTGGTGAGGGATCTGTTGAAAATTTAGAGTTTCAATTGAAGTTGTTGGAAGAGAAAGACTTAAAAGGTTTTTTCTTGTTGCGATATGATGCTTTGAAAAATGAAGAAATGATGGGGTTGGTAAATAAGTATTGGCAAAAAGGGGTGATAAGCCCCGGTGTTTTGATGGAGGTAATACCTGGCTTGGTTGATAGAGAAATTTATGAAAAAAAAGGAGGAGAGTGGTATGAGGCAAGAAAAGTGTTTAGTGTTGGATATGGTCAGCTGGAAAGAAAAGAGATAATTGATAGGTTAATGAGTGAGTTTTATGGTCAATTTGGATTTTATCCTAAGATTGGAGGAGCATGGATGGTGGATGGGTTTTCGTTAGATTATATGTATGAGCGTTATGGAGTGGAGGTTTTTGAGATTACTAGAGAGCAATGGGGAACGGATACTTATAAGTTATATGGAGGGATGCACTATCCATATTTGGCCAGTGAAAGTTGGCCATTGGTTCCAGATTTTGTAGATGGGAAAGTGTTAATGGTAAGACAGACGATTAGTGATCCTTTGTATAACTATGGAGACAATAGTGATTCTTTTACTTCTCAGCCTAATGATTATTCCAACGGTGGTAAGAATTTTAAGTATTTTAAGGCTTTATTCGATCAAGTTGTAATTGAAAACGAATCAGGTTGGGCTGTGTTGGGGCTTGAGAATTCAATGGAGGAAAGATATCAAAGAGAGTTTGAGAGACAATTAGAGTATGTGAAGGAATTAAGAGACAAAAAGATGGTGAAAGTAGTAAGTGAGATTGATCAATTGCGGCATTGGAAAAAGAATGAGGTAAGGATTTATGAAGGTAAGGACCTGATTAATGATGAGAGTGATCAGAGGGTGTGGTGGGTGGAAAGCGGGAGGTATAGGATGAGAATAAGAAGTGATGGAGAGAAGGTTTTTATTGACGATGTAAGGATTTATGATGATTGGCAGGATCCATATTGGAAAGAAAAAGTTGAAACAGAAGGGGTTTGGGTTGTCCCCTTTTTGATTGATGGGTCTCGTTGGTATAAAGAGGAAGATGAAAAGCTTTGGTGGAGGGGTTGGTTTGGGCCGCCGGAGGTAGAAAAAAAGTTTAAAAATGTAAGTAGTGATGTTGGAAGTGATCCGATGAGATTGGTTTTAGGAGAATCTAACGGAGTTGAATTAAAAGATGGTGTTTTGCAGTGGGATGGTGGAAAGAAGAAAATTAATTTTTATAAGGATCATTGGGTGGGAGAGGGTTTTGGTGTTGGAGACTTAGAGTATGTTGGATGGCAGGATGAAAATTATCCGGTGGTTGTTGAGAGAGATGGAGAGGGCAAAGAATTGACATTTAAATGGTTGATTGATGGAGAGGTCAGTCATTGGATGAAGATAGAGGGTGAAAAGCAAAGTTATTGGAGTTGGGGGAGCAGAGAAGAGTTATGGGGTCAGATTTTAGAGGATCATTATGCTTATGCTTGGCCGGAGCCAAGACATAGAGAGGTAAGTGGAAGTGAGAGTGTTGTATATGCTCATAATTTAGTAGCGGTTGCAGGCAGGAATCCAGTTAGGTTGGTGGTTTTGCTTTATGATAAAGCGGGAATGGGGGTAGTCAATGACATGCTTGAGATTGGAATAAAAGGAGAGGGAATAGAGACAAATTTAATAAGTCAAGATAAAAGACAAGTGCAGTTAATTGATTTATATAGTGAAAAGCCTCAAAAGGCTGAAGTAGAGCTAGTATTAGGAAATGAGGTAATAAAAAAAACAGTATGGTGGGCGCCTAATTGTAAACAAAACTGGAAGTACTGCATGACTCATTCAATAAAAGGTTGGTGGTATTTGAGAGGCGTGGGAGGAGATTGGTTAAGAAGGGTGGTGTTAGGAGAAAGCCAGTGATTATTGAAGGTGTTTGAGGCCTAGTGTGGTGATGTCTGAGATTTTGGGATTTTTGATTTGTAGTTTTTGATTGGAGAGAAGAATGCCTGGGACTAGTTGACCATCGAAGAGATGATCTCCTGACCATTTTTGATTGTTTTTGGTTAAGACTCTTTCACCCAAGTCGCCAACAGCGGTTTCCCATGAGGCACGGAATCCTTTTTTATAGCCAACTATTAAATCAGGAGCGTTGTTGAGGTTGGAGATACCCAATTCTTTTTTGGTGTAGATGTGATTGATTACATTTTGCCCTTGGAATGAGAGATTCTCTAGTATGTTGATGATGTCCTTGGTGATTTTTGGTTCTTGTTTTGAGGTAACAATGCCGTGTTTTTCTCTGTTTTTGAGGTTTAGATATATACTGTTGAAGCCTAGGGCGTAGGCTTTGGTTTTTTTCCAGTTGGTGTTTTGTAGTAGATCGTTGCTTTTTTTATTATTTTTAAGAGTGAGAAGGTTGTTTTCAACAAGGAGATTATTAAGATTGACGTGATAGTCTAAGGGTCCAAAACCATGATCTGATAAAACAATGAGTAGGTCATCTTTGCTTAGGTGTTTTAGGAATTTTCCGATTGTTTTATCAAGTCGTTTGTAGACGTTTTTGATGGCTGATTGGTGAGGGTCATTTTCGGCATTCATGTTTTTCCAGAACATGTGCTGAATGGGGTCGGGGGTATTAAAGTAAGTGACAAATAAACCTTGTTCAAAGTTTTTAAGTCGTTGAAGAAAGATCTTTTCTCTGGTGTCGATGATTTGATGAGCTATTTTAAGGAAGGTTGTTGGCGTAATAAAGTCATGTTCAAGAGCCCAGGTGTCGTTGGGAAGGCCTAGGGTGGAGTATAAATTAAATTGGTCTGCAAGTTTTGAAGAGAGGCTTTTGGGGTAGGAGATGGGGAAAGGAGGTTTTTTGGGATGAAAGTTGATGGGAGACAGATATAACTGAAGAGGGTCTAAAGACTTAAGGTAGAAATGGGCAACACCGTGAAGTTTTCTAAAGAAGCTTAGGGAAAAGTTGATCTCTATCCAGTCGGATAACTGATTTTCCTTAAGAGTGAGGCTTTGATTTTGAATGGTTATTTCTAGTTTATTTTCGGTGATGTTTAGTTTTAGGGGGGTGGTGGTAAAACTAGTGCCTTGATTGGTTTTCTGGCGAGGTCCACGGACTATAGTTTGTATATTGGCTTTGTCTTTTAAGTGAATAAGATGACTTCTAGCTTCTTTAGGAAGTTTGTCTTTGTCAGTGGAGTAGAAGTGGCAGGTTGATTCAGTTCCATCTAGACCTGGAGTTCCCATGCCGGAGATTAAGGTGAGTAGGTTCTTGTTTTTATTGATTTTAGGAAGGGGGAAGGTGTTGGGTAGAAAAAGAACTTGAGTGGGAATGTTTTGAGATAAACTTTTTTCCCAAAAAGGAGTGGTTTGCATGGGGTTTTGTTTGTTTAGAGCGTGGGAGAAGGTAAGGTGGGGAAGAAGTTTTTGTGGGTCTCTGGTGATGAAGTCAAAAACTTGGTGATCTTTAGGGGTGGTGTTGGTTATAAAGTTACTCCAAGCAACGGGTGATTGAGGTGGATTAGAAGTAGTAAGTTTTGAGTAATAAGAGTTAGATAGTTTTTGGAAATTGGGAAGCTCTCCTTGAGAGATATATGTTTCCAGCAGTTTGGGTTCTAGACCATCCAGGCCTAGAATAATAACTTTTTTGTTGGAGACCATGTTATTTTTCTTCTTTGACGGTATCTTTATTTCCCTTTTTTGTCTTTAAGCTGTGGAAAAAGCTTTTAATTTGTACCCAAAACATGGCAATTGTGCCAGTTATGATTCCAATAATAGCAGGGATGATTGGACCCAGGCTTTGAAAAGCGTAGCCTAAATTAGGGTCAATGTAGCCTGCAAAGAAGGTTAGTTCTTGAAGGTCTTGAGGGCTGAAAATTGGTTGAGGCATTAAGAATCTAGTAATTGTTGATCGATGATGGTTTTAAACTGGTCAACTGGTCTTGCGCCAGGAACTAAGATGGCATCATTAGTTTGGGTGTTAAGTAATATATTACCAGGAGTTCCGGTAACACCGGCGGCAGATCCTGCATTAAGTTGGTCTTGGACTTTTTGAGCTAGAGACTCATCATCTAGACAGGTTGAAAACTGGGCTGTATTAAAACCCAGTGCTTGGGCGACTTTTTGGGCGTCTGTGCTTTCGTTTTCAAAGACGTAGTCAATAAATGCCCAGAATGAATCGTCGTCACCTTGACGGGCAGCGCATTCAGAGCCGATGGCTAATTCAGTTGCGTTGGAGTGAAGTTGTTCAAGAGGGTAGTGACGGTAGATCCACATTATTTGGCCGTCATATTCTTCTAGAAGCTGTTGGGCTGTTTGATGAAAGTCTACACAGTAAGGACACTCAAGATCGGAGTATCCAATAAGAGCAATTTGAGCATCTGGATTGCCGCGTATGTGGTCTTCTTGGCTGATGGGTTCTAAGTTATCAACGGAGGGGAATTGTGGTTGGGCGGGAGTAGGGTTGTTGTCTGCAGCTTGTTTAACATTTTCTGTGGGAGCTTGGTCCATGTAGTTGAGCTTTGTCCAAAGGTGGCCGATGGTGCCGGCGGCTGCAATGAGGGCGACGATCAGGATAATTTGTAATGGGTTTAGTGGAGATTGGGAATCATTCTTTTTGGCCATGAGTTGATTTTATATTTATTAGTATTACTTAGAGTATTTTAGTCAAAGAAAAGGGTAGTGACAAGGAGGGGTGCCTTCAGTGTACAATATGATTGATGAGAAAAGTAATGGTACTAGTATTGGTTGGTTTTTTTGTTTTTGCAGGTGGAGTGGAGGCTATTGAGTCAGAGGGATTGGATAGAGCGTTAGGTATAAGTATGGATGGAGAGAGCTTAATTTTGGTTGACGGTGGTGGAAGTGATTGGAGTAATAATGGTAGTGAGGTATTAGGTTTTGGTGAAGATGGGGTTTTGGAGTGGAGATATAAGGGAAGACTGGTTTTTGCTCATTCAGCAAACAAGATGGCTAATGGTAATTGGTTGGTGACTAATACAGGCTTGGATGAGATTTTGGAGATATCTGAAGAAGGAGAGTTGTTGTGGAGCAGTAGACAGTGGCAAGAAGGGGGTTCGTCTGTTGATTCTAAGTTGGATTATCCTAATGATGCGGAAGAAATAAGAGCGGGGGTGTATTTGGTGGTTGATCGAAATAATGATCGGGTAATTAAAATAACTCGAGAAGGAGAGGTTTTGTGGGAATATGATGACTTGTACAGGCCTCATAATGCGGATTTGTTGGAAAATGGAAATGTTTTGGTAAGTGACTCAGAGAGAAATCGGGTTTTGGAGGTCAATGAAGATAAGGAGATTGTTTGGCAATTTGAAAGAGATTTAAATTGGCCCCGTGATGTTGATTTGATGGAAAATGGAAATTATTTAATCGCTGATAGTCGCAATCATAGAGTGTTAGAGGTGAGTAAACAGGGAGAAGTAGTTTGGGAGTTTAGTGAAGGGCTTTATTGGCCTTATGAAGCGGATGAGCTAGTTAATGGAGATATTATTATTGCTGATAGTCAAAACAGAAGAGTGGTGCAGGTGAATAAAGAAGGAGAGATGGTTAAAAGTTGGGGATATGATTTGAATAGAGACTTAAGAGACTCATTTATTAACGGTGGTTTTGAAAGAGAGGGAGTTTTTGAAGCGGATGTAGAAAGAGAGATTGAGTACAAAGAAGTGATTTTGGATGTGAATAGGTTGGTGGATGGGAGAGTGGCTGAAGGCTGGAGACCTGGCGTGATAATTGGGGAGGATGAAGGAATGTTGAGCCTTGATGATCAAGAATTTAAAAAGGGTGAAAAAAGTGGACGTATTGATTATAGAGGAGATGGCCATGTGTTTTGGTTGGAACAGTTTGAGGCGGTTGAGCAGGGAAGGTGGAGATTGACGGGATTTATAAAAACTGATTCGCAGGAGAGGCCTGGGAGAGGGGCAAGATTTGAGGTTTGGATAGAGGGGAAGAGGGGTGGTTTTATTGGTGAGCCGGTTGTTAGTGGTTGGGTGAAGGGTGATGAGAAGTGGCAAAAGGTGAGTTTGGAAATAGAGCTGCCAGAGGAGGGTGAGGTAATTCAAATTAGAGCTTTATTTAACGATACTGGCAGGGCGTGGTTTGATGAGGTAAGTTGGAAAAAAATTGGTTGGTGGCAGAGTTGGGGTAAGTGGTTTGTTTTAGGACTGGGAGTGGTAGTGGTGGCAAGATTGATATTGAGTCTGAAAAAAAATGAAGAATAATGAGAAAGTATTGGTAAAAAGTTTAGCAGTAAGTTTTCTGATGGGTTTTTTGTTGGGCCTGATTGATGGGTTGCCGGTATTGTCTGCGGCTTTCTTTTCTGATTCAGTTTTAGGATGGGTTTTGTTGGCTTTTGGAGCTGGGACGATGTTTTTGTTGATAGGAGTTTTTTTGGGAGTAGTTTTATTGTTGTTTAAAGATAAAGGATTAGAGTTGGAGGTAGTGAGTGTGGTGATTAGTTTTTGGTTAAGCTTTTATTTTCTGTTAAATTATGTTGATCAGAGAGCTTTGATATATACAGAAGGACATTGGGTTTTAAGTTCTGTGAAGATAATAGAGACAGCTGGAGGGTTGGTTTTGGCTTTGTTAATGGGGGTTTTGGTGAGTAAGGGGCTTAGGGGAATTGTCAGCTTGGGAGAGAATTTTTTAAAGGGAGTATTGATTGCTTGGTTGGTATTGCTGTTAGTGGTGGGAGGATTGGTTATATGGGGGCCGGGAAAAAAGCGAGTCAGAGTTGGAAAAGATAATGTTGGAGAGGGGAAAAGTGTGATATTGGTGACGGTGGATACATTAAGGGGTGATGTTGTTGATAAAGGATGGATGGAAGAAACAAAAAATTTCTTTGAGGATGGGTGGGTGAGAAGGGTTTATGCCCCCTCTTCTTGGACTATACCTTCTTTTGCTAGTATGTGGAGTGGAAAGGTGCCCACAGAGATAGGGGCGGTAAAGAGTATTGAAGAAGTGCATGGTAAGGATGATGAGAGGGTCTTTGTGCCGGATAGTGTTGAGACGTTAGCTGAAAGATTGCAAAGTGAGGGATATGTAACACAAGCATTTGCCAATAACTTTTTATTGAATGAAGAAAGAGGTTATGGTCAAGGTTTTGAAGGGTTTTATAACAGGGAAGATGTTAGGGGTTGGCATTGGGTGGGAGCGAACCAAAAGGTGAGTATGGTTAAGTTGTGGCATAGAGTGCCTGTTTTGAGAAAGGCTGTTAAGGGGTGGTATGGAAGAGTGGTAGGAGAAACGTACCAGCCTTGGTCTAGAGATGAAGCGGAGCTGATTGTTGATGAAGGCATTGAGTGGTTGGAGACTAGGGAGAATAAAGAAGGTGTATTTTTATGGATGCACTTGGTAGACCCTCATTCTCCTTATAAATATCATCAAGAATGGGGAGTTAAAACAAATGTTGAACCAAGAGACATTTTGAGTTTGGAGCATATTGAAAATGAGAAAAAGATGAGGCTTAGAGAGGTGGATAAGCAAGCAGTATTTGAGCTATATGAGGGAGAGGTTAAGTATACTGACAAGCAGTTGGGTGTGTTTTGGGATTATTTGACAGAGAGTGGCTGGAGCGATGAGGCAGTGGTAATTTTTACTTCTGATCATGGTGAGGAGTTTTGGGAGCATGGTAATTTGGGCCATGTGAGAAGTTATTATGAAGAAACTGTAAATGTTCCTTTGATGGTTAAAGGGGTGGGGCTTGAAGAGCCTGAGGGGGAGTTGAGTTTGGTTGATTTGAAGGGAACAGTGTTGGAGATGGTGAGTATAAAGGATGATGATTTAAAAAGTTGGCTTGATGAAGGATATGAAGATGAGACTGTATGGTTGGATGGAGATGGATGGGGTCCGATTAGAAAAGGAATGAGGGAAGATTACTGGAAGTATATTGAGGATATTGACGGGAATAGGGAGTTGTATAATTTGTTATCTGATGGAAAAGAACAGATTAATTTAGCTGAGAGTTTTAGTTATATTAGTGATCCTTTGAGTGTAAAGCTGAGAGATTTTTTTGAAGAAAAAGAGAAAGAGTTGATAAAAGCTGATGAGAATTTTGAGAGCGGTGTGTTTGTGGGTTATTAGAAAAGGTGATATTCTTATTTTGTGAATTGGAAGAAAAAAATTGAAAAATCCAAAGATGTATGGAGAGAGGCGCAAGAGAGGTTTGGAATGGAAAATATCGGGATAGGTTTTACAGGAAAAAAAGACAGTAGTGTGATGGTGTATATCTTAAAGCAGTTAGTTGAAGAAGAGGGATGGGAGATGCCGACGCTTTTTTTCATTGATCATGGTGCTCATTTTGATGAGGTGTTGGAGCATTTGAAGAAACTAGAGAAGGAGTGGGGGATTAAAGTGGAGAGAGTAAAGGATGAGAGACTTATTGAGAAATTTAAGAAGGAAGAGGATGATTACAAAAAAAGAAAGTTATTATGGGGAATGAAGATAGCTTTATTGGATAAAGTCAGAAAAGATAATAAGTGGAAAGCAGTGGCAAGCTCGATTAGAAAAAGTGAGAGTAAGGCGCGGGAAGATGAGACCTTTATTTCAGAAAGAGAAGGGCATCATAGAGTGCATCCGATGTTGGAGTGGGAAGAGGCTGATATTTGGGAGTATATTAAAGAGAAGAGTTTAATCTACAACCCTCTTTATGATGAGGGATATAGATCGATTGGAGAGAAAGAGTTTACTAGTAAGGTTGGAGATGATGGGGAAGAGAGAGAGGGTAGAGATCAAGTTAAAGAAGAAGTAATGGCAGAATTACGAAGTATGGGTTATTTTTAAAATGAAAATAAGATTTTGGGGAGCATCAGGAGAGGTAACCGGTAGTTGTTTTGTGGTGGAGGCAGATGGGGAGAGAATAATGATTGATTGTGGAATGTTTCAAGGTTTGGGGTCTGACGAGAAAAATAGAAGAAAAATTGAGGGTGATCTAGAGGGGTTGGAAGGTGTGATCTTAACTCATGCTCACTTAGATCATTGTGGCAGGTTGCCGGTTTTGTGGAAGGGAGGATATAGGGGAAAGATTTGGTCAACTCCACCGACAGAAGATCTGGCGCGATTGGTTTTGGAGGATGCAGCAAAAATTGCTGAGTTGAATGAAGAGGGGTTGAAGCCTTTGTATCATAAGGGGGATGTGGCGCAGACGATGGTGTTGTTTGAAGCGATTACGTATGGAAAATGGTTTAAGTTGGGGAGTAATTTTGAGGCGAGATTTTTGGATGCAGGACATATTCTTGGTTCAGCGATGGTTGAGCTGAAGATTAGTGACGGAGAAGAGGAGAAAAGAGTTGTGTTTAGTGGTGATATGGGAAATAGTCCAAGTCCTTTAGTTAAGGATATGGAAGTTCCGGAAAAGGCCGATTTGGTTATTATGGAAAGTACATACGGGAATAGGTTGCATAAACCAAGAGGTGAGGAGTTGAATCAATTATGGAAGTGGAGTAGTGAGATTTTAAGAGAGAGGTCGGTGATGATGATTGCTAGTTTTGCTCTAGAAAGGGCTCAGGAGTTGTTGTTTGCGTTTGATCAGATTAAAAAGAAGGATGCAAGCTTAAAAGAGCTGCCTGTGTTTTTGGATAGCCCGATGGCAATTACAGCAACGGAAATATTTAAAAAGCATAGAGGTTATTTAAAAGAAGATATTAAAAAGCAGTTTAAGAGTGATGATCCGTTTGATTTTGGGGGTTTTAGAAATTTGGAATGGGGAAGAGAGAGTAAGAAAGTAAGTAATAGATTAGACCCAAGAGTAATAATTGCGGGAGCGGGAATGATGAGTGGTGGTAGGATACTTTCTCATGCTAAGAGATGGCTGGGAAACAAGAAAGCGATGTTGGTTATAACTGGGTTTCAAGCTGAAGGGACACTGGGAAGAGAAATCCAAGAGGGGGCTAAGGCTGTGGTTATTGATGACAAGCCGGTGGTTATAAATGCTCAGGTGAAAGAGATATCTACAATGAGTGCTCATGCAGATCAGAAGCAGATGCTGGATTGGTTGAGTAAGATTGAAGGGGTGCAAGAGCTTGTTTTAGTTCATGGAGAAGAAAAAGGGAGAGATGGGTTGGAGAAAGAGTTGAAAGAAAAGATGAAGGTTGAGAGGCCATTGTGGGGAGAGGAGAGAGAGTTTTAATTAAGAGTTGAGAGGGGGCTTAAGGTTTGGTTAAATGGACAGTTACATGTTTACAGAAGTTATATTTGATATTGAGACCCAGAGATTATTTGATGAGATTGAAGATCGTAGTAAACTAGCTGATCTGGGAGTGAGTGTGGTGAGTGCATATAAGAGAAAAATTAACGCACAAGGTAGAGAAGAGAAGGGAGAGATGAGGAGTTTTTGGACACCTGATGTGAAAATTGATGGTTTAGGGGAAAAGGGGTTTGATGGGTTGTGGGGTTGGTTTGAAGGGGCAGATAGAATTATTGGTTTTAACAGTTTAGGTTTTGATGTTCCTATTTTGGATTTTCTATATCCTAGAGATTTATTCAAGCTTGCTCATTTTGATATTTTGGAGAAGATAAAAGAAAAACTTGGTCACAGGCTAAGTTTGGATGCTATTGCTAAAGAAAGTTTGGAGGAAAGCAAGATAGCGGTGGGGATTGATGCGGTTATGTGGTGGCAAAAAGGAGATGTTGAAAGTTTGGAAAACTTGAAGAGATATTGTGAAGCAGATGTTGAGGTAACTAAAAAGGTATATGACAAAGCGTTACAGGAAGGTAGTCTTAGATATAAAAACAAATGGAATGAAATTAAAGAGGTTGATCTTGATTTTAGGTATCCGGAAAAAGAGGATGAAGACTCTCAGCTGGGATTGTTTTAAGTCTTGAAGAAAAATAAAACTTTGACTAAAATGGTCATAGTATGATGAGTTTAACCAAAAAGGCCGATTATGGCTTACTACTAACAACGGAGTTGGCAAGTAGAGGTAAGGGGGAGATAGTGAGTACGCGAGAGTTAGTTGAAGACAGAGAGTTACCGGCTGCTTTTACGGCTCAGATTGCCAAAAAATTGGTTCGAAGAGGGATTTTGGGTAGTAAGGAAGGTAGAACAGGGGGATATTATCTTAAAAAAGATCCAAAAGACGTGAAGGTGAAGGAAGTATTGGAGGCGGTTGATGGCAAGTTGGCTTTGACCGAGTGTGTTGAGAAAGAGGGCTGCTCTGTTAAATGTAAACAGAAGAGGTTTATGCGATATTTGAATAGTGAGTTGTCAAAGATGTTGGAGAGTTACACTTTAGCGGATGTGTTGAATACTTAAGATGAGTTTAAAAATTGAGGATTTAGGTGTAAAGATAGGTGATGAAGAGGTCTTAAAAAAAGTAGATATTGAAGTGGGAGAAGGTGAGATTGTAGCTTTGATGGGGCCAAATGGAAGTGGGAAGAGCAGTTTGGCTTATGCGTTGATGGGCCACCCCCGTTATGAGGTTTTGGAGAAAAGTAAGATTGAGCTTGATGGTAGTGATTTGTTGAAAATGTCGGTTGAGGAGAGAGCAAAAAAGGGTTTGTTTATGGCTTTTCAGTACCCAGTAGGTGTTGAGGGAGTAAGAGTAAGAGAGATGCTTTTGGCGGCTTTAAGAGAGAGAGGAGAAAATATTAAGGCGATTGATTTGCAGAAAAAATTGAAGAAAGAAGCTGAAAAGATGGAGATAAAAAGTGATTTGTTAAAGAGGGGGCTAAATTTTGATTTTAGCGGAGGGGAAAAGAAGAAAATGGAGATTTTACAGATGAAGGTTTTAAATCCCAAGTATGCAGTTTTGGATGAAACTGATTCTGGATTGGATATCGATGCGTTAAAACAAGTTGCTGAAGCAGCAAATGAAGAAGCTATGAACGGAACTGGCTTGTTGGTGATTACTCACTATCGAAGGATTTTGAAATATTTAAAGCCAGACAGGGTAGTGGTGTTAAAAAAAGGTCAGGTAGTGGAGAAAGGGGGGCGAGAGTTGGTGGATAGACTGGAGAGTGAGGGTTATAAAGATATAGAGTAAGTATGAGCAGATTTGCAAAGATTCAGAAAAATACAAGTAAGCCTAACGTTGATGAAGGATATAAATTGGGACATAGAGATCGGATTAAGTATAGAAATAAGTTGGTTAAGGGAATTAGCAAAGAAGTGGTGCGAGATATTTCAAAATCAAAAGGGGAGCCCGAGTGGATGTTGGAAAAACGATTGAAGGCTCTGTCTATTTATAAAGATAAAGAAATGCCCAAATGGGGGGCTGATCTGTCAGAAATTGATTTTGATGAGATATATTATTACCTGAAACCAACGGATGGACCGGTTAAAA
>CAYQZQ010000002.1:0-76900 GCA_964422035.1 uncultured Pseudomonadales bacterium
ATTGATTTTGATGAGATATATTATTACCTGAAACCAACGGATGGACCGGTTAAAAACTGGGATGAGGTGCCAGAGAATATTAAAAGGACATTTGAGAAGATTGGTGTGCCTCAAGCCGAAAAAGAGGTGCTGGCGGGAGTAAAAGGTCAGTTTGATAGTGAAGTTGTGTATGGGTCCTTGAAAGAAAGTTTGGAGAAAAAGGGTGTGATATTTATGAGCATGGATGAAGGGTTGGAAAAGTATCCTGAGATAGTTAGAAAATATATGGGTACGGTGGTGCCGGTTGGAGATAATAAGCTGGCGGCGTTAAATACGGCTGTATGGAGTGGCGGCAGTTTTATTTATGTGCCGGAGGGAGTTGAGGTGGGGATGCCTTTGCAGGCCTATTTTAGAATTAATGCGGAAAGAGCAGGGCAGTTTGAGAGAACTTTAATTGTGGCGGAGAAGGGAAGTAAGGTTAAGTATTATGAGGGTTGTAGTGCTCCTGTGTATAGCTCGGGCTCTTTGCATGCGGCGGTGGTGGAGATCGTGGTTGAAGAAGGCGCTTCGGTTGAGTATACGACGGTGCAGAATTGGTATAAGAATGTATATAACTTGGTGACAAAAAGAGCATATGTTAAAGCAGGAGGAAGCATGCGGTGGGTAGATGGTAACTTGGGTTCTAAAGTAACTATGAAGTATCCATCATGTGTTTTGGCGGGAGAAGGTGCTCGGGGAGAGACCTTGTCGATAGCGTGGGGTGGTGAAGAGCAACAGATAGATGCTGGGGCAAAGATGATTCATTTAGCTCCAAGAACAAGTAGTCAGATAATTTCAAAATCAGTAAGTAAAGGTGGCGGAAGAGCGAGTTATCGTGGTTTGGTACAGATTAATAAAGGGGCTGAAAACAGTAAATCAAAAGTGGTTTGTGATGCTTTAATTTTAGATGAGGAGAGTAGAAGTGATACTTATCCTACAAATAGAATTTTTGAAAAAGATGTTTTATTGGAACATGAGGCGACTGTTAGTAGGGTGGGAGAAGATCAGTTATTTTATTTAATGAGTAGAGGGTTACCCGAACGCGAAGCGGAAGCCATAGTGATAAATGGCTTTTTAGAGCCGGTGATGAGGGAAGTTCCATTGGAGTATGCAGTTGAGATAAATAAATTAATCAAGTTTGAAATGGAGGGGAGTGTAGGCTGATGAAGCAGATAATAATATTGATGTTGGAACCAGGCGAGGAGGAAGTGGTAGTCTGCTTTGATAAGGAGGGTCAAGAAGGGGAAGTTTTGGGGTTGGTTATTGCAAAAGGAAAAGGGAATTATAAATTGAGGGTTTTGACTGATCATTTAAAGGGTAAAACCAGTGGGAAAGTAATGATAAGAGGGGTAGTTTTAGATGAGGCAAGTGTTGAGGTTGAAGGTGAGATTAAAATTAGAAAAGGCGCTCAGGGAGTTGATGACTTTTTGGAGATGAAGATTTTGGTGGTTGGTGAGAAAGCAAAGGCTATGGTGGAGCCTAGTTTAGAGATTGAGGCAAATGAAGTAAGGGCTTCTCATGCAGCAACGGTGGGAAGGATTGATGAGGATGAGTTGTTTTATTTGCAGTCGAGAGGAATTAGTGAGGATAGGAGCAAGCAGATTTTGATGGGAGGTTTTTTAAACAAGGTAGTTGAGAAGATTGAGGATAAGAAAGAAAAAGATAAAGCAAAAAAGTTGATGGAAGTTATAATGTGAGTATGAGTGAAATAATAATTCGCCCATCAAAGATGGAGGATGTTAATGATCTGTGGAGGTATACGTATGAAGATAAAACAAGAGAAGAAGTAGAGGTTTTAGTAAAAAGGTATATTAAGAAATATAAGAAGGAGTTGCGTTTAAGAGTAGTTGCTGAGGTAGATGGAAAGGTGATTGCGAGGAGTAGATTTAAGAAGAAAAGACATGGATTAAAAAAGCATATAGTGAGAGGGTGGGGAGCTTATGTGAATGAAGAATATAGAGGGAAGGGTATTGCTGGCAAGATGTTTGATTTTGGAGAAGAATGGATGCGAGAGAGGGGTGGTGAAAAATTGGTAATTACAGTAAGGGCGGGAACGGTTTCTGAGAAAGTTTTTAGGAGAAGAACGGGGTATAAAGAATTTGGTAGATTGCCGGGCGGCTCTATAAAGGATGGTAAATATTGGGATGTAGTTTATTTATATAAAAATTTATGAATGGTGAGGTTAGTGATAAGATAGGGTCTATGAAAATTGATGAAATTCGAAAAGATTTTCCGATCTTGGAGAGAAAAATCAATGGCAACAATTTGGTTTATTTAGATAGTGCTGCTACGTCTCAGAAGCCTGAAAAGGTTATAAAAGCAGTTGAGGATTTTTACAGACTACATAATGCAAACGTTCATAGAGGAATACATACCTTAAGTGATGAAGCGACTGGTTTGGTGGAGAAGTCTCGGGAAAAAGTGGCCCGGTTTGTGGGTGCTACTAGTAGTCGTGAGATTGTGTTTGTGAGAAATGCTTCTGAGGGCATTAATGTGGTTATGAATAGTTGGGGCAAAGAAAACATTAATAAGGGAGACGTGGTTTTGATAACGAAGATGGAGCACCACTCAAACTTGGTTCCATGGCAGATGTTATGCAAAAGAAAAGAAGCGGTGTTGAGGGTAATTTCAATAGATGATGAGGGTAGACTGGTGTGGAAGGGAAAGAAAAAAGAGGTTAAAAAAGGGGTGGAGGAGGGTGGCTTGAAGGAGTTGCTAGATGGAAAAGTTAAGTTATTGGCTATTAATCATGTAAGTAATGTGACGGGAGTAGTTAATCCTGTAGGAAAGATAATTAAAGAAGTTAAGAAAAGATCTAAGTCAGCAAAGGTTTTGGTGGATGCTAGTCAATCTGTACCT
Organism: uncultured Pseudomonadales bacterium; assembly: GCA_964422035.1. Taxonomy (GTDB): domain Bacteria; phylum Patescibacteriota; class Microgenomatia; order UBA1400; family Chazhemtobacteraceae; genus CAYQZQ01. The sequence goes on from CAYQZQ010000002.1 coordinate 2,878, forward strand.
CATATGCCAGTTGATGTTGATCACATAGGGGCAGATTTTGTAGTGTTTTCAGGTCATAAAATGTTGGGCCCGACAGGTATAGGTGTTTTGTGGGGGAGAGAAGAAGTTTTGAAAAGAATGCCGCCTTTTTTGTATGGAGGAGACATGATTAGCAAGGTGAAATTGGACGGTACAAGATTTAATGAATTGCCTTGGAAGTTTGAGGCGGGAACACCTAATATGGCAGGGATTGTTGGTATGGGGGCAGCGGTTAATTATTTATCTGATATTGGTATGGATAAAATTTGGGAGCATGGTCAAAAGTTGGTTGAATATAGTTTGAAAAAAATTAAATCTTTGGTGGATGAAGGTTTAATTAAGATATATGGTCCTGTTGACATGAAAGAAAGGGCAGCGGTTATTGCTTTTAATGTTGAAGGAGTGCATGCGCATGACACCGCCCAGATTTTAGATAATCAAGGGGTAGCTGTAAGAAGTGGTCAGCATTGTGCGGCTCCTTTAGTGGAAGGCTTAGGAGAGAAAGCAGTTAGTAGGGTAAGTTTTTATATTTACAATAATAAGGATGACGTTGAAAGTTGGATAAAAGGATTAAGTAAGGTTAAAAAAGTTTTTAAAATATCATGAAATACAGAGAAGAAGTAATTGATCATGCCAAGCACCCTAGGAATAGAGGTGTGTTTGAGGATGTTACACATAAAGGGAGGGCAACAAATGCTAGTTGTGGTGATGAGATGGGAGTGGGATTAAAGATTGAGGATGGTAAGATATTGCAGGCTAGATTTGAAGGAACAGGTTGTGCGTTGGCGGTTTCTGCGGCTAGTATGTTAACTGAGAAAATTGAAGGCATGTTAGTTGAAAAAGTGAGAGAAGAGGCGGAGAGGTTGATATTAGATTTTGAAAAAGAGGTAAGTCCGGGAAGAGTTAAGTGTGTAAGGTTGCCGTTGGAGGCCATGATGAAAGCGTTGAGAGTGAAGTATAATGACAGATAATGGGAGAAGCAAAGAAGTTTAAAGCTTTAGTAAAAGAGAAAGAGAATTTAGCAGGTAATTTCTGGTGTTTGAAGCTTGAGCCTGAAAAAGAAGTATCTTATCAGTCAGGGCAGTATGTAAGTATGAGAGTTAATGAAGAAGATGAGAGGCGTAGTTATTCAATAGCTTCTTGTGCAGAAGAGGATAGTTTGGATCTTTTAATAGACGTGACACCAATGGGAAAGGGGAGTAAGTTTGTTTTGAACTTAAAAGAGGGAGACAAAGTTGATCTGTTGGGTCCTATTGGAGGCTTTGTTATTAAAGAAAGAGAAGAGGCTAAAGGTTTTTTGTTGATAGGAACGGGAAGCGGGATAGTGCCCTTAAGAGCAATGATTTATGATCTTTTGAAGGTTAAAAAGGAAAAAAGACCGATTAGATTACAATGGGGGATGAGATATAAAAAGGATCTGTTTTGGGTTGATTGTTTTAGAGATTTTGAGAATGAGTTTCCAAATTTTAAGGCTGATATTGTCTTGTCAAAAGAAAGTAATTGGGATGGATGCACTGGCCATGTTCAAGATTGTTTAAAAAAACATCAGAATAGTTGGAAGGGGTGGGAAGCTTTTGTGTGTGGAAATAAGAAGATGATTGAAGATGTAAAGGATTTGTTACAAAAGAAGGGGGTAGATGAAGAGTCGATTCATTTTGAGAAGTTTTATTAATAATTAAATTATGTTAGGTTAAATGTATGGCAGATAAATATTCGAAAGGCTCGGAAAATAAGCCTGAAAAAACAAAGTACCAAGTTAAGGTTATTAATGATGGATGTATTGGGGCGGCGTCTTGTGTGGCGGTGGCTGAGATGACTTTTAAGATGAATGATGAAAACATTGCAGAGATTATTGATCAAGATGGCAATGTTGATGAAGAAAAGCTTTTGGCGGCTCAGAGTTGTCCAACGGCGGCAGTGGAAGTGATTAATACTGAGACTGGTGAAGTGATCTGGCCAAAGTAGAACTAAATTGGTACATTTTTTATGAGCATGCGTTTGATGCTGGTGTAGCAGCTGAGTCAGCTGGAGAGCAAGAAAAGTTTTGGGAGTATAAGAGTTTGTTGTTTGAGAGGCAAAATGAGTGGTCAGAAAGTAGAGATGTAAAGGATAAGTTTATTGAGTACGCTAGAGAGTTAAGTCTCGATAAAAAGTAGTTTATAACAGATCTGGACAGTTCAGAGTTTAAGGAAAGAGTAAAAAGTGATTATTAGTTGGCTTTGAGAGTGGGTGTAGAACCTACGCCGACAATTTTTGTAAATGGAGAAAAAGTGATGGAAAATGGGCTAGTAAAAGAGGTTCAAAGAAAGTTGAGTGAATAAGGAAGTAGGGGTAAAATTGTAACTAGAGATAGTATTTTGGAAACTGAAGGGAGGTGAAGGAACGATGATTTTAAGGGATAAAGATAAACCAGCATTGGCTCAGTTTTTGATCAATTTAAGTGTGGTTTGTGTTATTTTGGCAGTGGTGGAGGCATTTGGAGTGGCATTGTATTTGGCTGCTACTCAGTGGATGTTGATTGGAATTGCTTTAGCAGTTTGGTCCATTTATTTAATGGTAGAGGCACATTTTAGGCTTTAATAGATATATGGAAGAAAAGATAAGAAAAGCTTTAACAGAAGTAATTGACCCTGAGTTGGGGATTAGTATTGTTGATTTGGGTTTGGTGTATAAGATAGAGGCGAAAAAAGGGGAGGCAAAAATAGAGATGACGCTGACAAGTCCGGGTTGTCCTTTGGCGGGGGTAATTGACAAGATGGTTAGAGAAGCAGTGTTGAGCTTGGAAGAAATAGAGAAGGTTGATTTGCAAGTGGTTTGGGATCCTCCTTGGACACCAGAGCATATGAGTGAGTCAGCTAAAGCTGAGTTGGGTTTTGATTAACTTAAATAAGATTATTTCAGTATAAGTTTGTGATAAACTGGAAAAGTGTTGAGATTGTTGTCAGGCGGCAAGTTTATATAGATATTTAAATGGTTGATTGTTTAAACTGTCATGGTCTTTGGGTTTTGGAGCTGCGAGAGTTTGGTATATTGAATGTAGTTGATATTAATGTAAGGATATAAAAATGAAGATATATTTAGGAACTGATCATGGAGGGTACAAGTTAAAAGAAAAGATTAAGGTGTGGCTTGAAAAAAATGGTTATGAGGTTGAGGATGAAGGTGCTTATGAATATAACAAGAAGGATGACTTTGTTGATTTTGGAAAACGAGTTGTAGAAAAAATTACTAGTGAGAGCGGAAGAGGGGTAGTTTTGTGCAGGAATGGAGTAGGGATGGATATTGTAAGTAATAGATATAAGGGCGTGAGATGTGTGCTGGGTTTTGATAAAAGGCAGGTAAAAAAGGCTAGAGAAGATGATGATGTGAATGTGTTGAGTTTGCCGGCAGAATATTTAAGTTATAAAAAAGCACAAAGACTTATCAAGGTTTTTTTGGAGACTAAATTTAAAGATAAAAGGCGATTTAAGAGAAGATTGGAAAAGATTAGTAAGTTAGGGGTTTAGATAAGATTATATATTTGACATAATTAAGTTGATGGTAAAAATAATACCGGCTATTTTAACTGAAGATTGGGAAGAGTTTGTGGCGAGGTTTGACGAGGTTAAGTCGATGGTTAATAGAGTACAGCTGGATGTTGGAGATGGGAAGTTTATTGATACGGTAACGGTGGCTCCAGAAGATTTAAATGAGATTGATACGATTGTTAAGTTTGATGCTCATTTAATGGTTGAAGATCCTGAAGAATGGCTTGATAGATGTTTGCAGGGAGGATTTAGTAGGGTATTTGGGCATGTTGAGAAGATGGAGGATGTAGCAGAGTTTGTGGCTCAAGCAGAGCTGAGAGGATTTGAGGTGGGCCTGGCTTTGAATATAGATACACCAATTGGTGAGATTGAAGAGTATGTATGGAATATTGATGGATTACTGCTTTTATCTGTTAATACTGGAAAGAGTGGTCAAGAGTTTAATGTTAGTGTTTTAAAAAAGATCAAAGAGGTTGAGAAATTAAGAGATGATATTGTTGTGGTGGTTGATGGGGGGTTAAGTGAAAACGAGATCAAAGAGTGTTTGACAGCGCGTTGGGCTGAGGAGTTGGAAGAAGGAACTGATGTTCATCCCGGATTTGTTGAAATGGAGTTTGCTGTAGGTAGTCATCTGTGGAATTCGGAGGACTTGAAAGAGGAATTAAATAATTTGCAAACTTTAAAAACTCATGAATAAAAAAGATTTTAAAATCATTAAGGGTGTTTCGATATTTGGTTATGCTGATACTCAACCAGGAGAAGAGTTGTATGAGGATGCGAAGGAAGTGAGTAGAGTTTTGGCTGAGCAGGGAATGACTATTATTAATGGAGGAGGTCCGGGGGTGATGAGGGCCAGTACAAAAGGAGCTCATGAGGGTGGAGGTAAGGCATACGTGGCCACTTTTTATTCTGAACTGATGGAAACCTTTGAGGGTAAGGATCCTTTAAATGATGCTGATAAAGAACTAGCATTTGATAGTTATTTGGAGCGAACATTAAAGTTGTTAGAACTTGGCAATGCGTATGTAATATTCAATGGTGGTACGGGAACAGTAAGTGAATTTGGAATGGCTTGGGGATTGGCTAAGCTTTATTTGGGTCATCATAAGCCTTTAATTTTATATGGTGAGTTTTGGCATGAAATTATGGAAAGTTTTGCAAAGAATTTAAATATTAGACCGGCAGCCTTGAGGGTGTACAGAATTGCAACTAGCGCTGAGGAAGTTGTTGAATCTTTATGGTATTACGAGAAAGAGCTTAAAAGAGGCAAGCACGAAGTTGTTTATCCTGATGAGGAAAGCTTCGAAGAAGCATTTATAAATAAATAAAAAAATATGAATAATGTTAGTAAACAAGAATTAAGAAAAGCACTTTTAGCTGAAAAGAAGAAACTTGAAGAGGTTGATGTACCAGTTATTACAGTATCTGCTAGTTTTCGCAAAGAAATTGTAGAGAAACATGAGGTAAAGTTGAACTCTAAAGGCGAGATTATTTTTTCTCGGGGTCATTATTCTGAGGCGATTGCGGTAGTGGAGGCTGCAAGGCAAAAGGGTTTAAGTAGTTATTTGGTTGACCCGATGAATTTTGTAAGCCTAAAAGATTGGGGTAAGTTAGAATTTACTGAGGATATTGGAGAACTAACAGCTAGATATAAGATTTTGGCGAATTTGAAGCGAGTGGCTGAGCAGTTATTAAGAGGTAAGCTGCCGGTTAGTGAAGCAGTTAAGCCTGTGGTTTTGGAGCTGATTGAGGATATAAAAGTACCGATTGTTTCTGGCCATTATGAAGTGGGAAATGTTATTGCTCAGACAGATAAAAAGGTAGTGCAGATGGTAACTGACCCTCATGTTAGTGATCCGTATTTAAAGGTTTCAGATGAGAAAAATGTAAGTTGGGTGGTTTTTGATGAAGAGACTAAAAAACAGTTTGTTGATAAGGTTAAAAAGATGGATAAGAGTATTAATCAAGAGATGATCAGAGTAACTGGTCCAGGTGTTCATCCTAAGATTTTGGAGTTTGGTAAAAAAGGGAAGAAGTTGGATACTGAAAGACCATTACGATTGGGAATTACAACTGGTGGATTGGGGACAAACAGGGGTGAGATTAAAAAAGTGTTGAATAATTTAGTTCCTTTTGTTGAAGAGCCGGAGAAGATTCAGTTGTTTTTGTATAGTTCAACTCATAAAGACTTTCGAGAGATATTTGAGAAGTTTGCTGATGAGAATAACATAAGAATTGGAGATTTGGATAACAAAGAGGCCAAGCTAAGGGTGTTGCATGAAGACTCTATGGTAGATGGCAATAGGAACTTGGTCGATTATATGTTTCCTTGGGTTGATGGTGTGATAACAAAGCCATCTGGAGATATGGCATATGATGTTTTGGGATCAGGTGCATTCGGACTTTATCTTGATCCTTGGGGAAGGTGGGAAGAGACTGTAAGGTCAAGAATGTTTGATTTTGGAGTAGGTAAAAATCTAGATATTGAAAACGCTGGAGAGGAAATTATGAAGATGAGGAAAAATGGAAAGTTAGCTGAGATGATGGATAAAGCAAACAAGTGGGCGAAAAACTCAGATGGGGCGAAAAAAATAGTTGAGTGGCAGCAAGAGTGGTAGTTGTTTTTTGGTAAAGTTAAACTATGGACTTAAGTGAAGGTCAGATAATTGAGAAGGCGAGTCAGATTCGAGAGAGTATTATAAAGATGTTGGTTGAAGCGGGAAGTGGTCACAGCGCTGGTTCGCTTGGAACCGCAGATTTTTTTGCTAGTTTGTTTTTTGGTGATGAGTTTAACTTTAAAGCTGATGAGCCCTGGTGGGAAGGGAGAGACAGGTTGATATTAAGTGCAGGACATTTAGTGCCGGTTTTGTATGCTAGTTTGGCTGAGGCTGGATACTTTGATAAAAAAGAATTAGATACTTTAAGAGATATAAATTCACGTTTGCAGGGTCATCCGCATATGAGAAGTTTGCCAGGCATTGAAAATAGTTCTGGCCCTTTGGGGCAGGGGGTTAGTCAAGCTGTGGGAGTAGCAATGACGGGGAAGATGGATAAAAAAGATTGGCAGGTAGTTTGTTTTAGCAGTGATGGTGAACAACAAGAGGGGCAGGTGTGGGAAGCTTATATGACGGCAAGTAAGTATGAGTTAGGTAATTTGAGTTTTGTGATTGATAGAAATAATATTCAGATTGATGGATTTACTGAGGAAGTAATGCCTTTGGAACCACTGCGATCAAAGTTGTCCGCTTTTGGTTTGGAAGTTATGGTAGTAGATGGTCATGATGTTGGAAGTATTTTGGGAGCTTTAAGAAAAGTGAAGATAAGTTTTAAACCATCTGTGATTATTTTAGAAACTGTGCCCGGTAAAGGGGTTGAGTTTATGGAGGGGTTACCGGAGTGGCATGGTAAGCCTCCGGATGTGGGAGAAACTGTTAAGGCTTTAAGTGATATTCATGAATTGCGAAGTTTGGGAGGGAAAATTATGACTGAACATGATTAACGAAAACCTACATTTACTGTTGAATTCCAGTGAAGTTAGCAAAAGACCAACAAGAGATGGTTATGGTAAAGGAGTGGTGGAAGCGGGTGAAAAAAATAAGCAGGTAGTAGTTTTGACGGGAGATTTGCGAGAGTCGACAAAAAGTCAGTGGTTTGCAGATAAATTTCCAGATAGGTTCTTTGATCTGGGAGTGGCAGAGCAAAATTTAATGGGGGTGGGTGCGGGAATGGCAATGGAGGGAAAAATACCGTTTGTAGCTTCTTATGCTGTGTTTAATCCGGGCAGGAATTGGGAGCAATTAAGAGTTTCAGTTTGTTATAGTGATTTGAATGTAAAAATTGCGGGTAGCCATGCTGGTATTACCGTTGGAGCAGATGGAGCCACCCACCAGGCACTGGAAGATATTGCGTTGACTAGAGTTTTGCCTAATATGACTGTGGTTAGCCCAATTGACTTTGAGCAAGCCAGGAAAGCAACTGTAGCGATATCAGAGAGGAAGGGGCCGGTTTACTTGCGCTTGCATAGAAATAAAACGCCGATTATAACAACTAGAATGACACCTTTTGAAATAGGAAAAGCTCAGGTATTGCGTAGGGGCAAAGATGTGGGACTGTTGGCGACTGGTCCGATGGCATATGAGGCTTTGATGGCAGCTGAGGAAGTGTCTGGTGATGTTGATGTTGAGGTTTTGAACATTCATACAATTAAACCCCTGGATGAAGGCGAGATTTTAAGAGTAGCTCAGAAAACTAAGAAGATTGTTACAGTTGAAGATCATCAGAAAGCTGGCGGTATGGGTTCGGCGGTTGCAGAGCTGTTGTCTGAAAAATATCCTGCGAAGTTAATAAGAATGGGAGTTGATGACAGTTTTGGAGAGAGTGGTGACCCGGTTGATTTATTGGACAAATATGGATTAAGCAGACAAGCTATAATGAAGGCAATCTTTCAAATTAGTGGGAAATAATAAAATTAATTAGATAAATTGTTTAATGGGTAATTTTGAGGTAGTTACAATTGGTTCAGCAGTTTTAGACATAGCTGTTAAGTCAAAAGATTTTAAAGTTATGAAGAGTCATGAAATTGAAGGAGGTGTTGGGTTGTGCGAGGTTTATGGTGGAAAAACAGAAGTTGATTCGATGGAGATGGCAGTCGGAGGTGGGGGGACAAACACAGCAGTCTCATTGTCGGTTAAAGGGGTGCGTGTGGGCTGTGTTGCTAAGATAGGTACTGGTGATGTAGGAGATATGATTAGGAGGCGTTTAAAGAATTGGGGGCTGGATTCAAGAATGTTGATTGAGGCGGAGGATGGTCATTCTGCAATGAGTACGGTTTTGGTGGCTCCAGATGGAGGGCGATCGATTCTGACATATCGAGGAGTGAGTAAGGAAATTGAATCAAAAGAGATTAACTGGAAGAAAGTGAAGAAGGCTGATTGGATAATGGTAACAAGTTTGGGAGGCAATATGTCTTTGATGGAGGATATTGTTTATTTTGCCAAGAAAAATGATATCAAAGTTTTTTGGAATCCCGGGAAAAATGAACTATCTAAGGCTATGAGGCTGAGAAAAATTGCTCAAGAGGTTAGTGTTTTAGTGATGAATAGAATGGAGTTTGCTGAGCTTATGGGGGTGAGTTTTGAAGATCAGTTGGAAATTGATAGAGGTGCAGTGGGGTTTGGGCCAGGTCATTTGGTAATTACTGAAGGAAAAAGAGGTTCTGTGGTTTATAAGGATGATAGAAAAGTAAAAGTGGGTGCTTTTAAAAGTGATGGTGTGGATGAAACGGGGGCAGGTGATGCTTATGGTAGCGGTTTGTTGTATGGGTTGTATAAGGGATGGGATTTTGGAAAAGCGATGAAGGCAGGGGCGGCTAATGCGGCGGGAGTTGTTAAAAAAATTGGGGCTAAAAATGGTTTGTTAGATGAAAAAGAAATAGATAAGTGGATAGAAAAAGATTTGAAAGTGGTTGAAGAGAGATATTAGGTGTTAATATAAAGTCAAATATGGCAAAGGAAAAACAGGGACAAATGAAGATTAAAGGTGGAGATCAAGAACAAGAGAGTGAAAAGAATGATAAAAAAGAAAAAGCAAGAAAGAAAAAAAATAAGTTAGGTGTTTTAATATTATTGATTGTGACGATTTTGGCAAGTTTGGCTTTTTCAATTAAAGCGAGGGGAGGAATAAGGGGGATTTTTTCAAGAAAAAATGATAGCGAGCAAGTTGAGACTAATCAAATGGATGAAGTAAAGGAGTCAGAATCAAAAGACAGTTGGTGGCCTTTTGGTAAAAAAGTTTATGAGTTTGATTAGGGATATTTATTGTCTGGTTGTTGAAGCAGCGGGTGGGAGTCTTTTTGTTTCAGCCAGAGGTTGATTGCTGGGTGTTGTCTGTGGGGTAATAATGGCTTTAATTTGTTTTTGGGTGCAAGCAGTTTTGGGTTGAGTTCCTGTGGCAAAGGTTTCGAGTTTGGGGTTTGGACAAGCATCGCAGGTTAATGTATTTGTTAATGGACAGATGGCGACTTTTACAATAGTTTCAGGTGATGAGAATTGATGGATATTAGTGCGATTTTGTAGTGAAGAGCTAATTGTTTTGGCCCAGATGGGAGAAGCACCAGTAATGCCTGAAGCTACTTTGCTCATAGGTGTGTTGTCGTTGTTACCTACCCAAGTAACTACAAGATGATCGGAGGTGTAGCCAATAGCCCAGTTATCTCGAAGGTCATTTGAGGTCCCGGTTTTAACAGCAACCTGGTGTTGGGGAATATTAAGAATTGAGTTATAGCCGAATGCTGGAGCTCTGGCTTGACGGTCTGAGAGAATGTCGTTAATTAAAAAGGCTGTTGAGGGATTTATAACTTGTTTGGGTTGACATTTGGAGTCAGGACAAGGTGAGTATTGTAGTGATTGATTGTTGGAGTTTGTAACGGAGATTATGGGAGTTAGTTCAATATGGTTGCCTAAGTTGGCAAAGGTGCCATAGACTTCGGCCAGGTCTGTCATTTTTACTTCATTGCTGCCTAAAGTAAGGCTAAGTCCGTAGCGTGAAGGATCGTTCCAGGTGGTGATGCCCATTTTTTGAGCAAGAATAACCATTTGAGTAATGCCGTTCCTGTTGAGTAATTTGATGGCTGGAATGTTGTAAGAAGAAGCAAGGGCAGTTCTTAATGTAACTTCTCCGTGGAATTTATTATCGTAGTTTCTTGGAGTCCATGTTTTTTGATTGGGAAGACGGAAGGCAATGGGGGCGTCTTCGATGGTGGTGGAGGGGGTGAAGCCTTTTTCAAAAGCAAGGGCGTAGTTAATTGGCTTGATGGCGGATCCGGGTTGTCGCAGGCTGGTGGTGATGTTTACCTGCCCATCGATTTTGGGGTCAAAGTAATTTTTTGAGCCTACCATGGCTAGTATTTGGCCGGTTTGGGGATCTGTTATTAAGATGGCGCCGTTATTTACATTAAGGTTTTTAAGATTGTTCAGTTCTTCTCTGAGAATTTCTTCGGCTTGATTTTGTATTTTTAAGTCTAATGTCGTGGTAATTTTTAAACCGCCTTGGGCTATGGTTTGAGGACTATATTGATCAGCAAGTTTTTGGTAAACGTACATTACAAAGTGTGGGGCTTTAATAGAGTTGGGATTTGGATTGTAGTTTAAGGGGGTATTGATGGCTTGTTGATATTGATCTTGAGTAATCAGTTGTTCTTTAAGCATCCGGTTGAGAACTGTAATTTGCCTAGCTTTAGCTTTTTGGGGATGAGAGAAAGGAGAGTATTTTGTAGGAGCTTGAGGTAGTCCAGCAAGAAGAGCTGCCTCGGCAAGATTTAGGTCTTGTGTGGTTTTTTTAAAGTAGTGATGTGAAGCAGCTTCAATTCCATAGACAGGTCCTCCGTAGGGGATATGATTAAAGTACAGGGTGAGAATGGTCTCTTTGTCAAAAATAAGCTCTGTGTGAATGGCGAGAATTACTTCTTTAAGTTTGCGGGTGAGGGTTTTCTTGTTATTTAAAAGTGTGTTTTTAATAAGTTGTTGAGTTATAGTTGAGCCGCCTTGGAGCTGGTCATCAGTTAGATTGTGTTTGGCGGCTCTGAGAATACCTGATACGGAAAGACCTTGATGTTGATAGAATTTTTCATCTTCAGTAGCAAGGGTAGCGTCAATTACGTATTGAGGAATATTGTTTAGCTTGATAAGTTGTCTGTTTTGGTTGTTATAGAAAGTAAAGAGGAGTTCGCCGTTGCGATCGTAAATCTGGGTTGATAAGGGAAAATTGTTATTCTTAAGTTGATGAGGTGAGGGAAGGTCTTTTAAGATTTGGAAGTATATCAGGCTGGTTAGTGTTAGGAAAAATGTAAAGTAGATAAAAAAACGTTTTGGAAACTGTGGAGTTTTTAATTGAGGAATTGAAGGAGGTTGAATTTGGGGCAGTCGAGGGAGGGTTAGGTTAAAAGAGGGAAGAGATATTTTGGGTAGGGATGGGAGAGAAATTTTTAGGCTTGATGGAAGTTGTATTTTTTTGATGAGGCCAAAGGCGGAGGTTGTCAAACTAATTAAATTTGAGATGACAAGGATTAAAAGAAGGATTAAAAGATATAAAGGTCGGCCTAATAAATTGAACAAAAATATTACTTGTTTTATAGGTTTTAGTTTTAGCAAGGGGGAAAACGTTCTTGGGGTGTGTGTGGTGTGATTTAGTGTAGTGAAGTTTTTTATTTGATGCAGTTGTTTTTTTAATATTTTTCTAAGTTTGTTGAAACATAATGTCAACTGCACCATACCTTTATATTACCAGAGTTAGAGGGTTACTTTAAAGAGGGAATTAGACCTTTGTGTCTCAGTAGTTGATCTATTGTGATGTGTTATGAAGGGGTTCTATCTGTAGCCAGTTTGAGGGGGTTATGGAACTAGCTTTAAAGGAATCGTAGTTGATTGTGTAACGAGGATATTGGGTTTTGCCAGTGGAAATAAGCTCTTGGGGATTGTCGGGATTGGGTTTTGTTTCTTGGGTATAAGGACAGTCGAGGCAAAAGTCTCTGATGAAAGGATCTGAGACTATCAGGTGTGTTTCTAAGTCAAGGTCAATGACTTCTTCGTCTGGCTGAGGTGGGAGTTTAGTATCCCTTTTTACCCAGATTTGTTTTTGTGTTGGGTAATTTGGTTGAGGTAATTTGTCTTTGATGAATAGTTCGGTCCTTGTTTCGCATTCACTTTCAGCGGTGGGAAGAAGGCCGGTTAAGATACAAATCTGTTGTGAGACTACTCCTTGAGGTTGTTTTGGTGGTTGGTTTTTTTCACCCCTGAGTGCATATGAAGTTATATCGTTCCAGATTGGAGAAGCACCGGTGACACCGGAGGCAACGTAGCTCATGGGTGTGTTGTCATTGTTGCCCACCCAAGTTGTTACAAGTAGATTGGGAGTGAAGCCTATGGTCCAGTTGTCGCGAAGATCATTGGTAGTACCAGTTTTTACACTAACTGTCTGTCCAGGGATGACTAGTTGAGAGCTTGGACCAAAAGCAGATTGGCGGGCGTTGTTGTCAAGAAGAATGTGTGAAATTATGTAAGCGACTTCTTCAGGCAAGACGGCAATAGGCTTGTCTGATTCAGGATTGGGTATATTTGATTGAAATTGTTCCCAGCTGAGTCTTTGACTGGAGGTTAGTTCGGACACTTCTTCTATGTCAATTTCTTCTAACATATTACCTTGATAATCTTCGACCTTTAGTATGGGGTTAAGAGGAACTTTTACTCCTCCGTTTGCGAAGGACCCGAAAGCAACTGCCATGTCAACCATGCGGACTTCGCCACCTCCTAGAGTAAGTGAAAGTCCGTATTTTGATGGATCTTCCCAGCCTTTTATACCCATAGCTGATGCTGTGGCTATCATGGGTTCAACTCCGTTTAGGGCTAGTTGTTTTACGGCTGGAAGATTGTACGAGTTACCTAGGGCAAAGCGCATTTGGACTGGGCCGTGGAAAGTGGCATCGTAGTTTCTTGGGCAGTAGGCTTTTTGTCCAGTAACAGCAAAGCAGGTTGGTACGTCTAGATACATTGTTGAAGTAGGCCAGCCTTTTAAGAGGCCAACTGCGTAGTTGATTGGTTTTATAGATGAGCCTGGTTGTCGGGAACGAAGAGTGATATTTACATTGCCGTCATTTTCTATGTCAAAGTAATCGTGAGATCCGATCATGGCAAGTACTTCTCCTGTTGGTGGTCTGGTAACAAGAGCGGCACCGTTGCCAACTCGGAGTCTTTGCAAATTGTCAATTTCAGCTGAAAGCGAGGCTTGAGCGGCTTGCTGTAGATCATAGTCTAAGCTAGTGGTAACTCGAAGGCCTCCTAAGTTGACTTTGTTTTCACCGTAACGTTCAACAAGAATATCTTTAATCCAGAAAACAAAGTGAGGAGCGCTAATGCTATTTTCAGGTTGGTTATATTCCAGGGGTTTGCTGGAAATTGTTTCCAATTGTTGTTGAGAAATGTATCCATCCTGATACATACGTTTTAGTACTTGTTTTTGGCGTGATTTGGCTAGTTCAGGGTGGGCGCCAAAAGGTGAGTATCTGGTGGGAGCTTGAGGTAAGCCGGCAAGTAGTGCGGCTTCTGAGAGGTTTAGTTGTGAGGCTGGTTTATTAAAGTACTGGTGGGCTGCAGACTCAATGCCGTAAGCAGTACCTCCGTATGGGGCGTGATTAAGATACATCTCAAGAATTTGTTCTTTTGAGTAAATTACCTCAGTGATGACAGCTAGGGCGGCTTCTCTGATTTTTCTAGTTAGGGTACGTGAAGGATCATTTAAAAGGGCGATTTTAATTAACTGTTGAGTGATTGTTGACCCACCCTCAAGACCTTGTCCGGTGATAGTTCTATAAGCAGCTCGAGTAATGCCCTTAAGATCAAGGCCGTGATGTTGATAGAAGTGTTGATCTTCAATGGCAATGGTGGCTTTGAGTAGGTGATCGGGCATGTTTTGGATGTTAATGGGAGAACGGTTTTTGTCGGCGTATATTTCATAGAGTAATTGGCCATTTCGGTCTAGAATTTGGGTTGAAACAGGGGCAGGTTGGCGGGTAAGTTTAGTGGGATTGGGTACGTCTTTGAAAAGCCATATTATTGAGGAAATGAAGATTAGTATTAGGGTGGGGACTGCGATCTTGACAGCTTTTTTATCGAGTTTGGGAAAAGAAATTTTTTTAAGTAGCGGGGTGGGGTTGATTTTTTTTAGAAATGAGAGAGCTGCTTTTGCATATGGTTGAAGATTTAATTGCTTTATTTTCTTTAAAGCAATTTGAAGTTTTGAGGCGGAATAATCTTTGAGTGATTTAAAGTAGTCATCGATTTGTTTGCGAAGTTTTTTGGACATGAGGGTATTTTATCAGTTTCTATTTTTTCTCAAGCTTGATGATAGTATTGTGGGTTGTTAAGATTAGGGCATGTTAAAAGAAAAGAAGTGGTACCAGTTTTTAGATGAACCGATGAAGATGTGGGTTGATCAAGCATATTATCTTTTAGATAGGGAAGAAATGAGCGGGTCAAGATTTTTGGATTATGGTTTTGTGGTTTTTCCGATGGCTAAAGCCTATGAAGGGTTTGTTAAAAAATTTTTGTTCGAGACAGGGTTTATTGATGAGAAAACTTATAAAGATAAGCATTTTAGAATTGGGAAAAGCTTGAATCCTGATTTGCCCAAAAAGTATCAAGATAAACGATGGGTGTTTGAAAAATTAAGAATTTGGTATGAGAAAACGGGGGAAGATAGTTTGGCGAGACAGATGTGGAAAGCTTGGAAAAAAGGAAGAAATAGGGTATTTCATTATTTTGCTGGTAAAGAGAGAAGATTGAGCTTGGAGGAAGCCAGGGAAAGGGTAGAGGCGTTTGAGCGAGCTATGGAAAAAGCAATAACTTGTCAGAATGAGGTTGACAGTGGAGAAGAAAAAAAGAACAATGGAGTTAATGAAGTTAGATAAAGGTTGGAAGAGAGTTTGGTTTTATTATCTTTACTTATGGATTGGATGGGGTTTGTTTAGGTGGTTATTTAATTTACCTGAAGCTATTGAGGAGTTATGGATTAAGCCGGTGATATGGTTGTTGCCGATCTGGTTTATTAGAGCTAAGCAGAAAAAGAGGATTAATTGGTTTGAGGGAAATGGCTTAAAAGCGATTTTGGCAGGATTGGGATTGGGGGTTTTGTATAGTGGAGTGACGATTTTGAGCAAGATGAAAGCAGGAGTGGGTTTTGAGGGGTGGTTTGGAGTTGAGGGCTGGTGGATGATTGGTGTGGGTTTGGCAACAGCAATTGTGGAACAATTAGCTTTTACGGGCTTTATTTTTTACAATCTAAAAGATAAGTTTGAAAGTCGATGGGGGCTGGCAGTGTTGATCGGTTTGATGTTTGGCCTAATGCATATTCCGATAGGTGTTTCAATGTATGGTTTGCAAGGATGGGGTTTGTTTTTGATCGTGGGATTGTTTAGTCTGATTCAGATTGGAAATGTTTGGCTGGTTAGTGTAACAGGAAGTGTTATTTCGGCAATTATTACTCATTGGTTGGTGGGAATTTGGTGGGGGTAGAATAAGCATTTTAGCCTCAAAAACTTTACATTTGTGATTACAATTGTTAAGATTTGAAAGCTTATGTATGAACTGAGTAAAAGCTTAGGAAATAAAATCAGTAAACAAGTTGAGGAGAATTTTGACGAGCAAGTAGATTTTTTGCAGGAGCTGGTTAAGACGAAAAGTGTTAACCCGGGTAGTGATGTTAAGCGTAGTGCTGAAGTTGAGTTGGGTGTGGCAAGAATTATAAGAAAGAGATTGAAGGATTTAGGACTTTATCCTCGTTATTTGCGAGCCAGAAGTGGGCGTCCAAATATTAGAGTTGTATGGGGTCCAACAAGAGCTAGAAAGAGTTTGTTATTAGTTGGGCACATGGATACAGCAAAGCCCAGAGAAGAAGTGGCTACTCCTTTTTCGGGATTGGTGAGAGAAGGCAAGATGTATGGAACAGGAGTTATGGACATGAAGGCAAGTCTGGCCGTGTATGTTTATGCATATAAGGCATTGCGAGATCTGGGTATTGAGCTTGATGGAAAGTTGAGAATGGCATTTGTTGTTGATGGTAAAAATGAGGAGGTTAGCAAGATCGGATTAAGATATCTTTTAAATAAAGGGCTGGAGGCAAAAACAGCCATTTTAGGTAAGCCTGGATCTAGTAGAATTGGTATTGGACACAGAGGCGGATACCGTTTTTCTTTGACGGCTCTGGGTGAAAGTATTGAGACAGGCAAAAGAGATTGGGAAACAGGCCAGAGAGGTAAAAATGCGATAACAGAGATGTCAAAAGCAATCAATGCTTTGCAGGATTTTGATTTACCTTATAAATCTTCAAGAGCTTTTCCAAATCGTAGTCCTGTTTTTACTTTCCCGATTAAGATTGACGGTGGTGTAAGTATGGAGATGATTCCTGATCAATGTACTGCCTGGGGGGATGCGAGATTGATGCCGGGGAATACTGATAAGCAGGTTAAGTTGTGGATGGATGACAAGCTATCCGAGATTGACGGTTTGGAATATAGAGTTGAAGATTTGTTATTCGTGCCATCTATGGAAATTGATAAAAATGAGAAGATTGTTCAGATGTTGTCCGAACAGGCGAAAGAGGAGATGGGAAGTAAGCCAAAACTTGAGGGTGAAGGTTCTTGGAATGATGCTTGGATGTTGACAGAGCGAGATATTCCGTGTGTGGCTGGGTTTGGTCCAGATGGAGGGCAAGACAGAGAGGGTGAGTGGGTGGATATTGAGAGTGTAAAGAAAGTTACAGCTGTATATGCAAGAACTATTCTCGATTACTTGGGAGAAAAGTAATCAACTTTGACAGATGTGGTGATATGGTAAACTAGATTTATGAAAGTTAAGTTACATTCTTTGTTAGTTGCGGCAAGTTTAGTCTTTGGAGGAGTCATTTTATCAGTTTCGATTGCGAAAGGAGTAGAGTTGGGAGTACTGGCTCAAGAGGTTACTATGGAGCAGGAAGAGATGCAGATGGAGGAGAGTGAGATTGATGTTGATGATGATATTGAGGAGCAAGCAGCAAATTACCACCTTCCTTATCCAGGAATTTTACCCGATCACCCTCTTTATATTGTAAAGATGGTTAGGGACAGGCTAGTTGAGTGGCTGACCTTTGATAGGTTGAAAAAAGCTGAGTTGTTTGAGATGTATGCAGATAAAAGAATGGGAGCGGCTAGGGCGCTAATTGAGGGGGGGCAAGCTGAATTAGGGGTAGAGACAGCCAGGAAAGCAGTAAGGTATCAAGAAAGAGCAATTGAGAAGACGGAGGAGATGAAAAGAGACGGTCGTGACGTAGGAGATGTTGCTAATATGATTGAAAAGGCAACAGCAAAGCATGAACAAGTCTTATCTACAATTGAGCAGAAAGCGGCTAAACAAGGGCAAGAAGGAATAAGTAAAGTGCAAGAAAAAGTAAGAGAGAATAGAAGAGTGGTCTTAGAGGTTTTGGACAGATAAATGTAGCTTAGCCTTGGTGAGTAATTTTGATATAGTAACGAAGGGGTAATATCTAGTTGACATACCATAGGTAGTGTTTTAGGGTAGTAGATGTCACCATAGATGGTGGTTATAAAAACAATTTAATTTGTTAGAATATGCGTTGTCCATATTGTGGTCATGAAGAAAGTGGGGTAATAGAGAGCAGACCTACGGGTGGTGGTGAGGCAATTAGGCGCCGCAGAGAGTGTGAAGATTGTAATAAACGATTTACCACTTATGAGAGAGTGGGGAATATTGATTTGGAGGTTAAAAAAAGAAATGGTGGTCAAGAAGAGTTTGATAGAGCAAAACTGGAGAAAGGGATTGTCAAAGCTTGTTGGAAGAGGGGCGTAGATGAGGAGCAAATTGAAGAGTTGGTTGATGAGATTGAGATGGGATTGCTGAACAAAAGATCTACGGTGGTGGAAAGTACTGATATAGGGAAAATGGTTTTGGAAAGATTAAAGGAGATAGATGGTGTAGCCTATTTGAGGTTTGCTAGTGTGTATCTGGATTTTGAAAATCTTGATGACTTTAAGGAAGTGATCAAAAAAGTGAACGATTGAATTAAAAATTAATTAAAAATAATGTCTGTATCTGCAACTGTATATAAAAAAACTGAGGAAAATAATAATGATAACTCTGGTCTAGATAATATGGTTAAAGAGCTAAAAGAGATGTCAAGTAGTGATAGCAGGCAAGAAGCTAGAGATAAATATAACGAGATCATAAAAGAAATTAAAGAAAAGATTGGTGAAATGCCTAAGATGCCCTCTGGTTTACCAAAAGGGAAATGGACAAAGCAAGCAATAAAAGTTTTAAAAGAGAGGTATTTGGATAGAGATAAGAATGGTGAAGTTATAGAGACTCCCGAGGAGATGATATGGAGAGTTTCTTGGGAGATTGCTAGTGCAGAAGCAAGGTGGGGAGCTGATAGAGATCAAGTTTTAAAACAAGCCAAAACCTTTTTCAAATTATTAGTTTCGCGAAATTTTTTACCTAATTCGCCGACTTTGATGAATGCCGGTAAGGGGAACAATCTGCAGTACTCTGCGTGTTTTGTTCTTCCAGTTGAGGATAGCTTGGAGGGAATATTTGATGCTATTAAGTGGCAAGGATTAATTCATCAATCAGGTGGAGGAACAGGTTTTAGTTTTTCGAGATTGCGTTCGCAGGGTAGTTTGGTAAGTAGTTCTCGCGGGGTTGCTTCTGGTCCGGTATCATTTATGAAGATCTTTGATTCGGCAACACAGCAAGTTAAGCAGGGAGGAACAAGAAGAGGGGCTAATATGGGTATGTTGAGAATTGATCATCCAGATATCAGAGAGTTTATTACCTGCAAACTTGAAGGTGGAATTACAAATTTTAATATTTCTGTTTTGGCAACTGATGAGTTTATGAAGGCTTTGGATAGTGATGAAGAATATGATTTGATTGATCCAAGTACAGAAAAGCCGGTTGGGAAAGAGAAGGCAAGAGAAGTTTTTGAAGAAATTTGTCAGGCAGCTTGGCAGTCGGGTGATCCGGGAATGGTATTTGTGGATAAAATAAATGATGGTTCTGCTAATCCGGTACCAGCTTTGGGTCCTGTGGAAAGCACGAATCCTTGTGGTGAGCAACCGTTATATCCTTTTGATGCTTGTAATTTGGGGAGTATATTTTTGAGATACTATGTTAAGGATGATGATGGAGAATCTAAAGTTGATTGGGATAAGTTAAAAGAAAGTGTTCATACTTCAGTTAGATTTTTAGATAATGTTATTGAAGTAAATCCCTATCCTTTACCTCAGATTTGGAAAACTGTGCGAGGTTTGAGAAGAATTGGATTGGGGATTGGTGGTTGGTCTGATATGTTGTTTAAATTAGGCATTACCTATGATTCACAAGAAGCTTTTGAGTTAGCAGAGAAAATAATGGAGTTTATTCGTGATGAGGGTCACAAAGCGAGTAATAAGTTAGCAGAGGAGAGAGGAAGTTTTCCTTTGTGGGAGCAAAGTATATACGTGGATGAGAAGCCAATGAGGAATGCAACAGTGACAACTATTGCACCTACAGGGACGATATCGATTATTGCAAATAATAGTAGTGGAGTAGAGCCGATATTTGCTTTAGCTTATATACACCATGTTAAGGATGAGCACCTAGATAGGAAGTTGACTTTTGTGAACCCCGTGTTTGAAGAGATAGCGAAAAAAGAGGGTTTTTGGAGTGATGATTTGAAGAAAAAAGTAGCTAAAACAGGAACTGTTAAGGATATTGATGAAGTGCCTGAAAAATGGCAGGAGATTTTTATGACAAGTCATCAGATAAAACCAGATAGTCACGTAAAAATGCAGGCTGCCTGGCAGAAATATACTGATAATGCGGTGAGTAAAACAATAAACTTGCCATTTGAGGCAGAAGTTGAAGATGTAGCCAAGGCATATCTTAAGGCGTATAGATTGGGATGTATGGGAATAACGGTATATCGTGATGGAAGTAAAGACCAACAAGTATTGAATGTGGGAAGTGAAGATGAAGAAAAGTCTGTAGAGGTTAAAAAATCAGGTATTAAGGATCAAGTGGCAGAGTTAAGAAGAAGACCCGAGAAGCTAGAGGGAAGCACATATAAGGTGAGAACACCAATTGGAAATGCCTATGTTTCGATTAATAGTGATGAGATGGGTAATCCATTTGAGGTGTTTATTACAGTAGGGAAGGCTGGTACCGATGTAATGGCGGATGCTGAAGCAATTGGCAGACTAGTGTCGTTGTCTTTGCGAATTCCAACTGAGCTGCCGGCGGAAACTATTGCTGAGCAGGTAGTAGAACAACTGGCTGGAATTGGAGGGTCGGGTTCGGTGGGATTTGGAAACGGTAAAGTAAGATCGCTGGCAGATGGGGTGGCAAAGGCCTTAAGAGAGCATTTGGATGGAAAGAAGGTAAGTAAAGGAAATGGAGTTGAGGTTGAAATTAAGCAGTCTGAGAGAGAGATGGAGATGATTGGGCAGCAAGCAGCACTGCCACTTACCAAGAAAAGACATGATATTTGTCCAGAATGTGGTCAAGCAAGTCTGGTATTAGAAGAAGGGTGCTCCAAGTGTTATGTTTGCGGGCATAGTAAATGCTGAAGATGAAAAATAAAAAGGGATTGGTTTACGTTTTTACTGGAGAGGGAAAAGGGAAAACTAGCGTTGCAATGTGGACAGCAATTAGAGCAGCTGCTTGGGATAAGAGTGTATTGGTGATTGCTTGGTATAAAGAGAAAAAGTGGCCTACGGCGATGCAAAAGGTAAATAAAAAATTTAATAATCTTGAAATTAAAGTGGTTGGTAAGGGGTTTTATAAATTGCCAACTGATCATGCGACTGAGGATGAACACAAAAAATCGGCAGTTGAGGGATTGAGAGAAGTTGTAAATAGTTTGGGTAAAATGGATGTTTTAGTTTTAGATGAGGTGATTAATGCTGTTGATGACGGATTGATTGATAAAGAAGAGTTACTTGATGTTTTGGAAAAAAGAGGTGAAACCCATGTTGTATTGACGGGTAGGGGAGTTTTTGAAGAACTGGAGAAAGAGGCAGATTTGATAACGGAGATGAGAAAAGTTAAGCACCCTTTTGATAGGGGTATTAAAGCTGTAAAAGGGTTGGATTTTTAAAGCAAGATAGGTTTGGCGTGATATATTAAGTATATGGCAAGAAAAGAGATTGAGAAAAGAAAACAGTCATCAGAAGATCAGGCACGTGAGCAAGTAGAGAGCTATATTGAGAAAGTTGAAAAAAGACCTGAAATTGATGAGGGGGATCAAACAGGGATGAAAAAAGGTGCTGATGATGTACAGATGCCCAAGCAGATAATAGACGAGGATAATCAGATAGTTGCGGAATCTGTTGTAGAAGAACCAAAGATTGACCTACCATTGACTGAAGAAGAGGTAAGTGAGGGTTTGCATCACAAGATTGCGGATAGTGTGAAGTGGTTATCAGAGTGGTGTGTTTATGTTATTAAAAAATATCCTGGAAGGGTTTTTTACAAAGAAGATAAATAGATGGAAAATATAGCACAGTTATCCAGCTTAATTCAATGGGTGTTCGGGGCGGTACTTGTGTTGGGGGTATTTGTTTTGATAGTGGTGGGTTTGGGAATTTTGGTAATGCAGTGGATACGATACAGGAACAGAGAAGAGGTGAGTTTAAATTTTGTGGTTATGGAGATTGAGGTACCTAGAGATAATGAGGTCAAGATCGATGCAGCAGAGCAGATGTTCTCTTCTTTATATTCAATTAAAAAGGGAGGATTTTGGCAGAAATTTAAGGCTCAACAGCATTTAAGCTTTGAGATCGTTGCCAAGAAGGAGGAGATAAGGTTTTATGTTGCTTGCCATGAGGACTTGGCTTCTCTAATTGATAAACAAGTATCAGCTGTATATCCAGGAGCACAGGTTAAAAGAGTAGAAGAGCCAAATATTTTTAATGAAGAAGGTAAGGTTGAGTTTGCCCAGTTACAGTTATCTGAGAAGAGCTTTTATCCAATTAAGACTTATCAAGATTTAGCAACAGATCCGTTAAGTTCAATTACTTCCAGTTTGGCTGAATTAGAAGAAAATGAAGCTGCTGCTATTCAAGTGATTGTTACGCCAGCAGATAGTGACTGGAGCTCCAGCGGAGAAAAGTTTTTATCTGAAAGAAAGAGAGCGGAATCGGATCCGGAGAAGGCAGATTTTAAAATGAGTCCGGAGGATATGAAGTCTATTGATGAAAAGACGGATAAGCCTGGATTTTTAACTACGATAAGACTTGTGAGTATGGCAGAGAATAAATCTCAAGCAAAGGCTAATTTAAAAAATATGCAACGCTCTTTTGCTCAGTTTAGCTCTGATCAAAATAGATTTACTAAAAAGAAGATTTTTTTAAAAAGATCTTTTGTAATTGATTTTATATATCGCTATCAACCACTTTTTGGAGAAAATAGTTTACTGAACACTGAGGAGTTAGCCAGTGTTTGGCATATGCCTAACAAGACTGTTGAGACCCCTCATATTAAATGGTTGCCGGCTAAGATGGCTCCGGCTACAGGAGGAATTCCAAATGAAGGATTGTATTTAGGAAAAAGTATATACAGGGGGCAGAAGAGAAAAATATATTTGTCTGACGAGGATAGGATGAAGCACATGTATGTTTTAGGCAGAACAGGTACAGGTAAGACAGAGTTTCTTAAAAGTTTAATAATTCAAGATATGAGAGAAGGGAAAGGCATGTGCTTTTTGGAACCACATGGTGAAGGTATTGAGGAGTTGTTGGAGTTAGTACCTCCAGAAAGGGCAGAAGATGTAATAGTTTTTGATCCGTCAGATACAGAGAGGCCAATGGGTTTTAATTTGCTGGAGGTAAATAATCCTGAAGAGATGCACTTTGTGGCTTCTTCGGTAATTAATTTAATGTATAAATTGTATGATCCTCACAAAACAGGGATTATTGGTCCTCGGTTTGAACACGCGATAAGAAATGCCATGCTGACAGCCAGTGTTATTGAAGGGGCAACTTTTATTGAAGTAGTGAGAATATTGCAGAATCAAGAATTTGTAAAAGAGTTGTTGCCTCGAATTGAAGATCCGATTGTGAAAAGCTATTGGACTGAACAGATTGCTCAAACAAGTGATTTCCATAAGAGTGAAGTTTTGGACTATATTGTCAGCAAGTTTGGTAGATTTATTACCAACAAGGTGATGCGCAACATTATTGGGCAAAGTGAAAGTGCTTTTAGTTTTAGGAAGGCAATGGATGATGGAAAGATTCTGTTTTTGAAGTTAGCCAAGGGGTTATTAGGAGAAGAAGATGCGAATTTTTTAGGATTGGTATTGGTACCAAAAATTTTAGCAGCTGCTTTGTCCAGGCAGGATGTTCCCAAAGAAGAAAGAAAACCGTTTTACTTCTATGTTGATGAGTTTCAGAACTTTGCGACACCAGATTTTGCCCAGATTTTATCAGAGGCTAGAAAATACAGGTTAAGTCTGGCGGTAGCTAATCAGTTCGTAGGTCAGATTGATGAGGAGGTAAAGAATGCAATTTTTGGAAATGTAGGAAGTATGGTGGTGTTTAGAATGGGAGTTAGTGATGCTAATATCATGGAGCAGGAGTTTCAACCTGTGTTTAATCAGTCTGATTTGACTAATATTCCGGCTCAGACAACGTATGTGAAGACCATAGTGCATGGAACGCCCGTTCCTCCGTTTTCGATGGATGTTTGGAGAGATCTAGAGGCTGAGAAGGAGCAGGGTAGTAAAAAGGTGGCTGAGATGGTGAAGGAGCTTTCGAGGTTGAAATATGGGCGAGATAGGGAAGAAGTTGAGAGAGAGATCAGAAGACGGGGTCAAATGTAATTGGGACTTTAGGCTGAAATTTGGTGAATATCAGGTATAATATTGATAGTTATTGGGCGGCTAGCTCAATGGTAGAGCGGTTGTCTTATATGCAACTGGTTCCAGGTTCGAATCCTGGGTCGCCCACTTAATAGTCATGAGAATAATGATTGAGTTTTTAGATTGAGAAAATGAATAAAAAAAAAGATAAGAAAAAAACAGACCGAGTTTTATCAGGTAAGAATTCTCCTCTAGCGGGGGAGTTGTTCGTTGATTTAGATGATAAAGGGGGGAAAGAGGATGTGATGATGAGTGGGGAGCTTGATATTGGTAAAAAGGGGAATCCGGTAACGATTATTATTAGAGATGAGAAGGAAGGCTCAGAGATTGAGTTTAATAATGTTAATCAAGCATGGTTAATGTTAGAGGAGAAAAGAAAATCTTCGACTGGATGGTTGTCTCTAATTATTGGAGATGTGGGGAAAATAGTCGATGTCTTAAGGTTTGTTGCCAAAGCAACAGTTGAGGAATTAAAACAGTTGGTATCCTAAATTGGAGTTTAAAGCTCTTTGAGTTGGGGTTTGTCTTGTTCGTCTTGGTCAATATCGATGTATTTAAGGTAGCGTTCTGTGGTAGAAAGACGTTTATGGCCGACGATTTTAGAGACATAAACTAGGGGAGTGCCGCTTTTAAGTTGTTGGGCTATGAATGTGTGGCGTAGATCATTTACTTTTGCATCTTCAATGCCGGCAATACGGAAATAACGATCGATTGAGCTTCTGATGTTTCTGACAAGAAATTGATTGCCAGTTTTTGTTAAGAATACATGTTGATCATCACTTTTTGGTCGTACTTCTAGATATTCTCTTATAGCTTCTTTGGCTGGTTGGGTTAAAGGAACAGTGCGGCCCTCATGTGATTCATAAGCCCTAATGGTAATTTTGTTGTTTTTTAAATTAAGGTCGTCTAGTTTAAGACTGGCAAGTTCTCCGATGCGAATACCGGCTTGAAGTAGGAGTTCTATAATTGCGCTGAGGCGTTTGTCGTCTCGGCATGCGTCACGAAGAGCTCTGTATTCAAGCTTGGAAAGAATGCGAGGGGGTTTCAGTTCGTATTTGGGGTGACTTACGTCAGAAGCAGGATTTTTATCTAAAATATCTTTTGAGTTTAAAAAACGGAAAAATGATTTTATAGAATTGACTTTACGTGAAATTGATTTAGCGGTGTAGTCTTGTTTGTTAAGTTCTTCTTTGAAACTGTCGATGTCTTGAGTACTGATTTCTTCAAGTTTGGTTTTGTCTTTATTAGTAACAAATTCCAGAAGTTGTTCAACGTCTTTGGTGTAGGCGAGTATAGTGGCAGTAGCTCGGCCTTTTTCTTCAAGGTGATTTTCGAAATCTTTATGATACTGGTTAAAAGGATTTGATTGATCCATGAGGTTTTTTTAAATGCTTAATAATTGTCTGTTAAATTCAGATTATCGGATATAATAATATCATGATGTTATGGGGGTGTCAAGCTGAGATAATAAATTTGATAGGCTTAATATATGGATAGTAAATGGCAGATAAAAATTTTTAAAATTGTTGGTTTGGTGCTTGGTGTGGGCATGGTAATTAGTTTAGGGAGAGGGTTGTGGCAGTTATATCAGGCTAGGGGAAGGTTAGAGAAAGCTAAAGAGAGCTATCTTGAGGTTGAAGATGAAAATCTTAAGTTAGAGAAAAGGATGGTGGAGGTAAAAAGTGATGGGTTTGTGGAAACTCAGGCACGAAACAAGCTTAACATGAAACTATCGGAAGAAACTATTTTGGTCGTGCCTGAAGATTTCAAGCTTGAAACTATTGAAAGTCTGGATAATGGTGAAAGTGAGAGAGCCAATTGGAAGAAGTGGTGGGAGTTGTTTAAATAAAAAACCACTCCTTTGTGGAATGGTTTAGTGGTTGCGGGCCCAGGGAATTGAACCCTGGTTAAGTGAGATTATGAGCCTCACGAGATACCTACCTCCCGCCCGCATGTTAATGTCTTGCAACAAGTATAATCTTACCACGAGGCTGGATTGAGCTCAAGTTATTAGATAGATGGTAAAATAGTAGTGTGATTTTCTGGCAGGGTAGCTCAGTTGGTTAGAGCGAAGGAATCATAAACCTTAGGTCGGGAGTTCGAATCTCCCCCCTGCCACACAATAAAAGTTATAAAAATTAAAAAAATATGACTAAAGATATACAGAGAGTACTATCAGGGATTAAGCCTACTGGGAGCAATTTGCATATTGCAAATTACTTTGGGGCGGTGAAACCTCACATCAAGTTGCAGGATGAGGTTGATGAAGCCTTTTATTTTATTGCTGATTTGCATGCTTTGACTACGGTGCAGGATAGAAAGAGACTAGAAGAGAATATCAGGTCAGTAACGCTTGATTATCTGGCTTTGGGACTAGATCCTGACAAATGTGTGTTTTTCAGACAGTCTGATATTGCAGAGCATGGTCAGTTGGCAGCGATTTTGGCTAATTATGTATCTTTGGGAAGAATGAAGAGGATGCACGCTTACAAGGATATTGTTGAGGATGGAGCAGAGCAGGAATCAATTAATATGGGTCTATTTAATTATCCGATTTTGATGGCGGCTGACATTCTGCTTTATAAACCTGATGGGGTGCCGGTAGGCGATGATCAGAGACAGCACGTTGAAGTGACAAGAGATATAGCTCGAAGATTTAATCATGTCTATGACAGAGAAGTTTTTCCGGTTGTCGAGCTAATGGTTGAGAAGAGGGCTCAAAGAATTATTGGAACAGATGGAGAAAATAAAATGAGCAAGTCAAAAAATAATATTATTGAGATATTTGCTGACGAGGAAAAAATTAAGGATCAAATTATGAGTAGTTATACTGATCCGAATCGTATGAAAGCCAGTGATCCGGGAACGGTGGAAGGGAATCCGGTATTTGTTTATCATGATTTGATGAATGATGATAAAGAGGAGGTTGAAGATCTTAAGGAGAGATATAAAAAGGGGAAAGTGGGAGATGTTGAGGTGAAAGAGAAGTTGTTTGCAGCTCACAAGAGATTATTTGAGGGCGCAAGAGAGAAAAGAGAAGAGCTGGAAAAATCTGGAAATGTTGATGAAGTTTTAAAGAAGGGTAGTATGAGAGCTGGAAAAATTGCTAAAAAGACGATGAGTGAAGTTTATGAAACTATTGGAGTTAATTTAAAATAATAAATTTTGGTAAAAGAGGCTGAGAGGTGATAAGATAGGAGGCGTGGCGGCACAAAAGAAGAAAATTCCAAATGTTCCTAAAAAAAAGATGGAGTTGAAGTTTAATTTCAATTTAAAGAAGCTGTTGATTTGGGGATTGATATTGATGTTGTTTTTCCCTTTTGTGGTGAGTCTATTTGATCCGACAGCCTTTTTGGAGGAGATTAGTATTTCGCAAGCTATATCTGATGTAAAGCAGGAGAAAGTTGAAGAGATTAAGTTGCAAGGAGACAAGCTGGTTTTAAGTTATGGAGATGATGAAGTGAAAGTTTCGAGAAAAGAAGAGGGGGTAAGTATGGTGGAGATTTTACAGAGAGAGGAAATAGATCCGGCCAAGATTAATATAGAAGTTGGCTCTCAGGCGCTGGGAGAGACGGTGACAGCTTTGTTGGTTAATATTTTGCCAATTGTTGGTTTTGGAGCAATTTTATATTTTATGATGCGGCAGTCTAGAGGGGCACAGAGCGGTTTGTTTGGTTTTGGAAAAAGTAAGGCAAAGTTGTTTTCAAAAGGTAAGCAGGATGTAACTTTCGATGATGTAGCAGGTGTTGATGAGGCAAAAAATGAGATGGAGGAAGTGGTAGATTTTTTGAAGAATCCTAAAAAATACAAAAAGGTGGGAGCTAGGACACCCAAAGGTGTACTTTTGATTGGTCCTTCTGGTGTTGGTAAAACTTTGTTGGCTCGGGCAGTAGCTGGTCAGGCGGATGTGCCCTTCTTTTCGATGGCGGGATCAGAGTTTATGGAAATGTTGGTAGGTGTGGGAGCATCAAGAGTGAGAGATTTATTTGAAACAGCTAAAAAAGCTGGTCCTTCGATAATTTTTATTGATGAATTGGATGCTATTGGCAGAAAGAGAGGTGTTGGGTCTATGGGAGGTCATGATGAAAGAGAGCAGACTTTAAATCAGATTTTGGTAGAAATGGATGGTTTCACACCAAATGATCAAGTGGTCATTATTGGAGCAACAAACAGACCTGATGTACTGGATCCGGCATTGGTGAGACCTGGAAGGTTTGATAGAAGAATATCTTTAGACCTGCCGGATATTGAAGGAAGAAAAGAAATTTTGAAGATTCATGCAAAAGGGAAACCTTTCGATGATGAAGTAGATTGGGAAGTGATAGCTAAGAGAACGGTTGGTTTCTCGGGTGCTGATATAGAGAATATGTTGAATGAGGCGGCAATTCTGGCGGCTAGACGGAGTAAAGATGAGATTGATATGGATGATATCAGCGAGGCAGCTTTGAGAGTTAAGTTAGGTCCAGAGAAAAGGAGACTACAAAGTGATTATGAGAGAAAGTTAACAGCCTATCATGAGGGTGGACATGCAGTGGTTGGGCATATGTTACCAGGTGCAGATCCGGTACATAGGGTGAGTATTGTTTCGAGAATGAGAAGTTTGGGGCAGACTTTGGCAATGCCGGATAGAGATAAATATCAGCAGACGAGAGAAGAGTTGGTTGATCAGTTGGCTATGGTGATGGGAGGCAGGGCGGCAGAAAATCTAATTTTTGATGAGATGACAGTAGGGGCGGCGAGTGATATTGAAAAAGCAACTAAGTTAGCACGCAAGATGGTGGTTGATTGGGGTATGACTAAGTTGGGTCCGATTGCTTTGGGGCCGATGTGGCAGTCAACTGAATGGGGACGAAGTTATATGGAGCCGGTACAAATCAGTGAAGAGATGAAGGGTGAAGTGGATAAGGAGATTAAAAAATTGGTTGATGCGGCCTTGAATAAAGCAGAGGAGGTTTTGAAGGATAACAGAGACAAGTTGGATAAATTGGTTGATGTTTTATTGGAAAGAGAGACTGTAGAGCTGGAGGAGTTTAAGGACATCATGGGGGTTGACAAGGCTAAGAAGGAATATGAGTAAAGTATAATAATTTTATGGCAGAAGACGAAAAAAAGTTGGTTTTAATTGATGCAATGAGTTTGTTGCATCGAGCCTATCACGCATATCCCCAAAGTCTAAGTACAAAAGAAGGTGAGTTAACAAATGCAGTGTATGGATTTACTAGTATGTTGTTGTCGGTGATGGAGAAGCTGAAACCTACTCATATGGCTGTAGCCTGGGATGTTGGTAAGCCAACTTTTAGACATGATGAGTATGAAGGATATAAGGAAAGTAGAGAAAAACCTGACGAAGAACTGTTGGGTCAGATAGAGAGAACAGAGGAAGTAGTTGGTGTGTTGAATATTCCCCAGTTTGGATTGGAGGGGTATGAGGCGGATGACTTGATTGGCTCGTTAAGCAAGCAGGGAGCAGATGAGAAAGATGCGGAGGTGGTAATAGTAACGGGAGACAGAGATGTCTTGCAGTTGGTTGAAGATGACAAGGTTAAGGTATGGATGCCGGCTGCGCCAGGTAGATATAGTAAGAACAGAGGGCCAAAAATTTATAATAAAGAGGCTGTGAAGGCCAAGTATGGTTTAGATCCTGAACAATTGATTGATTTGAAGGCTTTAATGGGTGATAGTAGCGATGATATTCCAGGTATTAAAGGTATTGGTACGGTTACAGCGACGAAGTTGATGAAAAAATTTGGAAGTTTGGATAGTATTTATGAAGCATTAGAATCTGATGAGGGAAAAAAAGAAATTGAAGATTTGATTGGATCAAGATTTGCAGGTCTATTGGAGAAAGGCAGAGAAAGTGCTTATATGTCCCAGATGTTGGGTGAGATTAAACGAGATGTGCCGATTGAGCTTTCTTGGTTGGATTGTAAGGTGGTGGATTATGATAAAGACAAGGCGGGTGAGTTGTTTTCAAAATTGGAATTTAGGAGCCTCTTGAGTAAGTTGCCAGCTGATAGTTGGGATAAGGATTTGGAGGAGGTATTTTCAACAGAAGAATGAAGATAGCTTTAGTTCATGACTATATTAAAGAGTTTGGGGGAGCAGAGAGGGTGTTGAGAGTTTTGGCGGATATGTATCCAGAAGCTCCAATATATACGGCTTTTTTAAAGAGAAACTCAGTGGCTTATGAAAAATTCAAAGATAAAGAAATAAATGAGAGTTTTCTGGGGCCTATTTTGAAGATATGGAAGTTATATAGTCCTTTGAGGTTTTTATCTCCAATGATCTGGAGGAGCATGGACTTGTCTGATTATGATGTGGTGATAACATCAGCAAGCTGGTATATTACGCGAGGTTTTAAGACTAGTGAAAACACCAAGGTGATTTGTTATTGTCATACACCGCCAAGATATTTGTATGGGTATCAAACCAGTATTAATTGGCAAAAATATGGAGTAGTGCGATTGTATGCCAGTATTGTTAATTATTTTTTGAGGATTTTTGATTGGAATAGTGCTCAAGAAGTTGACCAGTGGGTAGTTAATTCTAAAAATGTTAAGAAAAGAGTAAAAAAGTTTTATCGTCAAGACTCTCAAGTGATATATCCCCCTGTGGAAGTAAAAAGGTTTATCAAGGCAGCGGAAAAGGTAGAAAAAGAAAATTATTTTTTAATTGTGTCTAGATTAGTTGGAGGGAAAGGGTTGGAAGAAGCGGTTGAGGCGGCAACAGAGCTTGGTTTCAATTTAAAGATAGTTGGAAGTCAGGCTGGTTTTTCTAAAGTGGCGGAAAGTATCAAGAGACAGGCAGGAGAAAAGGTTGAGTTTTTAGGAAGAGTTGAGGATGATGAGCTAACTGATCTGTATGCAAGAGCGAAGGGTTTTATTGCTTTGGCTAAGGAAGAGGATTTTGGAATAACACCGGTTGAGTCTATGGCGGCGGGTACGCCGGTAATTGCATATAAAGGGGGTGGTTTTAAGGAGACTGTTATTGATGATGAGACGGGAGTGTTTGTAACTGATACAAGTGTGGAAAGTTTGAAGGCAGCGGTTAGTAAGATAAATGGTAATGATTGGGACAAGAAAGCACTGCAAAAACAGGCTAAGAAATTTGGCAGAGAAAGATTTGAGAAAAAGGTAAGGGAAGAAGTAGGCAAGATGATGTCTTGATATACTGTGGGGTATGCCAGAGTTGCCCGAGGTAGAAACAATAGCTAGACAGTTGGATGAAAAATTGAGGGGGAAGAAAGTGGTTGATATTGAGGTTTTAAGAGAAAGAAGCTTTAAGGGAAATGAGGATTTACTGGAGGGTAAGAAGATTGATGGTGTGAATAGGAGGGCAAAGTTATTGATAATTGAGTTTGAAGATTGGGACAGGGTGGTGTTGGTTCATTTGAAAATGACGGGGCAGTTTGTATGGAGGCCGAGTAATTGGGAGAAAGGGGAGTGGAGAGAGGAGTTAGCGGGCGGTCACCCAACTGATGATTGGTTAAATGAGCTACCAAGTTCTCATACTCGGGTAATGTGGAGTTTTGAGGATGATTCGAAGTTGTTTTTTAATGACATGCGTGTATTTGGATGGATGAAGATTGAGAAAGTTGAAGAATGGGAGAAGGAAAAGGAAAAAATGCCACCAGATGTAGTAGATAATGATTTTACTTTGGAATATTTTAAGAGCTTTCTTTCTAGTACAAGGAGAATGGTGAAAACGGCAATTATGGATCAAAAAAAGATTGGAGGAGTAGGAAATATTTATGCTTGTGATGCTTTGTGGAAAGCTAAAATACATCCTGAGAGAAGGGCTAATAATTTGAGTGAGGAAGAGGTTGGGAGACTTTATGGCGCGATCGTGAGAGTGATAAATAAAGGTATTAAGATGGGTGGAGCTACTTATTCTGATTTTAAAGATACTCAGGGGTTGGGAGGAAGTTATCAAGATCATTTCTTGGTTTATGATAGGGAAGGAGAGGAGTGTAAAAGGTGTAGAGAGAAAATTAAAAAGATAAAGGTAGGGGGGAGAGGAACATATTTTTGCCCTGTTTGTCAGTCTAAGTAGCATTGAGGTATAATTTAAGTAGTGAAGTTGAAGAAATTTAGTCTGAAAGATTTTCGAAATTATGAAGAGAGAGATATTGAGTTGGGTGAGGGTGTGACGGTAGTTTTGGGTCCTAATGCAGTTGGAAAAACAAATATTTTAGAAGCCATTAGACTGGTGTCAACTGGAAACAGTTTTAGGGCAAGCAGAATTGAGGAGATGATCAGGTTTGAACAGGAGTGGGGTAAGGTTGAGGTTTTTATGGATGATGAAGATGATGAGGAAGTTAAATTAACGGTAATGTTGACAAGAGGAGAGTTAAAGGGAAAAAGAGTTAACAAACGCAGATATATGATTAATGATAATGGGAAGAGAAAAAAGGATTTTGTAGGAAGAATGCCGTCAGTTGTGTTTCGTCCTCAAGATTTAGACATGATTGAAGGGTCCCCGTATTTGAGGCGAGGTTGGTTGGATGATATGTTAAGCCAAGCAGAAGTTGGATATGAGAGAAGTTTGAAGTCATACAACAAGGCTTTGAGAAGAAGAAATAAAATTTTGGAGGCAATAAGGGAGGGAGAGGCTAGCAAATATCAATTGACTTTTTGGGATGGGTTGTTGATTAAGCATGGTCAAGAGCTTATAGAGAAAAGAGAAGAACTGGTGAGTTATGTTAATGAAATCTTTCGCAAAAGTGAGTTATTTTCACAGTTGAAGCTTGTTTATGATAAAAATGTGGTTAGTGAAAGAAGACTGGATCAGTATGAGAAAGAGGAGGTGGCGGCAGGTCATACTTTGGTTGGTCCCCACAAAGATGATGTAATAGTTTTGTCTTTGGATGATAAAGAGAGGGATTTGGGTATTTATGGTTCGAGAGGTGAACAAAGAATGTCTGTTTTGGGGATGAAGATGGGTGAGCTTTTATTTTTAGAAGAAAAATTAAAAAGAGTACCAATTTTATTGTTAGATGATATTTTTTCAGAACTTGATGAAGAGCATAGTGGTGAGGTGTATAAGGTGATGAAGGGTAGGCAAGCAGTAGTTACTACCACAGATGAAGAAAGAGTGGGTGATTTTGATGAAAAAAGAGTTGTAAAATTAAAGTAATGAGAGAAATTTTTGATAAAGAAAAAATTAAGGACTTGTGGGTTCCTGATAGTGAAAGGTCTAAATTTGATGCGGGTCAGGTAGTTATTATTGGAGGAAGTCGGTTATTTCATGGAGCACCATTTTTGGCTTTAAAGGCAGCTTCACGAATTGTAGATATGGTTTATTTTTCTAGTTTTGAAGAAGATAAAGAAGTAGCTAATAATATTAAAACTGGACTATCCTCATTTATCTGGGTTACTCGCGAGGAAGTTGGAGAGTATATAGAAAAATCAGACGCAGTTTTGATTGGTCCTGGATTGATGCGCTATGAAAAGGAGGATGGTCAAAAAGGAGACAGGATTGATGGGGAAGGACGCAAGACTCGTGAGCTTACAAGGAAACTGCTGGAGAGGTATAAAGAAAAGAGATGGGTGGTTGATGGAGGGAGTTTGCAAGTGATAGAACCAGAGCTTATACCTTCAGGAGCTGTGGTGACTCCTAATCAGAAAGAGTTTGAGATGCTATTTGGGGAAAAAGTAGATGTGAAGAATGAAGATGAGATGGTTTTAAAAGCTTCAAATCAGGCGAGTCGGCATGAGTGTGTGGTGGTGTTGAAGGGACCATCTTCTGTTGTAACTAATGGAGAAAAGAGTTATTTGATAAGGGGTGGAAGTTCTGGATTGGCAAAAGGAGGTACGGGTGATGTTTTAGCAGGCTTGATTGTGGGACTGATGGCTAGGAATGAGAGTGTTTTGGCGGCTTGTGTTGCAAATTGGTTAATAAAAAGAGCAGGTGAGAGGTTGGAAGAAGAAAGAGGAGAGATGTTTAATGCAGATGATGTGGCAGACATGGTGACTTTAGTATGGGGAAAAGTTATGAGCTCTTTTTAGGGTTTTTTAGTCGGTTTTGAATCCTGGTGAGCTGCAGAGTAACTAGAATGGCTAGAGTGGTGACTATGATGGCGTAGATAAGTAGTGAAATGATGTTAGCACTTTGGGGAAGATAAGGAGTAACGTAGGTTTTGATAAATTCTTTGACAACTTCGTTCCAAGCTAAGGCGGCTACTAATCCGAAGGCTGAGGTGGCAAGGGAAAGTATTTGTTCGATAATGGACACGGGCAGACTTTTGAAGTTTTCTGGGGCTTTAATTTTTTGAGCCATAAGCATATTTTATCAGTAGGCGGATTGATAATTCCTGCATAATTTGCAATAATTAGGGCATGCTTGAGCCTGAGTATCAAATAACGAATGAAATTTTGAAAAATATTGGTGTGATTGAGGCGGCAAAGGAGGTTATTAATAACGCTCCATTGGTGCCGGCTTGGGAAGCAAGATTTAAGGAAGAGGCAAGGGTAAAAACGGTACATTATGGCACACATGTTGAAGGTAATGATTTAACGTTTGAGCAGGCCCAGAAAATTGTTCAAGAAAAGTCAGAAAGAGATGAAAATGCTATGGAGGTGGCAAGGAGAGCCAGAGTGGTGGCTAGAGATAGAGATGTCCAAGAGGTAATAAATTATCGCAATGTGTTGGATTACATTGATAGGAAAGTGAAAGAGTCTAGGGAGTTAGAAAAGGATGGGTTTGAATACACTAAAAGGCAAATGTTGGAGATGCATGCTCTAAGTGTGGAAAAGATTATGTCAGTTGATGAGGTGGGTGTTTTTCGTGATAAGCAAGTAGTTATTAGAGGAGTTAGAAAGGGCGATATTGTAAGGAGGCCGCCTAACGCAGTCGAGGTTCCTTATCAAGTTGAAGCATTTTTTAAATGGCTTAATAGTGAGGAAGCCAATAAGATACATCCGGTTTTAAGAGCAGGAATAGTTCATTATGAGTTATCCAGAATTCATCCATTTACAGAAGGTAATGGAAGGACGGCAAGAGGAATGGTTTTGCTTTTGTTGGCGATTGAGAACATTGATGCTAGAAGATTTTTTAGTATCGAAGAACATTTTGATAAGAATATAGTTGACTATTACGATGCTTTTATAAAAGTGGAAGAAGCGGGGGGAGAGATGACAGAGTGGTTGGAGTTTTTTAGTAAAGCTTTGGCAGTTGAGATGGAAAAGGTTAAAGAGAGAATAAAAAGAATTTCTATGGATAGTAGATTAAGAGGAAAGATGGGAAAACAAGTAGCTTTGAAAGAAAGGCAGATTAAGCTGATTGAGTATTTGGAGTCACATGAATGGTTGAGGATGAGTGAGGCAAGAAAAATCTTGCCGATGGTAAGTGATGATACAATCTTGCGTGATATTAAGGATTTAATGGATAAGGATTTATTGAAGAAAAAGGGGAAGACTAAAGGTGCTCGTTATGCGTTAAAATCATTATCATGAAGATAGGAAAACTTGCAGAGAAATTACAGACGATAGAAAATACAGACTCGCGAAATGAGATGATCGTGCTTTTGGCTGATTTATTTGAAGAAGCTGATGTGGAAGAGGTGGATAAATTGGTCTATTTGAGTTTGGGTAGGTTAGGCTCTTTATTTGATAATCCGGAGTTTAATTTGGCTGAAAAACAAGTTCAAAAAGCAATAACAAGAGCATATGAAAAAGATCTGAAGAGCGTAAATGAGCTGTATAAAGATATTGGGGATTTGGGGAAGGTAGCTGAAAAATTGGCATCAGACGATGAGGGTAATGGTTTTAGTGTTACGGAGGTGTGGGAGAGTTTAAAAAGAATAGCAGATGATAAGGGTGAGGGTAGTCAAGATAGGAAGATTCAAAATCTAGCTGACTTGTTAGATAAGATTGAGCCATTGGCGGCTAGATATGTGGTGAGAGTGGTAATTGGTAAATTGAGATTGGGGTTTTCTGATAAGACGGTTTTAGATGCAGTTTCGTGGATGAAAAGAGGAGATAAAAGTGCCAAGGGTGAGTTAAAAAGAGCTTATCAAGTTCATCCTGATGTAGGTCGAGTTATTTATATGGCAAAGAAAGTCGGTATTGAAAAAACTGTGGAAGACACAAAGCTTGAGTTGGGAGTGCCGATAAGTCCGATGCTGTGCCAAAGATTGAAGACTACTAAAGAGATGGTTGAGAAGATGGGTAAAGTGGCGGTGGAGCCTAAGTTTGATGGTCAAAGAGTTCAGATTCACTTTAAAAGAGATGGGAAAAAATGGAAAGCAAGAGCATACACAAGAAACTTGGAGGAAATAAGCCATATGTTGCCTGAGTTGGACAGGTTGAGTGAGGAGGTAGAAGTGGATGAGTTAATTTTGGACAGTGAAGCGGTGGGATATGATCCTGAAACAGGTGAGATGTTGTCTTTTCAGAAAACTATGACGAGAAAAAGAAAACATGAAGTTCAAAGTCAGGCGGATAAGATTCCTTTAAAGTTTTATGTTTTTGATGTTTTATATATTGATGGAGAGAGCCTGGTTGACAAAGGTTATCAAGAAAGAAGGAAAAGGTTACAAGAGGTTGTTGGTAAAGGAGATTTGTTAATTGTTGATGAGCATTGGGAGACTGATGATGCAGATGCAATTAGAGAGCGTCATCATCAACTGGTCAATAGAGGACTGGAGGGAGTAATTGTGAAAAAACTTGATAGTAAGTATGTGCCAGGCAGAACAGGCTGGAGATGGGTGAAGATGAAAGAAGATGAAGATTCTCACGCGAAGTTGATTGATACTGTTGATTGTGTGGTGATGGGTTATTACAAGGGAAAGGGAAAAAGAGCGCAGTTTGGAGTGGGGGCCTTTTTGGCAGGGGTGAGAAAAGAGAAAGACATTGTAACTATTACAAAAGTGGGAACGGGATTGACGGATGATCAATTTAAGGATTTAAAAGATAGGCTTGATAAATTAGAGGTGAAAGATAAACCTAAAGAATACAAAGTTGATAAGAATATGGAGCCTGATGTCTGGGTTTCAGCTGATTTGATGGTTGAGCTTGCGGCTGATGAGGTGACAAAAAGTCCTATACATACTGCGGGCGTAGCACTTCGTTTTCCAAGACTGATTCGATTTAGGGATGATAAAAATGTTGATCAAGCAACTTCTTTGGAGGAAGTTGAGAGCATGAGTTAAGTTTAAAAAAGATGATGTATATTGAATAGTATGGATAAGTGGCTTGAGGGTCTAAGTTCTAATGAAGCAAAAAAGAGAATTGGTGAGTATGGTGAAAATAAGATTGCTGGCAAAAAGAGGTTGGTGGGATTAAAGATATTTTTAAATCAGTTTAAGTCACCTCTGGTTTATGTTTTACTTTTTGCTGCTATAGTAACGTTTTTTTTGGGAGAGTATATTGATACAGGGGTAATTCTGTTTGCAGTAGTGGTGAATACAGTTTTAGGTTTTATTCAAGAATATCGAGCAGAAAAGAGCTTGGAAGCTTTGAAAGATGTTTTATCTCCTAAAGCTCAAGTATATCGAGATGGGGAATTAAAAATGATTGAGGTGGAAAAGTTAGTTCCAGGTGATGTGGTGTTTTTATCAGATGAGCACAAAGTACCAGCTGATGGGGTTTTAATTAAGGAAGACGGATTGTTTACTGGTGAAGCAGTTTTGACAGGTGAGAGTGCACCGGTTGAGAAATTTGATTGTGAAGATGAGAAGTGTAAAGGGGTTGAAGAAATTGAGAAATTAAGGGGATTTTTTGATCAAATTGACAACAAGTACTTGGCTTTTATGGGTACGGAGGTAAAAATGGGAGTAGGAAAGATGCTAGTGGTGAGGACTGGCGGAGAGACGGAGATGGGGAAGGTTGCTAGTTCAATTAAAGAAGCTCCTGAAGAAAAAACTCCTTTGCAAGAGAAGGTGGCAAAGTTAAGTAGGCAATTGGCAATTTTGGTTGGAATAATTTCAACAGCTGTTTTGGTGATTGGCTTGTCAGTAGGTGATGAGTTGGCTGAGATTTTTCCTACGGCTGTAGCTTTGGCGGTGGCAGCCATTCCTGAAGGATTGGTTGTGTCGTTGACAGTAATATTGGCAATTGGAATGCAGAAAATACTAAAAAGGAATGCTGTGGTGAGAAAGTTAACTGCAGCTGAGACCTTGGGAAGTGTGGACGTTATTTGTGCTGATAAGACAGGAACATTAACAGAGGGCAAGATGAGAGTTACGCAAGCAATTACTGGTTTGAGTGGAGAAGAAGAGAGTGATGTTCGAGAGCTAGTTAAAGCAACAGTTTTATGTAATGACCATCGTGATCCATTGGAGGTGGGTATGAGTGAGTGGGCGCATAGAAAAGGTAAAGAGCTTGAGATAAATGTATCTTCTTTAGACGAAGAGTATAGCAGAGTTGATGGTATTCCTTTTACATCTAAAAATCGCTATAAGGCCACTTTAAATGAATATGAGGATAAACAAAGATTTTATATTAGCGGGGCTCCAGAGTTAGTTGTTGAAAAAACAACACTAAGTGATGATGAGAAGAAGAAGTGGAAAGAAAGATTTGCTGCTATGGGAAGTAAAGGATATCGATTGGTTGGTTTTGGTTATAAAGATGTAGAAGGAGAAAAAAAAGTTTTAGAGGATAAGTTGAAGGATATGAAGTGGATGGGGTTTTTGGCTTATGAAGATCCGGTTAGAGAAGGAGTGGAAAGGGTAATTGAGGATGTTCAAAAGGCGGGAATATCGGTTAAGGTAATAACGGGAGACTATCGAGAGACAGCTGTGGCTATATTGCGTCAGATTGGCTTGTTGGGCGATGATGTGGAAGGGAAGGTTGTTGAGGGATCTGAGCTGGAGGGGTTAAGTAGTAAAGAGTTGGCTAAGTTGATCGATGAGGTGGTTTTGTTTGCTAGAACAAGCCCTGAACAGAAGTTGAAAATAGTGAAAGCTCTCAAGGAGAAAGATCATGTTGTGGCGATGACGGGAGATGGTGTGAATGATGCTCCAGCTTTGAAAAGAGCTGATATTGGAATTGTAGTAAGTAGTGCTAGCGATGTTAGTCAAGAAACTGCTGATATGGTTCTTTTAGATAACAACTTTAAAACTATTGTGGCAGCTATAAAGGAGGGGCGAGGAATTTATGATAATTTAAAGAAGATTATTGTTTATCTTTTATCTGATGCTTTTGCTGAGATTATTGTAGTAACAGTAAGTATAGCTTTAGGATGGCCTTTGCCGTTAGTGGCGGTTCAGATCTTGTGGATTAATTTGGTAAGTGATGGTTTTCCTGATTTGGCTTTGACTGTTGAACCAAGTGAGCGAGATGTTTTGGCTGATCCACCTAGGAAAAAAAGTGAACATATTATTGATAGTGAAGTTTTGACTTTAATTATCTTGATATCAATTGTGGCTTCATTGACAACTTTGGGAGCGTTCTTTTATTTCTGGCATGGACTAGATGCAGAAGTGATACATGCAAGAACGGTCGCATTTGCGATGTTAGGTGTTAATTCGTTGTTTTATGTCTTTTCTTCACGCAGTTTGTCTCAGCCGGTGTGGCGAGTAAGAATTGGAAGGAATAAGTGGTTGCTTTGGGCAGTGTTAGTAGGTTTGATTTTGCAGGTATCAGTGATATACGTGCCTGTTTTACAGCATGTGTTTCAAACAGTGGCTTTGGGATGGTTTGAATGGGGAGTTGTGGTGGGAGGGTCACTTTTATTGATGGCTGTGGTTGAGGGTGTGAAGTTTGCTTATACAAGTGATAAATGGTTGAATAAAAAAAGATGACTACGTTGACGGTTTTGAAAATTTTACTGATGATGATGGGGGCTTTTATCTTGATTAAGGCATCTAATATTGTGGTTAAGGGTCTGAATCGTTTGTCAAAAACGGCTCATTGGAGGAAGTTTGGGATAGCAGCTGTAATTTTAGCTTTATCGACCAGTTTACCGGAGTTGTCGGTAGGGATTATTACTGCAATTAATAAAACACCCGCCTTAAGTTTGGGGAATGTGGTGGGAAGTAATGTGGCAAATATTTCACTTGTAATGGGTGGGGCGGCTTTGATGTCGGGTAGTGTGGCGGTGATAGGAAGTTACTTAAAAAGAGATTTTATTTTGGCTTTTTTGGCGGGCAGTTTACCACTTTTGTTGTTGATGGATGGAAAGCTGGGAAGAGTGGACGGGGTTATTTTGTTATCTGCATATGGATATTATCTTTTTTCTGTGGTTCACAAAAAACATGTTAAGGCAATGAGGACAGATAAAGAGGGTTTAATGGGAAGGTTTTTAAGAAAATTTGAAGTATTGGGTAAGTCGTCAGTGAGAAAGTCAATGGTGCAGGTCATGTTAGGATTGGGGCTCCTATTGTTTTCGGGTCAGGTTATTGTGAGGTTGGGTATTCAGGTAGCTGAGGATTTACATATGCCAGTACTATTGGTAGGTTTATTTATAGTGGCGGTCGGAACTAGTTTGCCAGAATTGGTTTTGGCGACAAAAGCGATTGCTGAAAAGGAGGTTGCGTTAGTTTTTGGGAACTTATTGGGAAGCACGGTTGCTAATTCGACATTGATTATTGGTTTGGTGGCAGTTTTGTCTCCGATTGAAATTGTTGCGGTTCGTTCTTATTTTTTGGCTACGATTGCTTATATTATCTTATTTTGGCTTTTTTGGTTGTTTACAAAAACAAAGAAAAGGCTGGATAGATGGGAAGGTGCTTTGTTGCTAGTGGGTTATTTGTTGTTTTTAGGGTTGGAGTTGATAAAAGAGAATGGATGGGGGTTGGGGCTACCGAATTGGTTTCAGTGGATATTGGGAAGGTAGAAATTTATTTGGATTTTTTGTTTTTCAGGAAAAAATAACCTAGAGATGAGATGAGCATGGTGATGCCTGAGATTAGCCAGGTTGAACCAGGAATGCGAGAGATTCCTTTTAGTTTTTTGGAAGTTTTGGGAAAGGGTTTTTTGGTTCTGCTTTGAAGCTGATTGATTTTGTTTATAAGAAAGTCTTTTGTTTTGCCGG
This sequence comes from uncultured Pseudomonadales bacterium, assembly GCA_964422035.1. Classification (GTDB taxonomy): domain Bacteria; phylum Patescibacteriota; class Microgenomatia; order UBA1400; family Chazhemtobacteraceae; genus CAYQZQ01. The sequence continues at coordinate 43,833 of CAYQZQ010000002.1, forward strand.
TAGTGACTTTTGTAGTTAAGTTGATTAGGGTGTTTTTTTGTTTTTGAGTGGGGGTTGGTTTTTGTACAATTAATTTTTGATATGCAAGAGTGGTTTTTTTAACTATGTTTGACCAGCTGAGCTTAGAGACACGGTCTTGTGCGTTTTGGCAAAGATTTTTATATTCCTGATCTGATAATTGGCAGACTCGTTGGATTTTTTGGGCAAATTCTTGAGGAGAGGTGTTTATATCGAGTTTATAACCAACGTCTTTATTGATGAGTTGGTCAATCGTTTCGTTTGAAAGTCCAAGTACGGGTGTGCCGGAAGCTAGGGACTCGATTACTGCCAGGCTTTGAACCTCTTTTTTTGATGCTGAAACGAAAAGATGAGAGTTTGAGAGGTAGTGGGGAATTTTATCATGATCAACTTTGCCAAGGAATTTAACATTGTCTAGATTATTATCTTGGCAGTACTTTTTTAATTTATCGGCAAAGTTAGGATTAAGTGGGGTTCCAAGGAGTTGAAGTTGGTAGTTTTTTGGTAGAAACTTCATGACTTTAATTAAAAAATCTTGATTTTTTCGCTCTGCTAGGTAGCCGATGAAGATTAGAGTTTTTTGTTTTTGCTTTATATCTGGAAAGTTTAGTGATCGGTATTTTTCGAGGTTTCTGCCATTAGGAATCATAAATATTTTCCCTTTGTAATTGAATTGGCGGATTGATTCGGCCGCGATTTGATTGAGGGCGATTAGGGCATCACAGTTTTTATAGAAATCGGAAAGAATTCTTTTGGTGATAGCTTCACTGAAAGATTCAGGAATAATTTTGATGTTTAGGGCTTCATTGGTGCCAAATTCAAGCGCTTTTGAGGGAAGAATGTGAGCTGTGTGAACAAAGGGGACTAGATTCATTTTTGCCCATATTTGTCCGATTAGGCCTAGTAGGACAGGGTCGTGGGCGTGTATTACATCAGGTTGAAAATCATTTAGAAAGTTAAATATCTCTTTGACTGTTTTTTGGGAAAGATTGGGGAAGTGAATATCTTTTTGTTCTGCACTTTTGACTCCAAAAGATTTAAGACCGTGCTTGGTTGTTTGTAGGCCGGTTTCTTGAGCGGGGTAGATTATTGCTGTTTGGTGGGATTTGGCAAAACTTTGAGCAAGTTCGTGAGCTACTCTACCTGCTCCACCACCGGTTTCCTCTTTAAATTGAGATGTGAATACTACTTTCATTGCTGGTATTGCATCGAATAATTATTTACAATTGTACATGATGATGTTGGTTATAGGTTTGGGCAATCCAGGTGAGAAATATAAAGGCACAAGGCATAATGTGGGTTGTATGGTTGTTGATAAGTTAAGTGAGGAGTTGGGCTTGAAATTTTCAGAAAAGGGGAAGTTTAATGCTGAAATTGCAAAAGGGGAAGAAATGGTTTTGGTTAAGTCGTTGAGTTTTATGAATAAGTCAGGAGAAGTAGTTAGTAGGTTAGTGAATTTTTATAAAGTGTCTTTGGATGATGTTGTGGTGGTGTTTGATGATCTTGATTTGAGACTGGGAAGTTTTAAGATTCAAAAGAAAAAAGGGCCAGGAGATCATAATGGTTTGCTTTCTATTGAGCGACAACTTGGTGATGATGATTTTTGGAGAATAAGAATGGGAATAGATAATAGAGAGAACCGGGAGATGGAGGGGAAGGATTATGTGCTTGATAGGTTTGCAAAAGATGAAAAAGAGAAAATTGGTAAAGTGATAGAAGAGGTTGTTGATGAATTAATGAAAAGAAGATAATGCATTTGGGTCCTTTAGATATACATTTTGGGTGGAGGCAAAAAAGAATTAGTGGTTTGCAAGCGTTTTATTGGAATATTTTGTTTAGGTCTTTGGCTATGGGGTTGATTGGGGTATTTGCTCCAGTGTTTGTTTTTTTGACGATGAAGGGTGTGGGGGGTAGTTGGATTGTTGGAGTGAGGTGGGTGATGGTGTTTGTATTGGTGCAGCGGGTTGTTGTTTGGCTGGGAGCGATTAAAACTGGTCAGATTATTGAAAAAATTGGATATAGGTGGGGAATATTGTGGGGAGTAGTTTTCCAGATATTGATGTTGTTGTTTTTATTGGTGTCTGAGGGAGATCATAGATGGTTGTTGGTGGCGGCAATTATGTCTGGAATGGTAATTTTGTTTTACTGGATTTCTCGCTTGTCTCTATTTTCAGATGATGGAGTTGAGGAGGAGTTTGGAGAAGAGATGGGAGTGGTAACAATGCTAGAAAGAGGGTCCTCTATTTTGGCACCATTTTTGGGTGGGGTAATTATTGCGGGGTTTGGTTTTAGGATGTTGTTTGCGTTGGGAGTGGTGTTGCTGCTTGTGTCGATAGTTCCTTTGTTTTTCATGCCATATCATGAACATGCGGATGGGATTTCATGGAGTCACTTTGTAAAGTTTTTGAAGAAAAAGAATAATAAAAAGTTAGTTCTTGGTTTTTTTGGAAGAGGAATGGAGGATTTGGTCACAATCTGGATCTGGCCTTTATTTGCATTTATCATCATTGGCACCTTTGAAGGATTAGGAGCAGTTACCTCAATAGTAATGGTGGTATCGTTATTGACGGCTTTTATGGTTGGTAAGTTGTTTGATAGAAATAGAGCCAAAGGAGGACTTGAGGATGAAAAAATTTATTGGATAGGAAGTGTAGTTACAGCTGTGACAAGATTTACAAGAAGTTTTGCCAGTTCAATGTGGGGTGTGGTGGGTTGGGATTCTTTAACTAAGATTGCAGCTCCGTTTTATTGGATCCCGTTTGGTAGCTATAGAGCTGTGGCAGCGGGAAAGGTCTCTCCAGTTGAGTTTTTTAGCTATCGAGCAATGATTTATTCGTTGGGTAGTGCAGCAATGGCTTTGTTGTCGGTACTGATGATTGGTTGGTCGGCAGGTTGGAGTTGGATATTTGGAGTAGGAGCATTAGGAGTGCTTTTGGGATTGGGAATGAGTCAAGAGAGTAATTGATAAAAATATATGGTTAATAAAAAAAACAAGAAAGACGAAAAAGAGAGAGGCGGAGAGGTAAAGAGTATAAGCAATATCTTGGATAATTATACGGTTGAGAAAGAGAAGCAGAGGAGGATCAGTCAGGAGTTTCAAGATTATGCTTATAGATTGGCTTTAGAGCTTGATGATGAGAAGCACAAGAGCTTGTATATGAAATTAGCCAAAGAAAAGGATAGAGCCTTACTGGAAGAGGTTAAAAGCTTTGTTAAGGGGGCATCAGATGTTGAAAATAAGGGAGCTCTGTTTATGTGGAAGTTAAAGCATTTGGAACAGGAAAGAAAAAAGAAAAAAGAAAATGAGATTGAGTAGAGATTTTTATAAAAAAAATGTGATTGAGGTAGCTGAGAATTTATTGGGAAAGAAGTTGGTTAGGGAATTTGAGAGCGGAGAGAGATTTGAAGATTTGATAGCGGAGGTTGAGGCATATGGCGGAGAAGAAGACCTGGCTTCTCATGCAAGATTTGGCAAGACGGATAGAAATAAAATTATGTATGACAAGCCGGGATTGGTGTATGTGTATTTGATTTATGGAATGCACTGGATGCTTAATGTGGTAACTGGAAAGGAAGGTGGCGCGCAAGCAGTTTTAATAAGGGGAACAAAGAAAATATCTGGACCAGGCAAATTGGGTAATAAGCTTGAGCTGGACAGGAGTTTTTATGGTGAAGATCTGGTGGAAAGTAGTAGGATCTGGCTTGAGGAGGGAGAGGGGGTAGGTGATGATGAAATTAGTCGTAAATTGAGGGTAGGGGTAGATTATGCGGGAGAATGGGCCATGAAAAAGTGGCGATTGGTATGGTAGACTAAAAAAGTGAGTAAAGTGAAGAAAGCAGTTATCCCAGCAGCAGGATTTGGCACGAGATTTTTGCCCCAAACCAAAGCTATGCCTAAAGAGATGCTTCCGATAGTGGACAAGCCGGTAATTCAGTATGTTGTAGAGGAGTTGGTTGAGGCTGGTATTAGAGATATCATTATGGTGACTGGATATCATAAAAGAAGTATTGAGGATCATTTTGATGAGCCAAGCGATGCTTTGGTTGATAATTTAAAAATGGCTGGGGATAGAAAGAAACACTTACTGGAGGATGTTAAAGAGGTTTCAAATTTGGCCAACTTTGTTTATGTAAGACAAAAAGGTCCTTATGGTAATGGAACTCCTCTTTTGAATGTGAGACATTTGATTGGTGATGAGCCATTTATTTATACCTGGAGTGATGACTTTATTTGGTCAGAGAAGGGTCAGACTAAGCAATTAATTGAAGCTTATGAAAAGTATGGAGTAAGTTGTATGGCTAGTATTAAAGCTGAGGAAGACGAGGATTATAATCGATATGGATTTGCGGGAGGGCATGAGATAGAGGAGGGAATAATTGATATAGATAAGATTGTCGAGAAGCCTGGCAAGGATAAGGCTCCGTCTGATTTGGCTAATGTGAGCGGGCACTTGTTTACACCTCAGATATTTGATTATTTGGAGCCGGCTCTAAAGAGTAGGGGTGAGGGAGAAGAGCTGTATTATAATGATGCTTTAAAGTTGATGCTTGAAGATGGAATTAGAATACTGGCGGTAGAGATTCAAGGAGGGACTTATTACGATACGGGTAATAAGTTGGAGTATTTGAAAACAGTGGTGGATTTTGCACTAAGACATGAGAAGATTAATGGAAGGTTTAGAAAATTTTTGGAAAAAGTAGTGAGTGAGTGATAAGCTTAGCTTAATGACAAATTGGGGTAAGGAAAGAAAGTTAATAGCTCATCAATTGGTTTTATTTGGTGTTTTGTTGTCTTTGACTGGTTGGAGGCTGTTGACGGATAAGTGGAACTTGGGAATGGATGTATATAAGTGGTGGATGGGGGCTGTGGTGGGGTTTTTGTTTGTATTTACTGACAGGCTGGTTTGGGCATTTTGGCAGAAACCGGATGAGACTTTGGCAGTAAAGATGAAGGAGTTGTTTTCGGGTGGAAAGTTGTTGGAGGGGTTGATTTTATCTTTAGAAGAGAGGCGAGAGCAGAAAAAGATGATGATCAGGAGTATTTTGTTTTTGGTGATTTGGATTGTGCTGACGATTTTGGTGTTAACGAGTACTGTTAGAAGTTTTCCCAGAGGGTTTATGTTGGGGATGGGTTTGCATTTAGGATTTGATTTGATCAGTGATTATCTAGGTAAGGGAAGAGATGTTAAGTGGTGGATGTGGCAAGTAAAGGGGGAGTGGGGAGATAGAGAGATAAACTGGATTGTATGGGGGTATATGTTTTTCTTGGTTGTTTTGGGGCTTTCTTTGTAGGGCTTGACAGCTAATACCCCAAGGGGTATATAATAATGAATGGAGATTAATTTATTTTAAAAAATGAAAGAAGAAGAACAAAAAAGATTACAACAGATGTTAAGAAGAATTCAGGGGCAGGTCGGGGGTATAGAAAAGATGCTTGATAAGGGTAGAAGCTGTGAGGACTTATTGACTCAACTTTCAGCGTCGATGAGTTCTTTAAAGACAGTGGCTCGAACAATTTTGGCTGAGGAGGCAACAAAATGCAATAAGTCAGAAGAGGCAAAGAAAGATTATGCGGCTTTGTTGAGAAGATTTTTCTAGATGGTAAAGTAGATAATTGTGATTATTAATTTACAAAAATTCTATGGCAGTTAAAAAAATTGAAGACGCAAATTTTCAAGAAGAAGTTTTGAAGTCAGATGTTCCGGTGTTAGTTGATTATTATGCAGATTGGTGTGGTCCATGTAAGATGGCAGCTCCGATTATTGAAGAGCTAGCTGAGGAATATGAAGGTAAAGTAAAAATTGGAAAGCTTGATGTTGACCAAAACCAGCAAACAGCTGCCAAGTATGGAGTAATGAGTATTCCTACAGTGGTGATGTTTAAAGATGGTGAGGAAGTTGATAGATTAGTAGGTTTTAGAGGGCGAGAGGGTTATGAGAGCATGATTGAAAAGCAAGTCTAGAATTAATAATTGCTTTTTTAAAATGAACGAGACTAAAGATGTAGTTGTAATTGGTGGAGGTCCGGCGGGGTTATCGGCGGCTATATATCTGGGAAGAGCAAAGCTTAAAACACTTGTTTTAGCTGGAGAAGAAGCTGGTGGGCAGTTGATGTTAACTACTGATGTAGAGAACTACCCTGGTTTTTCCGAGGGGATTCAGGGTCCTGAGTTGATGGAAGAGATGAGAAAGCAAGCAGAAAGATTTGGTGCTGAGATTGTAAATAAAGATGTTGAAGAGATGGAAGTCGATGGTGGGGTAAAAATAGTTAAGGTGAGAGGAGAAGAATACAAAGCAAAGACGCTGGTTGTAACAACAGGAGCAAAAGCAAGAATGTTGGAGATAGGTGAAGAGGATCTTTTGGGCAAGGGTGTTAGCACTTGTGCGGTTTGTGATGCAGCCTTTTTTAAAGGGAAAAAGACTTTTGTAGTCGGAGGAGGAGATGCAGCTATGGAGGATGCCCTAGCTTTAAAAAAACATGCTGATGAGGTGACTATTATTCACAGAAGAGATAAGTTGCGGGCAAGTAAGATAATGGAGGAGAGAGTTTTGGAAGAAGCTGGTATTCCAGTTATGTGGAATAGTGAGGTTGTTGATGTTAAGGGTGAGAATAGGCTTGAGAAGATTAAGACTGTTAATAAGGAGAATGGTGAAGAGGAGTGGCTAGGTGCAGATGGTTTGTTCTTGGCAATAGGTCATCTACCAGCTACTGATTTTATTGGTGACAAATTAGAAAGAGATAATCATGGGTATTTGGTAACCCGAATGGTTAAAGATGGAATTGAGCAAAAGAAGGAGTGGTTGGAAGGATATCCAACGCAGACTAATGTGGAAGGAGTATTTGGAGCTGGTGATGTGGTTGATTTTAGATACAGACAAGCGGTGACGGCTGCAGGGCAAGGAGTGATGGCGGCGTTGGATGTAGAAAAGTTTTTAACTGGTGAGATTAGTGGTTGGTAAATCTGATTGTGTGGATTTATTTATAAAGTTTCTAGGAAGTTGTATTTGTTTTTTTGAAAAGCCGAAAAATAGTAAGCTATAATATAGGCATGTCAAAAGGAAGATTAGGTCAAATCATTACAGAAAGAAAAGAGAAAATTAAAGACTTGCGCTCTATGGGCATTAATCCCTATCCAGCTCAGAGCGAGCGCGATGAAAAAATTGGGAAAGTAGTGGATGAATTTGAGAAGTTTGAAGGGGAGAAGATGATTTTGGTAGGTAGATTGGTGGGGTGGAGAGAGCACGGCAAGGTAGTGTTTGGCGATTTGATGGATGAGACAGGGAAGATGCAATTGTTCATCAAAGAAGGTGTTATGGGAGAAACTCGGGTTGAAGAGGGGTTTTTAGGTTTTGAAGATTTACGACTTGTTGATGTGGGAGATTTTGTCCAAGTTAGAGGCGAGGTTGTTAAAACTCAAACAGGTGAGATTTCACTATTAGTTGAAGATTTGAAGATGTTGACTAAGTCGTTGAGGCCGTTGCCTGAAAAATGGGAGGGAATTAAGGATTCAGAGACAAGAATGAGAAAAAGATATCTAGATTTGTTAATGGATGAAAAGAAAAGAGACAGGTTTGTCAGAAAGGCGAAGTTTTGGCAAGCTAACCAAAGGTTTTTAGAAGATAATGGCTTTATTAAAGTTGAAGTGCCTGTTTTGGAACATGTGACGGGAGGAGCTGATGCTCGCCCTTTTGAGACACACATGAATGTTTTAGATGAGGAGTTTTATTTGAGAATTTCAACTGAATTGAAGCAAAAAAGGTTGTTGGCAGCGGGAATGGAGAAGGTATATACTTTGGGTCCTAATTTTAGAAACGAAGGAATCGATGATGAACATTTGCCAGAGTATCATCAGGTTGAGTGGTACTGGGCGTATGCTGATTATAAAGACAACATGGATTTTGTGAAGAAGTGTTTTAGATATATTGCTGAAGAGGTATATGGGAAAACTGAGTTTAAGACAAGAGGTCATGAGTTTGATTTGAGTGATGAGTGGGAAGAGATTGATTACGTAAAAGTGATTGAAGAAAGGTTGGGTGTAGATATTTGGGAGGATGATGATGAGAAGATGCTGGGAGTGATAAATGAGCATGGAGTTGATTTAAATGAAGGGCAGATTAATAAAAACAGGTTGGTAGATAATTTGTGGAAGATAATCAGAAAAGATATTTCAGGGCCAGCTTTTTTGATGAATGTGCCTAAGTTTATGTCGCCTTTGGCTAAAGAGAAAAGTGATGATGAAAAACTGACAGAGCGTTTTCAGGTGGTGATTGCCGGGAGTGAGCTGGGTAATGGCTACAGTGAGTTAAATGATCCGGTTGATCAAAGAGAGCGATTTGAGGACCAGCAAAAGAAAAGAGAAGAGGGAGATGAAGAAGCGCAGATGATGGATGAGGGTTTTGTGGAGATGCTTGAATATGGAATGCCGCCGGCATCTGGATGGGGTCATAGTGAAAGACTGTTTTGGTATTTGGAGGATGTGTCGGCTAAAGAAGGGGTGTTGTTTGTGCCTTTGAAGAGGAAGGAGAGTTTATAGAGTTATTAAATAGTTGATATTATGAATAATATATGGTCTGATCTAAAATGGAGAGGTTTGGTCTATGACGCTACTGCGGATCTTGAGGAGCAGTTGAAAGATGGTGTTACCTTGTATTATGGAATTGATCCAACAGGTAAGAGTTTGCATATTGGTCACCTTTTGGGAGTTAGTTTGTTGAAAAGATTTTGGGAATCAGGACATAAGGTAATTGTGGTTATGGGAGGAGGGACAGCAATGATTGGTGATCCTTCTGGAAAAGATGAAGAGAGACCTGTTGTGGCTAAAGACAAGGTTGAGAGTAATAAGAAAAAAATTAAAAAGCAACTTGAGAGTTTTTTGGATTTTGATAATGAAGAAGTAATCATGGTTGATAATGCGGACTGGCTTGAAGAGGTAAGATTGATTGATTTTTTGAGAAAGGTGGGTAAAAACATGCCAGTTAATTCAATGTTAAGCAAAGAATCGGTTAAAACTAGATTAGAGAGAGAGCAGGGGATGTCTTATGCCGAGTTTTCATATCAGTTACTGCAGTCTTATGATTATTGGAAGTTGTTTGATGAGTACGGATGTAACCTACAAATTGGTGGTTCTGATCAGTGGGGGAATATTCTACAAGGAGTGGATTTGATTAGGAGGGCAGAGGAAGAGCAAGTTCATGGTTTGGCATATCCATTAATTGTTGATCCTTCGACAGGTAAGAAGTTTGGTAAGACGGCAGATGGAGCAGCTATTTGGTTAGATGAGGATAAAACGCACCCCTTTGATTTATATCAATTTTTAGTTAATGTAAGTGACGATTTGGTTGAGGATTTGATAAAGTACTATTCGTTCAAAAAGCAGGAGGAAATTGAGAAGATTATTTCATTTTGGAGGGGTAAAGAGCATGAGAGGTTGTTACAGAGAGAATTGGCATTTGAAATTGTCAGTTTAGTGCATGGAAAGAAAGTGGCAGAGAGAGTAAGAAAGATAAGTCAGGTTTTGTATGAAAAAGGGAAAGATGAGTTGGGAGAAGGAGATTTTAAGTTACTGGAAGAGGTTCTGGGGATAGTGGAAGTGAGTGAAAAAGATGTTGATATGATTAAGGCTTTGACTGAGACTGGATTAGCTTCATCAAATAGTGAGGCTATGAGGTTGATTAAACAGAGCGCAGTGGAGATTAATTGGTATACAGATAAGTACGGATTGATAAGGAAGGGAAAGAGAGAATACGGTATAGTTAGAAAAAATTGAGCAGGGTAGGTTGTTTTTGAAAGATAATTGGTATAATTAAGAAAAGGTCCGCCTGATGATTGTGTTATCAATTTAATAAGAATTTGCCTATGAGAAAGTCCTTTTTCATATTTTTATTGGTTATTTTACCTTTTTTTAGTTTAGGCACGATTTGGGCTCAAGAGCCGGATGATGCTAATTTATCTACTGAAGTAGCAACTGAGGCAGGATCTGCAAGCTCTTCAGCGGTGGTAATTATAGAGGAAAAAGAGAACTTAACTGAGCCTAAGCAGTCAAAAAGCAGGCTGGAAAGAGTGTTGGAGTCAAAGGATGTGGGAGAGTTGAGTGTAACTAATTTTTTACAGGTTGCGATAAGAAGAGCTGTTAGCCAGGGTGTGCCTGCAAATACGATTGTTTTGATGCTTTTGTTTCCTTTGGTGGCTGCGATTATTGCTGCGGCCAGGCATATTGTGGGGTTGAAAGGTTTTGGTATTTTTACTCCGGCTGTTATCTCGGTAGCGTTTCTGTCTACTGGTGTGGGTGTGGGTGTGTTGTTGTTTTTGGGGATTATTGTGGTAGCTACTTTAGGGCGAATGATTATTCGTAAGATGAGGCTGCCTTCTTTGCCCAGGCTGGCTTTGCTTTTGTGGTTTGTGTCATTGGGAGTGTTGGGGTTGATACTGGCTTCGCCCTGGTTGAATTTGAATAGCTTGATAACCATCAGCATTTTCCCTATTTTGCTTTTGGTGCTGTTGGCTGAGACGTTTATCAGAGTTCAGATCACTAGAAGTTTCAGAGAAGCAATGAGGCAGACATTCCAGACGTTTGTGTTGGCCTTGTTATCGTTTTTGGTGATGAGTACGCAAGCTTTGCAGGAATGGGTGCTTTTAAACCCGGAAATTTCGGTAATTATGATTGCGGTGTTAAATATCATGATTGCCAAGTACGGTGGGCTAAGACTTTTGGAGATGTGGCGTTTTAGAAAGATAATTAAGTAAGGCAATGGCCAAGTTAAGTGATATTCTAGGAATCAATGCGAGAAGTAAACATTATCTGAGACTGAATTACAAGCAGTCTCGGAGAATGGCGGATAGTAAGTTAAAATCCAAACTGTTTTTGGAAAAACATGACATTCCAGTTCCTGAGACGTATGCTTTGTTTGAGGATAGGGAAGAGGTTGATGAGTTTGACTGGTTAAGTCTAAATGGCGCTTTTGTAATAAAGCCGGTAAATGGACTAGGTGGTGAAGGAATTTTAGTGGTTAAGAAAAAAGCTAAATATGCAGGTGAGTGGTATTTGATGGATGGGAATAAGATTAATTTTGAAGATTTGAAGTTGCACGCCAATGATGTTTTACAGGGAAGGTATAGTAAGAACAATTTACCTGATAAGGCTCTGGTTGAGAGAAGAATTAAGATTCACCCAAAGTTTGGGAAAATTGCTAAAGGGGGTACTCCTGATATTAGGACGATTGTCTATAACAAAGTGCCTGTTATGGCAATGTTGAGGATACCAACGGAGGAGAGTAAGGGAAAAAGTAACTTGCATCAGGGGGCTATTGGTTTAGGGGTGGATATGGCAACTGGAATTACTACCTATGGAGTGTGGCATGATAATTTAATTAAGTATTTTCCGGGTACAAAAAAGAAGGTGAATGGTATTGTGGTTCCGCACTGGACGAAGATATTGGAGATAAGTAGTAAGATTCAACACGAAAGGCCTTGCCTGGGATATTTTGGAGCAGATATCTTGATTGATAAAGATGAGGGACCTCAGGTGATTGAGTTGAATGACCAACCAGGCTTGTCTATTCAGATTTGTAATAAGGCAGGACTAAGAAGAAGGTTGGAGAGAGTAGAAGGATTGTATGTCGAGACGGTTGAGAAAGGAGTTAAAGTTACTAAAACTTTGTTTGCTAGTGGATTTGCCAGGAAAGTTAAGAGTGTGGGTGAAAGACCTACTATTGGAATTTTTGAGACGGCTAGAATTAAGCCAGGAGGGAAAAGAAAGAAGCGAGTGGATGTGTCGGTTAAAATTGATACCGGTGCGTATAGCAGTAGTATTGATAGGGAGTTGGCTAAGAGATTTAAGTTACTGAAGGATGAAAATGTATTATATGAGAAAACTTTTAAATCTTCGTTGGGCAGGGAGGAGAGAAAAGTAATAATGGTGGATTTGAAATTACGAGGGAAAAGAGTGAGAGCTAGAGCAAGTGTTACAGATCGATCTGGTTTGAGAAGGAAGATGATTTTAGGCAGAAGAGATTTAAGAGATTTTCTTGTTGATCCAGCACAGTTTAAGCCTCGAGATAGGTATGGGGAGAAGATTGAAAAATAAGATGTAGTTACTGGTTGTGTCTTTTTTCAAAGTGTTTGATGATGCTTAGAGCAATGTTGTGTTGGGTGTATTTTTCTAAGCCAGTGAACTGGGGACCTCTGTTTACTTCTAATACGTAAGGCTTGTTTGTTTGCTGGTGAAGCATAATGTCTATGCCGGCTATTTCGGTGTGAAGAAGTCGAGAGGTTTTTTCAGCGAGTTGCTTTATTTTGGGGTTGTCCTGTAGGGGGAAAGGTTTGGCGGTGCCTCCTTGGGAGATATTGGATTTAAAACTGTCATTGGGTGGGATACGGTGCATGACACCTATGGCTTGATAGCCGACGGTGAAGACTCTAATGTCTCCGTTGTTGGGAATAAACTCTCTGAACATAAATGATTTTGATTTTTTGTTTTGGTTTATGATGTTGATTGCCTGCTCTTTGCTTTCTACTTTATATACTCCCTGCCCTCTTTGGCCGCCGGTTTTGATAATTAGAGGAAATCTGTGGTTTTTTAGAGCAGCATCTGCTTGATCTGGTGAAAGAATGGTTGTGGTATAGGGAAAGTTAATATCGTTTTGTTTTTGTTTTAAGAGTTCGTGGATAGGGGTAAAAAATAGGTTGTAGCTGGGGTCAATATATTTTTGTTCTATGATGGTTGTGTGGTGTGTTTGGTGAAGGTAATGGCAGGTAAGATACCAAGGCCATTTTCTTTTTCCTACAGCGAGCAGGTAGATAAGATCAAAGTTTTTTAGAGATTTATTGCTAATGGTGGGGTGAAATTTTTTATTGGATGAGTGAATGATTAGATCTTTTGAGCTACAGTTTATAAGTTGATGATTGCGTTTTTCCCCTTCTTGTTTGAGGCGATTGAAGTTGCTACTAGTTGTTTTGCCGACAACTAAAATTTTCATTGAATTTATTATACAGTGATAACAATGATATTTTGTCAGACAGGGATGTTTTTGGGATCGTCTGTGATAAAATATGGCCTGTGAATCAGACAAAAGATAAACGACTAGAAGTTGCAGTAGGCCTGTCTGGAGGTGTTGATAGTGCTGTGAGTGCATATCTTTTAAAGCAACAAGGATATGAAGTGGTTGGTGTGTATTTGAAGTGTTGGGATGAGGGTCCTGAGTGTCAAGCGAGGCAGGACAGGAAAGATGCTCTCAGGGTGGCTATGAAGCTTGAGATTCCAGTTAAGGTGTTGGATTTTGAGAAGGAATATAGAGAAAGAGTAATTGATAGGTTTTATGAGGCTTACAAGAAAGGTTTTACTCCAAATCCTGATGTGTGGTGCAACAGTGAGATAAAGTTTGGTTTGTTTTTAGATTGGGCAAAAAGTGAGGGTTTTGACAAGATTGGAACAGGCCATTATGCAAAAAAGGGAGAGACAGATGGGGGTTATAAATTGTTAAGACCAAAAGACAAAAGTAAAGATCAAACGTATTTTTTATATCAACTTAATCAAGAACAATTGAAGAGTGCGTTGTTTCCTTTGGGAGAGAAAGAGAAAAGTTGGGTAAGAGAAAAGGCTGGAGAAATTGATTTGCCGGTAGCTGACAAAAAAGACAGTCAGGGAATTTGTTTTGTGGGAGATGTGGATGTGCAAGAGTTTTTAAGAAGAAGATTAGAAGAAGAGAAGGGTGAGGTGGTTAATAGTAAAGGAGAAAGGATTGGTGTTCATCAAGGAGTCTGGTTTTATACTATCGGGCAGAGAGGTGGTTGGCAGATAGATAGGGAGTTTCAGCAAAATTATCAAGGAGAGATGCCAGTGTTTTATGTTGTAGACAAAGATATTGAGAGTAATAAGTTAATAGTGGGGGAGAGAGAAGAGTTGGGTACAACAAACTTTAAGGTAAGTGATTTGAGTTGGATAAGAGAGTTGAATGATGAGTTGTCTGATGACGATTTAAAGGTAAGAATACGTAATTTAGGAGAGTTGGTGGATTGTAGTGTGAGTGTGGCAGATGAATTGGCTGTTGAGGTTGAAGATGAACTAGAGGGAGTTGCGTGTGGGCAAGCGGCAGTCTTTTATTTGAACGATGAGTGCTTGGGTGGAGGGGTGATTAAATAAATTCTGAGGTTGTTTTTTGGGAGAAATGATGGTTTATGATAAAATTAGTGGGTGTTGAAAGAAAGGAGACACTATATTTGACAAAAAAACAAAAAACCAAAGCGAAAAAGAAAAACTCGGATAAGGGTGGCGTTAAGGCTACTTCAATGGATGAGTTGTTGGATAAGACTGGGCATAGAATTAATGCCCCCCAAAAGGGAGATGTTGTTAAGGGAATGGTTACTCAAGCCAGTAATAACCTCGTTTTAGTGGATATTGGAGCTAAGACTGAGGGTATGGTTATTGGTAAAGAGCTGGATGTGGCTAAGGATTTGATTGAGGATTTAAGTGTTGGAGATGAGATTGAGGTTTATGTTAAGGATCCAGAAAATGATTATGGTCAGATTTTATTAAGTTTACGTCAGGCAGCTGAAGACAGGAGATGGGAGAAGTTTACTGAGTGGTTGGAGACAGGGCAGGCAATTGAGGTTACTGGTATAGAAACTAATAAGGGTGGTCTTATTGTCAGTGTTGATGGAAGAAGAGGTTTTGTACCTTCAAGTCAGTTTAGTCAGGAGTATTTAGGTAAACAAGAGGCTTTGGTGGGTAAGAATTTTAAAGTACAGGTGATTGAGGTAGATAGAGAACAAAACAGATTAATCTTCTCTGAGAAGGCAGTAAGTGAGGCTTCTGAAGAAGCAATGAAGGATGAAGCTTTAAAGAAGGTAGAGAAGGGAGATGTTTTAGAGGGAGTGGTAAGTGGAATTATGCCTTTTGGAGTGTTTGCTACGGTTAGTGTTCCTTTGGCTGGTAAGGATGAAGATGAAGGAAGGCTTGAAGGATTGATTCATATAAGTGAGATTTCATGGGAGAAGGTAGATGATCCAAATAAGCATTTTAGTGTAGGAAATGAGGTAGAAGTTGAAGTTATTGGAGTCGATGGAGATACTGGTAAGTTGAATTTATCCATAAAGAGATTAAAGGATGATCCCTGGGATGATATCAAGGATAAATATACTGAGGGAACCAAGCATACTGGTAAAGTGGTTCGAATGGCACCTTTTGGAGTGTTTGTTAATTTTGAAGCTGGAATTGATGGCTTGATTCATATTTCTAAGATGCCGGCTGATAGGGAGTTTGAGGTGGGCGAAGAGGTGGATGTGTATGTTGAAAAATTAGATGTTGAGAATCGTAGAATGAGTTTGGGAGTAGTTTTGCATGAGGTACCGGTTGGATACAAGTAGAAAAATAGATTAGAAAAGTTCGGAGGAAAGTTTTTTAAGAGTTGAGAAGTCTTGGTGGTGGAAAAGCTGTTTGTAGCCTAAAGTTTTGGCTTCTTTGAGTCTTTTGTCAAAATAGGGGACTGGTCTGATTTCTCCAAGCAAACCTAGTTCTCCGATACTAAGTGAATTTAATGGTAGGGGTTTGTCTTTGTAGCTACTTAAGATTGCTAGAGCGATAGCTAGATCAGCAGCAGGATCGGAAAGGTTAAGTCCGCCAGTGACGTTTACGAAGACATCTCTTTGTCCCAGTTTAAGATTTAGATGTTTGGTTAGAACAGCGCAGATGAGCTGTAGTTTGGATTTTGAAATTCCTTGCCCAACACGTCGAGGGATGTTTAGTTCGGTGTAGACGGTTAGGGCTTGGATTTCGACCAGTAGGGGTCTAGTACCCTCCATGATAAGGCTTAGGGCTGATCCTGGATTCTTCTGACTAGAGTCTGAGAGGAAGGCTTGACCGGGGTTTTGTATTTCTTTTAGGCCTTTGGAGCTCATTTTAAAAAGACCGGTTTCGTCTGTTGGTCCAAAGCGGTTTTTAAGGCCTCGAAGAAGTCTTAAATCATGATGGCGGTTGCCTTCAAGCTCTAGGACAACGTCAACCATGTGTTCTAGAAGTTTTGGTCCTGCAATGGTGCCTGATTTTGTAACATGGCCAACTAAGATAATGGGAAGTTGGGTTGATTTGGCTAGATTGATTAGTTTTTTGGCGCTGGTGCGAATTTGGGATGGTGTGCCGGGGGATGAGGACAAGCCAGGATTGGTAAGAGATTGGATGGAATCGACGATTAAAAGATCTATATCGTGGTGATTTTTTTGAACGTGCTTGATTATGTCAGGAGTGGAGCTGGTTTCTAGTAATTTGATTGAGTCAGAGTCTGATTTAGGGGAAAGTCGTTTGATGCGTTTTGATACTTGGTAGTTATTTTCTTCAGAGCAGATATATAAAGTGCTTTCTTTAGGTGATAACTTGATTGAGAGTTGGGATAGAAGGGTAGATTTGCCGATACCTGGTTGCCCAGCAAGAAGAATGACGGATCCGGCGGTTAAGCCACCACCTAGTACACGATCCAGTTCTTTGATTTGGGTGGATTGCTGATCAAAGTCGCTTTTTTCTAGTGTTTGTTTGGGGGTGGTGGCTTTGGGAGCTTTAGTTGGGGAGAAGTCTTGAGGATCAGAGGTGTCTATTTGAAGAGGTCTGATGGTATTCCAGTTTTTACAGATGGGACATTGGCCTGACCACTTGGGAAATTCATTGCCGCAGTCATCACAGATATAGATGGTATCTTTGTTGGACATATTTTTAGTATACAGTGTTTATTAGTGGGGGAGAAAGGGTGTTTTAAAGTTATCCACAGGAAATATTTTTTGTGAATTTGAGTTAGAAAAGATTGGTGTAGGGGGATAACAGATACTATTGATAATTATAGGATTATGGTGAAATAAGTGAAGTTAATATTACAGGTTGATTTTTTAGGAAAGATTGCTATAATTTGGATACATAGGTGAAACCTTCAGAAAGCACATAAAAAAGTCAAGACAAATAGAAAAGCATCACTACCGCAGGCGATGCTCGAATAGTGATGCCTTTCTGTGATTGACTGCTCCAGGACAGGTGGCAGCAGTCTGATGAAACTGTAGCAGATGAATATTTATTTTGTCAACTTATAGTTTCATGGCCCTGAAAGGGGTTTGGTGACTAGTTGGGCAGGCAAGTCACCAACCCGCTTTTGGGGCTTTTTTTATGGTTTGACTTGAAATTTGAGACTACTTTTTTTGTTTGGGTTGATGAAAAATGAGAAGGATAGGAAGTATAATGAGGGCAGCGAAACCAAGATATTGGATTAATTGGGGTTGATAGATGATAAGTAGATTTGATTGACCGGAGGGAAGTAGCCAGCTATTGGCCCAGTTGTTTGCTTGTTGGTGAGTAGGAAGAGGTTGGAGCATGGTTGATAGAGCGTATTGTTTCCAGACAGGAAGTAAAGTGGTTTTTGAGGGAATTAGATAGGCTTTCCAGCCCTTATCAAAGCTTTGATTTAGGGTGATTAGAGAACGGGGGTGAGGTGAGTTTGCAGAGATAGTGTAGAGGGTTGGAGAGTGTTTCTTAACGGAGGTGATGTCTGTGTATGGATAAGAAGATGGTTGAGTAGCGATGTCAAATTGAGAGGCGGGAAGAGGAGTGATCTGGATTTTTTTCCAGGAGTTTTTAGTTTCTGTTTGGCCTATGGAGTAGTTGTAGAGATGGAGGGTGTAGCCGTATTTTTCAGGTTGCATTGGGGGAAGAGTTATGGTGTCTTTGTGCCAGTCGGCTGATTTGTCCAGATATTGATATATAAGGCAGTTTTTTGATGTGTATGACTCAAGACAGAGCGAGAAGGGAAAGCCGGAGTGATTGCGATGCTCAATATTGATTTGATAGCCGTATGAATGAGGTAGTGAGGAGAAGTTGAAGTGGTCGCAGGTGTTAGCATCGGTGGCGGTGTAAGTAACTTGATCTGAAAGGATTTGTTTATCAAAATATTGAGAGTTGAACTGATCGCAGTTTTTAGATTGGTCTTCTATGGCGGAGTTGTTGTCTTGAGGGGTTTGAGTGATGATTTGTGGAGCCGGTTGGGGTGAATCAGGTAGAAGGTTGTTGGTTGAAGACAGTTTTTGGGTGTTGATGAAGCTTTTGGGCTGGGTGGGAAGAGAAAGTGAGTAGAGGGTAAGATGATCAAAGGTTTTTTGATTGGTTACAAGTGAGCTTTGAGAAAGCAGGGACTTTAGTTGGTCAGTATAGAGGGCAGTTTGATCTTGGGAGGCGGGGATAGTAACTGAGTGATCGATTAGAAGCCAGTTAATTTGGTATTTTTCAAGTAGATGTTCTAGATAGGGGAGGTTTTGTGAATAAAGAGCAGTTCTGATTTCTTGGTAGTAGTCTTGATTGTAGGGAGACCAGACATCAAAAGCTCTGTCTAGGGTAGCTTGGGGTATGCCGTACCAGATAAAACCTGATCCTCTATACCCCCACTGGTAGAAGTGCCACCCCCAGAGGGTATGTTGAGGAAAGTTGGCTAGTCTGGTGTTGTGATCTTGATTGTCTAGGTATTCAAATAACTGAAAGTAGCTTTGGGGTATGGAGGTCTTTAAAGGAGAGTAGATTAGGTGGCCCTGAAAGGCGGGAGAAGAGAGTAATATTAAGGCTAAAGCTAGTGTGAATGAGGTAAGTAGGGGGGTTAGTTTGAAGTGAAGCATGGAGAAGAGGTCAAGTAGAAAGACGGTGGCAACAGAGAAGAAAAGAGAGAAGCTTAGGGCAGCAGGTGTACCCCATTTGGTAAAAGGTGAGCGAAAGGCTTGATTAAGTAAGGGTAGGTGTTGTTGGAAAGACTGATAAAGCGAGAGGAAGGGTGGGTTTAGATTGATAAGGAAAAATATGGATATAAGGGATAAAATTACAAGTGGTATAGCGGTGTAGAGTTTTTTTATCAGAGAGTAAATTAAGCCAATAAGAGTGAGGGCAAAGATGGTGTAGCCGATGAAGTCGATAACAGGGTGGGACAGGTGTTCTATCCAAGGTTGCATAATGAGTTGAAACTTATTTTCTGAGAGATTAAGGTCGGTGTATTGAAAGTTGAAGCTTTTGAGTAGGGCCAGGTTTGAGATTTGACCAAACTCTTGATTTCGGGCAGTTATCTCTGGTGTTGAGATTTGATTTTGTAAGGCTGTGGGAAGTTGGTTGGCTGAAGAGAGAGTAAAGTGTGAGTTAGGGAGGAGCCAGTAAGCTTGAGTGATAATTATGGTTAAGGTGAGTATGAAGAGTTGTTTTAGAGTGGAAAAAGAAAGGTTGGTGACAAGATGATGGATGAGAAAAGGAATAAGAGAGATGATAAAGACTATGAATAATGTTTGAACATAGAAAGTGGGGGTGGAGGCTATAAGTATAAGAGTTAAAAAGATAAAGGTTTTTTTAGAAGGCTGGTTAAGATATTTGATTGAGGAGTAAAGAAGCCAAGGAAGAAAGGCATAGAAATAGGTAAAGGTCTCAAAAGGAAGATAGAAAACTTGAACAGTGTTTAGGTTAAGCAGATAGGCAAGGGCAGCAAAGAAAGCAGCAATTTTTTTGGCTTGAGGGTCGAGTTTGTCTAGAATGGTTTTTGAGGCAAGAAAATAAACACCTAAGGGGCCTAGGGTTAGAGTAATAAAGGTAAGTAGGTAGCGGATGAAATTAAGAGGGAAAATTAAAGATAATAGGTATGCAGTGAGGGTTCTTGTTAAATCTGCAGAGTGAGCCATGCCGGCTAGTAAGCCAAGACCTCGATATTGCTGCCAGATGGATAAGTATCGCTTGAAGTGAAGGGGGAAGTTAAATTCTGAGTGAATGTTGTCCCAGCCGGTTAGCCAAGTATTTGGTTGGTAGTTGAGAAAAGAAAGGGAAGAGGTGATGAAGATAATAGCAATTATCGGCCAGTAAGGTAAAGCTTTACTGAAGATCGATTTTAGTTGTTTCATGGGGTAATCTTTAACTTTGTTTGGCTAGTTGAAGATTAGCTTTAAGATTGTGCAGTTTGATTTGAGGGAAGGTGAAGCCGAAGATAATAGAGTAGAGAGGATAGATTAATTTTTTAGGGAAGATCAAAATAACTATTAATATTAATTTGTTTTGTATTTTGGTTAAAAAAGTTGGCTGGTAGTTATAGTTTTTTCTAGCGTTTTGTCTGATTTTATAGGCATCGAGGTAGGTATGGAGAGGATCTTTTAAGGAAAGGCCTTGTGGATTCTGTCGGTATTTGATTATGGTGTCTGAAAGATTGGCAGCTTTTCCGTATTGAAAAAGCTTGAAGTATAGATCCAGATCTTCGGAGGATACTTGATCGGAGTGGTACCAAGAAAATTTTTTAGGAAGTAGACTGGTATTGATCATTACAGCTGGGTGTTGAAGAGGAGAGCGAATAAAGGCTAGTTGGTAGATTTGTTGGTGGTCTGTGGGGAAGGTTTTTTTACCGATTATTTTGTCTTGGGTGTCTATGAGTTGGCACTGGCCACCCACAATGATGGTTTTGGGGTGTTTTAGAAGGTATTTAAGCTGTTTTTGGAGCCTGTCTGGGAGCATGATGTCATCTGCATCCATGCGAGCTACGTACTGGCCTTGGACGTGCTTTAAAGCTTTGTTTAAAGTGTGGGCAATACCCTGGTTGGGAGTGTGGGAGAAGACTTTAATTTTGGAGCTTTTTTTGGCGTATGAATTGAGGATGTTTAAAGAGTGATCGGTTGAAGCATCATCGATGGCGATTAACTCCCAGTTTGAATAAGTTTGGGTTAAGACACTATCTAGAGCTTGCTTTAAATACGCAGAGGAGTTGTAGACGGGAAGGATGATGGATATTAAAGGTTGTTTGTTCATAAGTTTAAAGAAAAAGACACAGCTAGAATAAGGATTGAGTAATAAGAAGGGGGTGGTTCGCTCGGAACCAGAATTTGGATCTGAGCGAGGATGAGACTATTTTTGAAGAACGAAGTGGATGAAGGCGCTTAGAGTCAAGCCAAAACCTGTGATTGCAACGCCTGTAAGACTGATGGTGAGAGCTAAGTTGCTACCTTCTAGGGTGGTGGGGTTTTCAAAAATAGTACCAAAGATAATGGTAAAAATGCCGATGAAGATAAGGATGCGGGCAAGCTTCATATTAATCTCCTATATATCTAGCTGTGTTAATGTACAAGTCCACTGTAAAGATTCAAGTTTTTGAATCCTTAGGGGTGGTCCGGAACACTTAGAGGTTAGCAGCAGTAGGCTGCAACGTAAGTGTTCCGGGACCGGAAATTAGGGGATTGGTTTGATTTGGACACCGTCAGGTGGTTGGATGACTTTTTCAGCAAGATCAGGGCAGCCCTCTTGGGTAAAGAAGGTGCATTCACCAAGATCGTTGGTGTCAAGCCAGAGATGCATGTAAGCATGCTGGCCTTTGACTGGTGGCCATACGTAGAAGTAATTATCCAGTTTGGCCAGATCTGTGGCGGTTAACTGATTGCTGTAAAAGATGAGATGGCGATAGCTGCTTTCAAGCTTGTTGATAGCAGGATTGCCATCAGGGATGCTCCAACAGGTACCAACCTGACCTTGGGGGAAGGTGATTTGTTCATCATCCATAAGGAAGACAAACCCTTCGTTGCCAAAGTTTGGTGGATAGCCATCCTTGTACCATTCACAAACAGCAGGACCTTTGAAAGTAAAGGGGCCGTTCCATTTTTGGGTTTGGCCATACTTGGTGTCAGCTAAGACCCAAGCGAAGCTGTTGTCGGTGACGGTAGT
Source organism: uncultured Pseudomonadales bacterium (assembly GCA_964422035.1). Classification (GTDB taxonomy): domain Bacteria; phylum Patescibacteriota; class Microgenomatia; order UBA1400; family Chazhemtobacteraceae; genus CAYQZQ01. The sequence continues at coordinate 65,533 of CAYQZQ010000002.1, forward strand.
TGGTTCGGGGGGTGTAGAAGTAGGTGGCTGAGTGGTTGGGCACTCAACGTCAGTGGGATGGGGTTCGTCTTGACTAGCTGAAGTAGCTTGCAGGTCTTCAATTTGAGCTTGAAGATCTTCAATGGTTGATGCCTGGCTATTAGAAGCCAGAGGACCAGGCCAAATGAAGAGCAAGATAACAGCGGCAATGACGACCAAGATAAGTAGTGTGCCGAGAATAAAACCTTTGGTATTCATGTTACCTCCTAGGTAAGTAGTTCCCTAATTTCCGGATTGTAAAGTGCAAAAAAAGGTACTAAACCTTTTAAGGCTTGCGCCTTCAGAAAGGGTCAGACAACCCCTTTTGAAGAGGCAAGTAGTTAGGAGAGTTTGGGAAGTAGGCGAGAGGAGTTTTTGGCAAGAATAAAGGAAATAAGACCAGTGGAGTAGAGGACAGCAGATAGAGTGTAAAGAACTTGAGATTGTCCGGCTGTGTCGACGATGGGAGGCTGGTCAGAGATTCCACAAACCTGACCTCCGTAAACAATCTGACAGTCGGCATTTTCCTCTTGAGCCTGTACAGGAGATAAAGACAAGGCTAAAACGAGGCTGAATGAGGCTAAGATGAAACTGAGTTTATTTTTAAAAGACATTGGTTAAATAAATTGTTGATACTTGGGCAGTGACAATGTAGCCTATATTATCAGTTTAAGGGGATGGTTGTCAATAGAGAGGCAGGCTAGAGACGTTGGGCGTAGTAGTAGATGCGTATAGGTGAGTTGAAGAGTTTGCAGGTATAGAGGATGAGATCTGCATCAAGGTTGGTGGGTTTTTCTGTCTGGTTTGTCTTATAAACTTGATAAGTGTACTCTCTTTGGTCCCAGATGATTTTAATTTGATCATTTTCATCAAGTTGGGGAAGATTATAAAAGGAGTTTTGGCGGCGGAATTGTCTGGACCAGTCAAGATAACCCCAGCGATGTGAGGCGATAATAATGGGGTTCTGGTTATCGGAGGGATTGCCCCAGTCTGGAGTTATCCAGATGCCTTTTTGAAGAATTTCCTGCCAGTTGGTGCCTTGATGGATAGAGCCTTGGACACCGATTTTTTCAATAATTAACAGATTTTTTTCAGGTAAGTCAGTGTCTTTTGGGGGTAGAGGAAGACTTGATTTGGAAGTAGTTGAGGGGGTAGTGGTGATGGTCTGGCCGATTGTTTGGGCTAGGGTGTTGGGGGTTTGGGGTGAGAGACGATAGAGAAGATGGGGGAGAATTGGAGCTAAGGCTAGCAGACTAGCGGACAGCCAGGCGATGATGCCTGTGGCGATGAGGAATTTGCGCAGGCGTTTGCTGGTGTGGTGGTGGAATTGAGTAAAAATGGTGGGCATAATTTGAGTATACTAAATAAAAAATGAGAGGTTGACAGTGTTTTAATTATAGGGTATTATTATAGTGTACTTGAAAGTTGAAAAGACGAAGTGGGTTGAGTTAGTGAGGACAGGGCACTGACCTCCCACTGATGTATACTCGCTTCGTCCTTTGAGTTTTCAAGAAGACTTGACAAGAGATTTACCGCTTAGGATAATAAGCTTGATACAGTTGCTTCAATTTTTTTGGACCAGGTGACTATTTTTCTTTCCAAGTGTTTTCATTATTTATTAATTTAAATTCATAACATGGCAGATAACAGTAATGGTGGTGAACCAATTAAGGGAGTTTTAGATATAGAAGGTAGAGATCAACATGGGTTGATCAGACCTGATTTTAAACCTAGTTATAAAGATGCGTACTTATCTGGTAAGCAAGTTAAGAGCTTGGGGATGAGAGAAGGTGACATGATTGAAGGGTTGGCAAGAAAAGCACGTAATGGTGAGAGTAATCGAATTTTAACTAAGATAACTAAAGTAAATAATTCAAAAAGTTTGAAGAAGTTGAAAGGGAGAGCTCATTTTGATCATTTGACCCCGATTTATCCTGAGGAGAAACTGGTGACTGAGACTGGTCCTGAGCCTTTAAGTACAAGAATAATTGATTTGGTGGCTCCGATTGGAATGGGTCAGCGAGGAATGATTGTGTCTCCACCTAAAGCTGGAAAGACGACTATAATCAAACAAATTGCAGCTGGTGTAGGTAAGAATCATCCTAATGTACACTTGATGGCTGTTTTGATTGGTGAGCGTCCTGAAGAGGTTACGGATATTCGAAGACATATTAAGAAAGTAACTAAGAATAGTAAAAGAATAGGTGAAACAGGAGCTTCTAATTTTGATGAAAAGCCGGAAGATCAGGTTTTGGTAGCTGAGATTGCATTGAATAGAGCCCGCAGATTAGTTGAGATGGGAGAAGATGTAATGATTCTTTTGGATTCAATTACACGTTTGGCTCGAGCATATAATCTAGCGATTCCAACTTCCGGTAGAACTTTGTCTGGTGGTTTTGATCCAGCAGCTTTGCATCCGCCTAAGAGATTTTTTGGGGCAGCTAGAAATGTGGAAGAGAAAGGTAGTTTGACTATTATTGGAACTGCTTTGGTGGATACTGGTTCAAGAATGGATGAGTTGATTTATGAAGAGTTTAAAGGAACTGGAAACATGGAGTTAGTTTTGTCTCGTAAACTGGCGAATAGAAGAATCTATCCGGCGGTGGATGTACATGGCTCTGGAACTAGAAAAGAGGAGTTGTTGTTTGATAATAAAGACTATCAAAGTATTGTTTCAATGCGACGCATGTTGGATATGCTTAATGATGATGATAGAACTGAAAGATTAATCGAGAGATTGAAGGATACTAAGAGCAATAAGGAGTTCCTGGCGGTTTTGAAAGAAGGTTAAAAGTGATACAATAGGCTAGCTATGAAGCGCATGAGTAGACAGGATTTTGACCAATGGCAAGAGCTTAAAAAATGGAGCGAAGAGTTTAAAGAGTATATTCTAGAGCTTAAAGATTATCTGTGGAGTAAAACAAGTGATGGTTTTGCCTGGTTTGAACAAGGAAAAGGATGGGTAGTGGGCAGGCTTTATAGACAGAGAGGTAAGTATTCAGGTGTTTTTGTACATGCGGGAATGGTGATTTTGTTGTTTTGGGGTTTGACTTTAGGGCCTAAGATTTTAGGAGAAGACGATGAGACAACTCAGGTGGTAAGAAGAAGCTTTGGTGGCAGTGCTCAGGTTAATTTGACTAGTGAGGAGGGTACGGGAGGAATGGTGGGGCAGGTTTTGGGAGCAACGGTAGATGTGCAAGCCAAGACAGAAGAAAGTGATAAGCCAAGAGCAGAGATGATTGAGTATGAGGTGCAGGGGGGTGACACCTTAAGCACTATTGCGGAGAAGTTTGGAGTGACTATGGATACAATCAGATGGGCTAATAATGATAAGATTTCGTCAATTAACAGCATAAAGCCGGGACAAGAGTTGGAGATACCACCAGTAACGGGAATTGTGCATACAGTTAAAAGTGGTGAGACGATTTATTCTGTTGCTAAAAAATATGATACTGATCCTCAGTCGATTGTTGATTTTCCTTTTAATACTTTTATTAATGATGAGACTTTTGCGTTAGCAATTGGTCAGGATCTGATCGTGCCGGACGGTGTTGAGCCTGATAAGAAGCCCTGGTCACCGACATCAAGTTTAGCCAGAACTTTAACTCCAGATGCAGGATCGGTGTCAGCTACCGGTAGTTGGCTTTGGCCAGCAGCAGGCAGAATCTCTCAGCCTTGGAGACCATGGCATCGAGGACTTGATATTGCTAACAAAGGAGGAGGAGCGATTTTGGCGGCTGATTCAGGGACAGTGGTGGTGGCAGGATGGCCGGATAACTGGGGATATGGAAATCGAGTTTTGATCGATCATGGGAATGGATATCAAACTTTGTACGCTCATTTATCAAAAGTTTCGGTAAGGTCTGGTCAGGCAGTTTCGCAGGGAGATGTTTTGGGAATGATGGGAAGTACTGGCAGATCAACAGGGATACATTTACATTTTGAGATAAGAGCTGGTGGAGGAGGATTGAACCCCCTAAATTACTTGAAGTAGGAAGTGAGGTAAAATAAAGGCTATGGTTGATGAAGCTAAAATTAAGATTATTGCAGGAGACGGAGGAAATGGAGCGATTCATTTTTTACGAGAGAGGTATAAGCCGAAAGGTGGTCCTGATGGTGGTGATGGTGGCAGAGGGGGTTCGGTCTATTTTGAGGTTGATCCTAACTTGAATACTCTGCAAACATTTAGATATAAAAAAAAATTCGAGGCGGAAGATGGAAAGAAGGGCCAGGGAAGGAAAAAATCAGGCAGAAAAGGTGAGGATGTAGTGGTGAAAGTGCCGAGAGGGACTTTGGTAAAAGAGCTAGTAAATGGAAGAGAAGAGCTTTTGTATGATTTGGTTGAACCTGGTGTTAAGGTTTTGATTGCCAGGGGAGGACAGGGGGGTAGAGGTAACTGGCATTTTAGAAGTAGCACCAATCAAACACCACGAGTAGCTGAAAGAGGAGAAGAGGGAGAGAGAAAGACATTGGTAATGGAGCTTAAGTTATTGGCGGATGTGGGGTTGGTCGGTTTGCCTAATGCAGGCAAGTCGACTATTTTATCTGTTTTGTCAGCAGCCAAGCCTAAGGTGGCTAAGTATCCTTTCACAACTTTGGAGCCTAATTTGGGGGTAGTGGAGTATGCTGATGAGAGCATTGTGATGGCTGACATTCCGGGTTTAATTGAGGGGGCAAGTGAAGGTAAGGGATTGGGAGATCAGTTTTTAAAGCATGTTGAAAGAACAAGTGTGGTGGTGCACGTTTTGGCGGTCAATAGCGCTAGAGAAGGAAGAGAGGTGGAGGAGAACTGGCATGATATGGAAGTTGAAGAGTTGGTGGAGATTTTATTGTCTGATTATGAAACTATAAGAGGAGAGTTGGAAGATTATAGTGATGAGCTTTTGGAAAAAGAGGAGGTGGTGGTGGTAAACAAAATTGATTTGTTGGATAAGCAGGTTGTTGAAAAGGTTGCAGAGAAGTTGGTTGATAAAGGGATTAAGCCGTTTATGGTTTCGGCAGCTACTAGCAGGGGAGTTGAAGAGCTTAAGGGTAAGTTGGTTGAGATAGTTAAGAGCTAGGTTTTTGGGGGTGTTTTTGTTGGGATTTTTTGATGGTGCGACAGATGCGGCAAAGTTTGGGGGTGTCTAGATTTTTGTCTTGGTAGAATTGTTGCTCGCCTTGAGTGAATACAAATTCCTTTTGACAGTTTTTACAGGTAATGGTTTGGTCTGGCATGGGTAAATTTGATTATTAAAGGTGGACCTGGGCGGAGTTGAACCGCCGACCTTAGCTGTGCGATAGCTACGCTCTGCCAACTGAGCTACAGGCCCATGCAGATAATTTTATCACTAAAGAATAAAGGAAAGTGGACCCGGTGGGAGTCGAACCCACGACCTTCTGACTGCCAGCCAGACGCTCTAGCCAACTGAGCTACGAGCCCAAAGTAGGGTATATTTTAGCACAAAGTAGTGTTTGGGGAAATTATTCAGTAGGAGTTGGGGAAGTTTGAGTTTCAGCTTCTGGGGTGGCTTCTTGGGGGATTTCTAGGCCGGATTCGTCAGGAAGCTGAATTGGTTCAATGGTTGGACTGGGGATAGGAGTGGGGGTTTGAAGCTGTTCAGTTTGTTGTTGTGGGGGTTGTTGCTGAACAGGAGAAGTTTGGGATTCAACCAATTTTTCAAGTTGATTGATTTGATCCTGAACGGTTTGGTAGTCTTCAGTGGTGGGTTCTAGGAGTTCGGCTACAATACGCATGTTTCGAAGAGCTTTTTGAGGATTGTCTGAGTCACGGTATGCAACAGCTAGATTGTAGTAAGCGTTGGCCCAGTCAGGTTTAGCACTGGTGGCTGCCTTAAAAGACTCGATGGCTTCTTCGTAGTTTTGCAGGGAGTAGTGAAGACCGCCTAGTGAGACTCTAAGTTGAGGGTTTAGAGGATCTAGTCTGATAGCTTGGGTGTAAGCGGTGATGGCCCACTGTTCAGCACCTTGAGCTAGATTGATTAGTTGTCTGTAAATGTTGGCTAGATTTAACCAGGTGGCGGGATTGTTGGGTTCTAGTTGAGTGGCCACCTTGGCTTCATTGATGGATTGTTGAATAAGTTGGGTGATGTTGGCTTGTTGTTGTTCGGTTAGTTGACCTTCTTGGGACTGGCTGGCGATGGAGTTAGCAAGGGCGAGGTTGGTTTGAGAGTAGGAGATATGATAGTCGGCATCGTATGGTTTGAGTTGTAAAGCTTGGATCTGCAGGTTGTAAGCTTGGTTTCCTTGGTTGTTTTGGAGGGCTTTAATTGAGGAATTGAAAGCGACGTCGCCGGCGTAGGTGCGGACTTTGAAGTAACCGTGGAAACCTACAAGAAGGAGAGATGAAGAGAGAAGTATCCAAGGGAGAACAAGAGTATTTTGAGAGTCTTGTCCAGAAGAGAAGGAGAGGGATAGTTGGTGAGAGGTGCTGGTGCCTTTTGAGTCGATTATGACCAAGGATAAGATAATAAAAGTTAGGGTGAGAAGAGTGATGTTGATTGGGGCAATTAGTTGAGCCAGAAGGGTTAGGGAAAGAAGAATGATTAAATCGGTTTGGTGGGGTGTAGAAGATCTGTTTTTAAGGGATTTTATAAGAGGTTTTATGATGGCGAATAGATAAAAGGTTGCTCCTAGAATGCCGACAGTGGTAATAAGGTGGAAGAGGTGGTTGGATGAGTTACTAAAGCGGATGTTCCAAAATGGTGTTTGATTGATTAATAAGGGTTTGAATCTTGAGAAGGCAAAGAAGAACGTTTCAGGACCAGTGCCTAAAAGGGCGGTGCGGATGTTTTTGAAGATCTCTACAGCTATTATCCAACCAGCAGTGGGAGGAAGAATGGCCAAAAAATGCTGATCGTTATTGGGAATAAGGAGGGAGACGGTCATGATGGCAGCTACTATCATTAGTGAGGAAGACAGGAAAAGAAGAATTTGAGTAACCCCTTCTTTTTTGAAGGCTTTATATATGGTAAAGAGCAAGACAGGAATAAGTACGGTTAGCAGTGATAGAAGGCCGCCGACGGGATTGAAGTTTTGAGATTGTAACCAGGGAATTGAGGTGATTTGACCAATTTCTAAGTATTGAATGATGGTGAAAAGGGAAGCGATGGACAGGGAGGCGATGATTAAGTTAAGAGTAATAGGGATTATGTTTTTGTCTTGTTCGCTTGTGGTGGTTAAGAGGATGATGAACAAAGATGTAATTAGTGATGTTTGACCCAGCAGGGCTTGGGCTGTATTGGGAGCTTGAAGAAAGCTTGAGATTAGATAGATAACGACAAGTAAGAAAAGGAGGGTAGTGGTAGAAGTAACTGTTATTTTAACTTGGCGTTGAGCGAGTGATTTGAAAGCCCAGCTGAGAAGAGCGATGGAGGCAAGCAGGCCAAGTAGAATCTGTTTGTTGGGGATAAAGAAGTTGGATGTGTAGGGAAGAAAAAAGAGAGGAACAAGAAAGGCGGTTAAGGGCAGGATTATTTTTAGGATTTGGCTGGTTATTCTATCTAGAGTTTGATTCATTTTACTGTGTTATGTATTAAAGCTTGAAAATGGGGGCAGTGTCAAGAAGTAATAACTTATTATAAGTTATTACTTTAAGGATTGACTATCCAGTATTGGAAGTTGATGTCTTGGGAAGGAGCTTGGTTGGAAGCAATGGTGACTTGACCGGTTGCTTTGGATTGGACGTAGATGGTGGTGTTGGTAGATTGGGGAATGAGATATATGTAGCTGTCAGATTGGATCTTGTCGTTTTGAATGGTGACTTGTTTTTGTTGGCCGGGAAGAGAGGCAGTGTATTTGATAACATTGGAGTCGGTTTCGGTCGAAGATGAAGTAGTCTCATCTTGAGGAGCAGCAATGACGAGATCCTGGTCGTTTTGGGCTTGTTGAGTGGGGGTGTAGTCGAGAAGGTCAATATTGGTGGGGAGTTGGACTTTTTGTCCTCCAGAGAGGGATTGAGCGGTTTCTAGATCCTTCTGGGCTAATTGAAGAGCGTCTTGACGGATGGATTGGGATGAGGCCAGAATGCGGGCACGGATAAGATATGCTTGGGGAGATTGAGGGGTTTGATTGATGGCTTGGTTGGCATATTGAAGTGAGGTGTTGAGGTGGTCGATGATTTGTTGACGGTCATTTTCGGTCTGAGTGTTCTTTTGGCTTACGGCAATGGCTTTTTCAAGATAGGCTTGAGCGGTGAGAATAAGTTGTTGGGGGGACTGAGCGGCTTGAATAGTGGGAGAAGGAGAAGGAGTAGCTTGAGCCTGTTGAGTTTGAGGTAAAGGACTTAAGAAGCTGCCGGTGGGTTGGGATTTTTTCAAAAAAGCAAAAGTAGCTGTGGCAGTAAGGGTGAAAATCAGAATGAGGGCAGGAACCCAGAACTTGGGGGAGGGTAGAGAAAAAGAGAAAGATTTTTTGTTTTCAAGCTGGGAGTTTATGATGACCATGTTAATAGTATATCAAGACAAGTAAAGGATTGAAGCATATTGAGTGTATATATGGATGGTAGGAATATAGATAGTAGGAAAAATTGATCAATTAAATGATGTTGATGTAGTTTCGATGTGTCAAATTTGATAAATGTGGAAAACTTTTTTTGAAAAAATTTAATATTTATTGAGGAAGCTAAGTTAAATTAGTGCGATGTGAAAGTATGTTTGGGAGATTTGAGTAAGTTTTAATCTATGAAATTTTGAGATTGCAGGTGTGGAGTTTATGGCTGAGCGACAGTTTAATGGTGCTGGGGAGAGTGAATTTGGTTGAAAACCTGATTTATAATACTGGGGATTTTTCTTGTGAGTAGTTTAGGTACTCAAGATGTGATCGATGGGAGAGTTTTAAGTGAAAGATTGACTGAATTTTTTATTTGCTTTGTATAGGTGAGTGAAGATTGGTTTGTTTTAGGTTTTTTACAGTGTATTTAACAAAAAGGATCTTTTTAGTTGGAAAGATAGAAGAGAGAAGGTTGGAAAAATGGTTTTGAGGCTGGTTAAAATCAGATAGTTGAGGCTGAAAGCGTATTAAATGCCGTTTGAAGGCTGTGTGAAGTGAAATGTGGTGGGAAATGTTGTGATAAAGCCGAGTTGAGAAGTGATTTTTGTCACTTTGTTGAGTTTTTTTGGTAATTATTAAGGAGCGAGTTGTTTTTTTATTGGTAGCTGTCGGCTTATTTGTTAGAAATGGTGGTTAGTTTGATTGGTTGAGTAGCAGAAGGTACATATATGTAAGCAAAGATAGCTTGGGATTTAAATTTGAAATATTTTTTTCCAGGGTGAGGTAAGCAGGGGGAAGTTGGAGAAGATTGTAAAGTAGGGATGTGAAAGGGAGATTGGGGTAGAAGTAGAGATAGAGATAGAGATAGAGATAGAGATAGAGATAGAGATAGAAGGGGGCTTGGGAGTGAGTGATGATTGTGCATTAATTGATAGGTGAGGGGTTAGTTTGTGGTTTGATACATAGACATATATAAGTAGGTAATAATAGGGGTTAATAATCCTTTTGTTATATTGACATGATAATGGTAGTTTTTTTGTTTACAGGGGTGGTGTATGATAAAAATATGAATAATAGAGGCAATGTTAATTTTGATGAGGGATTTACATTGGTAGAGTTATTATTGGTTGTTTTGATTTTGGGAATATTGATTTTGTTAGCAGTAGCTAATAGAGGTTCACAAGTAGCTAAAGGTCTAGATGCAAGAAAGAAAGCTGACTTACATCAGTTGTCTGTTGTTTTTGAGGATTATTATAATGATCATGGTTGCTACCCGCCGGAGGAGTATTTTGATGAGGAAAGTGATTGTGGTAGTGATCAAATGATGCCGTATATTAATGAGATTCCATGTGATCCGGATGGGTCACCCTATGATTATCACTTGAGTGATGATGAGTGTAGTGACTACTGGGTTTATGCTGATCTGGAGTGGGAGAGTGATCCGGCCATAGAGGAGGTAGGTTGTGAGAGTGGATGTGGTACTGATGGGTTGTATGATTGGGGGTTGGCTTCGGGAGGGAATTCTTTGAAGGCGGAGGAGTATACTAGCAAGGGTAACTGGGCATGTAAGTTTGATGGGAATTGCAATGTTATGGATCCGGTGCCGGACCCGAGTAATTGTCCGTCTTATGTTACTTACCAAGAGTGTCAGAATGCTTGTGATGCAGATCCTTCGATTCGGTGCCCGGCTGGGATTTAAATTGAGTTGTGGGGTGGTAATTTAGGAATAGGTTGGGGTGGATAAGTTTAACTTTAGTGAAACAGGATATTCTCAAAAGTAAAGCCCTCAAAATAAAAGTGCCCTGATTCTATTGATAAGACTTTTGAAGGAGGGGTTTCGCACCATTGGGAATAAGTGGGGCCAGTTTGGTAGGCGGCGATTTTGTATTGGTAGGTGTTGCCCTGGGAGACGTCAGTGTCTTCATAAGAAGTAGTGTTGGCGGCCTCAGTGCTGAGAGTGGAGTAAGCGACGCCATTTACGGAGCGCTGGATTTCATAACCGTCTTCAATAGTTGAGTTGTCGGTCCAGCTTAATGTGAGTGCAGAGTCGTCACTGGCTTCTTCGATGGTGCAATTGGAAGGTTGTTCGTAGAGAGTGGTGAAGGAGTAGGGGGTTCCCTGAGTAGAAGACCAAGAATTGGTTCCTGCGGGATCAATAGCGTAGGAGCGCCAGTAGTAAGTTGTTTCAGGAGTGAGAGCGGTTTGAACATCATAAGTGGCTTGCGTGCCAGAGGTGTAAGCGGTGGAGGTTTGGGCGTCTTGGCCAGACCAACCGGTTTGGGAGGAGGATTGGTCAAAAGTTTGGCAGTTGGTGGTCATGGCTTCATCTTCACAAAGCTCTATCTTGTACTGCAAATAGTCAGAGTCATCATCAGTGGCGGTGGTTTTGAGGGTGGGGAGGGTGGATTGATTGGTAGCCGTGTCACTGGGTGAATCAAGCGAAGGGGTGTTGGGAGTGGAGTTGAGGCTAAAGGTGGCAGTCTCGGTGGACCAGGCGCCTTCAACCCCATCATCATCCCAGTATTTGATGCGCCAGTAGTAGGTAGTACCTTCAGACAAAGCAGAACCAGCATAGGAAATATCAGAGCAGCGGTCACCTTGGGTGCAGTTGCTCATAGCGGTGCCTGAGGAACCTGAGTCCCAGATAGTGGAGCCAAAACCAGAGTCATCATCAACCTGGATTTGGTATTGGTCGGCAATGTCACCGGAGTCGTCATCGTTATAGATAGCGGAAAACTCTGGAGTGGTGTCAGTGATGCTGGTGGGATTGGTTTGACCTTCGGTTTGAAGAGAGGTGGGGGCGGAGGGAGTGGAGTTGAGGCTAAAGGTGGCAGTCTCGGTGGACCAGGCGCCTTCAACC
>CAYQZQ010000002.1:77000-85771 GCA_964422035.1 uncultured Pseudomonadales bacterium
TGATGCTGGTGGGATTGGTTTGACCTTCGGTTTGAAGAGAGGTGGGGGCGGAGGGGGCGTTGTTTGATTCGTAGTCTAGGGTGACACTATCAAAGTTAGCTGAGACAGCCTCATCTGAAGAGGTGAGGATAGCCCGGTACTGGAAGTAGCGGTTGTCGGTTGAGGAGGTGATAGTTGAGCCGGTGTTGGTAGTTAAATAGTCACCGGCGGATTTGAGATCATCCAGCCAGACAGTGCGACCTTCATTGCCGTTGGTGAAGCGCAGGGTGAGATTAGTGACGGCGTCAAGATGGCTGTCCAAGACCCCAGTAATATCCCAGTATTCGCGCTGCCATTTGAAAACAGAGGCGTTGGTAGTATAGCCAGAGGAGGGGAAAGTACTACCCGCATCCCAAGAGGTGACAGTCACTGCCCCAGTACTAGGCGTGACAGCGGTGACAGTGCCTTGAGCGATGTATTCGGTGCCAGAGTCATTTTCGCGGACGATGATTTTGTCACCTAAATACAAGGCGTCACCTTTTTGCTCCAGGCCGTAGGTGGTGGCGTCAACAGTGAAGGAGGTATCGTCAGAATCAGCAATTGTGTTGCCGGAATCCAAAGAAGCAGCAAAGTCAATGGTGATGGGGTGGGTACGGCGGCCAACTTCGTATGCCTGGCGGATTTCTTCTGCAGTAAATGCGAGGGAAGACACTTGTAATTCATCCATTGTACCTTCGAACAACTGGTCATCTGAAGCTCCTCGACTACCAATCTTATCATCGCCACTGTTGGTTCTTGCAGTGTCTGTGTGAGTGCCAATTGATGATCCATTAATATAACCTGTAATGGTGTTGCCAGATCGAGTTAGTGCAATGTGGGTCCATTGGTTAACATAACTTGAGAAATCACCTTGTTCGAAATAAGTACTCAAAGATTCAGAATAAAGAACAGCTCCATAACTACCTCCCGCCTGCAAAATACGAAAATCTAGTCCAGTATCAGAGCCGGAGCTAATTATGGAGTTGTGATGTGAAAGATCTGTAATATTAACCCAAGCATTAATTGTCCAGTCTCCGGAATGCACATTGAGTAGGGGAATGTCTATTATGTCATCCGTTCCATCAAAATTCCTTGCTTTACCTCTTTTCCCTTGCACAATGGTTGGTGCGGATGAGATATCCCCATGATTTCCATTGCCACTAGCATCACAGACATCATTACTGCCATTGTTGCAAGCGTCATCAGTGCCTTCATCCATATACCACAAGCCGACGGTATTAGCATCGGGCTGATAGTTGGCGTAGGCGGATTCGCCGACAGTGGTTTCAAGGTAGGTGCCGGGGCGGTCGGCAGCGATGTAGAAAGGGAGGGTGTTTTTGGAAGAGAGGTCAGTGGAGGAGATGGTGCGGTTGAGGTAGTGGTCGCGGCCCATGCGGTAGGCTTCGGCAATTTCTTCGGCGGTGCGGGCGACGTTACTGATGCGGATTTCGTCAATGGCGCCAGGATAATAATGATCGGAGCATGAAGATGCTCCCGAGTAACAGCCTAAATGCATAATGTTGCTTGTTGAGGTGAGATCGCTACCAAAAGAATTGGATACTTTTTCTACACCGTTTCTATATATTTTAACCACCCCACTTGTTTTTGTAATAACGATGTGTTGCCATTCATCAAGGGTTAAATCAATATCATGATCTCCAAAATTTGCATAACTCCAATTAGAACTATCAGCCCAAGTTACTAGGTTGGTGCTTTTAATATTAAAGCTATATTGAGAGTCTTTGTGAACAATGGTGTTGTGTGTTGTAGTGAGAGTTGTGGGCTTTATCCAAGCTTCAATAGTGATGTCTCCAGTAATGTCAGCCTCGTCACTACTACCTAAGGAGATATGATCATCCGTCCCATTAAAATCCCTCGCTTTCCCCGCCACGCCATCCACCACAGCAGTAGCTAAATCTGTGCCGTTAAACTCGCCGTCATTGTCATTTGAGGTGGCATCAAAAACATCATCTCCCGCCAAATCACCATTGGTTTCGTCAAGGTGCCAGAGGGCGACAGTGTTGGTGTCGACCTGGGGGCGAGTTTCCAGCTTGAGACTACCGTTGCCTTCAGCTTTGATAGTGGAAGCGGAGGAGGTGGCCATAGGGATCCCTGAATAAATGGAGGCAGAGGGGGTGGCCCAATTGAGAGGATTATCCATGTTGTCGATTACAGTCTCTCCAGTGGTTGGAGACCAGGCATCCCAGTCGCCATCATCTGGTGAAGAGTCACTGCCAACGCGGGTTTGAAACTGGAGGTTGGAGGAGTTGTAGTTGGCGAGGATTTCGTCGGCGCCAAGGGTGCGGGAGTAGATACGGACGGAGTCGATGGTGCCGTTGAAGTAGTCGGTGCCTGTTAGATAGCTTTCATCGATAAAGCCGATTATGAAGTCGTCAGCTGTTTCAGCAGTACTAGTTGTTATTGCGACATGATTCCACTTTTGGGGTTGTAATTTTGAACTTACTTGGCCGTTTGTATATATTGTTGGATTGTCAAGTCCGATTGTTGTTAGTGTTGGTTTTATTTCTTGTCTATTAATTTGAAAATCGTCAAACCACATGTAAAAAGCATTGGCATCGCGGTTTGTTATTTTAAGAGTTTTTATATCAGTCCCGCTTTTTAGTGTTCGTGTGCCTGATTCTGTGTGTCCCGAGCTTGTATCTTCTATGTAGTAATCAAATGTTCCTGCTGACCAGTCAAAAGTTATTTCAACATATATCCATCGATCGTAACCAGCACCTGCATATATTTCTTCTTGGGAGCTGGTATTGTGAGTTAATACCCACTGAGGGTTTTCTGTACCAACTGCTAGTTCTTCACTATCACTACTATTTAACAAAGACAGCTCTCCACTGTTAGAGTTAGTAGATTCTTGCCAGTAAAAACTGAGGCTGTCAATTTGAAGACCACTTTCCATGCCAGATGGGACAATGCTTGCTATGTTTGTTCCTTCACTGCCTGCGCTCTCGCCTACGGCATAACTTCCTCTAGAAGGGCTTGTGACTACTCCAAAATTGCCTGAGTCGTCAGTCCAGCCTTGGAGAGAGTTGTCTTCGTAGTCGTAGTTGGTTCCGCCGCTTGAGAGTCTAACACTGCTTCTGACAACTCTAAAATCGTCAAACCACATGTAAAAGTCATTGGCATCACGGTTTGTTATTTTAAGAGTTTTTATATCAGTCCCGCTTTTTAGTGTTCGTGTGCCTGATTCTGTGTGTCCCGAGCTTGTATCTTCTATGTAGTAATCAAATGTTCCTGCTGACCAGTCAAAAGTTATTTCAACATATATCCATCGATCGTAACCAGCACCTGCATATATTTCTTCTTGGGAGCTGGTATTGTGAGTTAATACCCACTGAGGGTTTTCTGTACCAACTGCTAGTTCTTCACTATCACTACTATTTAACAAAGACAGCTCTCCACTGTTAGAGTTAGTAGATTCTTGCCAGTAAAAACTGAGGCTGTCAATTTGAAGACCACTTTCCATGCCAGATGGGACAATGCTTGCTATGTTTGTTCCTTCACTGCTTACGCCCTCGCCTACGGCATAGCTTCCTCTAGAAGGGCTTGTGACTACTCCGAAATTGCCTGAGTCGTCAGTCCAGCCTTGGAGTGAGTTGTCTTCGTAGTCGTAATCGTTAGCGCCAACTGTGAGTAAGTCTTCATCATTTCCGGCATTGTTTCCTTCAGGTTTCAACCATAGTTCTGTAGTTTTTATACTGGCGGAGATACTTCCTATATTGACGTAGTCGTTGGAGCCATCAAACATGAGGGCGGCAGGGTTACTGGTGGGCCAGCGGCCGTTATCACTGGTCCAGCCGGAGCCGGTGGTAGAGTCCTGACCGGAGGTGTCGGAGAAGTTGGTTAGAGTGCCATCAAGTGCTGAGGTTCCCTCAGCATTGTCAGCTGTAGTACCACTGGTTTCGTTAAACTTCCAGTGGGCAATTAAGTCAGTAGAAGAGTAAAGTGTCTCACCGTCTCCTGTCATGACTCCATTCTCTGTCCAAGCTAGATCATTCCATGAAACGACAGTAGTTAAGTCAATGACGTCTGAAGTAAAAACAGAGTAAGGCTGGCGGGAGGCGGCGGCTTTAATTTCTTCCGGGGTGCGGGCGATGTTGGAGATGCGGACTTCGTCGATTTGGCCGGAAAAGTAATTTCCTCCTACGTTGTCTGCTCCAATTTTGTATGTATTTGCGACTGTGCTGCTAGGAGTAAATGAGTCTGTGGTTTGAGTAATGAGATTACCGTTAATATAAACACTTCCGGTTGTGCCATCGTAGATAGCAGCAACATGAAACCATTCTCCAGCTGAGATTCCGTGGTCGCCAGTAAAATAATGATAGGAAGATCCATCTCCGATATAAAATTCTATTTGCGAAGTGTCGGAGTCATCAAAACGAAGACTATAACCTATATAGCTAGCAGAGCCACCCCAGATAAAGTCATTAGTGGTGATGCTATTAGCTTTTACCCAAGCTTCAATGGTAATTTGTTTGGTAATATCTAGGGTGGAATTGGTGCCAACATCAGTATAATCGCTATCTCCGTCATACACAGTTGAGTCTCCACCAAGTTTTCCAGAACCATTGAAGGCAGTGGTGCCAGTAAAAGTGCCGTGATTACCGTTGCCGGAGGCATCACAGACATCTTCACCTCCACTGCAGGTGTTATCTGAGCCTTCATTCATATGCCACAGGCCGACGGTATGCTCATCAGCTGGTAGTTCTTGGTAGTAGGTTTCCAGTTGAGGTGAAGAGCCGGAGCCGGTGTCTTCAAGGCGGTTGAATTCACCGGGAGAAAACTCGCTGGATTCATCATGGACGACGGTGGGGTCAATAGTTACGGGGTAGGTGGCTTGTGAGAGCCAGTCAGGATCAATTTCAAGCATTAGAACATACTCTTTGGCTAGATTCAGGCCTTGTTGAGTTTTATCAAGCGGGCCCAGCAGTTGGCGACTGATATTTTTGACACTCAGTTGTGAGTAGTTGTCTGATAGGGCAGGGATGGTGGCGGGTTCAGATTCTTGTTGAGGTTTTTGATAAATCTTGTACCTTAAGCCATAAGTGACATCACCAGTATTATCTTTAGCCCATGGTTGTTGGAGGTGAAACTGATATTGACCATCGGCATTAATAAACACAATTTGTCCGTCTGGTGTGATCCGTGGCTCAACTGATTTGAGACTGATTGTACTTGCAAATTGGCTGGTTTGTGGATCGGCGGCTAGGATAATTTCTTCTTTAACACCGTTTGATAGACTTTGGTATTTAACGGTGACGAGTTTGTCTTCTGTTTGAAAAACTAGAGAGTCATCAGTACTCTTTTTACTCTTGACTTTGGTGAGAGGGGTTTTGAATTGAACCTCAGCTTGATTGTGAGCGACGGATAGTTTAATGCCGGTTTTGTCTGAACCGAGGCGGGTGGTGAGGGGTCCGGTTTGGGCAGTGTAGGCGTAGGAGCCAAAGAGTTGGCGTTTGAACTTGGGACCTGAGACCTTTTGGGTGGTTTGAGAGGAGCGGGAGTAAAGAAAAGCTAAAGAGGTGATGATAAGTAGCAAGAAAAGAGTGGCGAGGAGTTTATAGTGTTTTTGAACATAGGCGGTGAAGTTGGTTGATTTTATTGATTTGGGTAGGGATTGTACCCAAGTTATGATCTGGTTTGGTAGTTGAGAGAGAGGTTTTTTGAGGCTGGTTATAAGAGAGGATAGGTTTTTCATTAGTTTTGGTTGGATAATTGACCGGAAGAGGTGGCTTGGGTGATGCTTTGAGTTTGGATGAGCCAGTAGTTGAACTGAATATCAGAGATAGCAGGATTATTGACTGCCACAATGAACTGACCATCCTGGGTTTTGGTCTGAGTTTGTTTGGAGGAGACGTAGAGGACTTGGTTGTTGGTGTTGCTGATTGGTGTGAGATAGACGAGGGTGGAGTCGTTAATGTTTTGGTTTTGGATGGTGAGTTGACTATCTCCTTGGGTGAGGGTGGCGGTACCGATGGTGGTGTTGGAGGAGGTTGAGGTTTGGGTATTAGCTGATGAGGTGGCGGAGGCGGCGATGGTTAGATTTTGGGTAGTTAGGTGGGCAAACTGAGCGGAGCCTGAGGCATTGATGGAGGAGACTCTTTGGCCGAATTCATCATAGACATTTAAGAGGTTATCGGTATTGGCGGAGGCGGAGGCAGGGCGGCCGACGTTGAGGCGGGCGGCGATGGTGGCGGTGTTGGTGTTTAGATTGTCAGCCAGGACAGAGCCGGAGACTTTTAGGTCACCATTGATGGAGATTTGACCTGTGTCGTCCAGGATCATTAAGCCGGCCAGTAGGTTGATGGAGCCGGTGCCGGAGGGTTGTAAGTAAAGGGTCTGGATGGGGTTGTTAGGAGGGGTGGAGATGTTGGAGGCGAGAAGGGAGCCGTCGACAAAGAGATCCTGGGTTTGGGTGGTGCCTTGGATTTCTAAGTAGTCGTTTATGGTAGCAAAATCAGCACTTAGGCCGGAGATGTCCAACCAGGAACCATCTTGGGTGGCGCTCCAGGAGTTTTCGATGGAGGAGAGAAGCTGGGCTGAGCCGGTGGCGGCAAGAGAGTCAGCTGAGTTTTGTAGAGACTGGGTGGTAGAGTCTTTTTTGGCCAGGAGTTGATTGATGAAGGTTTGGGCGGCGATGGTGGCAGATTTGATTGAGTCAAGTGAGGCTTGAACACCTTCTATCTGGTTAGCTTTGATAGTGTTGGCTTGTAGGGTGTCAAATTGGGCGGTTTTGGCGGAGATGGTGCTAGTTTCAATTTCATTTGTGGTTAGTTTGCCGGAGATGGAGGCATTTCCGGCTACTTTTAGAGTGCCGGTGGGGGAGGAAGGCTGAGAACCGGTAAGATTGATGAGTAAGTCTGTGTCATTCTGGGGTTTTATAAGATCAGTTTCGATGGTGTCGGCCAGTAGGCGATCGGTGTCGACTAAGGGGGAGATGAGTCCTTGACTAGAGGTAATCTCCAGGCTGGTCAGTTGTTTGGCTACAGTATTTCTAATGTCAAGAAGCTGTCCTAGGATATTCATCTCTTCTCTGAGTTTAGTGATTTCAGCGATTGCATCCTTTATCCCCATAGGACGTATGGATGTGACCATGACCAAAATCTTATCATCTCCTTTGTCGATATTATCTTGTCCCCAACTTTCCAAAGCCGTTCCCATAACTAGATCTCCAATCTTTGCCTTCTTGCCATAACCAGGCAAATCAGATGTTGATATGGAATCTCCTGGTTCTATCTCATCACTGGAAGGACTAATCTTGACTGGTATTCTACCGGCTAGGGCAAGAAGTCTTCTATTTTCTGCCTCTATGCCTAATTCTTTACCTGCTTTAGTTGATATTCCGCCTATTAAACTGTCTCCCTTAGTGGCTTTTTTAAGTATGGGTACACCATAATCATCGAGTTCTCCTGTTAGAGCAACTAGATCTCCTGGTTTTATATTCTGATCATTTACTGTATACCACTCAGCAAGGTCAGCTCCAAATACTATAGCTTCAAGCCTAAGGTTTTGTTCCTCACCTGTGTAATTATAGAGTCTTACTGTATTGGTGTCTTCTTGAACTATTTTATAACCGTTTTCCCAAGTAATTTCTATATTGTATAAAATTGGTACGTAACCACTGTTGGATGTACTTAAAATGACTCTGTATTGAATATAATCATTTGGTGTACTTTTAATAATTTCACTTGTACTATCATTCATATATCTACCTGCTACAAAATTATCAATGTAAAGGGTGTAGCTAGAATCAGTTGCTGTGACTCTTAGGTTTCTAACCCCATCTTTTTCATGGTCAGCAATTTTACTAATGTCCCAGTACACTTTCTGCCACTCACTTGCTTCATCTACTGTGTACAGGTTTTCGTGTTCGGTAGCGTCTGTTTCTCCAAATCCCAATTTGACAGCATTTCCTGCAACGCTCGAATGCACCCAGAATGATATATAGTCATAGTTTGTTAGGTCAGTAGAGTCAATGATTGTTTCTGCATATAAATCTGTACTGGCCCCAGCAGTTAGTTTTGTGATATTTCCACTTGTGGATTCATCTTCATCCTCAAAGAAGTCAACGTTTCTAGTAGTATCCCCATCAGCAACGGTTAAAGAAGCACTGCTGCTTACCCAATCTGTGTGGGTATTTGCATCTTGCAAAGTTGTTTCATTTGTATTTGCAGTTACGGGTTTCCAGTCTTCCCAAGTGTTATCTGTAGAATTACTTGTTGCTCCTGTTCTTGTTTGAACTTGAGCATTTCCATACAAATTTTTATCTACTGCCCAAGATAGTTGGCCTAGTTTTGAAGCATCAGATGTTGGAATTTCATCGGATACAAATATAGAATAGTTAAAGTTTGGTGTTTCAGCCTCGTAGGCACTTGGGGAGGATGAACCTTCTAAAGCCTCAGATGTCATAACTGCAATTCTCCCATCACCACCAATACCGCCATCATAGTTATTTATACCGTTTCCCCCTGAACCTCCGGTTAGTGTAGTTTTATATGTGCCCCCACCAGTGGGATTACCCAATTTAATAGAGTGTGCCTGCAATTTAATTGATCCTCCAGCACCTCCTCCGCCTCCACCAGCATGGTCGTTGGTCATATTACTTCCATCCTCACCATGTGATTGTAAAAAGCCAGAGATTGTTATTGATTCAGCTGATATAAATATAATTCCACCGCCATCTCCACCATCACCTCCTGTACCTGCGTATGAATCATGGTTAGCACCATTACCAC
>CAYQZQ010000003.1:0-1593 GCA_964422035.1 uncultured Pseudomonadales bacterium
CTCCTGGTATAATCCTCATCCCACATAAAACAATAGAATGAAGAAGTTAATGTTAATATGTTAAACTAAGAAGCTTTTTGTAGGGAGACAGCTCACATCGCTCCTTATGGCCCATTTTATGGGACCATTTAACAAAGATTGTTGCTTCCTGCATGTCTAACTGGGAATATTCATTTAGGATGCTATGGGGTCAAGTTGATACTTGATTACCATTCATATCCCAGGTTATATTGAGTTAGACGCTTGCAGGAATACCGCTCCCTTATCAAAAAGATCAAATTGCTGTCCCAACCTCAAAGGAGGCTTTGCTTATGAACTACTTAGGTATCGATGTTTCAAAATCCACATCCCGTTATATCTTTCTAGACAATGACGGGGAAAAACTAACCAAAGCATTCACATTACAAAACTCTCAACAACATTTTCAAGAATTGCTATCCAGACTCAAAAAACTTAACCTGTCCAGCGATGATTTACTCATCGGGATCGAAGCTACTGGCATCTGGTGGGAAAACCTTTACTCTTTTCTTACAGATAAAGGATTCAAAGTCATTGTCTTAAATCCCCACCAAACAAATAAATTCCGTGAAGCCTTACGAAAAAAAGCTAAGACGGATGACATCGATGCTTATGTCATTGCCGGTCTTCTTCGCACCAATGAATACGCTGCCAGCTTCATCCCTGAGGAATCCATTCAGATC
This sequence comes from uncultured Pseudomonadales bacterium, assembly GCA_964422035.1. Classification (GTDB taxonomy): domain Bacteria; phylum Patescibacteriota; class Microgenomatia; order UBA1400; family Chazhemtobacteraceae; genus CAYQZQ01. Next base: position 702 of record CAYQZQ010000003.1, read on the forward strand.
CTCAGAGAAATCACTAAACTCAGGTACGAACTACTCAAAGATCATAAAAACTATCAGCGTCAGGCTTCCAGTTTGCTAAGTCTCCTATTCCCCGAATACGAGCAAACCGCCATTAAAAATCCTTTTGCCATTGCTTCTTTAGCTATTCTTAAAAAGTATCCCACGGCCAAACACTTAGCCGAAACCAAGCCAAAACACATCGAAAAAATCGTCAGATCCATCAAAGGCAACAACTTTAATATCAAAGAAATTCAATTACTTATCGACACTGCGAGAAACTCTATCTACTCAGGACGAGCCAAAGATGCCAGAGGGTTGAACCTCAACATTTTGCTCTCTCACGTAGAAGCTCTTAATAAATCAATTGCGGAACTAGATCAAAGAACCGAAGATATTCTCTCGCCAACAAGCAATGATGATTTCCATAGTTTTCCAGGTGCTAATTTATTAGACATCCCTGGCATCGGACCTAAAACTTTAGCCGCTCTTCTATCAGCCATTGGCCCCGATGGAAAATCTTTTGATTCCGGCATAAAACTTATCGGCCATATCGGATTCTTTCCGAAAATTTATCAGTCCGGCGAAACAAAAAAAGAAAACAAAATCTGTAAACGCGGCCCCAAATATCTTCGCGCTGCTTTATACATGGCCGCGGTCGCTTGTCTAAAACATAATCCAGAATTTAAATCCCTATATCACAAAAAAATCTCTCAAGGAAAAGAACCCAAACAAGCCTTTATTTATGTCGCTAAAAAATTAGCTCATCTCTGCTTGAGTATGCTGAAATCCGGCGAATCTTATAGCCCAGCTCGTGTTTTTATGCCCGCTTGAGAAAGATCAAAACCGCTCTTTGATAACTTAAAATTTTTCTTTACTCCTTATAGGATGTCTT